>JAJZDX010000013.1 GCA_021805865.1 Pseudomonadota bacterium
CGACGCCTTGATCGACCGCATCGTTGTAGGTGGTGGTTGTGCAGCTCGCGAGCTGCGCCGAGGGCGGCGTGGTCCCGCCGCCCGGGCTGGATGCGGTGCTGCTGCCACCGCCCCCACCGCCGCAGGCGGCGAGAGAGACGGCTGCGAGGGCGGCGAGGAGGATGCTGAGAGTGCGAGATTTGATCGTGGTCATGGTCCTGGTCCAATCAGAGGGTAGTGCGACGAATCACTCGAATACTCTCCATTACGATACGGAGGCGCGTGAGAACGATACCGAGGGTGAACTGAACGTCTTGTGGAGCGGTGTCCTCGGTGCCGGCCCCGTCAAGCAGTTCCGTGGCGCTCCCGAGGACTTTGAGAATCTGCGCGATGGTGCGGGGGGCAGGTACCCCTGCGCACGCATCCGCATCGGCGAGCTCTGCTGCGGAGATCTCTGCGGCAGCAACGGGCGGGTTGACCGGTGCGCGATTCTTGCGGGTGCTCTTGCTGGTCATGTGCAGAGGTCCGGCCTGATCTTGCTGACGTTCATCTCGGTATTCCTTGTGGAATTGACAGGGCTATTTTCACGCGCGTTAAATACGAAGTCAAGAAATAATCATAACAGTGCGTAGCCGGTTAGTAGTGCGAGAAGTGCGGCAACACATTGATGCAGGAGCGATATTTTGGGCCATTTTCCGTGTCGCTATTATCATTGCTTGACAGTCACGCATAGGCTTAGACTGTGGGTGTGAAACCCAAACGCTCAAAACGTGAACCGCATCACGCTGGGTCATCGGATCTCGATGCAGCCGTTCGCAAGGTGTTCTCGCAATATGGCCAGAAGGGCGGAACGGCGAGAGCGCGGTCCATGACCCCGCAACAACGCTCGGCACTCGCGAAACGCGCCGCGGAGGCCCGCTGGCGTGCCGCGCGGGAAGCTCGCGAGGCTGAATGGAGCCGCTTCTCGGGCGCGAGTCCTTCGAATAAGGGCAAGAGGAGGGGGAAGTAGCATGCTCGGCACGGCGCTCATCTGGTGCGCGCTCGCAGCCAGCGTCCGCTACGACGTTCCGGCGGATGCGCTGCTCTCGGTATACTCGGTCGAGCGCGGCGGTACCGACACCTGGTCCCGGGATGCGAATGGGACATTTGACATCGGACCGCTGCAGTTCAATACAGCCTACCTCGCCTCGCTCAGGCGTTTCGGGATCACCCCAAGGGTAGTGGAGGGGAGGACCTGCTATCCGTGGTTCCTCGCCGCTTGGCGCATCCACAACCAGCTCGTTGAGGACCATGGGGGGTTCTGGACTCGGGTGGCGCGGTACCACAGCACCACGCCCCGGTACGTCGAGGCGTACCGACGAAAGCTCCTCGAGTACGCCCCGCGATGGCGCGCGTGGCTGATCGCGCACTATCCGACGGTGGTATCCGCCCCGGGACTCCACCCGGCCGCCGGCCCGTCGCCTGCCCATCCCGTCTCGCAGCAGGGACTCACCAGATCTCATCACACCGCAGGCCCACCCATTTCCGCCCACCGCCTAACGAGAGCGCCTGTGGGACTTCAGGCGCTCGGAGGCGAAGGATCGCCGGCTCGCCCGTCCATGTCGCAACCTCGGCGACTCCGTGATGGGATTCACGCGCGATTCACGCACGGAGCGGTAAGCCATTGATTTTAATGGTATGGTTTGTCCCGATTTGGCCCGCTATGTCATTGATTTTCTTGGGGTCAGGAGGTCTTGCCAAGGTTGAGGTCGCGAGTTCGAGCCTCGTTTCCCGCTCCATATTTCCTTTGAATTCAGCCGCTTACACGGCAAGCCCATTTTTTCTCAGGAAATCCTCAGGAAATATTTCCTGAGCCCGCTGCGGGACAGCCACGCGATAGATGGCGTGCCTCTCGTTGACGGCATCGCCACACTGCGGCACGCGGTAGGGGAGCAACATCTCGACCCGCAGCACCTTGCGGGCGTGCCCCTTCTGATACGCCCGCGTCATATCCGGGTCCGTGTGCGCCATCAGCTCTTGGACTGCGGCCACCTCGTAGCCGGCCGTCGCGTACAAGTGCGACGACAGCGCCCGGATTTCATGCAAGGTCGGCATCTCACGGGCGCTCATGCCGTCGAAGAGGTGAGTGTGCTCACGGGCGAGGTCCCGTGCCTGGAAGAAAGCCTTGGACGCATAATCAGGCAAGATCTGGGCGGGGTGCTCCATGCGGTCCCCTTCGAGCGCGTCGGCCGCGCGTCGCGTTCGCCGCTCCGGTTCGCGGTGCACGATGAAGGGACAGCGGCCGACTCGCAGGCTCGAGCGGCGGGCCTCCATCAGAACGTTGCGCACATCCGGGTGGATTGGAAAGTCGACGCTCGTTGCCTCCATGTCGCGAGCTTGCGAGTCCGTCTTACGGATGGGACTGATGATCCTGTCGCCGACCACGTTGTCAAAGCGCAGGTTCACGAGGTCGACGCGTCGCAGGGCCAGATGGAAGGCCAACGTCATCAACCATCGCAGCCATTGCGGCGCGACCGAATAGATGGCGTTGAACTGCCCGATGGTCATTCGTTGACGAATCTTGTGAGGCAGGGGGTCGACGAATAAGTCATCGACCGGATTCGACAGGTGCGAGGGATACAGGCCGGTTGACTTCGCGTACCGAAAGAATCGAAGCAGAAGAGTCTTGAGCTTGCTCTGCTCGAACTGACTTCCCGTTGAAATCGCTTCGCGAAGCATCTGCGTATCGATCATCGGCACCTGGATCATCCCGAGCGCGTCAATGAGGCGCCGGCGTCGCTGACGAAGCAGTTGGGCGGTGCTTGACTTCAGGCTGTAATGCGCGATGTACTTTTCAACAAAAGGGTCGAAGGCGTCGGAAAAGCTGACGCCGCCGAGATCAACCGATGCTTCCAAACGCGCGGCTTCCTGCTCGCATTGAATTCGATAACGGGCATTGAGTTGAGAAGCGAGTCGAACCGCTTCCTGCTCGTCCTTGCCGAGTCTCGCTTTCGCCGGCATCGCCGGATTCTTGTAATAGTACGCACGATTGTGCGGGTTCAGCTCGAGATACCTGGGCAGCGTATTGGTGCGGGTTCTGGCCATGTGAGGCGCCTCCAAGGCAGACGCGTTGACGGAGGTTGGTGCGATTCCGGGAAGGATAGCACGGTTGACTGTACGAAAAAACAGTTATGTGGGGGGAGAGGGGACGCTGGCGGGCGAACGGGGCGGGGATTCGCTGCCGCCAAGAACCAGAGCCTTCGACTCTACGGCGCGACGCTCAACACGGCCGCGCCGAGTTCGTTCGGCGAGATCTGCGTACGCGCCCTGCTTCTCGAGTGAACCGCCCCCGGCTCTCACGAGAGCTCCGGGTTTGGGTCGCGGTCCGCTGCCTGGTCGGGCGGGGCGCGGAATGGTGCGCCAGTGAACCGCCGGTTCCGGCGTCAGGTGGCACCGCTGCTCTCCGAGGGCCACACCAGCGCCTGCTGCCCACCAATCTGGAGATGGCGGACGTGGTGTTCGACGTGATGCTTGATGCCGGTGTGGCTCATTTCGCCACTTCCGATCTGGCTGGATGAATGGGAGCACCCGGAAACCTACTCGAATCCCGCGCTGCTGCGCAGCATCGTCCGTGACGGGGTTTGGCTGTGAGTGGCCCCAGTGTACGCGCGAGGCATTGATGGCAAAGACAGGCACGACATGCTCCTCCAGGCATTGAACGGAGCTTGCAAAGCGCAATAACACAGGTGTTCGCGCGCGCGAAAGGATCGTTCCGCAGGCTGGAGATCTGCAGTCACGTGAGCTTCGAGTCACGGCTGACCGCCGATTCACCGAGGCACGATACCGAGCGGCTGGCCGGTACCTCCGCGGTGCCGTGTGTGGGAAGTCTCTTGATCGTGACATGTCACCGGGGTATGCTCTGGTCATGAAACCGTCGCAAGCCCTTGCAATGCACCGCGAGCGCATTCGTGCCATCGTGGCGCATTATGGGGGCGTGAATCCGCGAGTCTTCGGGTCGGTCGCGCGGGGAGAGGACACTGAGGATAGTGATCTCGATATCCTGGTGGACGATCCGGAGGGTCACCGGCTCGATTTATTCGCGCTCGGTGGTATGAATTACGACATATCGTCTCTCATCGGGAGACCGGTCGATGTCGTTCCTTCGGCCGACTTGCCTCAGCGGGTACGTCAGGAGGCGTATTCCGAGGCGGTACCGCTATGAGATCCAGGAAGTTCCTGGATTCCGGGTATCTCGATCATATAGCCAACCGCATCGAGCGGATTGAGCGGGCGACAGCGGGCGTCGATCTTGCCGGCTTTCTCGGCAACGAGGATTTGCAGGCCGCCATTGAGCGATACATTGAGGTCATTGGCGAGGCTGCGGGGAAGTTAAGTCAACATACCCGGGATCTGGCACCGGATGTCCCGTGGAGCCAGGTCATTGGCGCAAGGAATGTCATTGTCCACGGGTACGCGGAGATAGAGCCCGATCGAATATGGGATATCGTGAAAGCCCACCTTCCCCCTTTACGGGTCGCCGTTGGCCGTTTACGGCAACTCATCATTGCGCAAGAGCGGGCAGAACCGCAGCCGCAGCCTCAATCCGAGGAGGAACCGGATGGCCGCGAGGATCCCGGCCGATGAGCGAACCGGTCGCCAGTTCCGCGGCACGCCGGAAACGCGCAGAGCGTGAGCGGCGCCGGAGGGCGGGCTTTGTCCTGCGCCAGATCTGGGTGCGGCCCGTTGACTGGCCGCGCGTGAAGCGGTATCTGGAGGCGCTCGACCGGCCCGACAGCCGGTAGCACGATCTTCGCTCCAGGGCCTCGGCCAGTCATTGCCAGCAACCACTATCGAGTGGCACTGTCGTCCAAATCGATGGCACAGCTATTGCGCGCCTCCGCGCCAGCACCATCCGCTGGGCGCAAGCGCGAGCCACACGGCCCGTAAGTGTCTGCTGGAGCGGGGAATGGCGACCATCGCCATGCCGTTCGAGTACGCGAACCTGCGCGCCCCGAACGACGCCGCGCTGTCGAACAACGGGCACTCGGGCACCTTTACCCCGGTGCTCTTGCCCGGCGAGCTCCCCTGGAGTCTGCGCGACGACCTGCACGTGTTGGCGGGCCTCTGGGTGTACGCCGACGACGTGAGCTCCTCGCCCGCCAAGCCGCGCCGGGCGGGAGCGGGGTTGGGTCGGGGAGCGGCTTGTGGACGCTGGAGCCGGTGGTCGGCGTGAGCGGGGTGCACGGGGGCCGGCACCTCGGGGCGACCCTTCACTACTCATACAACTTCGAGGACACCACCACGCGGCACGCGGCACAAGTCCGGGCGGGAAGTCGCAGTGGAGTACACGGCGGCGAAGACTCTCGGCAATTTGGCCATCGAAGTCCGGGCGCATCAGGAGAACCGGCTCACCGGCGAGAGCGACGCCGGGGCCGCAGGCCGGGCTCATGCCGGACACCTTGAACGGCCGGGCGGATTGCCGTGCTCCATGGCCGGGACGCGCAGATCGCTCGTCTCGGTAGCGCGGCCGTGGGAGCACGGACCCGAGGATGCGCGGATTTCGGGTGCGGTTCCGCCCCACGAGCTCGCGAATCTCGTGCCGGTGAAGAGCGACTGACTGCGATGGTTTCACGATCGCAAACGCAACCCGCTTTGAACTTCCAGCCCCTCGCCTGGAGCATAATGCTACCAAGTGCGACAGGTGCTACAGCCATCGCGTGTATCGTGTCGTCACTCAGCGCGAGCTGCGCAATCAGTCCGCCGCCGTCGTTCGTGAAGTCGAGGCAGGGAGCACGATCATCATTTCTCGCAGCGGCACGCCGGTGGCGGAGCTGCGGCCCATACGGCCGCGCCGCTTCGTGCCCCGCACTACGCTTGAGGAAGCGGTGGCTCGCGCCCCTCGGGTCGACGCCGACCGATTCCGTGCCGATCTCGATGCCGTGATCGATCAGAGTGTCGATGGCTGAGCCGACACGCGGCCTGCTCGATACGTCGGTTGCCATCGATCACGGCCTGATCGATCCGGCATTGCTTCCCGATGAGTCTGCGATTGCCGCATGACGCTTGCAGAGCTTGCCGCAGGACCGCACGCGACCGAAGACAAGGAAGAACGCGCTCGACGTCAGGATCGACTACAGTGGGCAACCGCAACCTGGGACCCGCTGCCCTTCGATGCCGACGCCGCCCGCATGTACGGCCGGATATTTTCGGTCGCACGGGCCGCCGGACGGACCAGCGGATCTGTCCTGGCGGACTTGCTCATCGCCTCGACGGCTGCAGCGAACGGTCTCGCCGTCTACACTCGTAATCCCTCCGATTTCGAGGCGCTGAAGAGCATCGTCAGAGTCGTTTCTGTCTGCGACATGCGGGGGTCGTACTCCTCGTGAGGTCCGAAGAATCGACACATTCCCACGCCGTTGTTGTCCGAAAGGCGAATGGCGGTGATGAAAGCCATGTCTGTTCTCTTATGCAATCCCATGCAACGAAACAGATGCGTGTCAAGGTGCTGCGGTCAGCGTCTTGCGACGAAGAAGAGCGCCTCCCATGCGGCAAAACGGGGTCACACGATTCACGGCAAGCGTGACGTACCGTGGCTCGGAGGCGTGAGCACTCAGGAGAGAGCAGGTCCCATCCCGACACCGCGCCGCAAGGCAAGAACGACTCGAAGTTTGGCCGGGAGATTCCATAACCGAGACCGCGCGGGCGGTGGGCATTTTCGATAGGGTGCGTGAATCCGGGAAGGACAACGCGGGATGTGGATCCAGAATCCTGCGGCGCCGCCGCAACCCTGCGATGCTGCGCCTGACCTCGCGGGAGAGGATCTTCCAGGGCGTACAGGGTCTGTTGCGGAAAACGCTCGAGCGGATGGTACTTCGTGATGATGCCGAGCGCACGCCCGTATGTCCGAACGCCGAGACTGCGAAGGAGGATCCGGACGTCCTCCTCATCATGGAGCTCGGCTCCGATCCGCATTGCCAGGCATTTCATCGCGAGCGGCTATTCGGGTCGCGCCACCAACACCTGCAGATGAACGAGCTCGAGAAAAGGGGCGGACTCGCCCTGAGCGCTCATGAAGCCCTTCACGGCGTCGCTGAGCCAGTGTGCCTCGAGTGCGGCCTGGATGGCCTCGGCCGGGCCCCGTCACGGTGAGCTTCCCGCGTCACATGAGCGATGTGCTGGCGATCCTTCGGGAAAATCATATAATCGACCGTCGATCACCGGAATCGGTTGCTCCGTGCGCGGGGCCCGTTTGACGCGCGGCCGGTGAGGCCCGGCGCAGCGGCTGATCGTGTCCTCTGATCGGTCTGATGTCCCTTCGTGCCGGCGCTGCCAAGTTGGCGTGAGCGTCCCACCATGCCCGGCAGGGCAGCGGTGATGCCGGCCGTCCCATGGCTGCCCTTCCGCCAGCGCCGGCTGTCATGGGGGAGCCGCCCTGCAAAGGAGTCCATCGAGAGATGATCAAGACATTCGTACCCGATGAGGATCTCGCTCCGACGTATGGATCGCGGTCCATGTCCGAGCCGGCGCCGAAGTACAGGCTTCCGGACGCCGAGATCAGTCCCCGAACCGCCTACCAGCTCATCCATGACGAGCTTATGCTCGACGGCAACGCCCGATTGAACCTGGCCACATTTGTCACGACGTGGATGGAGCCGGAGGCCGAGAAACTGATGGCGGAGACGTTCGACAAGAACATGATCGACAAGGACGAATACCCGCAGACGGCCGAAATCGAGACGCGCTGCGTCAACATGATCGCCCGTCTGTTCAACGCGCCCGAGGATGAAGCGCCGATCGGCGTATCGGCGATCGGCTCGAGCGAGGCGGTCATGCTGGCCGGCATGGCCTTGAAGTGGCGCTGGAAGGCGCGCCGTGAGACCGCAGGCAAATCCACCGCCACGCCCAACCTGGTTCTTGGCAGCAATGTGCAGGTGGTATGGGAGAAGTTCTGCCGCTATTGGGAGGTCGAGCCACGCTACATCCCCATGCGTGAGGGCCGCTACGTCATTACGCCGCAGGATGTGGTCGCTCGCATCGACGAGAATACCATCGGAGTGGTCGCCATTCTCGGCACCACGTTCACCGGCGAGTTCGAGCCTATCGAAGCGATTCACGACGCGGTGGTCGCGCATAACGCCGCCCACGATCTCACCGTGCCGTTGCACATCGATGCGGCCAGCGGCGGTTTCGTCGCGCCCTTCATCCACCCGGATCTGCGGTGGGATTTTCGCCTGCCCAATGTCGTTTCCATCAATACCTCGGGTCACAAGTACGGCTTGGTCTACCCCGGTGTCGGCTGGGCGCTGTGGCGAGGGAAGAAGTACCTGCCTGACAGCCTGGTTTTTCATGTCAACTACCTCGGTGGCGACATGCCGACGTTCACATTGAACTTTTCCAGGCCGGGAAACCAGATCGTCGGGCAGTACTACAATTTTCTGCGCCTCGGCCGCGAGGGCTACACCCGCATCATGTCCACGCTGCGCGATGTCGCAATGGAGCTCTCGGGCAAGCTCGCCGAGCTCGGCCCCTTCGAGCTGCTGAGCGACGGATCGGCCATTCCGGTGTTCGCCTTCCGCCTCAAGGAGGCTTCGCGCTATTCGGTGTACGATGTCTCGCAACGTCTTCGCGTGCACGGCTGGCAGGTGCCGGCTTACACCATGCCGCCGGCTGCGGAAAATGTAGCCGTGCTAAGGGTGGTGTTGCGCGAAGGGTTCTCGCGCGACATGGCCGACATGTTTATGCGCGACTTGCACACGGTGGTGGCCGAATTGGAAACAAACCCGCCCGCTCGGCCCAAGCAGGCGGATGGGCGCTTTCACCACGGCTGATGCAGCGCGGTCACGCTCGATCCCGCGCCCGCTGCGATGGTCGGGGCAGCGGCGGGTGGCCCGCACAAAACCCGGCCCTTCCCCTGAGCAGGAGGGGAGATTCGAATTTCACGACCGAAGGAGCCGTAAGCGAATAACAGCATCAGTTCTGTTGCGAAAACGCTGAAAATGGTCCTACGTATCCTCATGACAAGGTGCTGTTATTTACGCCCTCTAAGATGGCCTCTCTGCCTCGTGTCGAGCACGGCGCGCGCATAGACTCCGGCGGCCATGGCGCGGCGATCCTTCACGCAGACTTCGGCGCATCCGCCCCCACCGGAGCCGTTTCGGCGCCTCCAGGCCAGGCTTGCTCGCATGACTTCGCCGTGGCATTGATGTGAGTCGCTCAGCGGCGGATGCCGCGGCAATCCTTCGGGGCAATTTCAGTGCCGACGGCAGCGGTGCGCGACCCGTTGGGGCGCATGGCGGGCGCGAAGATGTCATTGTCGTTCTCCGGCGGGATGAAATTCTGAGCCAGCTTCGCGGTGCCGGGGTCCCACACGTCAAGGACAGCCCTGCGGGGTGAGTGGGACTTCTGTTCGAGCAGGGATTCCTGTCCGGACTGAACGCGATCGCCCGGACTCGGCGCCTTGCCGGAAGTTGCTCGATCGGCCGGCCATACGCGACATTCCAGACCCGCAGCGTGTCGCGACTCCTAAGGGCAGCCGACTTTCGCGTCGCCAGGTCAGGCCGCTCCGATAGCGGTCCGGTGTCGGTTGCCGAAGCAAACAGGCTGTCGTCTCGACTAGCGGCCAGGGCCGTGGTGGCTCGTGATTGTACCTGATCGATCCTGCGCACGACTCTTCCGGTATTCGCAGTCAAAAGGAGGGTATACGTCACCGCGCTATCCGAGGGCTCGGCCGCCGCGGCATGGCGGGACATTTGGATAGCCCGCCCTGAGGGGCACCCGCCGGGCGTGGCGTGGCGGCTGCGGACCCCCGAGGACAACTACGCGCCGAGGCCCGGTAGCGCGCCCGGTTTGCCTTCACAACCGGCTGTCAGCTTGCGCACTTCACGTGCCTCGCAAGTGCGCGAGCCTCGGTACTCGAGAAGGCAGGCTGGAACGTCAATGAGGATGGGCTCCTTGGGGCACCAGAGATCCGCGTGTTAGCCAGCGAACGCAGGCACGGTTCGGTCGATCGGGCGGTGCGCCGGGGAGGCCTCGGAGTGGAAATGACGTGGGTGTGATTTTCCCCGGGTGCGCCCGGGCAGGATGACGGTCGGGTGAGGGGCGACCTCGCCGGGGAGAGTCGGCGCTATCGGTGCCCGCCTCCGCGGGCAGGGTTTCGGTCGCTGCCGGAGTGTCATGGCTGAAACTGCGGCAGTGAGCCCCTCACCCCTCAAGGGGCGGGCTCGAGTGACTGCGGCCGGGCGATCCCTGTAGAATTGCCGCAGCTGCGGCAGCCGGATCCTGTCTCTCTTATTCCATGAAGATCCTGATCGTCGAGGATGAGCGCAAGACTGCGGCGTACTTGAAGCGTGGCCTGGAAGAGAACGGCTTCGTCGTCGATGTGGCAGGTACGGGGGAGGACGGCAGCCATCTGGCCGAGACTCAACCCTACGGGCTGATCATCCTTGATGTCCTGCTGCCGGGGAGGGACGGTTGGAGCGTCATCACGGGTCTGCGGGGCCGGGGGATCGAGACGCCCGTCCTGTTCCTCACTGCGCGTGACGCGGTCCGCGATCGGGTGAAGGGCCTGGAGCTGGGCGCGGATGACTATCTCGTGAAGCCGTTCGCGTTCTCGGAGCTTTTGGCGCGAATGCGATCGATTCTGCGCCGGGGACCGGCCAGGCAATCGACACTGTTGCGGCTGGCCGATCTCGAGGTCGATCTCGGCCGTCATCGGGCGCAGCGTGCAGGACGGGTGCTCGAGCTCACGCCGAAGGAATTTCAGCTGTTGTGCTTGCTGCTGCAGCGCAGCGGCGAGGTGCTCTCGCGCACGCTGATCGCCGAGCAGGTGTGGGACATCAACTTCGAGAGCGACTCGAACGTGGTCGAGGTGCACTTGCGGCGCTTGCGGGCGAAGGTGGACGACCCGTTCGAGACGAAGCTCATTCATACGGTGCGCGGCGTTGGATACGTTCTTGAAAATCGCGCCTGAGCGCCGAGCGGGCGGTTCGCGTCCACGGCGGAGACCGCCCTCGATCGCCTTGCGCATGACCGTCTGGTACGTGCTCTCCGCGTTCGCGCTCATTCTAGTGGCGACGGGGTTGCTCTACTGGGTGCTGGTCAACGGCATGTATCGGGAGGACGTGAGCGATCTTGGGGACATTCTCGAGAACGCCACGCTGCTGCTGCGTGCCTCCAACGGATACTCCGCTGCTTCGCCGGCTTTGCAGCCGGCACGGATCACAAGACATCGCTCGGATATCTACGTGCGTGTTCTTGAGGCAGACGGCCGGACGGTGATCGAGACGCCAGGGCTGGCGTCCCAGCTGCTGGCCCCCTCCAAGGCGCAACTCGCGGCGGTTCGCTCTCGCCAAGGTGAGAGCCGGCAGGTCCTCTCGCGCCGCGGCGAGCCCTTTCTGACGCTGATCGCGCCCATTGGTGGTCTGCGGGCGGGAGCGCCGCGGCAATACATGGAAGTCGCGATGGACCGGGCGCATGATGAAATTTTGCTGGCGCGCTACCGCGAGCGGCTGTGGCGGATACTCGGTGTGTCGCTGGTGCTGTGCTCGGTCGTGGGGTATCTCATCGCCCGTGGAGGAATGCATCCGATCGAGGGTATCAGTCGGACTGCCGAGCGCATCCGCGCAACCACGCTTCATGAGCGGATCTCGACGGGCGGTCTGCCGGAGGAGCTTCGGGGTCTGGCCGAGACCTTCAACAGCATGCTCGACCGGCTCGAGCAGTCTTTCCGCCACATCTCTCAGTTCTCCGACGACGTGGCGCACGAGCTGCGCACTCCGATCAATAACCTGCGGGGTGAGATCGAGGTGGCGCTCGGGAAGGCGCGCTCGGCTGAGGAGTATCGCGAAGTCCTCGGCTCCTGTTTCGAGGAGTGCACGCGCATCTCGCGGTTGATTCGGACGTTGCTCTTTTTGGCACGCGCGGATACCGCCGCCGATGCCCTGCAGCGCGAGCCGATCGACCTCGGTGAGGAGCTCGCCAAGGTCGGTGCGTTCTACGAGGCGGCGGCCGGGGAAGGCGACATTCAGCTTCGTGTCGCGGGTGCCTCAGGCTTGCGAGCCGAGCTTGATCGAACGCTTCTTCAGCAGGCGATCGGCAATCTGGTCTCCAACGCGCTCGCGCATACGCCGGCCGGAGGGTCGGTCGAGGTCGCGGCGAGCACGAGAGGGCAGGACGTCGTGATTACTGTGGCCGATACCGGTTGCGGCATTGCTCAAGAGCACCTGTCGCGCGTCTTTGAGCGGTTCTACCGCATCGAGCAGTCCCGTACCGGCTCGCAGCAGAATGCCGGGCTGGGACTGGCGGTGGTCAAGAGCATCGTCAGCCGCCACGGCGGACGAGTCGAGATCGAGAGCCAAGTGGGAGCGGGTACGCGGGTGAGCCTCGTGCTGCCGCCGTCGGCCGCCGCACGAGGCCAGCTTACGAAATCGTAATCGGAGCGTCAGCGCCGCGTCACCTGTCCGGGCGTAGGCTCCGCGGCACATGATGGTGATTTCATCCCGGGCTGCGAGAGTCCTGGCTGTACTACTTGTCCTGCCGTTGGCTGGGTGCGTGACCTACCGGGCCCGTCCGATCCGTCCCGGGGAGAGCGAGCGCGCGTTGGCGGCGCGACGCCTCACCGATCCCCGGTTGCTGCGCTTCCTGGCGATCGAGGAGCATCGCTCGGGGCTGCCGCGGTGGGACTTGAGGACCCTGACTTTGGTGGCCACCTACGAGCGGCCGGACATGGCGCTTGCCGCCGCGCGATTGGGCGAGGCGAGGGCGGGGCAGATCACCGCGGCGGAGCTGCCCAACCCGACGCTCTCGATCCAGCCGACCTACAACACCACCAAGACCTTCCCCTCGCCCTGGAAAGTCGGACCGATCGTGAGCTTTCTGATCCGCCCGTTCGGGGTGCGCCCGGCGCTCATCGCACGGGCGCGTGCGCAGGCCGAAGCGGCTCGCGAGGCGATTGCCGTTACCGCCTGGCAACTGCGCGGCAAGGTCCGCGCGGCGCTCATTGCCTTGTGGGCCGCGAAGCGCGCCGCAACGCTCTCGGTGAGAGCGCTTGCGGTGGCAAGCCGATACCGGCGCGCAGTTGCGCAGCGTTATCGGGCCGGGATGGTCTCGGCGACCGCCCTCACGACGGCGACTCTCGAGCAAGAGCAGGCGCAGCTCGAGGCGGCCGGGAGCGAGAGGCGGTTGCGTCTGGCACGGACGGGGGTGGCGATGGCCCTCGGCCTGCCGGTCGCGGCACTGCAGGGTGTGCGATTGGATCTTGCGGGTATTTCCCGCCCGAGGCACCCCGGCCATCTGGGGCCGCTCATCCACGCAGCGCTCATCAGTCGGCCCGACGTTCTCGCCGCCCTTGCGCGCTACCGCGCATCCGAAGCGGCTCTGCGTCTGGCGATTGCGCGTCAGTATCCGTCGATCCAAATCGGACCGGGCTACCAGTACGACCAGGCCAAAAACAAGTTCATCCTGGCAGTCTCCCTTCCGCTGCCGATCCTCAATCAGAACCAGGGCCCCATTGCACAGGCCCGCGCGGCGCGGCGAGTTGCCGCGGCGCAGTTCCGGGCGGCGCAGGCGCGAGCGCTGGCGCAGATCGAGCGGGCGCAGACGGACTGGCAGGGGAGTGAAACCGAGCTCGACAACGCCCGCCAGGTGCGGGCGTCGGCGGCTGATGTGCTCTTGCGACGCCGGACGGAATTCGGCGCAGGTCAGATCGGCCGGCTGCGGCTGCTCGGGGCCGAGGAGGTGCTTGTGAAAGCCGGGCGGGGGGCGCTTGCCGCCTCGGTGCACGAGCGCATCGCCCTCGGGGAGCTCGAGGCGGCGCTCTATCACCCCTTTTTGATCGCGACGGGAAGACGTTGATGTCTAAAAGAGCATTCTCGTGCACGTTTGCGGCGATAGTGGCGCTGATCGTGGGGCGCGCGGCGGCGGCCGCCGGGCTCGCTCCCGTCACGCTCGAGCCGCAAGCGTTGACGGCCGGACGGATCCGGACGACACGGCTGACACGGCTGAAATCGGCGCCCGGAATCCGCGCGTATGGCATCGTGCTCGGCCCCGGACCGCTGGTGAGGCTCGCGTCGCAAGTCATTGCCGCTCGCGGTGCGGCGGCGGCGGCCCGTGCCCGGGCGGCCCTGGCGCGCAGCGAGGACGTGCGAGCGGCCGGCCTCTACCGGGCCCACCACAATGTGTCCCAGGCGGCGCTGCAGCGCGCTCGCTCGGTGCTCGAGGTTGCCGAGGCGCAGCAGGCGACTGCCAGCGCGGAGCTTCTGCAGCGGAAGACGCGGATGCTCGCTCACTGGGGTCCCAGGCTTTCCGCCGCCGCACTCTCGGGGAGCGCGCCGTTGCCCGAGCTCGAGAACGGCGGGGCGGCCCTCGTGGAGGTGAGCCTCCCGCTAGGCCAGGCGCTGGGGGATCCGCCCTCGAGGGCCTCGGCCTCGACGCCCGACGGCGAGAAAGTCCGGCTGCGTTTCATCAGCCGTGCGCCGAGCGCCGCCGCCGGGGTAGCCGGAGAGAGCTTGTTCTACCTGATGTCCGCAGAGATTTCGGCTCCGATCGGGACACCGGTCACCGCGGCCCTCACGACCGCGGCAAGGAAGGCGGGTGTCCTGGTGCCGCCCTCGGCGGTGGTGTGGCATCAAGGCGAGCCGCTCGTCTTTCGCGAGTCGGCAGCGGATGTCTTCGCGCCCGTTGCGGTTCGCCGCTCCTTCCTCTCGGGCGAGGGCTACTTCGTGCCGGAAGGCCCGGGAGCCCTGCTGCATCCGGGCGACCGGATCGTCACCGGCGGGGCCGCGCTGGTGTATTCGGCCGCCCTGCAATCCGCCCCCCGCGGTCCAAGCCCCGCGGGCGGGCGAGGCCGATGAGGATCGAGGCATCGGGTTGATGCGCACTATCGTCGAATTCTGCCTGCGCTTCCGCTGGGTCGTCCTGCTCGCGGCTCTTGGACTGTCCGTGCTTGGACTGCTGGCGGTGCTCCATGCGCCGTATGACGTCTTCCCCGAGTTCTCCCCGCCCACGATCACCGTCGTCACAAATGCCGCGGGGCTTGCGCCCCGACAGATCGAGGCGCTGGTCACGACGCCGGTCGAGGACGCGGTCAACGGCATTGCGGGGCTTTCGGTCCTGCGCTCGCAGTCCATGGAGGGATTGTCGGTCGTCGCAGCGGTGTTTCATGGCCGCACCAATGTCTACCTCGATCAACAGCTCGTGGCGCAGCGGTTGCAGTCACTGACGGCAACGCTGCCGTCCGTCGCCCAGCCGGTGATCGCGCCGCTGCAATCCTCCACCGGCGTTGCGCTCTCGATCGGCTTGACCGCGCCCGGGCTCTCCTTGATGCAGCTTACCGAGATCGCGCGGTGGACGATCCGTCCGGCGCTGCTCGCGGTGCCGGGAGTCTCAAAGGTGGTGATCTTCGGATCCCGGCCCGAGCAGCTGCAGGTTCAGTTCGATCCCGCCAGGCTGATCGCACTGCACGCCGGGCTCAATCAGCTCACCGCGGCCGCCGCGGGCGCGAGCGGCGTTCGCGGTGCAGGGGTCGTGAATACTCCGAACCAGCAGCTGTTCCTCATGAGCCACGGTCAGGCGACGACCCCGGGGGCACTGGCCGCGAGCCTGTTTCTTCGCCGGGATCATCGCAGCATCACTCTGGGGGAGGTCGCGCGGGTGGTCGAGGGCTCCCCGCCGCCGATCGGCAGCGCGCGGGTGGGCACGAAGCCGGGCTTGGTGCTCGTCATCGGGTCGCAATATGGCGCCAACACGCTCACGGTGACACGAGGGCTGGATCACGCCTTGACGGCTCTCAAGCCGCTCCTGAAGCGGGACGGCATCACCGTTCAGCCGAACGGATTGCGGCCCGCCTCCTTCATCGATACCGCGCTGCGCGATGTGCGCAATTCCCTAGCCATCGGCGGCGTGCTCATCTTCGTGGTGCTGTACTTCGCGCTGCGAAACTGGCGCACCGCCGTGGTTTCCTTCATCGCCATCCCGCTCTCGTTGCTTGCGGCCGCGCTGATCCTGACACGGTTTGGCTTCAGCCTGAATGCGCTCTCCCTGGGAGGGCTCGCGATTGCGCTCGGCGAGGTGGTGGATGATGCGGTCGTGGGTGTGGAGAACATTCATCGCCGCTTACGCGAGAACCGCAGCCTCTCGCAGCCGCGAAACGCGCCCATGGTGGTGCTTCGTGCAACACTCGAAGTGCGCAAGGCGGTGATCTTTGCGACCTTCTCCGTCGTTCTCATGTTTCTGCCCGTGCTGTACCTGAGCGGGGTCGCCGGTCGGCTGTTCCGGCCCCTGGCGCTGGCGTATATCTTCGCCATTCTCTCCTCTCTTGCCGTGGCCCTCACCGTCACTCCGGCGCTGAGTCTCATTCTGCTCGGGCACGCCTCGCTCGATCCCGCCGATCCACCCCTGCTTGCGCGGGCCAAGCGCACTTACCGCCGCGCGCTCGCTTTCGTCGAGCGCCAACCTCGAGCGATCTTTGCGGTGCTGATCGTCCTCGTGATCGGCAGTCTGGCCAGCTTGCCGGTCCTCCGTACGCGCTTCCTGCCGCAGTTCAACGAAAATGACCTGATCGTTCATTTCGAGACCTCCCCCGGGACTTCGCTCGCGGCCACGACGCAAGTGGGCGAGCGCGCGATCCGCATCATGGAGCGCCTGCCGCAAGTTGCGCATGTGGTGATGCACGTCGGCCGGGCGCGTCTCTCGAACGGCAATGCGCTCACCAACAAGGCGGAGATCGACGTGGGGCTCAGCGCGCAAGGCAATGCCGACAGCGCCGCGGCGCAGCGCAAGATCCTGGCGGCGGTGAAAGGGGCGCCCGGCGTGCGCTGGTGGGCGAACACGTTTCTCACCGAGCGCATTCACGAGACGATCTCCGGCGTGACCGCTCCGGTGCTCGTCACGATTTTCGGGCGCCATCTCGCGAGGCTGGACGAGGATGCGCGGCGCGTTGCGGCGGTGCTCCGGCAGGTTCCCGGCGCCGCGGGCGTGCGCATTCAGGCGCCTCCCGGCACGCCTGAATTGTCCATCCGGCTGAACCGCGCGGCGCTGACACGGTACGGCTTTACCGCGGGAGAAGTCCTGCGTGCCATTGAGGCGAGCTACCGCGGGCTCACGGTGGGTCGCGTCTACAGCGCCGGACGATCCTTTCCGATCGTCGTGGTATTGCCGCCATCGCTGCGCGCCGATCCGGCGCAGATCGGCAGGGTTCCCCTGGTGAGCTCCACGAACCTGACCGTACCGCTGGGGGCGCTGGCTCGGATTCGCGAGCGATCGGGGCAGTCCATCATCCTGCACCGCGGCGCACAGCGTGTGCAGATCGTTACCGCGAACGTCACGGGCGGCGCCGGGCGGTTCATCTCCATGGCGCGCCGGCGGCTCGCGAGGATATCGTTGGCGCCCGGCGATTACCTGCGCATCGGAGGCACCGCTACGGCCTCGAGGCGGGCACGGTTGCAGTTGTCGCTCGATTCCCTCGTGGCGCTTGCGGCGATTCTGGCTCTTCTCGTCATCGCGCTGCGCGATGCGCGCACCGTGGGTCTGCTCACGGTGAATCTGCCATTCGCGCTGGTGGGCGGTGTCGCCGCGATCTGGGTCGCAGGACTTCCGGTCTCGTTGGGCGCGGCGGTCGGGTTCGTCACCGTGTTCGGGATTACCTTGCGAAATGCAATCATGCTGCTGTCGCACTATCGCATGCTGGTGCTCGAGGAAGGCCGGCCCTGGAATCGGGAAACGGCCGAGCTCGGTGCAATGCACCGTCTGGCGCCGATTCTCATGACGGCCTCGGTGACGGCGCTCGGCCTGTTGCCGTTGGCCGTACGTCCGCATCTCGCGGGACAGGAGATCGAGGGCCCGATGGCCATTGTGATCCTTGGGGGGCTCTTGAGCTCGACCGCACTCACGCTGCTCGTCCTGCCGACCCTGGCGCTTCGCTTCGCGAGGTTCGAGACCGGGGGCGGGTGGGAAGGGGGCGCCGGGATCTCAGGCGCAGGACCCGCCCTGTGAATGCAGACTCGAGCGTCGGGTTTGGGGTCGCGAGGGTGGAGGGGGGCTGCGTTGGTCGATGGCATGAGGTCCCGCGCTCAAAGCCAAGCGGGCGATCGGCGTGCGTGAGGCAGGAGGCTCTGCCGCCCTCGCGGGCGCGAGGCCCTGAGGGTCAGGCGATGTCTTCTTGGGCGTGCGGATCCCGGCGTCGCCTCGCCCCGCGATCATGGACGGCATGACTCTCACGGACCGATGGCTCGATGCACGGCCGGGAAGGCGGGAGAACGCGGTTGATCGAAAAGGGAGTATCAGGCATTTCGGCGTCCGCCGAATCCGCCCTTGCGCTCTTGAGCCTCGTTCACGCGCAAGGGACGTCCGCCGATGCTCTTGCCGTTGAGATTCTGGATGGCCCGTGCGGCGTCGGAGGCGGACATCTCCACGAAGCCGAACCCACGAGGTCGTCCCGTGTCCCGGTCGGTGGGAAGGGTCACCGATTCCACCGCTCCATACGGCGCGAACAGCTTGCGCAAATCATCCTCGGAAGTGCTGAAGGGAAAATTTCCGACGTAGATCTTGGTCATGGGGATCACTCCATCTTCGGGGGGCGAAGTCCGGACAGGCTTCCGGCAGGCTTTGGCGGATCACTTGGGGAGATTCCGGGCCCTTCGAAGTCGGCTCATGCGACATTGTCCGGGGGAATCTGAACGGAAAGAGCGTCTGCGCGGGCAGGTTCGCGTGGTGGTTGCCGGACACGACTGCACCGATCGCGGAAAGACGTCCCGGAGCCGCGAGCAGCGCGGCGGCGCGCCATTTCGGCTGTCGTTTCCCTGATCGCCATCGAAATGGTCCGGGTCGACTTGCGCGCATCGGGGTCAGCGGGGAGCGGGCGGGGAAACCAGCCGTGCGGGGGTCCATTTTGGGGCCGGATGATAGCGCCGGACGGAGAAGATCTCCTCCGGGCGCAGCACCGAGACCGCGGTCCGGCGGCCCAAAACATCCACATGGACTATCTTGTCGGGATGCGCGAGAGCGACCTTGCGATCAATCGCCCCGGCGAGGTGGGCGATGATGTCACGGGAGTGATGCGCCTCCCAGCGCCGCTTGGAGACCTGCAAGCCCCAGGTCTCCCCGGCCGTGATCCGATCGCGCACGTTGTCTTCGAGAAGCTTGCGGATGCTGTGGAGGTCGGTCTCGCACCAGTACTCCACCGGCACCCATTTGACCGCAAATCGGAACGGGTAACCCTGGTCGGCGAGACTGCGGCACCTGCGTGTGACTTCCCGTGCATCGAGCGCCGTGCGGGCATGCGCGATTCCATCGACGCTGGACCTCTCTACCTGGGCGTGTCCGTCCCCGAGGCGGCCGAGTACGTCGAGAATCTCATCTCGTGCAAGCCCGTAGTGCCCGCATTCGTACGAAACCAGCAAGTCCATGGTGCAGCGGCTCGCCTCGACTTCAGTGCAGTTTAGTAGGACATGCTTCACCGGAGTGATGCAATAGGTATGAGCCGCTGATCTTCATGCGGTCGGGCTCATCGACTGTCAAGCCTCAGCAATCGGTGCGCTTCCTGACTACACGGCCATCAGTGAGCGCTGCGATCCCAAGTCCCGGGCTTCGATTCTAAGCGGAAACAAGCTCTCTATAGACTGCGGCGCTGTTCGTCGCGCGAACCGAGCGCCTCATGGTCCTCAACCGTGCGCCGGCTGTGAGCGCAAGCGGCAAGAATGAAGAGGTTCCGCAAGACGGTCCGCGAAAAGGCAGCTTGTGCACGGTGTGCGAAGCGTGCGAGCAGAGCCAGCTACTGCTCATGTTGCGCGGGGGGTCTGTACGCACCGATACGGATTGCGGTACCGGCATCGATGATGCCGAATCCCGGGCGGATGATTCGGTTCGGCCGGGGGCTGGCCCGTGTCATCCGCCGAGACTACCGATCCTTGAACGGGAGAGCAGACCGATGAATGCGAAGTCGAACACCGCCAAGGGTGAGCATGCTCCCCAGGTCGGTGTGGTTGACCCGCAGCGCAGAAACTCCCCGCTGCGGACCGATCCCGACCAATCATTCGAGCGGATGCGTGAGCAGGTGGGCGACGAGGCGGCCGGCTGTTATTTCAACGATGTGCACTACGAGGAAGACAGTTTCATGCGAATCGGCGGCACCTGCCTGCGCTGCGAGCGGGGAATCTGGGTGGAGGCGGGCACGACGGCTCCTCTGTCACCGTAGCGGAGCGGAGCACCCGTTTGAGGCAAAAACTGGGTTCAGGGCGCGTCTGCGGAGGCGAAAATGAGAATTCTGTTGGGGATAGACGGTTCGCGGTATGCGCTTGCGGCCACGCGCTTCGTCTGCGAGCATCTGACGGGAATCGGGCGTCAGGTCGACATGCTGCATGTGCTGCCGCTCCTCGTCCGCGAGGACGCCGCCGCGCCGCGACGTCAGCCTGAAAGCCTGCGCGTGCCGCCGGTGACGCGATCCTGGCTCGATCGTGCGCAGAGGCGGCTGACATCCCGAGGTTTCAGAGTGGTGAGGCATGTGCGCCGCGGAGTGCCGGCCAGGGTCTTTCCGGAGGTTGCGGCCAGGGGCGGCTATGATCTCATCGTGCTCGGGGAAAAGGGGCGGGCCGACAATCCCTATCTGGCGACGGGCAGCGTCGCCTTGGCGATGCTGGAGCACCACGTTCCGGCCGATATCCTTCTGGTGCGCGAGCGTGAACTTAGGCGGGAGAAGGGCGTGAGGAGGACATCGCTCCCGTTTCCCGTTCTGTTTGCGACCGATGGCTCGGCGCGGATCACGCAGGTGGCGGCGAGGTTCCATCACCTCTTTCGCGTGCCCGAGCTTCGCCCGATCGCGGTCGCGGTCGCGGAGCTGCCGGAGGCTGCCGTGCTCAGCGCTTTGCGGGCGGATGAGCGCAGGCGGCTGCTCCGCCAGGTTGCGGCCACCGCCCGGGCGTGGGCACGTGCGGCGAAGCCGCTGTTGGCACGGCCGGGCTTGCGGCCGCAGGCGCAGGTCGTGCAGGGCAGGCCCGCTGGAGCTCTCATCGAGGAGGCTCGTCGCACCGGGGCGCGGCTCATCGTGCTGGGCTCGCGCGGGGCACGCAGCCCAGCCGGTCCGCCGCTTGGCAGTGTCGCGTTGCAGGTGGCCCGGTATGCGCCGTGCTCGGTCCTCCTTGTCCGCGATTCGACGTAGCTCCGCGCCAGCCTCTGTGCGGGTATCGACGGATGGGGAGCCGGCGGGATCGCCGACGCAAAGGCGATGGGACGCCCCGCGGCACGCAATGTCAGAGGTCCGGTCAAAGCGGCAAAGGATCCGGTCCACGCCGCTCCGTTTGCCGAGGAGACAGGTCCATGCCGCTGAAACTCACCATTCCTTCCTTCACGAGTCGAGAATCGATTCCGGTTCGATTCAGCCGGGACGGCGGCAACGTCTCCCCGGCGATCGAGTGGCACGGGGCTCCCGCCGGGACGAAAAGCTACGCGCTGGTGGTCGAGGATCCCGATGCGCCGATGCGCCGATGCGCCGATGCGCCGATGCGCATTTTCCGCCATTGGGCCGTCTACAACATGGCGCCGGATCTGCACCGTCTGGTGGAAGGGGCGGGATCGGGAGGGCGCGCGGAATCGATCCGCACGGCCACCAATGATTTCGGTAACGCCCGCTACGACGGCCCGCAACCCCCGCGGGGGCGCGGCGCGCACCATTATCATTTTGAGCTCTTCGCCCTGGATGTGGCCGACCTCGGGCTTGCGGACCGATCGCGTGCCGGGGAGGTGCTCGCAGAGGCGCGGCGGCATGCAATAGCTTGCGCGGAGGTTATCGCAACATTCGAGCGGTAGCACAACTGCATGCTCAAAGCCAATGCGAATTCGCAGGCAAGCGAATCAGGCCGGAAGCGGAAACTTGACTAATATCAAGAAGCCGATGCCCGTCCGGCCTATACTGCAACGATGGGGGGAGCTTCGATGATATCCGTCTCCGAGACCTACAACACATGTGCGTCCAGGGTGTCGTGCTGACTGCACGCACCCTCGCCGAGTAAACCGGCCCGGAATCTCATCGCGCCCATCTAGATCAACCCACGGACTTCACTGCCCCTGGACGGTTTTGGCTGCGCCGTTCAAGGACTGTTGTACCTGCGCTGCTTCATCGATGCGGAAAGACGGATCATGAGAGAGAGGCATGTGACCGTGGGCGGCGGCTCTGCCGGCACAGCGGCCGCACGGGAAGCCGCCGGGGGAGCCGGTGAGGGGACCCGCCCTCGCAGGCGTGGCCCGGGTCAGCCCCTGGCGAAGAAGGCCTCATGATCACCCGCGCGGCCGTCAGTGGCGCGGCCTCGACGCTGATTGACGTCGTTTTCCCGTTCGGCCACTCAGCGCTGATCAGCGCCCGCCGTGCCGAGCTGATCCTATCGCGCGTGCGCTGGGTGGCGGTCACGTTCGCGGTGCTGACTCCGCTTTGGATCGGGATCGACATGGGGTTTTTCCCGAGCCCGGCATGGCGCATGCTGGCAATGATGCGCCTGGCCGCGAGCGCTGCCTTCACCGCCCTGGCGATCGGGTTGCGCGGCCGGATTATCCGGCGGCGCGCGATGCTGTGGCGGGCGCGCGTGGCGCTGGCCGTCCTTCTTGGGATTCCGACGCTGTTTTTCTTTCTCTCAGTGGCGCTGCTGAGCCGCTACCAGCTGACCGGCGTGCAGTCTGTGTTGGCTGTAGGATATGTGTTTCTGCCTTTCGTGTTGATCGCCGGGCTGTCGGTGTTTCCCCTCACCGCCATCGAGGGCGCGATCTTCGCCGCGCCCATGGTGCTGACGATGCTGGTCGTCGCACGCTTTCGCGTCAGCGTGCTTCCGTTCGATTCCGACCTTGGAGCGCTGTGGCTGCTCGGCCTGTTGGCGACGGTGGCGATTCTGGCGGACATGAGCCAGCTGCACTTCATGATCGCGTTGATCCGTAATGCGTCCAGGGATCAGCTCACTCAGGCCTACTCGCGCCGGGTGGGCGAGGAGCTGCTGGACACCGTGTTCGGGCGCGGCATGCAGGCGTGCGAGCCATTGTCGGTGGCGTTTGTGGACCTCGACGATTTCAAGGAAATCAATGACCGCTTCGGACACGAGGAGGGCGACCTCACCCTGCGGCGGGTCGGAGCGGCGCTGCGGGATGCGCTCCGGCGCGATGACGTGGTGATCCGGTGGGGAGGCGAGGAGTTCCTGCTGGTGCTGCCGAACACGGAGCTTGCGGCCGCCCGGGTGACGATCGAGCGGCTGCGCCGGGAAGGCTTTGGGCGCCGCCCCGATGGCAGGCGGCAAACCGCGAGCATCGGGATCGCCGAGTGCAGAGCCGACTGCATCGATAGCTGGAATGCTCTGATAGAGCGGGCGGATCAGCGCATGTACCACGCCAAACAGAACGGCAAGGACCAGACCGTCAGCGTGGATTTGCCTGCGGATCGGCCTTCGCCGGATGCGCTGCAGGCAATCCCGGGTTCGGTACGAATGGCCGAGAATCGGTGTTGACGGGAGTGGTGGCATCGGTCTTGCGTTGGGAGCAAGGCCTTCGGGTGGTTGCAGGCGATGCCGTCTCTGGCTGGGAAGGCGTGCTGCTCGATTGAGGTGCCTCGGCGGTGGCGCAGGCGTGCTGGATCGTCGGTGCGGACACGGCAAGGTCCGGCGGCCGTTGCATGGTGAGATTCTCCAGCCCGTGCGTGCGGTAGCCGCCCGTGCGGGCGCTCGGGGGCTTCAGTCCTTGCGCCGCTCGCTGGGCGATCCGGCCGCTGACGGGCTTCTGAGGCGAGCGATCCGCGGACAGGGCTTGCTTCCGGAACATCGCCTGGGTCACCGCCGGCGGATACCGCCGCTGCCGGTGCTCGGGAAGGTGCGCGGCGGTGCACTCCAGCGGCCCAGATCCCCCGAGCACATTGAGGCCGTCCACGGCCTGCAGACGCTGGGCCCGGCCGCCGATGCCCGATTCATGTTGCTGAGAATGGCAGGCGGCACTACGATCTCTCAAAGCCGCCCTCGGGGAAGGTTGGACGGTCGTGCGGCAACACCGTCTTATCAACCCCAGCCAGCCTTTCCCGATATCTTTCAAAGTCTTGCCGTCAGGCGCTTCACGCGCTGTCCGCTAAGTAAAGTGCCGTTGGCCTTGTCTGCATGTCGAGAACGATCTACGTTTCCGTACTGGCGAGTGTTCTGCTCGTCTCCGGACTGTGGCACGTTGTCGTGCCGGGTTTGACGGACCATTGGATGAAAAACGTCCGCATCGTTCGCGCGGTGGGCGCCGTGCTGCTGGCGCTGTCTATTCCTTCTCTCGCATGGCGCGGTTGGTATTTCCGGACGCTGCTTTTGGCATTGGCCGTGTCGGGAACCTGGAGAGTCTGCTTCCCGCAAAACTCCATTCGACTGCAACGAGCGATTTATCCGCGACGGGTACATGGAATTCTGCTCATCGGAGGCGCGATCTTCGTCTGGGCGCTGCGCCCATAGGGCCGCAGCTGCCTGTCGGATCCCTTACGGCAGGCAGGCGCTTTCGCGCGCTTGTCGTTGAACAAGCGCCATTGCGCTTCAAGGGACCCGAGGAGTGCGCAAGAAGCAACGCACGGGGTTGCGAACGTCGCAAGATGGGACCGCGCGGGGGCTGCTGCACGATTCGCGGACGTTCACCGAGGCGCAGAGTCACGATACCGAGTGGACATCCCGGCCGCCAATGTTTCCCGCTCCGGCAGCATCAGAGGGCGCGAATTCGGCGCTCTGTGCCGGGAATATGCGCATAAAACATCCGGTCTTGTAGCTCCGGCGAACGCGGCGGAGTAAAGACGAGTCGATGTCCTGCATTGCCCGATGAGCAGGATCCGGGAGGATGGACACGAGTTCCCTTCTCCTGCCCGGCGGCGAGGCGAGAGTGGTTGGAGCCGGTTGTTCGGCGGAGGCGGCGCCCGACGGCGAGCCGCCTGTCCCCTGCAGGCCGCGGAACGCTAATCCGGCAGCGCCGGCTCGGCGAGCGGTGGCGGGCGAGGTGCAAACAGCCAGCGGCGCAGCGCGAGTGCGAGCAGGATGCAGGCCGCGAGCCTCAGGCCGGCGTCCATCACGAAGCTGCCGGCGAGGCCGCCCCGGTCATATCCCCAGCCGTCGAGGATGCCGTTATAGATGATCGGCAGGTTCATCGCGGCGATGAGCAGGGTGAAGAGCGTCGAGGCGAGCGGGTTGCCGGGGCCGATGATCTGGAAGGCGATGCCGAATGCAGCCGTGAAGGCGAGCGCCTGGAAGATGATCTCCCCCGTGAACACGACCCCGAAGGTCCAGGGCGCCCGCGGCAGCAACAGCGTGCCGAGCGTGAATATCGCACCCACGATGCCGATGAGCAGATACAGCGGCCGCAGCTCGATCCTGCGCGCCAGGCGCGGTACCAGGAAGCTGCCGCCGAGGCCCGCCACGATCGAGCCGAGGCCGGCGAACAGGCTCACGGTCGAGGCGTTGGCGTGATAGTCCTTGCCGAGGCCGCCGAGCACGTTGGTGAGGGAAAACGACGCCGCCGGCAGGACGAACAGGGCGAGCCCGATGAGCACGTCGTTCCGGCGCAGCAGGTCGAGGATGGCTCGCCCGAAGCGTCCGAAACTCTCGCTGGCGAGCAGCTTGTCGGGCGGCGGCGCAGGGATGAACGGGAACAGCGCCGCCGGCAAGAGCATGGCGAGCAGCATGAATGTCGCGCCGACGGCCGGGGGAGCGTGCAGAATGAGCGGCCCGCCTGCCACGATGATGACGCCGCCCGATCCGACATTCGCGATGTTGAACCAGGTGCCGAGCTGACTGTCTTCCTCGGGACTGATGAGGCTGCCCATCCAGCCGCCGACCGAGCCCTGATAGAAGGCGGCGGACAGGTAGCCGATCAGCATGACGATCTCCACCGTGCCGACGTCGCTGTGGTGCAGCACGGTGAACGCCACGGCGAGCGCGGCAATCGCCCCGAAGAGGAGCGCATAGGTACGCCTGCGCAGGCGCACATCGAGCATGGGGGAGAAAATGAAGGCCCAGAAGCCCGGTGAGATGATGGCCGCGGTGATTGCAGCGATGTGCCCGCCGGGCACGCCCTCGGCGGCGAGCATCTGCGGCAGGGTGACCACCGCAAAGCCGTTCATCATGCCGAAGACCGCGTTGGTGAGGCCCATTACCCAGATCGGCGGATGCGGGCGCGCCACGGCGTGGGAGTCAGTCAATCGAGCCTCCATCACCGGCACGGGCCGGCCGTGATACCTGGCGAGGGTCCGGAGCGCAGCCGGCCCTCAGCATCCGGCGCCGGCCCGGAGGCGGGTTTCGATGGCCGCGAGACAACCGGGCATCTTCGGCGCACGAAGCCCGTGAAGCCGGTGGACGTCGTTGAAGGTACATTCGACCGTGCTCAAAGGCTGA
Organism: Pseudomonadota bacterium; assembly: GCA_021805865.1. GTDB lineage: Bacteria > Pseudomonadota > Gammaproteobacteria > Steroidobacterales > Steroidobacteraceae > 13-2-20CM-66-19. Next base: position 26,319 of record JAJZDX010000013.1, read on the forward strand.
CCTCTAAAACTGCTCAAATTATAGCCGATCCCGGCCGCACAGTCGCAGCCCGCCTCGCATGAGCGTGTCGTTCCGGCGCGCGGGTGCTCTTCCCCTCCGTGAGGCGCTGCCTCCGTGAGGCGCTGTGCTCGCCGATCACTTGAGGTCAAACCGATCGAGATTCATCACTTTGGTCCAGGCAGCCACGAAGTCGGCCACGAACTTCCCGTGCGCGTCGGCAGAGCCGTAGACCTCCGCAATGGCGCGCAGCTCGGAGTTCGAGCCGAAGATGAGGTCGACGCGAGACCCGGTCCATCTGAGCTTCCCGCTCGCCCGGTCGTAGCCCTCGAACACGTTTTCATCCGAGGTGGCTCTCCATTCCGTTCCCATGTCCAGCAGGTTCACGAAGAAGTCATTGCTCAGCGTCTGCGGACGGTCCGTGAAGACACCGAGCCGAGAGCCCGCGTGATTCGCACCCAAGACGCGCAGACCCCCGACGAGAGCCGTCATCTGCGGGGCGGTCAACGTCAGCAGTTGCGCCTTCTCGACCAGAAGCTCCTCTGCCGGCAGGGCGTACCTCGCCTTGAGGTAGTTGCGGAAGCCGTCCGCGTAGGGCTCGAGGCAGGCGAAGGACTCCACATCCGTCTGCTCGGCCGAGGCATCGGTGCGGCCCGGCGCGAAAGCAACGCTGACATCGTGTCCGCGCATCTTCGCCGCCTGCTCGACCGCAGCCGAGCCGCCGAGAACGATCAGGTCGGCGATCGAGACCCTGCGGCCGCCGGACTGGGAGGTGTTGAACGCTTTTTGGATCGCTTCGAGCATCCGCAGCACTTTCGCCAGTTGCGCGGGCTGGTTCGCCTCCCAATCCTTCTGGGGTGCGAGGCGGATGCGCGCCCCGTTCGCGCCGCCGCGCTTGTCCGAGCCGCGGAAGTTCGAGGCCGAGGCCCAGGCGGTGCCGATGAGTTCGGAGAGGGAAAGCCCAGATCGAAGGACGCTCGCCTTGAGATCGGCGATGTCCTTCGCGTCGATGAGCGGGTGATCGACCGCCGGCACGGGGTCTTGCCAGATCAGCGCCTCTGCGGGGACCTCAGGGCCGAGATAGCGCGATCGGGGACCCATGTCCCGGTGGGTGAGCTTGAACCACGCACGCGCGAAGGCATCCGCGAATTCCTCGGGATGCTCGTGGAAGCGCCGGGAGATCCTTTCGTAGGCGGGATCGACTCTCAATGCGAGGTCTGTGACCAGCATCGTTGGCGCATGGCGCTTCGAGGAGTCAAAGGCATCCGGGATGGGCGTCGCGCCGTCTTTTGCCCGGTACTGGTAGGCGCCGGCCGGGCTCCTGGTGAGCTGCCACTCGTGGCCGAACAGGTTCTCGAAGAAATAGTTGTTCCATTTCGTCGGCGTCTGAGTCCAGGTGACCTCGGGGCCACCGGTGATGGCATCCGGGCCCTTGCCGGTGCCGAAGCGGCTCTTCCAGCCGAGCCCCATCTGCTCGATGGGCGCCGCCTCCGGCTCGGGCCCGAGGAGCTTCGGATCGCCGGCGCCGTGGGTCTTGCCGAAGGTGTGTCCGCCGGCAATGAGAGCGACCGTCTCCTCGTCGTTCATCGCCATGCGCTTGAAGGTCTCGCGAATGTCCACGGCTGCGGCAGCCGGATCCGGCTGGCCGTTCGGACCTTCCGGATTGACGTAAATGAGACCCATCTGCACCGCAGCGAGCGGATTCTCGAGTTTCCGGTCACCTGTGTAACGGTCATCTCCAAGCCAGGTCTTCTCCATGCCCCAATAGACGGATTCGTCCGGCTCCCACACGTCGGCTCGCCCGCCCCCGAAGCCGAACGTCTTGAAGCCCATCGACTCGAGCGCGACGTTGCCTGCGAGGATCATCAAGTCGCCCCAGGAGACCTTGCGCCCGTACTTCTGCTTGATGGGCCACAACAGGCGCCGCGCCTTGTCGAGATTCGCATTGTCCGGCCAGGAGTTCAGCGGCGCGAAGCGCTGCTGGGCGCTGCCCGCACCGCCGCGGCCGTCCCCGATCCGGTAGGTGCCCGCGGCGTGCCAGGCCATGCGGACGATGAGGCCGCCGTAATGGCCGAAATCCGCCGGCCACCAGTCCTGGCTGTCCGTCATGAGCGCATGCAGGTCTTTCTTCAGCGCCTTGAAGTCGAGTGTCTTGAACGCCTCGCAGTAGTCGAAGTCCCCGCCCATCGGGTTTGACAGGGGCGAGTTCTGGCGCAGAATCCTGAGATTGAGCCGCCTCGGCCACCAATGACGGATCGAGGTGCCGTCCCCTGAAACATGATCGAACGGACACTTGCTCTCAGTTGCCATGGCTCTCTCCCGTGCTTGCGCGCGGTTGCTGAAATTGCGAATCCGGGCAGACTCTAATCCGGATGTGTCGCCGATGGAACTGCACAGGATCAATCGGGGCGATAGGCGGAATCGATGGTCCATTGCAGGGGGCGCCGACCCGGCCGGATCGGCGAGCGCCGAAGTCTTTGTCTTACCGCGCTGACGCGGGGATCTGAGGGGGCGATGAGTACGGCGATCATCTGGCTCAGGCGCGATCTGCGTCTCGTGGATCATGCCGCACTTGCGGCCGCGTGCGCGGCGCACGAGCGCGTGCTGCCCGTTTACATCCATGCTCCGCAGGAGGAGGCGCCCTGGGCGCCCGGGGCGGCGAGCCAATGGTGGCTGCATCACTCCCTCGAGGCGCTGAGCGGGGCGCTCTTGCAGCGGGGAGGGCGGCTGCACCTGGCGGCGGGGGACTCGCTGAGCGAGCTCTCGCGGCTCATTGCGCAAAGCGGCGCGAGCGCGCTCTACTGGACACGCTGCTATGAGCCGGTGCTCGTCGCGCGCGACACGCGGATCAAAGCGCAGCTGCGCGAACGGGGCATCGTGGTGCAGAGCTATCCCGGCAACGTGTGGCTCGAGCCCTGGCAGATCAGCCGCGCACCGGGGCAAGCCTATCGGATGTTCTCCCCCTTCTGGAACAAGCTCAGGGCGCAGTTGGCGCCGCAGCGGCCCCTGCCCGAGCCGCGCCCACGGGTGTGGGCGAAGCTGCCGGGCAGTGTCTCGCTCAGCGCCCTTGGCCTCGCACCGCGCATTCCCTGGGCAAAAGGACTGGCGCACACGTGGCACCCGGGGGAGGCGGGGGCGCGCGCGAGGCTGAAGCGTTTCGGCGAGCGGGCGCTAGGCGACTATGCCGCCGGCCGCGAGCGGCCGGCGGACGCGGGCGGCTCGCAGCTTTCGCCGCACCTGCATTTCGGGGAGATCACGCCGCGGCAGATCCTTCACGGACTGCGCAAGCGAGCCGAGCGGCGCGGCGAGGGCACGCACGCGGGCCTCGAGGCGTATCTGCGCGAGCTCGGATGGCGTGAGTTTGGCTGCCATCTCCTCCATCATTTCCCGCGCACCTGCGAGCAGAATTTCAATCCCCGCTTCGATGCCTTCCGCTGGGCCGAGGCCGACGACAGGGTGCTCGGCCGCTGGCAGCGGGGCCTCACGGGCGTGCCGCTCGTAGATGCCGGCATGCGCGAGCTGTGGAGCACGGGCTGGATGCACAATCGCGTGCGGATGATCGTGGCGAGCTTTCTCACCAAGAACCTGCGCCTGCACTGGCATCATGGTGCCCGCTGGTTCTGGGACACGCTGGTCGACGCCGATCTCGCCAACAACACCCTCAACTGGCAATGGGTGGCCGGATGCGGCGCCGATGCCGCTCCCTACTTTCGTGTCTTCAATCCGCACACCCAGGCGGCCCGGTTCGATCCAGAGGCGCGCTACCTCAAGCGCTGGTTGCCCGAGCTCGCCGGGTTGCAGGCGAGGCTGCTGCTCGAGCCGTGGCGCGATCCGGCGGCTCTCAGGCGCTGCGGCTATCCCTCGCCGATGATCGACCCGAAGGCCTCGCGCCTCGCGGCACTCGAGGCATTCACCGCACTCCCGGACTGAGCGCTTCGCGCTTCGCGCGGCGCGCTCGCGCGCGGAACGCTCAGGCGCGCGAAACAGCTCCTGCGCAAGCGCGGCGCTGTGGCACTCGCCTGCGCGCTCAATCCGGAACCGGCACCGGAACCTCCTGGCGGGCGGTCGTGGCGGTGCCGGCGGAAGCGACGATGATGAGCAGAATCGCGCTCCACTGAGTCGGTGCGAGCCTCTCGCCGAGAAACAGCAGTCCGGAGAGCGCGCCGACGGCGGGCTCGAGGCTCATCAACACGCTGAACGTCCGGGTCGGCAGGCGCGCCAGCGCGATCATCTCCAGTGAATAGGGCAATGCGGTGGAAAGGGCGGCCACTGCCAGCCCCGGCAGCAGCACGGCCCGGGAGAATACCATCGCGGTCGCATCGAGCAGTCCGATCGGCACGATGAGCCCTGCGGCGATCAGGCTGCCGAGCGCGACGCCCTGGGGGCCCAGACGGTGGCCGACTTGCTGCCCGAACACGATATACAGCGCCCAACAGGCGGCGGCACCGAGCGCGAACAGGATTCCCGGCACGCTCACGTTCGGCTGGTGCAGCAGCGGCAGCAGCAGCGCGAGACCGGCGGCGGCGATTGCGATCCAGAGGAAGTCGATGGTCCGCCTGGAAGTGAACACCGCCACCGTAAGCGGCCCGGTGAACTCCACGGCCACCGCGACCCCGATGGGCAGCCGGTCGAGCGCCTGGTAGAAGAGAAAATTCATCATGCCGAGCGAGACGCCGTAGGCCACGAGAGGCGGCCAGGATTTGCGTCGGACCCGCAGGCGCCAGGGACGCAGCGCGAGACAGAGGAGGATGGCCCCGAACCCGACGCGAACCGCGACAACGCCGCCCGCTCCGGCGATGGGGAACAGTGTCTTGGCGATGGAGGCGCCGCTTTGCACCGATGCCATCGACACGAGCAGCCCCGCGATGGGCGCCATCGCGCGCATCCGCGGCTTGAGCGCGCTCATCCGGGCGTCTTCAACGGATTCGTGCATCCGAGCGCTACCGCAACGTCGATGTCTCGCCGGTGCGAGTCTCTGAAGACGGGGAGCGCCGGAGCGACATCGCCCGGCGGAGCGTCCCGATGGGCTGTCCGGCCCGTGCGCACTGCCGCCCCTTCGTGCGCTCTTCAGGTCTGCTCATGATGGCTGACATTGCCGGCCGTTGTGGCCTCTTGAGGCGGTTGCGATGAATGCGCCCGCTGGCGAGCGCACGGGCAGTGAGAGGGGGCGGGCCGGTACGGGATCCGCACCCACCCCATCGAATGGGGGCGAAGGACATGAGGCCTATGAGACGCCGACCCGGTTGCGCCCGTCGCGTTTGGCCGCATAGAGCGCGACGTCCGCCCGCGCCATCAGCTCATCGATGGACTCGCCCGTGCGGCCAAGCGCCAGCCCGAGGGAGATCGTCACGGATCCGACGGCCTCGGTCGCCCGATCACCGTGGATCCGCAGCTGCTCCACGGCGAGACGGATCTGGTCGGCCACGCTGTGTGCGCCCTGAAGGGGCGTCTGCGGCAGCAGGAGCGCGAACTCCTCCCCGCCGATACGGGCTGCGATATCGCGCCCCTTGATGTTGGCACGCAGGACTTCGGCGATGGCGCGCAGCACCTTGTCCCCGAGCAGGTGGCCGAAGGTGTCGTTGACCCATTTGAAATGATCCACATCGATGAGCACGACCGCGGCGCCATCCAGGCCCTGATCGGAATCGCGCAGGTCCTGCGCGGCGCGCATGAATCCCCGGCGGTTGCTCAGCCCGCACAGCGGATCGGTCAATGCCTCGGTGTGGGCCTCATTGAGCTGCTTGGTGAGTGACAACACATCGCGTGTGCTCGCCTCGAGCTTCTCCGTGAGGGTCTGAGTGGCCGCCTCCATGCGCAGCGCCTCGCTCAGCAGGCGGCCGATGACCTCCCGGACGGCCCCCGCGTTGACATCGTTCGTCAGGTCGGAGCGGCCTTGCTGCAGGGACTGCCGGAAGCGGCCGCTGTCCTCGCATGCGGTGGCGACTTCCTGCGCGGTGGTCTCGAGCAGCGTCTGCAGGCGCCGCTGCAGGATCTCGAGTACCGCGGCATCGCGCTCGGAGATGTGGCGGGCGTAGAGTCGGTACGCGTCCTCCTCGGAGAGCGGATCGTTCGCATCGAGTCGGGCGGTGAGGGCGGCGCTCAACGTGGGATTCAGGCCCGCCACGTGCTCGTACCACAGCGTGTAACTCACCGGATGGTAGGCGGCGTTCTGACGCACCATCCAAGGCAGCGCGAGTCTCAGCAGCTGGGCGCTCTGTTGCTTGCTCTCAAGATATCGCATGGTATTCGGGTCGGCTCGCACGCCCGTCATCCGACGGGGTGGCATCTCAGTGGAAACCATTGATTCGTCCGATCCCGGAGGCCATGGCGCGATATCCGGGAGCGTCGCGGATGCCCTCCAAAGGGTAGGTGATTGTAGGGAATGCGGCTCATTTTTCAAGTTTGATCAAGCAAGCCCGGAGGGCTGAATCGGCCGCGCGCTCGCCACCCTCATCGGGCGGCCGTCCATCCCCGATGCAGCCGGCATCGGCGATCTCACCCCCCCCTTGCCGCCCGCCTGCGGGCCGTCCCGGAGCGGGGATTTCGAGGTGCAGGGCAGCGCGACTCAGGCCCCGGGGGAGCGCGGGGCCGTGCGTGGCGCAAACGCCCCTCCGCGCGCGTGCCGCGCAAGCCCGGCTCCATTGCTCGATCCTCCCGGCACCATCGTGGACTCGGGGCCCGCGCGCAAGGTCACGGGATCGGATGCGCGCGCGCCTCGAGGAAAAACGGGCTCTCCGGCAGGAGCCGCGGATCATCGGCGCCCATCAGCGATTGCAGCAGTTTCAACAGCTCCTCTGCCTGCAACGGCTTGCTGGCGATGCGAAGGTCGGGGTCCCGTGGAAGCTCGCGGACGGCGGTGGAGGTGTCTCCGGTGACGAGCACGGCTTTCAGCGGCGCCCGCAGGGCTTCCCGGAGCGTTGCAATGACCTGGGTGCCGGTCTCCCCGTCACGCAGGTGATAGTCGCTCACGAGCAGATCCACGCCGGCGCGCGAGGCCTCGAGCGCTTCGGCCAGCGAGGAGACGGCCGTCACCTGGTAGCCCGCGACTTTCAGCAGCATTCGGGTTGCATCCCGTACGGCCCGATCGTCCTCCACCAGGAGTATTTTCAGCGTCTCGTGTCTGCCTGCGCTGGCGCGCAGCCCGGCGCAGCCGCCCGATTCGCCGTCCGGCGCGGCAAGCTGTCCGCATGCCGGGGGCAGGAGCACGGAGAAGCAGGAGCCGACTCCCGGCTGTGAGCGAACCTCGAGTTTGAGCTCGAGGAGCTCCACGATTCGCTTGACGATCGAGAGCCCGAGCCCGTAGCCCTCGCGAGAGGTGTTGGTCGCGATCCCCGCTTGGAAGAACTCGTCGTAGATGCAGGTCAGCTGGTCGGCGGGAATACCGACGCCGGTGTCGCTCACATCGATGCGCACCTTCGAGTCACGGGCGGCGAGGCAGCTCAACGCCACGCGTCCGCGCCGGGTGTACTGGATGGCATTGGCGAGGAGGTTGCGCAGGACCTGTCCGATGAGCGAAGGGTCGCTGTGCACGCGCATCGGGGAGGGCTCGACATCGAGCTGCAGGCCCTTGCCCGCAGCGATCTCGGTGAATTCGCGCCGCAGCTCCTCGAAGAGGGCGGCGACCTCGAAATCCTCGGGTTCCGGCTTGATCGCGCCGGACTCGAGCTTGCTGATGTCCAGGAGCGCATTGAGCAGCCGCGACATCGCCTCGATCGCCTGCTCCTGCTGATAGAGTGCCTGGGCCGGGTCTTCATCGCGCACCGTGCGCCGCAGCGCCCCGTTGAGCAGCGCGAGCGTCTGAAGGGGCTGGCGCAAATCGTGGCTCGCCGTGGCGAGAAAGCGGCTTTTGGCGTGATTGGCGCGATCGGCGGCCTCCCGCGCCTGCTCGGCCGAGGTGCGCTCCGTGACGAGCTCCGTCTCGATGCGTTTCCTGTGGGACGCATCCCGGATGGCCGCGGCGAGGAGCGTCCTGCCATCGTCCTCGATGGGGCTCAAGCTGATCTCGATGGGAAATTCCGTGCCGTCGTGCCGCAGTCCATAGAGATCGAGGCCAAGACCCATCGGGCGCACAGGCGTGTCGGCCATGTATTCCCTGCGCAGCTGGCTGTAGCGCCGGCGAAAGCGCTCGGGCATCAGGCGCTCGATGTCGAGGCCGGTGAGCTCCTCGGGCAAGTAACCGAACAGGGCGGTGACCCGACGGCTGGCAAAGCGAATGATCCCGCCGTCATCGACGACGATCATTGCGTCGGGTGCGCCCTCAAGGACGGTCACGGCCAGCCGGGCGGGTGTTAAGACCATCAGGTGGGTTGTCCCGTCACGTATGCCGTGCGTGAGACTTCTCCAGCGTCCCCGAAAATCGGTCCGCAGACTTCGTTGGGCGGATAACCGGCATCATACGCCTCTCCCTTCCCGGGAACATAACGACGGCGCGGCGTGGGCGGGATGGTGGAATCCACCAGGGTGCCGGAAACGGGCCTGAGCGGCCGGGCACGCGCTAGAGGGACGCTCATGGGCAAGGCTGGGCATGCATCCAGTCTTCTCTTGCGCTGCTGGCGCGATCAGACGGCGCGATCAAACGGAATGCGACGCCATTCGAAGGCCGCCCGGAGCGTGCGCTCGGCAAGGGGATGCGGATCTCGAGCGCCCACGGCCTCGCGAGCTTCTGCGCATGCGCCTTGGCCGCGCCTGCGGGCTCCTCGCGCCCACGCCAGGGGAGGGTCGAAGCCCGCCCTGCGCCGATGAAGGGCTCGCGGGCCATCGCCCCGGGCGGGTGCGCGGATTACGTATGTCCAGCCTGTCCTGCCGTTGCTACAACGATCAAAATGCGCTCGCAGCGGTTTACCGTCGAAGGGACTCGAAACTGCACTTCAGCGACCCTCGCGCCAGTGGCGGCATCATCGCTCATCGTCACGGGTCGGCCCATCCACATCGCCGCCAATACCTCCGGCGGGAACGATGACGCGAACACGAGCGCACCCGAGGTCTCTGCCACACGACCCGAGGGAGTGCGGCGCACCCCTGCCGACCTCGATCGGCAGGAGGAGGCATGAGCCTGAGCGAGGTGCAGCCGGGCGGATCGTTCACCGCCGCGGAGCGCCGTACGCTGGCAGGATACGGTTCGGCGATCGCTCTCCTGCACATCCTCGGCTGGGGACTTTGCCTGGCATGCACAAGGACGCATCCGGCGCTCCTCGGGCTCGGATTGTCGGCCTACCTGTTCGGTATGCGGCATGCGTTCGATGCAGATCACATCGCCGCAGTCGATGACACGGTGCGCTTCCTGCTGCAGAAGGGACGCCGGCCGCTGGGGGTCGGCTTCTTCTTCTCCCTCGGGCACTCGACGGTGGTGTTCCTGCTGGCCGTGCTGACGGCCTTCGTTGCGGCATTGGTGAGGCGCCGCCTGCCGGGCCTGGAGGGCGTCGGCAATGTGGTGGGCACGGTGATCTCGGGCCTGTTCCTCTGGACCATCGGGCTGCTCAACCTCGCCGTGCTGCTCGACATGCTGCACCTCTGGCGGCGGCGGCACATCCCGCACGGCCACGCGCATGTCGATGAGTTCATGGCCCGGCGCGGCCTGCTCAACCGCCTGTTCGGGCAGCGACTCACCAAGCTGATCCAACACAGCTGGCAGATGTACCCGATCGGCTTTCTTTTTGGCCTGGGCTTCGATACCGCCTCTGAAATCGCGCTGCTCGCGCTGACCGCTGGCGCGGCGGTGAGCCCGATTCCGGCAGGCGCGGTGCTGGCGCTGCCCATCCTGTTTACCGCCGGCATGTCGCTCATGGACACGGCCGACGGCGTCTTGATGACTCGTGCCTACGGCTGGGCTTTCTTCAACCCCGTGCGCCGGATCTTCTACAACCTGACGACCACATCGCTCTCTGTGGCGGTGGCACTGGTGATCGGCTCGATCGAGATCATGCAGGTGCTCATCGGAGAGTTCCGCTGGCACGGGGTCGTGGCTCGCGCCATTGCCGGGCTGTCGTTCGACGGTCTGGGCTACCTCATCGTCGCGATGTTCGTGCTGGCGTGGGCGATCTCCTACTCGGTGTGGCGGCTGAAGCGCCTCGGGCAATCCGCGTGAGGCCGGGGCGATTGCCCCCCGAGCGCGGGTGATCCAGGGTGCGGCAGGACGATACGGTCACCCTCCCGGTCCGCAGCGCCGCGACCAACGAGAGGCCCCACTCCCTCGAGGTCCATGCGGTATGCGGCACGGGCGGGGGAGCGATCGCGACGATCCTGCCTCCGGGCGGGATGCGGCGCGAGCTCTTCAAATGCCGATAAGCGGGTGCGCTCATCTACCACTGCGCCGGGCTGGGCCTGGACGAGCACATCAGCCGCGGGATGTTCGGGATGACCCTGGCCGACACGTGCGTTCCGTATCTGAAGACCCGCAACTTTCACTGGAACGTCGAGTGCCAGAGATTCCATGGCCTGCAGAAAATGCGTGGCTGCGAGCGGCGCAGGCCGCTGGCGATGAGGCGACCGCAGGCCTGCCGTCCACTCGGCTCGCCTCTCACGAGAAGCCGTTGTGGATGATGCCGAGCATGCTCGTGAGCCGGGCAGTCAGGTCCCGGCCGGCAGCAGATCAGACCGCTCCGATTCCACCCCGGCAGGGAGGCGCCCGTCACGCGAGCGGATCAGGAGCCTCCCTCGAGACCTTGCCCTGCGGGAGCGGTGATCGCACGATTGGAGGGCTCGGTGTGTCCGCTTTCCCCGGCGGTCCTTGATGAGGCAATGATCTCGAGTGATGCAACGGTGAAGTATCGCGGTGACGGGCATGCGCAGGTGCCGTTGCGGTAAGTACAGCTTGTCCCGCTGCGAGGCGGTCGATAGCGTGTCATTGGGCGCTCTTTACGTGGACCGATGGTCGGGGGCGCCGCACATCCATAGACGAGGAGAATGCCGCTGTGCGCCTCAAAAGCCTCTCTTGGGTGATGGTGGCCGCCGCCTTGCTGCTCGGCACGCCTTCGGCGCCGGCGGCGGGGCAGAGTGGTGTCGAGGCGGTCTGGGCGTCCCGAGCCGTCAGCTTCGTCTATCAGGGTTTCACCACCCACTATTCCTGCGATGGCCTGCGGGACAAGATCGAGGAGATGCTCTCGAAGCTCGGTGCGCGGGACCTCAGTGTCCTCCCGTACGGGTGCACCAGGCCGTTTGGCGTCGAGCCCTTCCCCGGGGTACGAGTGACCATGCGGGTGCTCGTGCCGGCCTCCTCGCGGGACGGCAGGAAGGCCGGTGGGCCCGTGGTGACCGCGCACTGGCGGAATGTCGTGCTCATGCCGGACAACGCCGGGGTGCAGGAGGAGGGGAACTGCGAGCTGATCGAGCAGTTCAAGGAGACGTTCCTGCCGCTGTTCAGCACCCGGCACATCCGCTACCAGTCGAACTGCATTCCTCATCAACTTACGCTGGGCACCCACCTGAGCGCCGAGGTGTTGATGGCCGACACCGCTGCGGCTCGAGGCCGTTGAGCGGTCCTTGGGCGGCGGCCTCGATGGCGGGTGTATCGGCTGCGTGGTCCGGGACCCGGGTAGCCGGCGGGAGCCGGTGTGGGCCATCACGCGAGCCGGTGAATCCCGCCCCGGGCGCTGTGCGCGTCAGGGTCCGGCTGCCAGAGAACTTGCCTATGGAGCCAGAATGAGTCGCCTGTGCTTTCTGTGTCGAGACGTCGAGGTCACCCGCAAAGCCGTGGCTGCGGCGCGCCGCGCGGGCGTCGAGGATTCGAGTCTGATGGTGATCGCCCGCCATGACATTCAGCTCGATGAGTTGCGTACCGAGAGTATGGATAAGACCGATGCCGTACCCGGTCTCGAGCGCGGTCTGACTTTGGGGGGGATCGTCGGCACGCTTGCCGGACTGCTGGTGCTGAGCGTCGAGGAGGCCGGCGTTGCGCTCGGCGGCGCCGCGCTGCCGTTGTTCGCGCTGTTTGGAGTCGGCGCGGGCGGCCTCGCGGGGTTCCTCGCCGGCGCGTCGGTTCGCAGCTCGCGTCTGCGGCGCTTCCAGCAGGCGATCGATCAGGAAGGGAAGATTCTGCTTCTGATCGATGTTCCCCAGGAACGCGTAGAGGCGATGGAGAAGCTCATGAAGGCCGAGATCGCGGACATCGAGTTCGCCGGTCTCGAGCCCCGCGCGCCGGTCCTCCCTTGGTGAGGGAAAGTGCATCGACCGGTGCGCCGGGTCCGCTCCTGGAGCGATGGGCGTGTGAGGTCCGGGGATCCACAGTCTGGACCGGAAGGTGCAAGCCGCGCGCCGGGTGGAGTCTGTCCTAGTATCACGACACCTTGATTTTGAAACGTCAGGGACCGCGCCATGTGGGATCAGGAAGTGCCGTTTATTGGCTCGCGCAGTTGGTCTACATCTCGATATTTGCGTGTCGTCGTACTAGGATGTGCGCCCACCCTTGACGGTCCTCGCCTGGGCGGTTGAGGCCACGCCGTCCGGCGTGCCGAGGAGCCTCGAGGGAGGCGCATTGCGCAGGCGCACTCGGTGGCGCCCATGCACCGGCCGTTCATGCGGAGGGCACAGGGTCCCTGGCCGAGGGCGCTCGGAGCAGCCGTGCTCCGGGCGCAGCGCCTGCCTGCGGCAGGCGCCACCGCGTGCCTTACTCTTCCTGGGCCTGTTTCTCGGCCGCGGCGATGGCCTCATCGACCTGGCTTGCCGACCGGTCGACCGCATCCCGGGTGCATGTCGGTGTTTCTTTCTCCTCGAACGGATAGAGCTTGTCGAGCTGTTCGCAGGCGAAACGCGCGGTTTCCTCCACCCGTCGCTTCAGTTCCGTGGCGCCTGAGTGCGTCGCCAGGTTGAGGTCCGCATAACTCACGCGATGCGTGAGCGTCACTTCCTCGATGGGCGCGCCGATGGTGGTGTGATCAACCACCGTCTTGGTCATCACGCCGGCCTCGACAATGATGGTATCCATCGCATTATCCGCGAGCGCAGCGCTCGTCAGGCACAGTCCTGAGGCAAGCAGAGCCGCTGCGGCGCAGTGGGCGAGACGTCGTGCGTTGAACATGGTAACACCTCGGGTTGCAGCCGGCGTTTGGACGATACCGGCAACAGCATAGGCGCCGGTGCGGCACTGTACATAGGAGCTTTCCGCACAAGCCGTGGGTTGTGCCAAACAGGTGACTGCCCGGTTGAAGCGGCCGGGGGCGCCGCCGCGTCGAGGACAAAGCCGCAGATGCTCCGGCGCAGCACCGTGCGGTGAGTTGCGCCGAGCGAGGGGTGCTCCGGGGCCGTGGCTTCGGGTTGCCCGGCGCGCAGCGCGCTGGCGTATGGGTCGGTGACGAGCTGCGGCAGCGATGTGCTCACCGCAATCAGCAGCATGCCGGTCGATAGATGGCCGAGGGCGCCGGCGTGGCGGGTGAGGCGCGGGCCGCAGACAAAGATGATGGCGCGGACGGGCTTTCCGGGGGCGGGCGCGGGAAAGTAGGCATTTTCCCTCGCGGTTGCTAGACCTACGGATGGACGCAGGAGAGCGGGCGGCGCACGCTGCAGGCGCTGGGCGTCGTCAGTCAACCTGGAGAGAATGCGCCATGAGAGAGAATGCCGATGCAAACGGATGCCAGGCGGCGCGCTGGCGCAGCTGGGTGGCGTTTGCCGCCGCGCTTCTGTTGCCGGTGATGCTGGTGCTGAGCGGGTGTGAGACGCTCCAGGTGGGCAGCGACTACGACCGGGCAGCTCCGTTCTCTGCCTACCACACCTTTACCTGGCTGCCGCGGGAAAACTATGGCGTCGCCGACCCGTTGGTGGTCCAACGAACGCGCGATGCCATTGAATCCGCGCTCGAGCGGAAAGGCTACCGCTACGTGAGCGAACTCCAACAGGCGGACTTTGCGGTCGATTTCACCATCGGCTCGCGCGAGCGCGTCGATCTGCGCGCCTACCCGATGCCCTATGCAGGACCGTGGGGTTGGTACGGTCCGCGCTGGTGGGGGTACCCCTACTGGGGCACGGGCGTCGATGTCTATCGATACCGGGAAGGCATCCTCGGCATCGATGTGTTCGATGGCAAGACGCATCGGCCGGTCTGGCATGGTTGGGCCAAGAAGCCGCTCAGCCGCGAGGACATGGAGCATTCGGCCGAGCCCATTCGCGAGGCCGTCGATGCGGTGCTCGCGCGCTTCCCGCCCGGCTGAGGGGCGCGCGGCCCGCTCCGGGCGGCTCGGCGCCGCACAGTTTGTACCCGATGCACATCTGAGCGTACCTGAGGCATTCGGACGCGGAGATCGGCTTGCCGGGCAAAAGGACACAGGTGCTGGAGATTCGCTTCGGGCGCTTGCTCTTCGCAGCGCGCTGGCTCCTTGCGCCGCTTTACGCCGGGATGATCCTCGCACTGGGGGCGATCGTCTTCGTGTTCACGCGCTCGCTCTTGCGCGAGCTCGGACATCTCGGAACGCTCACGGGCGAGCAGGTGATCCTGCTCGCCCTGTCGCTGGTGGATCTGTCGCTCGCCGGCAACCTGCTTCTCGTCGTGATGTTCGCCGGATACGAGAGTTTCGTCTCACGGCTGCACATCGATGAGCACTTGGATCGCCCCGTCTGGCTCGGCACCATCGACTTCGCCGATCTCAAGCTCAAGGTCATCGCCTCCATCGTGGCGATCAGCGCCATCACGCTGCTGCGAACCTTCCTCCTGCTCGGGGACCCGACCGCACGCGTCAAGCCGGCGCGGTTGCTTTGGATGATCGTCATTCAGCTGACGTTCGTCGTCTCCGGCGTGCTGCTCGCGTTGATGGACCGGATCTCGGCGCGCAATCGGCACCGCGGCGCGGCCCGCCGTGGTCGCAAGTCCGCCCGCGCCGCCCCTGGCGCTTGAGCGGATGTTGAGCCGTCGGCGTCGAGGCGCGGCGATCCCGAGGCAGCCGGTCTGAGGGCCGTCGTGCTGTCAACCCGGGGGGATGCTTGCCGGGGCCCGCCGGGCCCGAGCGCGCAGCGTCAGCACGAGATAGTAGAGGACGCCGATTGCGAGCCAGGAACCGCCGAGGATTTTCGCGACCGGATTCATGCCGTAGAGCACGTAGAGGATCACGCCGAGTCCGGCGAGCGGACAGATCAAGTGTCGAAACCATGCGCCGGTGCGCCGGCGGAAGTAGTGATGGTAGGCGACCGCGAGGTGCAGGAGGGCGAAGCTCGTGAGGGCGCCGAAATTGACCACGCGGCTCAAGTCATCGATCCGGTGCTCGAAGAACAGACCCACGAGCAGCGAGACGCCTGCCACGAGCAGCGTGCTGATGTAAGGTGTCTTGAAGCGCGGATGCACGGCTGCGAGCACGGCGGGAAGCTTGCGGTCGCGGGCCATCGCGAAGAGGATGCGCGAGACCGCGGCCTGGGCGGCCATGGCGTTGGCGATGCCGAACGAGATGACGATGGCGAGGATCGCCGCGAGACGCAGCCCGGCCCCGCCTGCGCGTGCGGCGATCTCGTAAAAGGCCGTGGCCGCGGAGCGAAAGCGCATCCCTTGGGCGAGATCGGCGGCGAGCCAGGTCTGCAGCATGAACAGCGCGCCGATCAGGATGAGGGACAGGAGCGTGGCCCGGGCGATGGCGTTGCGCGTCCCCGCGCTCTCCTCCGACAGTGTGGAGATGCCATCGAAACCGAGAAAGGACAGCACCGCGATGGAGGTGGCGCCCGCCACGGTGGTGAGCGAGAACGCGTGCGGATCGTACAGGGGCGCGAGCGTCAGGCGGCCGGCCCCTTCACCCCTGTGGAGCGCGAGCGCTGCGAACATCACGAACAGCGCCAGTATCAGGAGCTCCAGCGCGAGGAGCACCTTGTACAGGCGCGAGGTGAACCGCACCCCGAGCACATTCGCTGCTGCATTGAGGGCGACGAATCCGACCAGCCAGGCCCAGGCGGGAACGCCAGGCAGCAGCGGGTGCAGGGCCACGGCCGAAAACAGATAGAGGAGGGCCGGAATGAGGATGTAGTCGAGGAGAATGAGCCAGCCGGCGAGGAAGCCCGCGGTCTCGTGCAACCCACGCTGAACGTAGGCGTACACCGAGCCCGCCAACGGAAACGCCTGCGACATGGCCGCGTAGCTGAGCGCGGTAAAGAGCATGCCAGCGAGGCCGATCAGGTACGCGAGAACAACCATGCCCTTGGCGTCGCGCCACACGAACCCGAAGACGGCGAACGGAGCGATGGGCACCATGAAGATCATCCCATAGACGATCAAATCGCCCAGGGTGAGCGCGCGATCGAGCTGATCCTCGTAGCCGAATTGCTCAAGCGACATGTTTGTGGCTCCGGGGACGGGCGAGGTGCCGCGGCCGAGTCCGGTGGCAGCGAGATCCATGATACAGTACGTGGATCGCGCCACCCATCCCCGGCCATGACCCATCGCCACACGATTCACGAGCAGCACTACGGCTGGGACAACAGCCTGGCGCCGGTGGCACGCGTCGCGCCGGGCCAGTCGCTTGAGTTCGAGGTGCAGGACGCCTCCGGAGGCCAGCTCTCCCGCGCCTCGGTCGCCGCGGACGTGGGTGGACTTGATTTCGCCCGGGTCAATCCGGTGGCCGGTCCGGTGTACATCGAGGGAGCCGAGCCCGGCGACATCCTGACAGTGACCGTCTTGTCGTTCGCGCCGTCCGGGTGGGGCTGGACGGCGAACATCCCGGGCTTCGGGCTGCTCGCGGACGAATTCAAGGAGCCGGCGCTGCACCTATGGCGCTACGACGAGCGCGCCCTGACGCCCTGCGCCTTCGGGTCGTGGGCGAGGGTCCCGCTGAAGCCCTTTGCCGGTACCATCGGGGTCGCTCCGGCGCAGCCCGGCTGCCACAGCATCGTGCCGCCGCGTCGGGTCGGGGGCAACATGGACCTGCGCGACATCGCCTGCGGCAGCGTGCTGCATCTGCCCGTGGAGGTCCCCGGCGCCCTGTTCTCGGTGGGTGACACCCACGCGGCGCAGGGCGACGGCGAGGTCTGCGGCACGGCGCTCGAGAGCCCGATGCGCGTCGCGCTTCGATTCGATCTCATCAAGCGCCAACCGCTCGCCTTTCCGCGGCTGCTCACCGCGGGGCCGGTCGCGCGCCACCTCGATGCCCGGGGCTATCTGGCGAGCACCGGCATTGGACCTGACCTCATGGGCGCATCGCGCGATGCGGTTCGCTCGATGATCGACTGGCTGGGGCGGGAGTACGGGATTCCCGCGATCGACGCCTATCTGCTGTGCAGCGTCTGCGGGGATCTGCGCATCAGCGAGATCGTCGACATGCCCAACTGGACCGTCTCGTTCTACTTTCCGCGGATCGCGCTCGAATAGCCGCTCCGCGCGCCGCAGGCCCTCGCGGACTCGAGGGCCTGCGGCGCGGGCGACTCACTCTCGGCTTCGGAAACTCCCCGTCTGCGAAGGCGGTCCTCGTAAGCGCTCTCCTCGCCGGGCAGCCGGAACGGTGACCGATGCCGGAGCCCTCCGGCTGCACCGGGCACGGTGCGTCTGGCGAAGGCCGTCCCATGGCAAGCGTGTTGGAAATCCGGTAGCGTCCTGTACGTATTGCGGGAAGAGGATGCGCCGCTCACTGTAGCCGCTGCGAGAGACGCCTGGTCCGCGGGTGTCGTGCGGGTCGCATTCCGCTGCGACAAACGGAGCGGTGAGCCTTTGGGAGATGCCGGCGTAAAAGTGCCGCGAGGCATGGTCTTGCTGCTTGCCCTGGCGGCCTTCAGCCTCACGGCCCGTGCCACCGAGCCGCAGAGGCGGGAGGACACCGCCCAGCTTCACCCGATCAAGGTCCATTTCAGCCTGCTCGATCCGGCCACGTGGCCCGTGGTGCCCATCCCGTTCATCTCCGTGGGCCCAACCAGCGGCCAAACGTACGGGATCATTCCCACGTTGCTGCAGCATGGGCGCAACGGGGAAATCATACGCATCATCGCGCCGGACATCGTGCACAGCAACGACTTCGGCTGGGGAGGGCACGTGAGGATCCTCGCCTATCCGTCCGCGGATAGCGAGTGGTCGCTTGTTGGAAGCGCCGAGCAGCATGTCCAGAGCAGCCTGGATGCGCGCTACGAAAGCGGGCTGCTGCGCAAGAGCCGCTGGTCGTTGACCGCCGAAGCCGACTACGACCGCAGCGGCACGGACCGCTTTTTCGGCATCGGCAACGAAACGCCCCTTGCCGCCCAAACCGTCTACATCGACCAGCAGGCGTGGCTGCAGGCGACGCTCGGGTGGAACATCACGCATACCTGGCAGTTCGCGTACACCTTTCTTGCGAAGAAGGTGAAAGTGATCGGCGGCCACCTGTCGGGCATCGCTTCGCTCACGAGCCGCTTTGCGCACGTGCCGGGCACCGGCACGACCCACATGCTGCTGCATCGCGTTTCCCTGACGTACGACACCTTGAACAGTGTCACTCTGCCGAGCCGTGGAGTTGAGGTGATCTTTTATGGTGGAGTCGCCGCGCGCAACGGGTCACCCGCCCATCCGCTGTTCACGGAGGCCGGTTTCGACGGCCGATTCTACTGGTCGCCGCTCGATTCGCTGACGATCGTGACCCACGTGGACCTGCGGTACATGCCGACGGTGAACGCGGCTCCCTTCTGGGCCCTGAGCAGCATCGGGGGGGACAGCAGCATCCTCGGCGGACGCCAGACGCTGCGGGGTTTCGTCGACTCGCGCTTTGTCGATCGCAATTCCTTCGTGGCGAACCTGGAATTTCGCCAGAAGCTGTTCGCGCTCAACGCCTTCGGGACGCGCCTCGATCTGCAGATCGCGCCCTTTGTCGACACCGGCCGGGTGTTTTCCCGCGGCTCCACGTTCCCCGTCGACAAGCTCCACAACGTCATCGGCGTTGGATTCCGGGGTATCGCCCAGCCGTACGTGGTCGGCTACGTCGATGTCGGTTATGGCAGTGAAGGGGCCGCGGTGTTCACGGGGATCGGCTATCCGTTTTGAGCGCGGGGCTTTTCACAGCGCCCACAGTCCTCACTCCTTCGCAAGGCGCGGAGCGTGGCCGCGCCGAGGCGCTCAGAACAGCTTCGGGGTGCCTCCGGAGTCGATGAATGCGCGCATCGAGCGCAGCAGGGGCGGCGCGAGGATGGGCCTCGGTACGGCGCGCGCCCCTAGCTGCATGATCCGAAGTCTGCGCCGGGTGAGCTTCGGCCAGTGCGGCAACCCCGCCCCGTTCGGATCGCCGGTTTTCACGAAGTTGACCCAGTAGCGTGACATGCGACGCGAGATCACCCGGTCGAGGGCGGTGAAGTGCCGCTGCGGCGCCGCCGCGAGGGTCTGGAAGACATAGGGAATCTCCGAGGAGTGAAACACCCGCCAGAGACTCGAGCGCGGCCCCGGCTCCACATGTGTCCACAGGTAGGCATAGACGGGCGGGTGCGCGTGGGCGAGGCGCAAATGGCTCCACTGATACAGTGCGGCGAGTCCGAGGTCGCGCCGCACCGCCCTGAGCGCGCGCGCGCGCGCGCGTGCACTCGGGGCCGGGAACAGGTGGGCGAAGCGCGGGGCGAGCGCCGCGAAGGTTCTCCTCAGGTAGGCATGCCAGGCGGTGCGGCTCAGCCGGACGGGATTGGCGTGAAACCCGGTGCTCTCATCCGCGTTCAGGCCGATGAGGACCGGTATGTGCGCAAAGCGTCCCCGGGCGAGCAGTCGCTCGGGAGCGGCCGGCAGCAGCTTGCCGTCGACGATCGGCATGATGAGCGGACTGCTCATCGGGGCGGCGGTGGTGGCGAGCCGGTCCGGCGCCAGCGCGCGCAGCGCCGCGAGCGTCGTGGCGCCCTTGGCGCGGGCAAACTCCTCCCCGGCGCGCTCGGCCGTCGCAAGCGACGGGGTGGGCAAGGAGTTGGGCAGGCCGCTCTCGGCAATGGCGCGGGCAAACAAGCCCCGGGCGAGCGGCGAGACGATGAGCTCCTGCACGGCGATCGCGCCGGCTGACTGGCCGGCGACGGTGACGGCGCGGGGGTTGCCGCCGAATGCGCCGATGTTGCGGCGCACCCAGCGCAGCGCCGCAATCATGTCCTGCAGGCCCCAGTTGCCCGGCGGCTCGCGCAGGCGCTTGGCTTGCGCCGCGAGCGCCGGGTCGGTGAAGAACCCGAGCACCCCGAGCCGGTAGTTGATCGTGACCACGATGATGCCCTGTGCCGCGAGGTGGCGCCCGTTGTACACCGGCACCGAGCCGGAGCCGGAGATGAACGCCCCGCCCGGAATCCACACCATGACCGGCAGCGGGCGCGCGGCGTGCGCCGGCGCCCAGATGTTCAGATACAGACAGCTCTCGCTCACCCGCCCATGCACCATGTACTCCGGGGACCACGGACCGATGCCGCGCGGGCTGAGCGTCTGCAGGCAGCTCGGCGCGAAGTGGCGGGCGAGGCGCACCCCGTGCCAAGGCCGCAGCGGCTGCGGAGCGCGCCAGCGATTCACACCGGTCGGCGCCGCGGCGTAGGGCACGCCGAGGAAGGCATCGACGCCCCCTTCGCGCAACCCCGACAGCTCGCCGTCGGCGACGCCCGCGCGCGGCGCCCGGACCGTCGCGTGACCGGCGCCCGCCCAGGAGAGGGTGGTGAGAGTCAGCATCGCGAGCCGCGGCGGCGCCTTCTGTTTCATCATGTGACTCGCCTGCGCGCCAGCCTCTTTTACGTGTGTTTGCGGCGCAAGCCGCTGCGTGCTTGACAGTTCGCGATAAAGCCCGACAGTACCAGCATTCGTGAGGTAGCGCTACCATAACATCTGCCGAGATCCGCGCCGGGGGTCGCTGTCGGGAGAGCTGCGGGGAGGATCCATTCCTCAGCGCGCGACTGGCGGTCGCCTGTGTGCCCGGCATGCACGGCTCGAACCGGCGCTGCTGACGGGCGATCGCCACGCCGAAGCACTTCGATGCCTATAGCGGACCGGAGCCGATGCGGCACTTCGTCGATGAGGACATCAGTCTGCACGGTCTGGATGACACCTATCTGCCGGCATTTCGCGC
Organism: Pseudomonadota bacterium; assembly: GCA_021805865.1. Lineage (GTDB taxonomy): Bacteria > Pseudomonadota > Gammaproteobacteria > Steroidobacterales > Steroidobacteraceae > 13-2-20CM-66-19. Next base: position 47,240 of record JAJZDX010000013.1, read on the forward strand.
CGCGGTGGTGCAGGGGCATGCCGGCTCGGTCCTGTGCGCCTAGGTGGCGGTGAACGGGCAGCCCGCGTGCGCCAACCGCTTCCTGCTGCAGAAGACCCTGCGAGGCGCGTGGCACTTTCACGGCGATGTCGTATCCGACTGCGACGCGGTGCGCGATATCTTCACCGGACATCACTATCGGCCCACCCAGACGGAGGCCTCGGCGATCGCGGTTGGCCGTGTCGGCCAAAGTAACCAACACGGGCGGCGCGCGGGAGAGGAGCTCGGGCAGGTCTACCTCGAGTTCCCGCCCGTGCCGGGAGCGCCGTTGCGGGCGCTGCGTGGATTTGCGCACATTCATCCTGCGCCCGGGCAGAGCCGCAGGGTGCGCTTCACTCTGACGCGCCGCGCCCTCAGCCTGGTCACCGGGCACGGGTCGTTGAGGCCCATGAAGGCGCGGGTGAGGAAATCGGCGCAGAAGGTGCCGAGCGCCATGCCGAAGAGGGTGTCGGAGGGATAGTGCCAGCCGCCCTCGATGCGCGCCCATGCGGTGGCGAAGGTAAGTCCGAGCAGGCCCGCATCGAGCGCATCGCGCACGCCGCGATCCATGGGAATCTGCTCGCGATTGAGCATTGCGAGCCGGGTGTACACGGCCGCGGCGGTGGTGTGATTCGACGGGAAGCTGTGGTCGTTTGTGTGGTTCGGCCGTTCGCGGTGCACCGAGCGGCTGATCGGCGTATTGGATTCGATCGCGGTGGTGGCGGCGAGCAGATTGAGGAGGTACCCCTTGGCCTTCTCCTCGAGCCAGGTCTTGCCGAGGCGGCCGCTCGGGGCGAACAGGATCGCCGCGATGTCCACTGCGACGGAGGTGCTGCGCAGCCGCTAGCTCCATCGCGTGGCATTCGCGTTCGAGCCGGAAATCGGCGTGTGTGTCCGGCCCGAGCGCGAGAGGCGGTGATCGAAGTTGCCCGTCTGCAGCGCCGCGGCGCCGGCAAGCGGGCCCCATACCCACGGGGCGGCCGCCGACACCGCCGCGCGGCGCACACGGGCCCCGCCCGGCGCCACCGTGACCTTCCCGCCCCAGTTGCCGCGGGTGGACGGGATTGCGCAGCCGGGGAGCGTGCGCACCGCCAGCGCCGTCCGCGGCCGGCGCATTCAGAAGTCCTTGACGAACCCGATCGCAGCGCCGCGCGGCAGAATCTCAACGAGCAGCGGAATCTTGCGTTGCGAGGCCCAGTAGCCGAAGGCGGAGCCGAGGATCCAGCCGGCGAGGACATCCGATTGCCAGTGTCCCTGGCTCTTCATGCGCCCGTACGCATCGTAGATCGGCAACAGCTCCGCGGCCCAGATCCACGGGTACCGATGCCGGTAGTGCAGGATGAAGGGCGTGACGAAACTCGCCTGCAGCGTGACCTCCCCGCTCGGGAAGCTTTGAGACATGCCGTCGAAGAAGGCGTTCGGGCCCTTGCCTTGGAAGGGTCGCGCGCGGCGGAAGGCGTACTTGAGCGCATCGGCGGCGAAGCCGGCGAACACCGATGAGTCGGCCGCCTGCCAGAACACGTGGCCGAGCCCCTTGTGATTGCCGAGGACGAGTGCGCCGGCGGCCTCGAAGGCGACCGTTCCGTATTCCAGTCCCAGCTGGTTCGAGCGGGACAAGATTCCGTTGTTGTCCTGCATTTTCAATCTGTAATCGATGCCGAAGGGGCCGTGGCTGGTTCCCTCGCGGATTCTCATCGCCGTGAGGAATGCCACCAGCCCGGCGGTCGGCAGCACCCACGGCCGCCGCCACCATGCGCCGGGCTTCAGCCGGAACTTGCGCGTCTTCGCGTGGGTCGACGCCGGTGTCTGCGCCGGCGATGAGCTCGTTCCGGTCGATGACCGGGAGGTGGGCGAGGGAGCGCCTCCGGGGGGCCCCTCGTCGGCGCGGGCACGGGCGACGGGTGCGAGGAACACCACGAGCAGTGCCAGCAGCGTCGCGGCGAGCGGGCGGGGCGGGGCGGGGCGGGCAGATGGGAAACGAGTTGTCATGGTGAGTTTCAGCCTCGTTCGTGGACCAAGCACGGTCTTGCCTCGCAACCGGGTGCAGCCTGCGGATGCCTCAACACGCCCCATCGGCCGCATGCGACAAGTCCGTGCGCGGGCCGCCCTGGCCTCGAGCCGTGCTCCGAGCGGCGGATTCTATCACAAGCTTTATCGCGCAAAGTACATGATCGAGGCGTCGCGCACGGGTGCCGCCGGTGTCCGCGCGCGGAACGCCTCCGGCCGGGGAGCCCCGCCACGGCGCTCATCGGAGCGCCGTGGCGGGACGGGCGCCTTCAGCCGCGAGCCGAGGCCGGCCGGACAGCAGGACCGGCGTCGGTGCCGAGCGCCTCGGCGGCATCGACGAGCACCTGCTCGAGCACCGCGAGGTACTCGAGCAAACGCCTGCGGCCGAGGGCGGTGAGCCGGCACATCGTTTGCGGCCGGCCGGGCCCGATTTCCCGCGCGACGGTGATGAGCTTTTCGGTCTGCAGCAGCTGCAGGTGGCGGCTGAGGTTGCCGTCGGTCAAGTCGCACAGATCCAGCAGCTCGCCGAACGCGAGCCCCTTCGGGTGAGCGAGCAGCGAGGCGAGGATGCTCAGCCGCGCACGCTCGTGGATGACCCGGTCCAGTCCGCGGTAGGCGAACCGGCGCGGCTGCTCCCTTTTCGCATTATGAGATCTCATTTGTCTCCCAATGGCCGAAGCGCAGAACGGCCGCAACCAGAATCTGCCCGATTCCGAAAGGAATGCCCATCGCCCAGGGCGAGAGCGCGCACGCGCCCTCACCGCACGCGCCGTTGCCGCACGCGAGCAGGATCAGGCCGGTGCTGAGGTACCACAGGCCGACCGCGAACATGGGGCGCGGAAGCAGCCGGCACGAGGAGAATACACCCAGGCTGAATATCACCTGCCAGAGTCCGGGCAGCATCCACACTTCGGCCGCCGAATCGCGCGCGATCACCACGGTGAGCAGCAGCCCCGCCACGATGGAGGGAAGAAACTCACCGCCCGCGGAGCGCAGCATCGGCAGCGCGAGTGTGGAATGAGAGCGCCGCACCCGCGAAACGGTCTCAACGCTGATGAGCGCCAACGACAATGCCGCCGTGCCGACCCAAAGCTTCAAGTACGCGCTGGGGTGGCGCGCGGGGGTGTTGATCAACGCCCCCTGCAAGGCGGCGGCGATGGCCGCCAACGCGCCCGTGCCCGCCAGAGTCCCGGGGTCGTAGCCGCGAAACTCCGTGGCGCGAGCGACCTGATCCCGGATCGCTTCGATCTGCGCCAACGCTCTATGTAAATCGCTCATTTGGGCCGCCCGTGGGCGATTATGGCGGATCAGTGCACACCGAGGTCAAGACCGTGCGGCGAAATGAGCCTGTTGGCCGGGCGGCAGGCGCGCCCGGGCTTCTGGCGGACCTCGAGTCTGCGTCCGAATGGATGGCCGCCCGCGAGCCCTTCACAATGCGGCGAGGCAGCGCTGCGAGGCGAAAGAAATCTCTTTTGATTCAATTAGATGCAGTGCGATCTTGCCTTCCGCTCCTCCGCTGGGATTTCCGCACGCATCCATGGGGTAAACGATGAGCCTGTCATCATCGAAAACATTCGCTCGACCCGTTGCCCGTGGAGTGAGCGGCTCTACGCGGCGTTTTCACCCCGAGCGGCTGCCGATCGCCGCCTCCGGAACGGCCGGACGCAAGTCAACGTCGCTTTTGGGCAAGCACTTTTCGAATCTCTTTGGCAGCGTGCACGCGATATGAACACCGACCGTCTGCTCGACACCTCAAATTCCGCCCCGGAGCTCTGGGTCGGACTCGACACGGGCGGCACCTACACGGATGCGGTCGTTCTCGATGGTGAGCGGCGCGTCATCACGAGCGCCAAGGCGCTCACGACCCATTGGGATCTGTCGATCGGGCTTCAGGCGGCGCTGCGCTCGGTGCTGAGCTCGCTGCCCGAGGGCGCACGCCGCCAAGTCTCGCTCGTGTCCGTCTCGACGACGCTCGCGACCAATGCGGTGATCGAGAATCGTTTCAGTCCGATCTGCGCCATCCTCGCCGGCTTCTCCGAGCGGATGGTGGAGCAGGCCGGCCTCAAGAGTGCCGGAGCGGCGGTTGTGCGGGTGCACGGCGGACATGACCCGACCGGCAAGGAGGAGGAGCCGCTCGATGAGGCGGCGGTCGAGGCGGCCGTGAGCGAGTTCGGGCCGCGGGTCGAGGCGTTCGCGGTCGCGGCGCAGTTCTCGGTGCGCAACCCCGAGCACGAGCTACGGATACGAGAGCAAGTCCGGCGCCTGAGCGGCAAGCCGGTGACTTGCAGCCATGAGCTGACCTCGCAGTTGAATGCCCCCAAGCGCGCGCTGACCGCCGCGCTCAATGCCCGTCTGGTGCCCCACATCCGCCATTTGCTGACGGCGTTGCGCGCGAGCCTGCGCCAGGAGGCGATCGAGGCGCCATTGATGATCGTGAAAGGCGATGGAACCCTGATCCGGGCCGAGGTCGCTCTAGAGTATCCGGTCGAGACGGTGCTCTCGGGACCGGCGGCGAGCGTGGTGGGGGCGGCGTTTCTCACCGGGCTCTCCGATTTCGCGGTCGCCGACATGGGCGGTACGACAACCGACGTGGCGATCATCGCCGGCGAGCGTCCGGTGGTGCGTGCCGATGGCGCGGTGATCGCCGGGTGGAGGACGATGGTTCAAGCGATCGACGTGCACACCTGCGGCCTCGGGGGCGACAGCGAGGTGCGCATCGATCGGGACGGGCGCATCACGATCGGTCCGCGCAGAGTCCTGCCGCTCAGTCTGCTTGCCCACCAATTTCCCGGGGTGCTGGCGGAGCTCGCCCTGCTCGCCGGCACGGAGCACCTGCCGTCGTTTGCCGGACAGTTCGGTCATCGCAATCCCGGACGAGAGCCCGGAGCGCATCTGGATCGCCTCGAGCAGCGGGTCTGGGAGGCGCTTGCCACGACACCGCAACGGCTCGATGCCGTGGCGCGCACCGCGCAGGGCGTTGAGGCGCTGCAGCGCCTGGTGGACCGGGGGCTGGCAACCATCGCGGGATTCACGCCGAGCGATGCGCTGCACGTGCTCGGTCGCCAGAGCGGCTGGAGCACCGATGCCGCCCGGCTCGGCGCGGAGATCCTCGCGACCGAAGAGCGCAACGAGCGAGCGCGCCCGGGCAAGGACACACCGGAGGGGCTATGCGGGCGAGTCTATGAGCAGGTCATCCAGCGGGCGGCGAGGGTGGTGTTGGAAAGCGCGCTGGCGCAGGACCCCGGTGTCGAGCCGCACGAGGGGCGCTGGGGCCCGCTCGGCGTGCTGATCGAGCGCACGGTCGAGGGCGCCACGGTCTCCCGGCTTCTCGATGCCCGGCTGCATCTGTCGAACCCGCTCGTGGCCATCGGCGCGCCCGCTGCAGCCTTTTATCCCGAAGTCGCGCGCCGGCTCGGCGCGCGGCTGGTCGTTCCCGAGCATGCCGCCGTGTGCAATGCGGTGGGCGCGGTGGCCGGGGTGGTCTCAGAGACCCGCGACGTGTTGGTGAATCAGCCGGAATGGCGGGTGTTTCGGGTGCACGACCCGGCCGGTATCCGGGATTTCCGCGAGGCCGAGGAAGCGCTCGAGGCGGCGAAGGAGGTCTCGCGCGCTCTTGCGCTGGCGGCGGCGCATCGCGCCGGAGCGACCGATCCCCATGTGGAGACTTCCGTCATCGAGCGTCGCGCCCGGACCCGCTCCGGCGATGACTATCTGGCGGAGGCGACCGTGCGCTCGCGCGCAACGGGCCGGCCCGCGACCGGTCGTGCGCCGGCCTCGGGCTGCAGCCCGATGGCGCCGCTTGCGCCGGCAGGGAAAATCGCCTGATTCCGACTCATCCTGTGCAGGCTTGCCCGGCCGGTGCGTGCGAACGCCGGCCGCCCGCCGGTCGAGCCGGCTGTCTTCACCCGCGGGGCGCGGGCGCACCGGCCTGCGGCTCGCGCATGAGGGAGTCGAGAGCGTCCCCGGAGGCGCTCTCGCGGAAGCCCTCGAAGCTTCCCCCCTGCGCCAGAGCCGTCGCGGCGCGCATGAAGCCGCTCCAGGCGCAGCGCGCGAGTGCTCCGCCGACGCTGATCCGGCGCACGCCGAGTGCGGCAATCTGACTCACCGTGAGCGGGCTCGGGAAGCCGACGAGAAGGTTGACGGGCTTCGGCGCCACGCGCTCGACCACGCGGAGGATATCCCCGCTCTGTCGGATCCCCGGGGCATACAGACAGTCCGCCCCGGCATCGGCATAGTCCTTCAGCCGTGCGACGGTCTCCTCGATGTCGGGTCTTCCTACGAGGAAGCATTCCGCCCGTGCAACGAGCAGTGTATCGCCGCCTTTGCGCTCGATCGCCTCGCGGGCGGCGCGAATCCGGGCCGCGGCGAGCTCGGCAGGGTAGAGCGGGCTCGCCGGATCCCCGGTGGAGTCCTCGATCGAGATGCCGGCGACGCCGGTATCGATGGCGAGCGCGATGCTTTCGGCGAGGCCTGCGGGATCGTGCGCAAAGCCGTTCTGGAAATCGGCGTTGATCGGCACGTCGGTCGCCTCGACCATCGCAGCGAAGTGGGTCAAGGCGCGGTCGCGGGAAATCCCGTAATCGCAGCGGCCCTGCGACCACGCGAAGCCGGAACTGGTGGTTGCGAGCGCCTTGAAGCCGAGCGATTGCAGGTAGCGCGCGCTGCCGGGATCCCAGGGGTTGGGAATCACGAAGCAGCCGCTGAGGTGCAGCTCCCGGAACAGCCGGCGCTTGTCGGCAACGCCGGGGCGTGTGTCTGGCACGACGTCGTACCCGCTCTGGCCAGGGTGAGGCGATGATAGCCGGAACATGGCTTGAGAAGTAGCGGGCGAGCGGCCTCGGCCGCCAGGTACCCGCTCACGCGCTCAGCGGCGCGCGATCTTGGTCCGCCATCGGCGCAGCGCCACCACCGCCCAGATGGCCTCGACGATTCCGAATGGCCAAGCGCCTTGCAGAAATCCGTATACGGAGCCCAGTGCGCACGCGGCGGAAAAGCCGAGGATGCAAAGGGTGTTGCGCTCCTCGAGGGAATAGAACACCAGCATCGCGGTCACCGCGAACAGGCCGAAAAGGGTGAGGGCGCTCATGTCGGGCGATGGTGCGGGGAGCGGGCGCCGAGTTCAAGCGGGCGTCTCGGGGAGTGCCGCTTTCATCGCACGATTGCCCTCCGAGGCTCCTTCGCCTGGACGGGCGCTCGATCCGAGGATACAGTACCCCCCTAGAGTAATATGGCCCGGACGATGAGTCACACCACGCGCGAGAAATCCAAGCTGCTTTCCAGGGTTCGCCGTATCCGCGGTCAGGTCGAGGCGCTCGAGCGCGCGCTCGAGGCGGAACGGGGCTGCGCGGAGATCCTGCAGCAGATCGCCGCCGCGCGCGGCGCCATCAACGGCCTGATGCTCGAGGTCATGGAGGACCACATCGAGACGCACCTCGCCGGAGCGCAGACGACGAGCGCCGCCGAGCGCCGGGAGGGGGCCGATGAGCTGATCGAGGTGATGCGCACCTATCTGCGCTAGGCGCCACGAGAGGGGTGCAGGTTTTCCCATGAGCAAAGAGCGCACCGCGAGGAATGCGTCCGGGCTCGAGGGCCGTGCTGGGGTGGCGAGCACGGCTGCCGCCATGCGCATCGGCGAGGCCGCAGGGCAGGCCGATGTCCATCCCGGCGGCGATCTTCATGACCATGCGCTCGCATGGTCCGAGGCAGCGCGCATCGTCCTGGTCGCGCTGGCGGCCGTTGCGGTGTGGTCGGGGGTCTGGGAGCCGCTGCGATCGGTGAGTGTGATCGGGGCTCTCGGCCTTGCGATCGGCGGCTGGCCGATCTTCCAGGAGGCGCTCGAGAACCTGTTGGCACGGCGGATGACGATGGAGCTGTCGATGTCCATCGCCATCGTGGCGGCGGCGGCGATCTCGCAGTACTTCACGGCGCTCCTCATCACGCTGTTCGTTCTGGCCGCCGAGGTCCTGGAGGGCATGACGGTCTCGCGTGGCCGCCGGGCGATCGGCGATCTGCTCGAGTTCCTTCCGAGGACCGTCGAGGTGCGCCGCGCCAATGGCCTCTGCCAGGCCAAGGCCGATGAGCTCGCCCCCGGTGATGCCGTGCTCGTCAACCCGGGCGGCCGGATCCCGGTGGATGGCACGGTGATCGCCGGGCATTCGTTCGTCGATCAGTCGCGCATCACCGGTGAGTCGCTTCCCGTGGAAAAGACGCGCGGCGCCGGCGTCTTTGCCGGATCGATCAACCAGTCCGGTGCGCTTGAGATTCGCGTCGAGCGCTTGGGGCGCGACACGAGCTACGGCAAGATCATCGAGGCGGTGGAGCAGGCCGAGCGTTCCCGGGCTCCGGTGCAGCGCATGGCCGAGCGGCTGGCCGGGTATCTTGTCTACTTCGCCCTCGGGGCGGCGCTCCTGACGTACCTCCTCACTCACGATATCCGCTCGACCATCTCCGTCATCATCGTTGCGGGCGCCTGCGGGATCGCCGCCGGCACGCCGCTTGCGATCCTGGGCGCGATCGGGCGCGCGGCCCGAGGCGGCGCCATCGTCAAGGGCGGGCTGCATCTCGAGCAGCTCGGCCGGGTGGACACGGTCGTGCTCGACAAGACCGGCACGCTCACGTTCGGACAGCCGGCGATCCGCGCACTGCACCCGGTCGAGGGCGTCGAGCCGATGGCGCTCCTCGATGCGGCCGCCGCGGCCGAGGTGCGCTCCGAGCATCCGCTCGGCAAGGCGATCGTCGAGCATGCGCGCGAGTCAGGGCGCGTGATGGTCGAGCCCGAGCGCTTCGGCTATCGGCCGGGCCGCGGCATCGAGGCGAGCGTCGCGGGCGAGCGGGTGCTCGTCGGCAATCTTGCCCTGATGCAGGAGCAGGGCATCCCGGTGCCGGCCCCACGGGCGAGCGCTCCCCGGGACTGCGCCGAGGTCTACGTTGCGCGCGGCGGGGCTCTCCTGGGTGCGATCGAGACTGCCGATCGTGTCCGACCGGAGGCGCAGCGCGCCATCGCCGCGATCCATGCCATGGGCGTGCGCACGATGATTCTGACAGGCGATACCCGGGCCGTGGCCGAATCGGTCGCCGCGCAGCTGGGCATCGCCGAGGTGGCGGCCGGCCTGCTCCCGCAAGAGAAGCAAGCCTGCATCCGGGGCCTCCTCGGCGCGCACAGGATCGTTGCGATGGTCGGCGATGGGATCAATGATGCACCGGCCCTGATCGAGGCGCAGGTGGGCGTTGCCATGGGCTCGGGAACCGATGTGGCGCGGGAGAGCGCCGATGTGGTGCTGCTGGGCAATGACCTCGCGAAGCTCGCCGAGACGCTCGCCATCGCGCGGCGCGCGCGGCGAATCATCTGGGTGAATTTCGCGGGTACGATCGGGGTGGACGCGCTCGGTATCGCGCTCGCGGCCGCCGGGCTCCTCAACCCGCTGTTGGCGGCGTTCATTCACGTCGCCTCCGAGCTGACATTCATTCTGAACTCCGCCCGGCTCCTGCCCGGGCGCCGCGGCGGCGCGCCGCAAAAGGCCGTGCAACCCGTCCCGTGTGCCGCGCGTTGATCCGGGACCGGGCAGGCGCAGGGCTGCCGGAGGGGTCGATACGCTCTTCTGCCTGCATCCACCCGTGCGCGGGGAGCACTGCAGGGTCGATGCGGGGAAGATGCCATCGGGAGCGCTGCGCCCGGGGAGGAGAGGCCATCCTGGTTCACTCCGGCCGGAGGAGCCGTACGCTGCGTGCTGCACGCGCCTGGTCCGCTGCTGAAGGCAAAGAGAGCTGCTCGAGAAAGTCCTCGCGCGCCCGCAGGCGCCGCCCGGCGGGGGGGGGGCGGTGGCGGGCGCAGGCCGCTTTGCTTGCGCTCACCCCTCCGTGGCCGCAAGGAGCGCGCGTCGGAGCAGCGTCTCGAAGATGGGCAGTTTGTAGCCGTTCTTGGCAAGCGGCGCCGCCCCCTGAAGGGCGGCCCGGGCGGCGACGCGGATGACGGGCTCCTCGATTCTCTTTCCGGTGAGCGCAGCCTCGGCGGCTCTTGCACGGTGCGGGGCAGGGGCGGCGGCACCGAGCACGACCGCCGCCTTGCGGCAGACACCGCTCTCGAGGTCGAGCACCACGGCTACGTCTGCGAGCGGCCAGTCGAAGGACTCCGTCTCGCACTGCTTGATGTGCAGCGAGCGTGTTGCCTGCGCGGGCGCGGGCAGCACGATTGCGGTGACGATCTCGCCCGGCTCGAGAGTGTTCTCGCGATGCAGGTCGGCTTCGGGCAGGAGGAGGAACTCCTCCACGCTCGGCGCGCGCCGGGCTCCCCTCGGCCCGGTGATCTCCAGGCGCGCGCCGAAGGCGATGAGCGCGGTCGCGCAGGTGGAGGGGTGCACGATGGCGCACCCCTTGTGATCGAAGATTGCGTGGTACTGGTTCTCGCCGCCGAAAGCGAAGCACCTGTCGCCGCCCTTGCGCGTACAGTGGTGGGCGCGCGAGCGCAAGTACCAGCAGCGCGGCCGCTGAAGCAGGTTGCCGCCGAGGGTGGCGAGGTGGCGGATCTGGGGGCTCGCTGAGGCGCCGGCCGCCTGGGCGAGCGCACGAAAGCGCATCCGCACCTCCGCGTGACTCGCGAGTTGGGACAGCGTGACATTCGGTCCGATGCGCAACCCCCCCTCGGCCCCCTCGATACGGTCGAGGCCGGCGATGTTGCGCAGGTGGATCAGGCGGCGCGGCTTGAGCAGGCCCTCCTTCATCAGATCGAGCAGATCGATGCCGCCCGCCTTGAGGAGCGCATCACCCGCCGCGGGCTCGCCGCTGTCACGTACCATGGCGGCGGCCACGGTGGTGGTGGCGGCGCGCGCGGCCTGCTCGATGTCTTGCGGACTCATCCATTCAAAGGCGTCCATGGCGGTCAGCTCCGATGCGGCAGGCGCCCGAGCGCCTCCAGGATCACGGCGGGAGTCATGGGCAAGGTGCGTACCCGCACGCCGATCGCGTTGTAGACGGCGTTGGCGATCGCCGGGGCGGTGGCGATGATGGAGGGCTCGGCGATGCCGTAGGCATCGGTCGCGCTGGTGCCCTGGTAGTTCTCGAGGACGTGCACCTCGATCGCCGGGGTCTCGCGCGAGCGCAGGATCCGGTACTGCTCGAGATTGGGGTTGAGCATGTGGCCGGTCGGCGCATCGAGGATGCGCTGCTCGAACAAGGCGTAGGAGATGCCCTGGAGGATGCCGCCGTGCACCTGGCTCTCGATCTGCCGCGGGTTGATCGGCCGTCCGCAGTCGTGCACCGCGAGAACGCGCTCCACGCGCACACGGCCGGTCTCCGTGTCAACGGTAACTTCGGCGAATTGCACGCCGCCGAGTCCGTTGCGCGCAAAGGCAAAATCGCCCATTCGATGCCCGAATCCGCCGTAGTCATCGCAACGGCTCGCCACCGCGCCGATCTGCTCGGTGCGCAGCCGTCCGGCCGCCTCGCGAAAGCCGATGCTGTGGAGTCCATCGGAGGAGCTGATGCGTCCGTTGCGCAGCGTCAGTCCCTCGGGCGTCGTGCCGAGGGTCGGCGCGATGGCCGCGATGAGCTTGCGCAGCGCGAGGCAGGCGGCATTGCGCGCCGGTGGCGTGAGGGAGGCCGTCGTGCGGCTGCCGTAGGAGGGGGGGCCGGCCGGAAAATCGGTGTCCCCGATTCTCACCACGATGTCGCCCGGGCTGAGACCGAGCTCCTCGGCCACCACCTGCGCCAACACGGTGCCGACGCCCGTGCCGATGTCCTGGACGCTGGAGCGCACTTCGACCGAGCCATCGCGCAGGATGCGCACCTCGCAGGCGCAGTTGGTGTGGACGAGGGCGGGCCAATGCGATTGCGCCATGCCGAGACCGCGCTTCAGTGCGCCTTGGCCCCCGCCGGGCGCGAGCCTGCGGCTCCACCGGAAGCGCTCGGCGCCGATGCGGCGCTCCTCGCGCCGCACGGGGCTTGAATCGATCCGCTCGCGCAGCTCGAGCGGGTCCAGCGCGAGTCGTTCGGCCAGCTCATCGATGATCTGCTCATAGGCGAAGGCGCCCGGGACGTTGCCGGGGGCGCGCATGGCGCAGCCCGGACCGGCATGGATGAACACATCGGACTGCGCAAGCGAGAAATTGGGGCAGTCGTAGATCGATTGAGCGAAGTTGCCGACGCCGGCGCCGAGCGCAACCCCCGCCGTGCCGTACGCCTCGATCGCCACGGCCGTGAGCGTACCGTCGCGGCGGGCACCGGCGCGGATGTGCTGCACGGTCGCGGGACGGTTGCCGCTGTCGATCTGCTCCTCGTGGCGGTCGAGCACGAGCCGCACGGGGGCGTGGGCTTTGCGCGACAGCGCAACCGCGGCAAGCACGTCATTGCCGATGCGCGACTTCGATCCGAATCCGCCGCCCATGGCATCGACCACTACCCGCACGCGGCTGAGCGGCAGGCCGAGCGCCGTGGCCAGTTCCGCGCGGATCCCGGCGGTGAATTGGGTGGACATGTACACCGTCAGGCCCTCATCGCGCCAATCGGCAAGCAGCGCGTGCGGCTCCAGGCAGCAATGCGTCTGCACCTGCGTATGGAATTCGCCTTCGATGAGGATTTCGGCCGCGCTCAGGGCCGCGGCGGCGTCCCCCCGCGAGGCACTGGTGTCCGGGCCGTGCACATTGCCATGCTGCGGCAATTGAGCCGCCGGTCCGCCGAAGACTTCGGTGCGCACTGGACGGTCGAAAACCGGCGGCGCATCCGATTGGCGCGCCGCCTCGATGTCGATGACGAATGGCAGCGGCTGATACTCGATCCGGATCCGCTCGAGCGCGGCCTGCGCCGCATGCGCCGTGACGGCGGCCACCGCGGCGATCGGATCCCCGACATAGCGAAGCTGCCGTCTCGCCGGCCCGGCCTCGCCCGGGCCGGCGATCTCGATGGCGCGTCCGATCGGGTGCTCGATGACATGCACTGCGCGCACGCCGGGCTCACGCTCGGCCGCCCCGGTGTCGAGGGAGAGGATGCGGGCATGCGGATGGGGCGAGCGCAGGATGCGAGCGTGGAGCATGCCCGGCAAGGTGACATCGACGGTATACGTGGCACTTCCTGTCACCTTGGCGTGGCCGTTGATGCGTGGGGCGGATCGGCCGATGCAGCTGAGCTGCGCATTGGGGGCAAGCGCCGGTGCCTCCTCGGCCCCGACCGGGCGCTCGGCCTGCCCGAGCGATACCCCGGCGATGCCGACGGGCTGGAGCTGGGTGCGGGTCCCGGCGCTCATGGTGAGCGCTTTCCCTTCCGCGCCACATCCAGCACGGCGGCGATGACGTGCGGATAGGTCCCGCAACGGCAGAGGTGGCCACCGATCGCGGCTTTCACCTCTTCTTCGGTGGGATGGGGATGACTTTCGAGCAATGCGACACAGCTCATGACCAGGCCGGGCGTGCAGAAGCCGCACTGGATCGCATCGTGCTCGATGAACGCGGATTGCACCGGGTGAAGCGCCTCGCCCGCCAGCCCTTCGATGCTGGTCACCCGGTGGCCGTCGACCTCGATGGCGAGCACCATGCAGGAACAGACCGGTGCGCCGTCCACCCAGACAGTGCAGGAGGAGCAGGCCCCACGATCGCAGGCGATCTTGGTGCCGGTGAGCGCGAGCCGCTCGCGCAGCACCTCGGCAAGGGTCTCGCTCGGTAAAACCGCGAGTGCGCGGACGATCCCGTTGACTTCGAGGCGGATCGCGGCCGCACCGGGACCCACGGTGGCACCCGTCACGCCCTGCGTGCAGCGGGAAGCATGAGGGGCTGTGTTGTGTGGCATGGGCATATCCGAAGTGCCTGTGTTGCGATCTCAGCCGCCCGGGGTGGAGACGAGTGTGAGCGGGCGCCCGAGCGCCCCGCGCGGCCCACGGGCTGATGGCCCGCGATCCGGGGCCGATCCGGCCGCGCGGGCTGGGGCTCGGCCGGCAGCGCCTGCATCCGGGCAGCGGGCCGCCTGAGCGGGCGGGGCGGGGCTCACATGGGCGACGCCGTTGAGCACTGTCAATGCATCGGTCCACACGCGATTCTCCCGGGCGCAGCGCTCGCCATAGGCAAACAGGGCTTTCATCCTGGCGGGCTGCAGGTTGCCGATGAGCCCATGCAGGCGGTAGCCGGACGGAATCGCCGTGACTTTCAACCTCACCCCCTGGCGCGCCGCAAACGAATACGCGAGCTCCACGCGCACCTGTGAATCGCTGGCAAGCTCCGTGTCCACACTGCGCAAGAGAATGTCGGTCGTGTGATTCGGTGTGGTGATCGGCTGCGGGCGCAGGTGGCCGTTGATGACGAGGTAGACATTTGCGCCGTCGAGGGGCGTGATCTTCTCCGGAAGAATCGAGGAGATCCCGGGGGCGAGCAGGAACGCCGAGCTCGCCGAGCCATCCACGTTCATCTCGTCGAAGAGTCTGCTCGAGGCCCGCACGGGGATCAGCACCGGCGGAAAGACGCCGGGAATGCTGGCCGAGGCGATGAGCACCCGGCGAAAGAGCCTCAATGCCGCCCGGCCCCCCCGGGAGGCGATCGCCCCCATATTCCAGATGACCACATCGCCGGTATCGAGATCGGTGGTGGCGACGAGCAGCAAGCGCCCGCTCTGCGCCCGCGCGGCAACGGCGCGCAGCAGGGCCGGCGTCACGTAGCCGTCGACCATCGCCCGCAGCGGCTCGCCTCGATAGACGCTCCAGCCAAAGAGCGCGCCCAGCCAGCCGAAGAGCCTGCGCTCGAGCAGGGGCGGCACATTCGCGCCGTCAAAGGCGAGGGAGAGCTGAGGGTCCCAGCGCGGGCCGAGGAACGCGAGGGGTGCGATGAGCGCCCCGACGCTGACACCGGTGACGATCTGGAAGCGGGGACGGGTGCCGAGCCGGCTCCAGCCGGAGAGCAGGCCGGCGCCGAACGCTCCTGCGCCGCCTCCGCCCGACAGTACGAGGATGTTGATGGGGTCGCCACGTGCCGAGCGTGCGATCCCGGCGAGGCGCGAGGCGGCCCACTCGCGCGACTCCCGCTCCGTCATCTCCCCGACCCATCGGACGGCTGGGGAGAATCCGGGCGGATGAGCGTCTGAGTACTGCGGCGAAGGAGCGGGCCGACGGCTGAGCGCGGCGCAGCCGGCCAACAGCGGGCCGCAACCGAGGCACACGCAAAGCAACTTCAGAACCGTCGCCAGGCGCGGGCGCAATGCGGTTCCCGTGCCTCGCTCAACACTCATGGTGCGACTCGAAACCACTGTCGACATGCGAAAATCTCGCTCCCCGGCCCGACCTCGGGCAATCCGTAGAAGTCCTCACGGCTGTCGCTGCGGCGGCGGGCGCTCGAGGGGGGCGCCTCACCCCCGGGGCCCGAGATGCCCAGCGTCGACCGTCGATGCGGAAATTCCCTATGTCCGAGGCCCTCGGGCAGGGCGGATGATCCCCTCAGGCGGGGGGCAAGCTTGGTGCGGGCCCGGCAAGCGGTACAGTCAACCTGGAGCCTGCGCAATGGTCGAGGAATCCAACACTTGGGCGCTGGTGCTGGCCGCGGGGGAGGGGAGCCGGCTCAGATCCCTCACCACGGCCGCATCGGGGACGATCGTGCCAAAGCAGTTCTGCTCGCTCTACGAGGGGCCCTCGCTGCTGCACGAAGCGCTGTGCCGCGCGCGCACCGTCACCACCGAGAGCAGAACTTGCGTGGTGGTGGCCGAGCAGCACCGACGCTGGTGGGAAGGCCCGCTCTGGTCATTGGCTCCCGATAACGTGATCGTTCAGGCCGACAATCGCGGCACGGGTCTTGGCATCCTGCTGCCGCTGCTGCACATCCTGCATCGCGACCCCGAGGCGCAGCTCGTGCTGCTGCCTTCGGACCACTATGTGCGGTACGAGGCGGTGCTCAGCGCCGCGCTCGAGGAAGCACTCGCGAGGCTTGCGGGCGAGGCCCCTGAGACCGTATTGCTCGGGGTGCAGCCTGAGGAGCTCGATCCGGACCTCGGCTATGTCGTACCCGGCTCGAGCGACGGCACGGGCGCGTTCAGGGTGGACCGCTTCATCGAGAAGCCGTCGCTCACGATGGCGAACGAGCTGATCCGCGAAGGGGCGCTCTGGAATACGTTCATCGTTGCATCGAGGGGGCGGGCGTTGCTCGGCCTGTTTCGGGAGCGCTTCCCGGACATCGTCCGCGCGATGTTCGCGGCGTTCGACTCCGATCGCCGCTCGGGCCCGCAGGGAGCGGCCATGGCCGGGCTCTACGAGAATCTTCCGGTCATCGATTTCTCGAGGGACATCCTCGCCGAGCAGTTGTCGCAGCTGCGCGTGCTGCCCGTTCCGCCCTGCGGCTGGAGCGACCTCGGCACGCCCAAGCGGGTGTCGGACGCGCTGCGTCGCGCCCCTCGACCCGCGGAGGCGCCTTGGGTGCGCTCGAGCATGGGGTATCTCAGCCTTGCGGAACAGCACGAGCGTCGGCGTGCCGCGCACGAAGCGCGAGCGCGGATCTGAGGAATCGGCCGCAGGGCTCCCGGTCCGCTCTCACCGTGGAGGCCGCGGGCTCTCTGCGGCGGCTCACGACTCCGGCGCAGCCACCCTCGCGGAGTAAAACGACGCGTTCTGCCGGCCCCCCACGGCCTCCCGTGCGTAGCTGATCAGATGGTGCGCGACGAGCCCGACGTGGATCACATCCTCGATCCTTCCTTGCCGAAGAAGCGGCCAGGCCGTGCGCCAGAACGTCGCGCGGTAGTCCGAGGCGATGCCCACCTTCAGCAGCAGGTGGGACATGATCGACAGGCCGCGGCGTATGTTGGCCCATGAGGCACGGGCCGGGCTCGCCGGCAGCGCGATGCGGTTCGGATAGGTGTGCACGAGGTTCCACGCGAAGCGCTCGTACACCGCCTCGGGACTGTAGGCCTCGGCGATGAGCCGTCTCCAGGCCGAGACCACTGTCTCGTAGGGCCTGCGGAAGCGGACGTTCGACTCGAGGCTCGGGTCCTCGACGATCCGGCCCTCCGCCGCGAGGCGCCGGTACAGCACCGTGCGTGGCAGGGCCTGCAGGAGGTTCGGAGTCAGCATCGGGATGTGGCTGCGGCGGATGAACTCGGCGATGCGCGCGGGGGTCTCGGGCGTGTCGGTATCGAGGCCGAGGATGATGCCGGAGACGACCTCGAGTCCGTAGGAGTTGAGCGTCTCGATCGCCCCGAGGATGGGCAACGATGCGTTGTGATGCTTGCCCATGGCCTTGAGCGCCCCGAGCTCCGGGGTCTCGATCCCGCAGAAGACGGTCGTGAAGAACGCCTCGCGCATCATCGCGAGGACGTCTGGGTATTTGGCGATGTTGAGAGTGGCCTCGCAGGCGAGCTCGAGGGGATAGCCGTTGCGCTGCTGCCATGAAATCAGCGCGCGCAGCAGCTCGCGTGCGGCCTTGCGGTTGCCGATGAAGTTGTCATCGACGAAGTAGGCCGCGCCGAAGAGTCCGGCAGCGAGCTGGGCGTCGAGCTCGCGCGTCACCTGCGCCGGGGTCTTCAGGCGCGGCACCCGGCCGTACAGGACGGGAATGTCGCAGAACTCGCACCGGTAGGGGCAGCCGCTCGAGAACTGCACGCTGCCGATGAAGTACTTCTCGAGATGCGCCAGGCCGTAGGCGGGAGCCGGAAACTCGCTCAGCGGCCGGCGCACGGTCGTGGTGAGCCGCAACTGGCGCGCAGGTCTGTCCCGGCTCGCCTCGAGCAGTTGGAACAGCTGCTCGGTGGCATCGCCGAGCTCACCGATGTGCAGGTAGTCGAAGTGCGGATATTGCTCGGGAGAGCCTGAGACCGAGGGTCCGCCGAGCACCGTGGTCTTGCCGAGCCGGTGCGCGCGGCGGTTGATGTCCTCGACGGCGGTGCGCTGAACGTGCATGCCGCTCACGAACACCGCCTCGGCCCAGGCGAAGTCCGCCTCCGTCGCCGCGCCGACGTTCTCATCGATGAAGCGCACTTGCCAACCGCGGGGCACCGCGGCGGCGATCACCAGGATGCCCTGGGGAGGCATGAAAGCGCGGGTATTGCCGCGCAAGGGATAGGCGTGCTCGAAGGTGCCGAAGGAAGGTGCATAGCGTGGAAAGATGCAAAGGATCCGGCGCTTCACGGCTCTGCCTCCTCAACCATCTGCCTGCCGGCTCCGCGGAACGGCTCGCGCGCCGTCTCATCCGACAGGCGCCCACGGGCGTGGCGACATACCATTGGGTCCGAGTGTAGCGTCACCTGCCGCCGCGTCAATTTGCTTTTCCGCAAGCCACCTCGCCGGTGTGCGCTCCGGCCTCGATCCTCGCGCCCCGTCGTGCGCCGGCCGCAGTCCGGGACGCTGCCTGCGAACGCCTGCCGCCGATTCCCGTCGCGCAGCTGCGACGGCGTGGAGGGTCTGGGCACTTCGGCCCGCCTCAAAGCCGCTGCCTCGCGCGCCGTCCGATGTTCCTTCTCAAGCGGGGTCGAGTCCGGGCATGCCTGGCGCGCACCTCGGTCACGTTCTGCCGAGTCGGCGCTCAACACGCCCGCGGGGGCGCGCGTGGGCGCCCCTCCGGTGCTCGAGCCGCCCATGGGTCGCAACCTCTCGGGCACGGTTGCGAGGAGGAAGAAGGCGATGGCGTTGGCCGAGGTGAGCAGGGCGAGGGGCCGGCCGATCGGCGCCATCGCGATGCCATACACCACCGCCCGCTGGGTGAGGGGATGGAAGTCTGGACATCCTCACCGCCCTGAAGGAAGGCCGGCGCGTCGGTGACGCCGTCGCCCGTCCTGCCCGGCGCCCGCGGTCAGGCCCGCCGCGCGCACCGAGTCAGCCCCTGGCCGCGAGGCGCTCCTGCACCAACTGCTCGGCCGCGTGCAGGCTCGCAAGTCTCGGGTACTCGGTTTCGGCGATCTCGATGCCGAAGGCCTCGCTCACCGCGGTGGCGAAATGCAGCGCGTCCATGGAGTCGAAGTCGAATTGCTCGCGCAGCGCCCGCTCCGGATCGACGCTGCCGGGCTCGATGTCCGGGGCCACGCCCGCCAGCAGGGAGAGCAGCTTGGTTCGCAGTGCGGTCGGATCCATGGCGGCTCTCCCGGTCAAAGGGCGTCCGGTTGTGCGAGCAGGTCGGCGATCGCGCGCAGGAAGCGGGCGCCGGAGCGGCCGTCGGTGACCCGGTGGTCCGCGGCGAGCGCCAGCGTGAGAACCGGGCGGATGAGGAGTTGACCGTCCCTGACCCACGCCTGATCGCGGATCGCTCCGGCGCCCACGATCGCAACCTGGGGCGGATTGATGATCGGGAAGAGGGCGTCCACGCCGTCTGCCCCGAGGCTGGTGATCGTGATGGTGGCGGCCGTGAATTCCCCGGAGCGCAGGTGCCCGGCGCGCACGCGCGTGACGAGTGCGCTGAAGTCTTGCATCAGCGTCGCGAGGTCCTTGCGGTCCGCGTCGAGCAGCGCCGGAGCCACCAGGCCGCCGCCGCGAACGGCGACCGCGGCACCGGCATGCACGGCGGTGGAGGGCTCGAAGCGCCCGTTGCGGAAGTAGCCGTTGAAGCCCTCGATCCGCGCCGCGGCGAGCGCCACGGCCTTGGTGATGAGCACGGCGTCGATCAGGCGGTCTTTCACCGCAAGGGCGGCATTGTGGGCGGTCAACCAGTCGCGCGCCGGGCCGAAGTCCGCATGGTGCCCGAGGTAGTAGTGGGGGATCTCGCGCTTGGCGCGCGCCATCGCCGCGCCGATCGTCGCGCGCATCGCGGCGCGGGCGCCCGTGGGCGCCGCGGGCGCCGCGGCCGCCAGCTTCTCGACCTCCTCCAGGTGGACGATGCCGCCGGCGGCCTCTCGCCCGAGCTGCTCGAGCGAGAGGCCGAGCTCGAGGGCGCGGCGGCGCGCGGCCGGGGAGATCCGGGAGTGTCGCGTCACGCCCTCGCCGGGTGTCTCCGCCCGCGCAGGGACCGATGCCGGCGCGGCGGTGCCCGCCGCGGCGGGCGGTGCGGGAGCGCTTTGCGGGGCGGGCGGAGCCTGGGGCGCGCGGGCAGCCCCTGTCACCTCGAGACGGGCGAGCACGGTGCCGACCGCCACCTTGCTGCCCGGCTGCACCAGCTGCTCGAGCACCTGCGCGTCCTCATACGACTCGATGTCGATCAACCCCTTGGTCGTCTCGACGGTAACGAGCGGCTCTCCGCGCCGAATGCGATCGCCGGGCTTCTTCAGCCACTCGGTGAGCGTCGCGCTCTCCATGTCGGCGCCGAGGGAGGGCAGGGGGAATTCGACTTCCATCAGCCGCTCGCGCCGGGCGAGAGAAGGGTGCGCGCGGCGGCGAGGATTCTCTCGGGGCTCGGCAGCGCCGCCTCCTCGAGGTGCTTGGCGTATGGCACGGGAACTTCCATCGTGCACACGCGCGCGACGGGCGCATCGAGGTCGTAGAAGGCCTGCTCCATGATGCGGGCGCTCACCTCGGCCGAGAGGCTGCCGCTGCGCCAGCCCTCATCCACGATCAGGGCACGGTGGGTACGGCGCACGCTCGCCAGGATGGCCGCATCATCCAGCGGGCGCAGCGTCCGAAGGTCCAACACCTCCGCTTCGATCCCCTCCCGAGAGAGCGTCTCGGCCGCCGCCAGGCACTTGTACAGGCTCCACCCGTAGGTAATGAGCGTCAGGTCGCCTCCGGGGCGACGGATCGCCGCGTGATCCAGATCGACCCGCTCGAGGCCCGCCGTGAGCTCGCCCTCCATGTTGTAGAGATAGAGGTGCTCGAACAGCAGCACCGGATCGGGCGAAGCGAGCGCGGCGGCGAGCATGAAGCGGGCGTCATCGAGAGTGGAGGGCACGGCGATCCGAAGCCCCGGGATGTGCGCGTACCAGCCCTCCAGGCTGTGGGAGTGTTGAGCGGCGAGCTGGCGTCCGGCGCCGGTCGCGAGACGGATGACGAGCGGGACGCTCAGCTGGCCGCCTGACATGTGGCTCAGCGTGGCGGCGTTGTTCACGATCTGGTCGAGGGCGAGCAGGCTGAAGTTGACCGTCATGATCTCGACGATGGGCCTGAGCCCGCCCAACGCGGCGCCGATTCCCGCCCCGACGAAGGCGGACTCGCAAAGCGGGGTGTCGCGGATGCGCTGCGGCCCGAACTCCTCGAGCAGCCCCTTGCTCACCGCATAGCTTCCGCCGTACCGGCCGACATCCTCGCCCATGAGAAACACGCGCGGATCGGCCTTGAGCGCCTCGCGGACCGCCTCGCGCACGGCCTCGCGATAGGCGAGAGGGGCCGCCGGCTCAGGAGGCGCCGGCATAGACGAATCGCTCGAGTTCCGACACCGGCTCCCACGGGGAGCTCTCGGCAAACCGGACGGCGGCCTCGACCTGCGCCTGCGCCTCGCGCTCGAGCCGCTGATAGTCCTCCTCGGACATGAGACCGAGCGTCTTCAGGCGCGTGGTGAGCGTGATGATGGGACCTTTCTTCCGCCACGCCTCGATCTCGGCCTTGTCGCGGTACAGCTGCGGATCGAACATGGAGTGTGCGCGGAAACGGTACGTGCGCATCTCGAGCAGGGCCGGTCCGGCGTCTTTGCGGATTCTTTCCGCGGCTGCGCCTACCGCCTCCTCGACGGCGAGGACATCCATGCCGTCGACGGCGGCCGCTTCGATGCGATAGGCACGGGCCTGGACGGTGATGTCCGTCTGCGCCTGCGCCCGCTCGAGCGCGGTCCCCATGGCATACAGGTTGTTCTCGCAAAGAAAGAGGACCGGCAGCCTCCACAGGGAGGCGAGATTGAGGGATTCGTGAAATTCCCCCTCGGCGACCGCGCCGTCGCCGAAGAAGCACGCCGTGAGCTCCCCGGGGCGCGCAAGCTTCTGCGCGAGCGCCAGCCCGACCGCAATGGGCAATCCGCCGGCGACGATCGCGTTGCCGCCGTAGAATCTTTTGGAAGCATCGAACAGGTGCATCGAGCCCCCGCGGCCGCGGCTGCACCCGGTGTGCTTGCCGAAGAGCTCGGCCATCACCTTCTCCATGGAAATGCCGCGCACGAGGGCGTGTCCGTGCTCGCGGTAGGTGGAGACGATTGCATCGCAGGGGCGCAAGGCCTTCAGGGCGCCGACGGCGACGGCCTCCTCGCCGTTGTACAGGTGCAGGAATCCGCGAATCTTCCCCTCTCCGTAGAGCCGGTAGCAGCGGTCCTCGAAGCAGCGGATGCGCAGCATCTGGCCGAGCAGCTCAAGGCCGTGCTCCCGGGTCAGGATGCGCTCGGCGGGCGCGTTCATTCCCTGCCCTCGAGGGTCGACAGGTCCCCCTCCGGCAGGCCGAGCTCTCTGGCGCGCAGAAGCCGGCGCATGATCTTGCCGCTGCGCGTGCGCGGCAGGCTCTCCTTGAATGCGATTTCCCGCGGCGCCACCGCGGCGCCAAGGAGTCGCCGCGCATGGCCCATGATGTTGCGGCGCAGCTCCTCGCTTTCCTCGAAGCCGGCCCTCAGCTCGATGAAGGCCTTCACGGCCTGCCCGCAGATCGGATCGGGGACGCCGATGACGGCGACCTGCGCCACGGCCGGATGCCTCATGAGGGCGCTCTCGACCTCGAAGGGGCTGATCAGGTGGCCGGCGGACTTGATGATGTCATCGGCGCGGCCGATGAACCAGAAGTAGCCATCCCGATCGCGACGGGCCAGATCGCCCGCGAGGTACCAGCCCTCGAGGAAGCTCGCCCGATAGCGCTCGGGGTCCTCGAGATAACCGCTGAACATGGATGGCCAGCCGGGCTTGAGCGCGATTTCCCCGGCCTGATCGTCCGAGTCGATGACCTCGAGCCCGCCCCCTTCGGCACGGCGGACCACCTGCGCCTCGACGCCCGGAACCGCCCGGCCCATCGAGCCGGCCCGCACCTCGCAGGCGGGAAAGTTGGCGATCATGATCGCGCCGGTTTCCGTCTGCCACCAGGTGTCGTGAAACGGCATGTCGAAGGCTTCGAGCCCCCAGGTGACCGCTTCGGCGTTGAGCGGCTCCCCGACGCTCGCCATGTGCCGCAGGTGCGGGTACTTGCGCCCGCGGGCAAGCGCCGTGCCTGCTTTCATGAGCATGCGGATGGCGGTCGGCGCGGTGTACCAGATGTTGACGCGCTCCTCCTCGAGGATCCGATACCAACGCTGTGGGTCGAACTCCTCGCGATCGACGATCATGCTCGCTCCGCACGTGAGTGGGCCGATCAGCCCGTACGCAATGCCGGTCACCCAGCCGGGATCGGCCGTGCACCAGAACACTTCCCCCGGGTGCAGGTCGAGGACGAGCTGACTCGTGACGTGCTGGGCGATCACCGCCGCATGCGTCAATGTCACCCCCTTCGGCTTGCCGGTCGTGCCGCTCGTGAAATGCAGCAGCGCGACATCCTCATCGCGTGTGGGCGCGGAGTCGTACGTCTCCGGCGCGCGGCTCATGAGTTGGGCGAAATCCGCGGTGTCGGCCGGCAGATCTCCCTGCGGGGTCTCGCGGACGATGAGCACGTGGCGCAGCTCGGGAAGGGCGGCGCGGATTCCCGCCACTTTGCGCCGATAGAGGCTTTCGGTGGTCACGAGCACCCTCACGTGGCCCAATTGCAGTCGGGTCTGCAGGGGCTCGGGGCCGAAGGCGGAGAACAGGGAGCAAAAGACGTTGCCGGCCTTGAGCGTTCCGAGGCCGGCGATGAACAGCTCCGGGCCCCGGCCGAGGACGGTGGCGACGGCGGCGCCGCGCCCGAGGCCGAGAGAGCGGAGAATGTTGGCGAAGCGGCAGGCCCGCAGGTGAAGCTGCGCGTAGGTGAGGTCGGCCCGGTTCCAGTTCCGGTCGATGAATCGCGCGGCGACCCGATCACCGAGCCCGAGCCCGATCGGGCGCTCGAGCGCTTCGTGCGCCATGTTGAGGCGCGATTCCCCGCCGGCGAGCGCTCGGCGCGCCTCCTGCCAGCTGAATTGACCTCGGGCGACGCTGTAGTCGGTCAGATAATGAGACACGCCGCCCGCCGAGGGGCTCTTGTGCACGGTTCGGTCAGTCATCACCTCGCTCCGGTTGCTCGATTGTCGGACCGGGCGACTGCCTGTCGATCCGCGAAAGTACCTACCGCCGCGTGGAGGGCGTGCGCTGCGGAAGCCGGTGCGCCCGGGATCGGGGTGGACGTTGGGTCCGTGAACTCTCCCGCTCCTCGAGCGCCCGCGCACCGGTCACCACATCGAGCAGCTCCGTCGTGATCTCCGACTGGCGGATCTCCCGCGCCGTCGCCCGCAGGGCATCGAGCTTGCCCGACACGTTCTCGCGCGCCGCGCTCATGGCCGCGAACCGCGCGGAATTTTCGCTGGCAAGCGAGTCGAGGGCCGCCTCGGCGAGAAGCGCAAAGACATACTCGGCCGTGAGCTGCTCGAAAAGCGCCGCGGGCGGGAGGTTGCTGAGCGGGCTCTGCTCCTGAGCGCCGGGCGGGACGGCGGCCGGGTCGAGCGGGATGAGCGTACGGTGTTGCAGGGTGGCTGGCCCGAAGCCCGCGTGGGCGGCGTAGATGAGGTCCACCCGGGAGATCTCTGCGCGTGCGATCCGTCGATACAGCTCCTCGGTCAGGCGACGCACTGTCGCAGGGATGTTCGCCGCTCGGGCCGGCATCGGCGCCGTCCAGGCCGGGTGCAGGCCGTGCTCGGCGGCGATGGCCGCCGCGCGGCTGCCGAGCACGAACAGCGCCTCCCCGGGCGCGGCCTTCGATTGCGCGCTCGTGAGGAGGCGCTCCGTGAAAGCGCCGACGAACCCATGCTCGGCCGCGTAGAGCACGATGGCGCGCTGCGCGCGCCGGTGGCCGGGCTCTGCGGGTACCTCGCGCAGCCTCCTCAGCACGGCGGCGATCGCGGCGGAGATGGTCTGCGCGTAGCGGCGGGCCGAGGGTAGGGCCAGCTCGGCCTCCTGCAGGCGCATGCCCGCGAGCGAGCGCATCGCGCCGATCACCTCGAGCAGGCCGGTCATGTTGGCAACGCGGGCTTCGAGCTCGATGAGACGTGCCATGGGCGCTGTCGACCCCTCAGGGCGTTGGCACGCCGACAGACTGCACGAGTGCGGCGAGGGCGGCTTTCAAATGCTCGCTCAGGTCGCCGCCGAGCGGCTCGGAGCGCTCACCGAGGGTGAGGGCGGTGGGGCAATGCTCGCGCAGCCAGGGCAGCAGGCGTCTGCGCAACTCCCCGATCCGCTCGATCTCGAGACGGTCGAGCAACCGCTCGCTCACGGCGTAGAGCAGCGCGATTTCCTCCGCGAGCGACAGAGGGGCGAGCGGCTCCTGCTCGAGGACCGCGCGGATGCGCCGGCCGTGCTCGATGATCGCGCGCGTGCGCTCATCGACCATGGTGCCGAAGCGGGTGAAGAGCTCGAGCTCGAGAAATTGCGCATACTGCAGGCGAAGACTTTCCGCGAGCGCCGCGAGCGCCGGCGCCTGCGCCTTGCCGCCGACCCGTGAGACACTGCGGCCGACGTCAATCGCCGGCTTCTGGTCCTCATCGAACAGTCTGGCATCGAGATAGATCTGTCCGTCGGTGATCGAGATGAGGTTGGTCGGGATATAGGCGCTGATGTTGCCCGCCTGGGTCTCGGCGAGGGGCAGGGCGGTGAGCGAGCCGCCGCCGCGCCCGGGGGAAAGCTTCGCCGCGCGCTCGAGCAGTCGCGAGTGGATGTAGAAGATATCCCCCGGATAGGCCTCGCGGCCGGGCGGGCGGCGCAGCAGCAGCGAGAGCTGGCGGTAGACGGCGGCATGCTTGGTGAGATCATCGAGCACCAGCAGCACGTCCCGGCCCTGCTCCATGAAGTACTCCGCGATGGTGCAGGCGCAGTACGGGGTGAGCCACTGCATGCCGGGGAGGGAGTCGGCCTCGCCGATCACGAACAGGCACCGGTCCGCAGCGCCGAAACGCCTCACCGAGTCGATGACATGGGCGATCGTCGAGGCCTTCTGTCCGATGGCGGCGTAGACGCAGATCACCGCGCTTGAGCGCTGGTTGATCATGGCGGCGAGCGCGAGCGAGGTTTTGCCGGTCCGGCGGTCGCCGATGATGAGTTCGCGCTGGCCGCGGCCGATCGGCACCATCGCATCGACCAGGAGCACGCCCGTGGCGAGAGGCTGCGTCACGAGCGCCCGATCGATGATGGAGGGGGCAGGGCGCTCGAGCGGCAGCGCCGCTCGGGCCGCGATGGGACCGCGCTCATCGAGCGGCTCGCCGAGTCCGTTGACGATCCTGCCAAGGAGCGCTTCACCGACCGGCACACGCGCCACCTCGCCCGTGCCCCGGACCAGGCTTCCCGCCGCGACCGGCTCGCTGCCGAGCAGTATGCAGCCGATGGTCTCGGCGCCGAGGTCGACGGCCATGGCGCGGGCTCCGCCCTCGAAGAGGAGCATCTCATCGAGCCGCACCTCGGGAAGGCCGGACACGCTCGCGATGCCATCGCCCACGTGCATCACGTGTCCTACAGGCTCGAGCCGGGGCTCGAGGGATGCGCCGCGGATGCGCTCGCCCACTCCCTTGCTCCAGTCCCGGAGCTCCTCAGCGAGCGTCGGCATGCGCCCTCTCCCCCGCCGGCGCATCCTGCGAGCGCAGTGCGGCGAGCTGACTCCTCCAGCTGAGCTCGAGGACGGCGGCCGGGAAATTCACCTGTACCCCGGCAATGAGCCCGGGATCCGCCGTGAGCTCCACGGTGAGGTCGCAGCGCAAGGCGCGCCCGAGCCGCTCCCGCCAGAGCTCGCGCGCGCTCTCGGGCAGAGGCGATGCGCTCACCACGCGCACCGGGGCGCCGCCGGCGAGCTGAAGCGCGAGCCCCTGCCGTTCCCTCCCCGGCAGCGCGGCCAGGTACTGCTCCACTTTCTCGAGCCAGCCCTCGGTGCGCAAGGTGGCCGGGATCTCCGCGAGCAGGCGCCGTGCCATGTCCCCTGCAAGCTCGACTGCGACCCGATGAGTCTCGGTGAGGGCCTCTGCGCGCTCGGCGGCGATCTTCCTGTGCGCCTCCTCGAGCAGACCCGCCGCACTGCGCGCAGCTTCGCCGCGGAGCGCGACGCCCGCCTCCTCGGCCTGCGCGGCGGCACGCGCCAGCACGGCGTCACGCTCGGCGGCGATGCCCGCCCGCTCGGCGGCGGCCGATGCCAATTGCCCCTGGGCCTCGGATTTCGCCGTGACGGATTGCTCATACTGGCGGTCGATTTCGGCCTTGCGGGCGGCGATGATCGCGAGCACCGGGCGGTAGAGGAACCGGTGCAGCAGCCACACCAGCACCGCGAAGTTCGCGGCCTGCAGCAGGAACGTCCACCCGTCAAAGGCCATGATCAGCGCGTGTACGGATTGGCGAACAGCAGCATGAGCGCCACGACGAGACAGTAGATCGCCATGGTCTCGATCATCGCAAGCCCGACGAACAGCGTGCGCGAGAGTGTGCCCGCGGCCTCCGGCTGACGCGCGATGGCATCCATCGCGGCTGCGACCGAGCGGCCTTCCCCGAGCGCCGGCCCGATCGAGCCGATCGAGACGGCGAGCGCCGCGCCGATGATGCTGATGATCTTGGGATCCACGGGCTTCTCCTCGATTGGACAGTCTCATTCGCCGCCGACGGCGGCACCGATGAACACGGCGGCGAGCACCGTGAAGATATAGGCCTGTACGATGGCGACCAGGATCTCGAGCGCCATCAGCGGGATGGGCACGATCAGGCCCGCGAGGGCGACCACCAGCGCAATCAGGAACTCCCCGCTCATGATGTTGCCGAAGAGGCGCACCATCAGGGAGAACGTGCGCGTCACCGCCGAGACGATGTTGAGCGGCAGCATGATGAGCTTCGGCTGGGCGAAGCTCGCGAGGTAGCCGAGGACTCCGCGGCTGCGCACCCCGAAATAGTGCACCGCGAGGAAGACGATGGTGGCGAGCGCGGCGGGTGTCTCGAGGCCCGCCGTGGGGGCGCGAACGCCCGGTACCACCCCCGAGAGGTTGGCGGCGCACAGATAGAGGAAGAGCGTTCCGAGCAGCGGCAGGAACGGCCCGCAATCGCGCCGCATGACCTCCTCGATCTGTCCACAGACGGCGAGGATCAGCGCCTCGAGCGCCGTCTGCGGCAGATCGGGATGCACCCGCAGGCGGCGCGTGGCGAGGCGCGATCCGAGCGCCATCAGGACCATGATGCCCCAGGTGGTCACGACGGGACGGGCGATCGGAATGGGACCGATGCGAAAGACGACGGAGGAAGCAAGCGGCGAGGGAATCATCGCTCCTCTCCGGGCCGTGCGGCCCTCGGTTGGTCATGTCTGCTCAGCAACCGCGTCCGGGCGAGCAGAAAACCGAGGAGCGCCGCGACCAGTGCCGCCGGGCCGAGCCTGCAGACCGCCGTCAGCGCCGCGGCGGCCGCCAGCATGCGCACCCCCGCTCCCGCGAGCAGGCGTTGCCAGCTCGGGCGCGCGATGAACGCCTGCACCGCCCGGCCCAACAGCGAGAAGTACGCCCATCCGAGCAGCGCTCCGGCAGTGGCGCCGGCGGCGGCGGCAAGCACGATCGGGCCCACAGCGTGCGTCGTCATTGTCTTTCGATCCACTTCCAGCCGAGCACGCATCCGAGAACGAGGCCCGCGGCGAACAGCCCGAGCGTAAAGAGCAGCCCCGAATGCAGCCGCCGGTCGAGCCAGCGGCCGGCGAAGATGCCAAGCAGCGTGGGGGTGATGACCGTCCATCCGAGCACGCCGATCATGGCGAGATTGCGGCCCATCGAGCGCTCGCCCTCGCGCCGCCACCGCTCGCGACCCTGCCGCCGCCGTTTGACGGCGCGGCGCAGTCCATCGGAAGACCTCTGGGCGGGTGTCACGGCGGAGGCTCTCCCGAGGAAGTATCGAGGGGACCCGATTGCCGGCCGGGACGCAGATAGCGGATGATCCGCTTGAGCGCGGCGAGATAGAGGCGCTGCGCATCGGCGCGCGCGGCACGGTCCTGCTCGGCCTCCCGGCGGAATTTCGCGACAATGTCGGACTCGAGCCGCTCGAGGTCATCGCCGAGGACGGCCTCGCGAGTGGCGATCGCAATCTCCCTTCCGCCGCGCACCTCGAATACGCCTGCGCGCAAGGCCGCATGATGCTCACGGCCTTGCCCGTCGCGCCAGCTCACGACCGAAGTCGCGAGCACCGTCAGGAAATCCGCGTGCCCGGGAAGAATGCCGAAGGCTCCGGTGGCATCCTCGGCGCGTATATGCGCAACCTCGTCGATGTCGGCGAGGGTCGAAATCGGTGTCAGGATCGTGAGTCTCACGCGCTTCCCGAGCGGCGCGCCTGCGGGTGCTTCTGGCGCGCTTCCTCGAGCTCCCCCACCATGTACAGAGAGTCTTCCGGCCAGTCATCCGTCCGTCCCTCGAGGATGGCCGTGCAGCCTGCGAGCGTGGCCTCGAGAGGCACGGTCCGGCCCGGCTTGCCGGTGAAGGGCACGGTCACCATGAACGGCTGGGTGAGGAAGCGCATGAGACGCCGCGCCCGTTTGACGGCGGTGCGGTCGGCGCTGCTGAGCTCCTCCACCCCGAGCAGCGCGATGATCTCCTGAAGCTCGCGGTAATGGGCGATGATCTTGCGCACCTCCTGGGCGGTCCGGTAGTGCCTTTCTCCAACGAGGCGAGGGTCGAGCAGGCTCGAGGCTGACTCGAGCGGATCGACGGCCGGGT
Organism: Pseudomonadota bacterium; assembly: GCA_021805865.1. Lineage (GTDB taxonomy): Bacteria > Pseudomonadota > Gammaproteobacteria > Steroidobacterales > Steroidobacteraceae > 13-2-20CM-66-19. The sequence continues at coordinate 76,849 of JAJZDX010000013.1, forward strand.
ACATGGCCTCGCCCGCCATCTCGCGCGAGAGAACGATCGAGGAGTCAAGATGACTGAAGATCTCGGCGACCGCCGGATCGGTGAAATCGTCCGCCGGGACGTACACGGCCTGTATCGAAGTGATGGCGGCACCGGCGACCGAGGCGATGCGCTCCTCGAGCTCGGCGATCTCGCTCGCGAGCGTCGGCTGGTAGCCGACGCGCGAGGGAAGCCTGCCGAGCAGACCCGACACCTCGCTGCCGGCCTGTACGAGACGATAGACGTTGTCGATGAGGAGCAGCACGTTCTCGTGCATGTCGTCGCGGAAATGCTCCGCGATGGCGAGCGCCGTGAGGCCTGCGCGCCAGCGCGCTCCCGGAGGCTCATTCATCTGGCCGAACACGAGCGCCGTGCGCGCGAGCACCCCGGATTCCCGGAGCTCGAGCAGCAGCTCGTGGCCCTCGCGCGAGCGCTCCCCGATCCCGGAGAAGACGGAAATGCCCGAGTGGCGCTCCACGGTGGTGCGGATGAGCTCCATGATGAGCACGGTCTTGCCGACTCCGGCGCCGCCGAACATCGCGGCCTTGCCGCCGTTGACGAGCGGAGCGAGCAGGTCGATCACCTTGATCCCGGTGTGAAAGATCTGGGTGTCGGCGGACTGCGCGATGATTCCAGGCGGCCGCCGGTGGATGGGCCGGCGGACCACGGCGGCGGGCAGGGGGGCGCCGCGGTCGGCGAGATCCCCGACCGCATTCAACAGACGGCCGAGAACCGGCTCTCCGACGGGCACCTGAATGGGTCCTCGCCGCCGGCAAACGGCCGTGCCGCGGCGCAAGCCCGATGTGCTCTGCAGTGCAACCGCCCGCACCGTTGCCGGATCGAGGTGCTGCTCAACCTCGGCAAGCAACGGACGGCCGAGATCCCATTCGATGCTGAGGGCCTCGCCGATCGCCGGCAGCTCCTCGCCGGCAAACTCGGCGTCGATGACCGAGCCATGCACCGCCGCCACGCGGCCACACGGCCGTGCCCGATCGAGGCCGGCCGCGGTGAGGGGATCACGGCCATCGGCGCTGGAAGGGGTGCCGCTCATCGGCTCACCTCACCCACGTCCCGGCGGTTCCACCATCCTCCGCCGAGTGCCTGGAACAGTGCGGCGGTGTCGGAGAATCGCGCGGCCCGCGCCTGCACCAGGGCGAGACGGGCCTGCTGGTACGTCTGCTCGGCGTTGAGCAGCGACAGATAGCTGATCGCACCCACCGTGTACTGGCGCCGCGAGGCGGCGAGGCTCGCGGCCGCGGCGCGTTCCGCGGCCGACTGCGCGGCGAGCCCTTCGGCGTCGAGCTCGAGCGCGCGCAGCGCATCCGCCACGCTTTGAAACGCGCTGATCACGGTCTGGCGGTACTGCGCCGCGGCGAGCTGAAACGCCGCGACCGCCGCCCGGCGCCTGTAGTAGAGCGTTCCGCCTTCGAAGAGCGGCTGAGCGAGACCCGCGGCGATGCTCCACACGCCGGTCCTCGAGGTGAACAGCCGCCCGAGACTCTCGCTGCCGAGGCTCGCGCTCAGGGAGATCTGCGGCAGCATGTTGGCGGTGGCGACGCCGATTTGCGCACTGGCGGCGCGCAATTGCGCCTCGGCCGCCCGGATGTCGGGCCGCTGCTCGATGAGCCGGGAGGGCAGGCTCACCGGCAGGCGCCGGGGCAGTTCCAGAGAAGAGAGCGCGAAACGCGCCGAGAGCTGCGTGTTCGGCAGGCGGCCGAGGTAGGCTCGCAGCTGATCCCGGCTCAGCGCCAGTTGCTTCTGCAGCGGCACCAGCTGCGCGCGGGTCTGTGCCAATGCGGCGGCCTGGGCGAGAACGGCGGTGTTGGCGGCGGTCCCGATCGCAAACTGCCGCTCGAGCCCGGTCAGCACCCGCGCCTCGATGCGGATGATCTGGCGCGTGGCGCAGATCTCGCCCCGAAGCGATGCCTGCTGAACCGCCGCGGCGACCACGCTCGAGGTCAATGTCAGGTAGCTCGCCTCGAGCTCGAAGCGCTGATACTCGGCTTGCGCGGCGAGCGATTCGACCTGCCGGCGGGTGCCGCCCCAGGGATCAAGCAGATACGAAACGCTCAAGGATGCGCTCTTGAGCGTCAGAACGTGACTCACGCCGGGCTGCCCGAACTCGTTGCCCGAGAGCCGCTCGCGCGTGGCGGAGGCCCCGGCGCTCACGGCGGGGTACCAGGCCCCTTCGCCCGCATGGAGCTCCGCCTGCGCCTCGCGCAGGGACGCCTGCGCCGCCTGCAGGGTGGGATTGGCCCTCAGGGCCGCCGTGACGATCGCATCGAGCGGCGGCGAATGAAACAGCGCCCACCATTGCCCGGGAAGATTCATTCCTTGCACGAGGCGCTGGGCCTGTCCGTCCGGGACCGGCGCACTGGCGGTACGCGCGGGCAGGGGCTGCACGGCATAGCCGGCGTGCGGCGGGGGCGGCGGCCGCCGGAAGCTCGGACCGACGGCGCATCCTGCGAGCACCAGCGTCCCGGCGATCGCGGCCGCAGTGTTGCGGCCTGGACGGACCTTGCGGGTCATCGGCGCGGCCCCCTCGCCCCGGACGAGCCTGCTCGAGGCTCCGAGGCCGATCGCGCCGGCGGAGGAAGTGCGCCTGCGGGGTGCCCGCGCGGTGCCGCCGTGGAGCTGTGCCGGACCGGTTGCACGCGCTCGCCCGGGCCGAGCCGCAGAAGACTCCCGGTCGCCACCCATTCGCCCGGCGCAAGTCCGCTTTCGACCCTCACCAGCGGGCCGTAGTCGGCGCCCAGCGTGACGAATCGCTGGCGGACGAGGTTGTCGGGGCCTATGACATAGACGTACTGGCCGAGCTGGCTCGCGCTCACGGCGATCTGGGGAATGAGCAGCGCGTTCGACTGCTGCGCCATGAGTAAGCGAACACGGATGAATTGGCCCGGCAACAGGCTATGGCGGGGATTGGAGAGGGTCGCCCGCATCGTGATCGTGCCGGTGCTGCTGTTCACGGTGTTGTCGATGAAGGTGACGGTGCCGGAATACTCCGGCGTGGCGGAGTTGCCGACCAGCACCTGCGCCGGAAGCGGACCTCGGCGCAGCGCGGCCTCGATCCGCGGCAAGTCGGTGTCGGGGGGGTTGAACGTGGCGTAGATCGGATCGAGCTGGACCAGCGTGTTGAGCTGTGTGCCGGCGACCGTGATGAGCGCGCCCTCATGGACCTGGGTGAGACTCAGGCGCCCGGCGAAGGGTGCACGGATCGAGGTGTAGCCGAGGTTCAGTTGCGCGGTCTCGATCGCCGCCCGATCGGCCGCCACCGCCGCCGCATCCTGCGTGGCGGTGCTCGCCGCGAGCTGCAGCGTGTCAAGCGACACGTCCCCGGTCCTGATGAGGCGGGTATCGCGGTCGTGATTGGCCACCGCGTATCGGTATGCGGCCGCATCGCGCTCAAGCTGCGCCCGTGCCTGATCGAGGGCGGCCCGATAGGCGCGCGGATCGATCTGGTAGAGAAGCTGACCCTTGCGCACGTCCTCGCCGTCGCGCACCGCATATCGCTCGAGGTACCCCGTCACCTGCGCTTCCAACGTGACGCCGCGGATGGCTTGCGTGGTGCCGAGGTACTCGAGATACACCGGTACGGTCTGGCGCACCACCGGTGCGACTGGAACCTCCAGGGTCGGGGGCGAGGGGAGCGGATCCGCCGCGGCCGGCCGATCGCGCTGGCTGCGCAGCGCGAACACGGTCGCGAGGAGCGCGCCAGCCAGGGCCAGGACGGCCATGCCCCGGGCCGATCGCAGCGTACCGATCATGGCGCGGGCCTCTCTTTATCCGGGGGCGCTGCGGACTCCCGAGCCGGCACAGACTCCCCGGCACCGGAGGCGGCGCGCGCCGGTGTGCCCCGGAATCGCTCGCGGATGCCTTCGATGACGGCGTAGAAGATGGGGACGAAGCCCAGGCTGAGCACCGTTGCCGCGAGCATGCCCCCGACCACGGTGGTGCCGATCGAGCGGCGGCTGGCGGCGCCGGCACCGGATGCGAACATCAGCGGCGCGGCGCCCAGGATGAACGCGAAGGCCGTCATCAGGATGGGGCGCACACGCAGCCGGGCGGCCTCGCGCGCCGCATCGACGATACCGAGTCCCGCCTCGCGGCGGCGGCGGGCGAATTCGACGAGCAGGATGGCGTTTTTGGCCGCGAGGCCCACCAGCATCACGAAGCCGATCTGCACGTACACATTCGTGTCGATGCCCCGCAGCCACAGCAGCGCCAGCGCCCCGAACAGCGCCAAGGGCACGGTGAGGATGATCATGAACGGCATCGTCCAGCTCTCGTACTGCGCCGCGAGAAACAGGAACACAAACACCAGCGATAGCGCGAACACCAGGCCCTCCACCCCCGCGGCCTGCAGCTCCTGGTAGGTGATGCCGGTCCACTCGATGCCGAAGCCGCTCGGGAGAGTGCGGGCGACGCGCTCGATGGCCGCCATCGCCTGTGCGGAGCTGTACCCGGGGGCCGCGCTGCCGGTGATTTCGGCCGCCTCGTACATGTTGTAATGGGGCACGGTCTCCGGCCCCACCGTCGGGGAGAGCGAGCCGAGGGTGTCGAGCGGCACCATCGCGCCGGAGGCGTTGCGCGTGTAGAGCGCGGACAGCCCGCTCTGGTTCGCGCGGGCGCGCTCATCGGCCTCGAGCAGCACCTGGAAGGTTCGCCCGAACAGCGTGACGTTGTTGACGTACAGCGAGCCGAGATAGATTTGCAGCGTATCGAAGACGTCGCTCAGGCTGACGCCGAGCTGCTTCGCCTTGTCCCGGTCGAGATTGAAATCGAGCTCCGGGGTGTTCGTATCGAAGCTGCTCAGCAGGCTTGCGCCGTTGATCGCGCGCTCGCGGCGGGCGAGCGCGAGAAAATTGCGCGTGGCATCGGCGAGGGCGGCGCTGCCGCTGCCGGCGCGGTCCTCGAGCTCGAGGTCGAAGCCGCCAAAGGTGCCGATTCCGCGGATGGCCGGCGGCAGCAGCGCCAACGCGTTCGCCTGCGTGATGCGCGCGAGCTTCGGTTGCAGGGAGGCGATGATGTTCGCGGCACTCAGCCTGCCGCCGCGCTCATCCCAGGGCTTGAGCATGACGAACATCGCGCCGCTGTAGGAGTTCGTCGAGCGGGTGACGAAATTGAAGCCGCTGATGGAAATCACGGAGCTGACGCCGGGGGCCGCCTCGACGATCTTGCGCTCCTTGGCCATCACGGCGTCCGTGCGCTCGAGTGAGGCGCCGCTCGGAAGCGAGGTGATCACGAAGAAGTAGCCGTTGTCCTCATTCGGCAGGAAAGCGCCCGGGATGGCGCGAAACAGCAGATAAGTCACCCCGAGCCCCGCGGCGAAGACGGTGAGTGCGACCCACCGGTGTCTCACCAGCCCGGGAACGGCCTCGGCGTATGCGCTTCTCGCGCGCTCGAAGCCCTGATTGAATCGACGAAAGAGAAAGAAGCCGGATGCAGGCTCGCTCCTGAGCAGAACCGCGCACAGAGCCGGGCTCAGGGTGAGGGAGTTGAAGGCCGAGAACGCCACGGAGACCGCGATGGTGACGGCGAACTGATTGTAGAGCCGGCCGGTGACGCCCGGGACGAACGCGATGGGAACGAACACCGCGGCCAGCACCGCGGAGGTGGCGATGATGGGACCGGTCACCTCGCTCATTGCCTTCTTGGCGGCCGCCTTGGGCGCGAGTCCGCTTGCAAGCTGGCGCTCGACGTTTTCGACGACGACGATCGCATCGTCCACCACCAGGCCGATCGCGAGCACCATCCCGAGCATGCTCAGGGTGTTGACGGAGAACCCGATGACGTACATCACCGCGAACGTGGCGATGAGAGACACCGGAATGGCGACCGCGGGGATGAGGGTGGCGCGCCAGCTTTGAAGAAAGAGATAGACGACCGCAATCACGAGCGTCAGGGCGATGAGCAGCGTGATCGACACCTCCGAGAGGGAGGCTGACACGAAGGTCGTGGTGTCATAGCTCACGCTCCAGCGCAGCCCGGGCGGAAAGCGTCCGGCGAGCCTTGCCATGGCGGTGCGCACCTCCCGATCCACGGCCATCGCGTTGGCGCGCGGCGACTGGAATACGGCGAGCATCACCGCGGGCTGCTGATTGAGGAAGGCGCTCTCGGAATACTGCAGCGACCCGAGGTCGGTGCGCGCCACATCGCGCAGGTACACGGGGCCGGTGGTCGCCGTGCCCGCCCGCAGCACGATGTTGCCGAACTGGCGGGGGTCGGTGAGCTGGCCGCGCGTGTTCACCTGAAAGTCGAAGGCGGTGCCGGGTGGGGCCGGGGCCTCGCCGAACTTGCCGGCCGCGACCTGCTGGTTCTGCTCGAGGATCGCATTTTTGACGTCCGTGGCGGTCAGGCCGAGCCTGGCGAGCTTGTACGGATTGAGCCATACGCGGATCGCGTAACGCCGCTCTCCGAAGATCATGACGTTGCTGACGCCCGCCAGGCGCTTGAGCACATCGACGATCTGCAGGTAGGCATAGTTGCTGATCGTCGGCAGGCTCAAGGCACCGTTCGGAGAGAACAGATTCACGATCATGGTGAAGTTCGGATTGACCTTCTGGACCGTGATTCCGCTCTGATTCACGATGGGCGGGAGCTGTCCGGCCGCTGCGGTGATGCGGTTCTCGGTATCGACGGCTCCAATATCGACCGGGTAGCCGACGTTGAAGGTGACCGTGATCGTCGAGCTGCCGTCGTTGGCGCTGACCGATGAGCTGTAGATCATCCCCTCGACGCCGTTGATCTGCTCCTCGAGCGGCGTCGTGACCGTGTCGGCGACGACCTGTGCGCTCGCGCCCGGGTAGCTCGAGCTCACCTGCACCTGCGGCGGCACGACATCGGGGAATTGCTCGACCGGCAGCAGCCGGTAGGCGATGAGCCCCGCGAGGACCATCAGGATCGCGATGGACGTGGCGAAGATCGGCCGGTCGATGAAGAAGTCGACCATGGTTGGTTACCGTGGCGGGCGTGTCTCGAGCGATGGGCGGCCCGCCCAGGGGTCAGTGGGGTGGTCTGCCGTTGCCGCGCCCGCTGCCGCGGCCACCGCCGCCGTGATCCGCGCGCGGGGAGCGCGGCGCGGGCCTCACCGGTGGGGCTCGGGGAGCTGCGCTTCGGGCAGCGCCGGGCATGGGGGCAGGGGCCGCCCGCGGGGGCAGGCTGCGATGGCCGAGCCATGGACCGCTCGTGCGCCCGGGGGCGAAGCGGGGTCGCGGCAGGTTGGGAGAAGCCGCCCCTGCGCGAGGCGCGGGATGGTGATACCAGGGCCGCATCGGCGCCGGACCGCGGCCCAGTCGCGGGCCGATGACATAGAACCGGTGACGACGCCAGTTCCAGCGCCCCCAGCCCCAGTACGGGGCGAAGATCCCGAAGCCGATGCCGAATGTGATGACCGGTCCCGGGTAGCAGAATCCGGGCAACGGAAAGTAATAGGGCGGATACGCCGGCCAGGGCCAGGGACCATAGATGACAGAGGAGTAGCAGGGAACGTAGATCACCTCCGGGCTCGCGGGCTCGATGATGACGTCTCCCTCTTCGGTGGCAACGCTCTGCTGCGGGCTCGAGCGCAGTTGCCCGGAGTCCACCGCACGGCGACGCAGCCGCTGGATCGAGTCCATGACATCGGCTTGCTGGGAGAGAAACGCCTCCCCGAGCTGCCCCGTCCATTCGAGATGCCGGTTCATCATGCGCAGCACCTGCGGAACGGCCACGAGCGCCTTGACGCTCGTGTCCCAGTGTTGCTGCGCAAGGGCCTCATCGAGCGCGGCTCCGTGAAGGGAGGCATGATCGTCGCCATCCAGCCAGCGTGCCGCCTCGACGATCTGCAGAGGATAGGTCGCGGCCGTGAGGATCATGCCGAGCAGCGGATCGGAGTAGACCGCGATCGGGGCGGTGAGCTGATCCAGCTGAGCCGGGGTGAGAGGCGAAGGGGTCTGCGGCCCCGGCTCGGCCGCCGGGCTTTCACCCGGTTGGACAGCGGATTGCTGCGCCGCCGCTGCGTAGCTCGTGACGCACAGGAGCCACGCGGCCCCCGCGAGGATCGTCCACAGTCTGATTCGTCGCTTCATGGCGGCCCTGCTGAGCGCAATGCGGAGCGTATCGTCCTACGCCGGATGTGCGCTGCCCATGCGCAGAACTGCGTACGCCTGCGGTCAACAGCGACGCGCAGAGGCGCATCGGGAGCGCTTTCCGGACCTTGCAGCGCGGCGGGCCCATGTCGAGGCCGGCGCTGCGGGCTCTACGGATGGCGGTGCGCCGCTTCGGGGACCAGAGTGAAGCGGATCGGGGCCCGATCACAGCGCCGGCTCGCGGAGGTCGGTCTTGCAGCAGATGAGTCCGATAGACCTCGAGCGCAGCCGGATCCAGACAACAGATGAGTCCTCCGATGGGATCCGCGCGCGGCACGGACATCGGCGCCGGATTGTCCTGCTCGTGGTCGCGCTCGCGGTGCTCGTCGTTGCGGCCGCGGCAGGCTGGTGGGCCGCTCGACCGGCAGCTCCCCCTACCTACCTCACGTCCCCTGTGACACGGGGGGATATTTCCCCGACCGTCACGGCAACCGGGACCGTAAACCCCGTGATGACGATCATCGTCGGATCCTACGTGTCGGGTGTCATCCGGGACGTGTACTGCGATTACAACACGAAGGTGAAAAAGGGGCAGCTTTGCGCCAGGATCGATCCACGCCCCTATGAGGCGGCGCTGAAGCAGGCCGAGGGCCAGCTCGCGCGCGACAGCGCGCAGCTCGCCGGCGCGCGCATCGACCTGGCCCGCTACGCGGCGCTGGTCAATCGGAATCTCGTCTCGCGGATGACCTATACCGACCAGGCGGCGCTCGTGCACCAGCTGGACGGGCAGGTCGAGGTCGATCGCGCGCTGGTGTCGACCGCCAAGGTCAATCTCGGATACACGAACATCACCTCTCCGGTGAACGGAACGGTGGTGGCCCGGAACATCACGGTTGGGCAGACCGTGGCAGCGAGCTTCCAGACGCCCACGCTCTTTCTGATCGCCACCGACCTGACCCGGATGCAGGTCGACACCAACGTGAGTGAAAGCGATATCGGCTCCATCCAGGACGGTGATCCGGCCGACTTCACGGTCCCGGCATATCCGAGTCGCACGTTTCGAGGCAGCATCGTGCAGGTGCGGCAGGCGCCGCAAGTCATACAGAACGTCGTGACCTACGATGCGGTGGTCGGTGTCTCGAATCCGGACTTTTTATTGAAGCCGGGCATGACCGCGACGGTGGGAATCATCACGGCACGGCGCAAGGACGTGCTGCGCATACCCGACCGGGCGCTGCGGTTCTCGCCGGGCGGGCTTGCCGCGGCACACTCCAGCGCAGCGGGCGGCGGGGCCGGCGCTGCGGGTGCGGCGGTCAAGGGGGGCGGACAGCCCGCCGAGGTCTGGGTGCTGCGGCGATCGAGGCCGGTCGCGGTGGCGATCCGCGTGGGCCTCGATGACGGAACCTACAGCGAGCTGCTGAGCGGAGACTTGCGCGAGGGCGATGAGGTGATCGTCGGGGAGCAGCCCGCCGGCGCTTCCGGGAGCGCTCAAACGTTGCGCTTCTGGCGTCTGTAGCTTCGGCGGCCGCACGCCCCATGGCCTCACCCGTCATTGAGTTGCGCCACATCACCCGCCTCTACCGGGTCGGGGGAACCGAGCTGCGCGCGCTCGATGGGGTGGAGCTGAGGATCGAGCGCGGTGAGTTCGTCGCGATCATGGGCGCCTCGGGCTCGGGCAAGTCGACTCTCATGAACATTTGCGGCTGCCTCGATCGGCCGACGGACGGTCAGTATCTGTTCGAGGGGGTCGATCTGTCGCGCTCGAGCGAGCCGGCGCTCGCCCGCCTGCGCAGCGAGCGCATCGGCTTCGTCTTTCAGAGCTTCAACCTCCTGGCGCGCACGAGCGCCATCGAGAACGTGGCGCTGCCGCTGTTCTACGGTGCTTCCGGCCCTTTGAGCCGCCGCGCGCGGCTCGAGCGGGCGCGCGCGGCGCTCGCCGATCTTGGCCTGGGGGAGCGCGAAGGGAACACCCCGAGCCAACTGTCGGGCGGACAGCAGCAGCGTGTCGCGATCGCCCGCTCCCTCATCAACCGCCCCGATGTGCTGCTCGCCGATGAGCCGACCGGAAATCTCGATACCCGCACGTCTCACGAGATCATGCAAACCCTGCGGCGACTCAATCGCGAGCAGAACGTGACGGTCATCGTGGTGACTCATGAGCGTGATATCGCCGGCTATGCCGAGCGGATCATCCTGATGCGCGACGGGAAGATCGTTTCGGACGAGGTCAATCGCACGCCCGTGGCCGTTGCGGCGCCGCCTGCGGCCGCCTCGTCCGGGGGCGGCCCGCCTTCCCGGGGGCAAGGGGCGCTGGCGGCGATCGCCGCTCCGGCTTCGCTCGGTTTTGCCCGGATGATTCTCTCGAGCGCCGCCCAGGCGGTGGGACGAAACGCGTTGAGGTCCGTGCTCACCATGCTGGGGGTGTTCATCGGTGTCGCGGCGCTCATCGCCATGGTGGCGGTCGGCCAGGGCGCCAATCAGGCGGTGGCCCGGCAGATTCAGAACCTGGGGACCAATATGCTGGTGGTCGTGCCGGGGGCGACGACCGCCGGTGGCGTGCGCGCCGGATTCGGCAGCGCCTCGTCTCTGACCACCGGCGATGCCGAGGCTCTGCGCCGGGATGATCCTGCCGTGGCCGCCGTCGGCTACATGATCCGCCAGCTCGCCCAGGTGCAGTACGGCGGGCAGAACTGGACGACCAGCATCCAGGGGGTTACTCCGGATTACCTGCGAATCACCAACTGGCGGATCGCGGCGGGCCGGATGCTACATGAGTCCGACGAGCGCGACGCGGCCATGGTGGCCCTCATCGGCGAGACCGTCTACCGGCAGCTCTTCTCTCCCTTCGAGAATCCGATCGGGGCCCGGATCGAGGTGAAAGGGCAGAGCATGGTGGTGGTCGGGCTGCTCGCCGCCAAAGGGCAGACCGCCTTCGGGCAGGATCAGGACGATGTGGTGATGATTCCCTTCAGCACCGCGCAGGATAAGGTGTTGGGCGTGGCGGCGCCGAGCGCCGCGCAGAGCATCGCCACGACCACCATCGGCAACGCGGCGATGAGCGTCACGAGCTCGGCGGCCGCATTTCCTCCGCCGCCGAACCCCTACAGCATCCCCCCGCGCATGACCGGGTACGTCAACGCGATCTTTGTGCAGGCCGCGACCCAGGCCCTCGTTCCCACCGCACTTCAGCAGGTGACCGACACCCTCATGCGCCGCCACCGCATCGCCCCCGGGGATACCGCGGACTTCGCCGTCCACAATCTCAGCCAGATCGCCCAGGCCGCCGAGGGCTCCTCGCGCATCATGGCGCTGCTGCTCGCCGTCGTGGCCTCGATCTCGCTGCTGGTCGGCGGCATCGGCATCATGAACATTCTGCTGGTGTCGGTCACCGAGCGCACGCGCGAGATCGGACTGCGGATGGCGATCGGAGCGCGCCGCCTGCACGTGCTGCTGCAGTTCCTCGTCGAGTCGATCTTCCTCAGCGTCACGGGGGGCGTCGCCGGGATTCTCGCCGGTGTGGCGGTCTCGCTCCTCGTTTCGGCGCTCGCGCATTGGCCGATTCTGCTCTCGGTGGGGGCGATCGGTGGCGGCTTCCTGTTCTCCGCCGGCGTGGGGATCTTCTTCGGCTACTACCCGGCGCGCAAGGCCGCGCGTCTGGACCCGATCGAGGCGCTGCGGTACGAGTGAGCGCCGCGGGCCGCAGCCGCCGGCCCGCGGCGGCGCAGGCGCATCGGTCACCCGAGAGGGGTGCGGGCCGCAGGGCTCGCCGCCCGGCGTGGGGCAGGACGCACGCTATTGCGACGCACGCTATTGCGTCATTCTGGGATACATCCGGCTGGCGATGGCGATCATCAGCGCCGCGGTCAGGACGAGGGCGGCAACGTCATGAGCCAAGCCGTAGGTGCTGCGCCCCGAGGTCAACATGACGGCGCGCAGCCCGTCGACCTCATACGTGAGAGGATTGGCCGAGGAGATCCAGCGCAGCCACCGGGGCATCAGGGCGATCGGATAGATCGCGTTGCTCGCGAAGAAGATGGGCATGGTGAGCACCTGGCCGATGCCCATGAAGCGCTCCCGGGTGCGCACGATGCAGGCGATGATGAGCGAGAAGGTCGAGAAAAGACCCGCGCCGAGGACGATGAGGAGGATCGCGTACGCGGTGTCGGCGGGGGCATGGTTCAGGTGCACGCCGAGTAAGGCGGCGCACAGGTATATGACCAAGGCCTGGGAGAGGGCGCGCACGCTGGATGAGAGCGCCTTGCCGCACACGAGGGCGCTGCGGGGCGCGGGGCTCGCCAGGTAGCGGTGCAGCACGCCAAGGTCGCGCTCCCAGATCGCCGAGATGCCGTAGAAGATCGCGACGAAGAGCACGCTCTGGGCGAGGATGCCCGGGGTGAGGAAATCCAGGTAAGCCACGTGGTGCGGCGCGAGACCGCGAACCTGGGCCATGACTTCTCCGAAGAGCACCAGCCACAGCACCGGCTGGATCGCCCGGCTCACGAGCTCCCAGGGGTCGTGTCGCAACTTGCTCACCTCCGCGCCGGCGACCGCCAGCACCTGCGTGAGGTAGCCGCCCATGGCTGCGGCCCGCAGGGTGCTCATGTGTGTTCCCGTGCCGCCCGGCGAGACTGGCGCACGTTGCGGTAATCCCCCCCCTCGGGGGCGAGGCCCGTCAGCTTCTCGAACACGTCATCCAGTGTGGCGTTCGCTCCGGCCTCGGCCTTGAGGGCTGCGGGCGTGCCCACGGCCTGGATGCGGCCACGGTCGATCAGCGCGATCCGATCACAGAGGACGTCGGCCTCGTCCATGTAGTGAGTCGTCACGATCACGGCGGCTGCGAGCCGGGCGCGCAGGTCGCGGATGTGGCTCCAGACAGCGTGCCGGGCGACAGGGTCGAGGCCCTCGGTCGGCTCATCCATGAAGATGATCGCCGGCCGGTGCAGCGTGCTTTGCGCAATCTCGAGGCGTCGGATCATGCCGCCCGAGTAGTTCCGCACCAGGCGCTCGCGGACCTCGGTGAGGCCCATCATGGCGAGTGCCTCGCCGATGCGCTGTTTGCGCTCGGCTCTTGGAATGAGGTAGAGCCGGGCCGAGAGCAGCAGGTTCTCATAGCCGGTGAGCTCGCTGTCCGCCGAGAGCAGCTGCGGCACGTAGCCGATGTGGCGGCGTACCTGCGCGGCTTGGGTCGCGAGGTCGAACCCGGCCACCACCGCGCCTCCGGAGGAGGGAGGGAGCATGGTCGTCAGCATCTTGATGAGGGTGCTCTTGCCGGCGCCGTTCGGTCCGATCAGGCCGAAGATCTCCGCCCCCCGCACGCCAAGGGATACCGCATCGACGGCCGTCAGAGCGCCGAATCGGCGTGTCAGCCGGTGTGTCTCGACGACCGCGGGGCGGGGATTGCCTCTGTCAACGGACTGCGGTACTGCGCCGGCGGTGGGCACGGACGCCTCCTAGATCACGTGAAGCGAGCTCGCCTGCGGGCCGAGATCACCGGCTTCCTCGGAGAATCGGACCTCCATGCGGGTCGCGAGGTCCTCGAACCGGCTGCCGACCAGGCTGTTGCGATGAAAGTAGATCAGACGTCCGTCGGCGGTTTCGATGCGACCGCAGCCGCGTTCGAGATCGAGCTCGCAGATGCGCCCGTGAGCGATCTCTGTGCGATGTTTCACATCCCCGCGGTGCTTGCGCTCGTAGTCCTCGAGCTTGCGACGCGCCGCGAGGAACGCATCGCGCAGCGCCACGTAGGGGTCCTCGTGGGCGTGATCTGCGGGATGCGCGTGCCGGATCGCGATCTCCTCGTCCGGAAGCGTGATGTCGATCCTGAAATCATAGAGGGCGCCCCGGTGCTTGTGATGGGGCGAGGGCTCGAGGACGACCTGGCAGCGCAGGATGTGCGTGCTGAACCGATCGAGTCGTGCGGCCAGCTCGCGAATGCGGGCCTCGAGTGCGGCAGAGGGGTCCATGTGGCGGAAGGTGATCTGAAGCGGAAGTATCATGAGCAATCCCTCGAGGAGGTGATCGACACCCGCGAGTCGGGGAGCGCCTGCGGATTTGCGCCGCAGCGCGTTGCGTCCCCGGCGCGGGGCGCTGCCCGAAGAGACGGGGGTCTGCGGGATACGGCCGGGATGTGCGGGCGGTGCGAGGCGGTGAGGGGCCGGCCCGCGCGCCTCGCCGGGGACAGGGGAATCATATCCACCGGGATCACAACGCAAGCGGCGTGGCCCGGCAATCAGTACTTTTCCGCAGCGACAGGCGGCCCCCGGCGCCCGGCGTGCGGGGGCGCGAGCACCGGGCGAGCTTGCGCCCGCGCCGCTCTCCTCAGCCGCTCCGATCGAGGATGAGCGTGAATGGATGTCCGTCGACGGAGTGCAGCACCAACCGGTACCGCCCGCCGCTCAGGTGCAGATCCGGTCGTGCGGGCGGCAGCGTGATGATGGCGCGCGCGCCCATCTTCGCGCTGATGCCGGCATAGCCGGGACCGAAGCGGTTGTAGGGGTATTCATTGAGAAAGTTGCCGGGCGGCAGGGCCGAGAGCGCCGCGCCGTTCCAGTGCTCCACCGGGACCGCGCCGGGTCCAAACAGCTCGGCGCGGACCACGTTGGCAGGCACCGCGGCCGTGCCGCCATCGAGATACGCCGTGAATCGCACCTGGCCGTCCGTGCTCAGGCGCCCCGCGGAGAGGCTGAGGTGGTGCGCGCCGGGGCTGACCGGGCCGCCATGAAAGGGTGTCAGTACCGAGCCGCGGTAGTAGTTGTAGGTCAGGACGACGAACAGCACCGTCGCCCCGGCGCCGATCAGGCTCCAGCGCTTGAGGCGCGGCGCGGGCCACGGGCCGCCCGCGAGCCACTGGAACCAGGCGGTGTCGGGGAGTCTCGGATGCCGCTTTGCGAGCCAGCCGTCGACCGAGTAGGCGCCCGCGCCCGCCAGGCACAGCGCGATACCCATGCCGAAATTGGCCGAAGCCATGGTCCACTCATCGATGCAGGTGGCCCCTTGCCAGCCGAAGAGCAGCATCAACACGACGCTCAGCCCGACCGTCACCAGCGCCGACAGGCGGGTCATGAAGCCGAGGAGCAGAAACAGGCCGAAGAGGAGCTCCAGCGCGCTGAAGACGATCACGCCGGCGTACAGCAGCGCGAAGTGGTGCAGCATGAAGTCCACGACGTGGCTCATCCCCAGCAGCGCCCCGGGCATGGCCGACTGGAATTTGTTGGCCATCCAGCTGGGCGCGTGCGGATCGAGCTTGGCGGGGGCGTAGAGGAAGCGGCGGCTGCCGCCGCCCCAGTAGATCCAGCCCTGCACGAAGCGCACCGCCAGCATCGCGAGTCCGAGCTGGCGCCAGGCTCCGGCCGGGTCGGCGCCTGGCGCCTCAAGGGGGGGGGTGCTCATGGGTCTCTCCCGAAACCGGCTATGGCGCCGGGCGATGAGTCTTGCGCCCGTTCGCGGCGGGCTTGAAGCCGTATCGCTCGAAGATACGCAGCGCCGTGGGCGAGCGAAGGAACCCGATCCAGGCGCGCGCCGCGCTCGGATGGGCGGCGCCGCGCACCACCGCGGCCGCGTAGACCGCTCTGACGTTCTCGGAGGCGGGAATGTCGACATGACCGATCGGATGTCCGGCCTGCTCCTGGAAGATCGCCTCCGACTTCCAGGTGAGGCCGGCATCGGCGAGACCCTGCATCAGGTACAGCGGCGTCTGGCGGTGATGAATGTGCGTAAGGAGAGTCTGCCCGTCGGCCACCTTGCCGACGTACACCGCGTGCTCGAGGCTCGCGCCGCCGGCCTTGGTCAGTGCGATCCGGATCTGGCGCGCCACGCCCTCCCAGGCCGGGTTGGGCATGACGAGACGCACCCCGGGCTTGCCCAGGTCCTTCAGGCCGGTGATCCGGGCGGGATTGTCCCTTGGGACCATGATCGTGAGGTCGTTGGTGACGTAGGGCACCGCCGGCCCCTGCAGCCATCCACGCCGGATGTAATCGTCCACCTTCTTCAGTCCGGCGGCATAGACGTCGGGCTTGACCGTCCATGTCATGTTGCCGATGGTGATGGTTCCTCCATGCTGCATCTGCCGGATGAGAATTCCCGGCGGCAGGGTCTCATAATAAATCCGCCCCCTGAGCGCCGGGTGCGCCTTCTCGAAAGCCGCAACGAGCGGCGCCATCGCAAAGTAGTAGTTCCCCCCGACGAAGATCACCAGCCGGGGGTGGTCGAGGCTGCCGTGGAAATCCGGCAGATCGTCCACTTCCGGTACGGTGAACACGAGCCCCTTGTCGATTGCCGGATTGTTCCGCCCATGGCTCCAGGGCGGAAACACCCGCTCCTGATACCGGGGCGGCTCGGCCCGGCCTGCGCAAGCGGGATCCGCCGCCTGTGCGAGCGTCGGCGCAAGCGCCAGCAGCCCCAGGGCTGCGAACAGGCCAAGATGCGCCCGTACCCGATTTCTCCCTCGCATCGCCCTCTCCCGCGGCGAGGTCATTTGGCATACCCGAAGCCGGCCCTCTGAAGCTCCGGCAGCGTGCCCACGATTCCCGGGGTCAATACCGCCCCGGGAATGAGGTGATTGGTGAACTCGGCCGCCATGCGCTCATGGTTGAGGTTGTCCGGATTGATGCCCTGTTTGCGAAGCGCCAAGGTGAGCTCCCAGACCTCGTTGTGACAGGCCAGGAACACCAGGCCCCGCCGCTGCAGGACGGTGATGCTGTTGTCGCGCGGGGAGTACACGCCCTGCGGGTTCTCGAAATCGGCCGGGGCGGCGTCCGAGGCCGGCGGCTCCTCGAGCCAGAGATTGCGCGTCCACTTGCCCTTGGTGAGCTTCGCGAGATATCTCTCCCAGATGAAATCGTCGTACAGCGCGAGGTGGGCGGTGCCGTGAGTGGCGGAGACGGGGAGGAAGTTCGGATGCCTGAACGACCAGATCTGCACGTTCATCGAATTGCGCATGAGATTGAGCCACGGGCTCTCGAGCGCCGTGTTGTCCCATGCCTGCCTCGGCCCTGCGCGGTAGCGCAGCACCAGATCCAGGGCCTCCGCGTCCCACTGCTCGGGCCGGGTGAGGATCATGGGCACGGACTTGAAGTCCCTGCGGCGCGGCGCCTTGGCCAGGGCGGTCGCGAGGTCCCGCAGCGTCGCGGCGCCGGCGGGAACCAGGCTCGCCTGAGGGGCGCTCCCGGCCCATGCGGCGTGCGCGCTTGCAAGCGCGGCGCCCGCCATTCCCAACCCGGTGACGCTCATTTTCATCGCATCCCGGCGGCTCATCGGCTTTTGCAGCATCATACGATTTTGCTCCTCACCTTCGGACATTCGGATCTCGGCGGACTCCCGTCACTTTCACGCGCCGCCATGTGCCGCCGTGGCGCAACCGGGTGGCGCGGCGGACGGCGAGGCGAAGCGCAGGATCACGGTAAGGCCCTCTGTCTGTGTGGAGGAATGGACGGGCGGATGCGTGGAGGATGGGCGGGCGAAAGATATATATCCAATGCAAATAATGTATTGAATGATTGCATTGAAGGTATGGGTAAGCGGTATATCGGCAGCGCGGACGGCCTGCGGGGCGGGCGCGGGCCGGAGACCCGCGCAGGAGCCGCGGGCGCTGCGGCGCACATCGGAGCACGGTGGAACTCCTCGGGCAGGTTGCCTCGCCCGGGGGGAGGGCGCCCGGGCTTCAGCGCTTGCGCGCGCAGGGACTCTGGCACGCGCTCAGTGCGCCCGTCATCCGTACTGACCGAAGGCGCGCCTCGACGGATGAGTCAGGCCGGCAGGAGCGCCGGGCACAAGGAGGCGCAACCGCCGCGCGCCAGGTTCCACACGCTCACCTCATGACTTCGGGGAAGACCGGCGGCGGGCAGGGGCGCCCGCGCTGTCCGCGAAGCGCCGCTCCGGTGCGCCTGTCGAGGCGACTCTGACGGCCGCGCGGGAGGGGCGCGCAACCGACCCATCGGGACGGGGAGTGCGGTCGGCCATCCGCCCGCCATGGAGGTACCTCAGGGAATCGAGCCACTTCGGATCCGGGTAGTACCCGACCAGCACGGTGCCGTCGCGGATCACGTTCACGACGGAGCTCTCCACCGTGCGGCTCAAGGCGAAGCAGCCCCAGCTGCGGCCCATGCGACCGTACTTCCGCGCAAACGCCTTGCTGACGTACCAGGCGCCGTGCATGACGATGTCACGACGGTAGGCGGCGCTGTTGAATCCAGGGTTCAGCCCGTGAAGCCGCAGCGAGTACCCGTCGTTGCCATAGTAGCTGTGGCCGGTCAGGTACACGCCGAGGCTGCTCGCATCCGAGCCCGCCTGGTTGGAGAAACGGGTTGCGTAGGTGAGCCCGCTGCCCTTGCCCTGCGCCACATAGGTGTAGAAAAGCACCTTTCCGGTGCGCACATCGGCGACGGCCAGGCGCCTCCTGGCCGACGAGAGCGCGAAGTCGACGATCGTGACGAGCGGCTTGTCGGTCAGATGCCGCTGCTCGAGATGGAAATACGCATCGAGCGAGGTCAGGATGGCTTTGACGCCGATGTTGGGTGCCTGAGCATGTATCGTTTCCGCGAGCCGTTCCCAGGCGGGAGCTCCCGCGCGCGCGCCGGCGCGGGCCGAGAGTGCAACACAGAGCAGCGCCAGCGCCCATGCGCCCGGGCGCCGGGGGCGCGGCCGCGAGGCCGCCATCACACGTTTGTGCGCATCGCTCATCACCATCATCGGTCCTCGGGTATTCGGATCCCGCCGCGGTCGGCGGCAGCTTCGCAGCCCCCGTCCGCACCGGCGGGGGCCTCGCGGCGACGCAGCTCAACGCGCAGGGTGGAGAGTGGATACTATCATTTGCCGCACGATGTCAACGCTAAACCGATGCGCGGGCTGCAATCGGAGCGTTGAGACCTGGCCGCGGCCTTGGCCGCATGCGGCGGAAAATCCGGGGCATTTCCGATGATGAGCACCGGCGGTCCGTCCGCGAGGTCATGGAAGCGCCCGTTGTCCGGATGAGGAGCGATCGCCCATTCGAACAGCTCCCGTGCGCTCTCGAGAATCGGGTGGCGGGGATTGCCGTAGTATTCTTTTTGCATCTGCTCGTCATAGAGTCCGATGCATCCGTGCGATGCGGGATAACCGGGCAGATCACGCCCATGGATCCAGTCGGCGACGCCTTGGGGGGTGATGTAGAACCTCAGCGCGTAGTGCATGGGATAGGGCGTGTGGGTCCCCTCTATGTCGTAGACCGAGGAGCTGTGCAGTCGATCGTAGGCGGTTACCCTGAAAAGGCCGTCCGGCGTCGGATCGGTGCTCTTGCCCGATGCGACGGGAAAGGACAGGACGAGCTTGCCGTTGTCGTACGCGCCCAGGAATTGCTCGGTGAGGTTCACGAGAATGAACTTGGAGAAGCCGGCCGCGGGCGGGTAGCGGCGCGGCATGGGCGTAAAATCGTGCACCTGGGACAGATCGTCGGGAACCTTGATGCGCACTCCGGGATAAATGTGGCGCCGGTCGATGCGGTTGAATCGCAGAGCGCCTCGCCAATGCGCCCCGAAAAGACGCGTCAACGTGTCGTGACGGCCGATCCGATGGCAGGTCCACGCGATTGCGGCGTCGTCCGGATAGTGAATCCTGCAGGTGTCGGGAACCGGTTCCGCGGCCGCCGCGAACGCAACGGCCAGCGCCGGCAAGGCGAGCAGCCACGCCCGATGTGACGTACGCCCACTTGGCGGGAACACTCGACGCACCGACCTCGCCGTCATTTTCACCATCCGTCCCCGTAGGCCCATCGTGCCCTCAATGTGCGCTCATGCGGAAAAATTCAAGGCGGCCGGGCGAGCGCGGGCGGTGCGGGCCGCGGCACCCCGGCGCAAAGCGGTGCGCGTTGTCTCAAGGAGCGCCCGTTCGCGATCGAAGCGCACCGCAGCCTGAGCGTTTGCGGCTCGAGGGCGAAGCACCTGGGCTCGTGCCTGAAGCCGAGCGAGGCCGAGCACCCGATCGCCCCGCCCTGCCACCCAACCCGCACGTTCCCCTGCGCGAGGGGAGGCCCGCGGCTGCACTCGGATTTCCCCGGAGCGGTGTCCATCGCGTGCCCGCGCAGCTCCCACTCCCGGCTGGGGCCGGAAACGACATCACCCAGGCGTTGGGCGTGTGCCGCCGGCGGGCGCTGCGAGCCCACCGTCACGATGTACATGGCAGGGACAGTTCAGCGCGTGGGACTCGGTGCGTCCGCAGAGGAGGCCGGAGAACATCATTGCGATCGCCTCATGAGGTGACTGAAGCCGTGCCCGCGAGCAGGCGTAACGCAGCGTAAGCGGGCGGGGCTGGAGGAGGTCATAAGGAAAAACCACGCGCAGGGGCTTGGGACCGAAGCGGACGGGCCGGAAGGGGCCGCGGGGGCTTGTCTCCTGGAGGGCGTCCCGGGGGCCTGGCTGTGCAAGCGGGCGTCTCCCGCAGGGCTTCTCGGTGGGGAGATTGCGCGAAATGCGGATGGCTCTCGCGGGCATTTGGCGCCACGCTTTACCTTGACTTGTCTTCGGCCTCCCGATGTGTCATGTCGCACTCAGGGACCGCACTCCCAACAGCCCGCCTTCAGTCGCCTTGCCCACAAAGAAACGTCTATGAGCACGGTCGAAAGTCAACTGGGGATCGCGAGCCGGGCATTGGCACCGTACGCCGCCCCGTACGCGCCCCTCGGGGTGGTCCGCCGACCCGGGCAGCTGTGGAATCTGACCGTATACGCGCTGATCACGATCGGCATCGTGGCGATCGCGTATGTTCAGTTCCACGCGATCGTTCCGCGCGTGCTGGCTGCGGCGGCGAAAAGGAATGACATCAGGTTTATCGCCTATCTGGGCGTGCTGTGGACGGTGCTGGGATTTCTTCTGATCGTGGTGCGCTCGATCCTCTGGGTCCTCTATCGGCCCGTTGCTGCGGTGAGTGCGGAGCAGGCGCCGAGCCTGACGGTGATCATTCCCGCCTACAACGAGGGGGCGATGGTGCTGAACTCCATCGAGTCGGTGATCCAGGCGGATTACCCGGCGGATCGGCTCGAAATCCTCGTGGTTGATGACGGCAGCCGGGATGACACCTGGCCTCATATTCTCGAGGCCGCCCGGCGCTACCCGGGACGGGTCACCGCGCTGCGCCACGAGCGCAATCGCGGCAAGCGCGAGGCGCTCGCATTGGGGTTCGCGCGGGCGCGGGGGGAAGTCCTCGTCACCATCGATTCCGACAGTGTCATCGAGCGCGGCGCGCTGCTGGCTCTGGCTGGTCCGTTTCGCGATGCGCGCGTCGGCGCCGTAGCGGGCAAGGTAATGGTCTACAACCGGGCTCATGGGGTGATCCCGCGCATGCTGCACGTCCGGTTCATTCTCCAGTTCGACATGCTGCGCGCCGGGGAGTCCGTCTATCGCAACGTGTATTGCTGTCCGGGGGCGCTCAGCGGCTATCGGGCGGCAGCCGTTCACCGGGTGCTCGAGCGATGGAGAAGTCAGGCTTTCCTGGGCTCGCGCTGCACGTTCGGCGAGGACCGAGCCATGACCAACTTTCTTCTTGACGAAGGGTATGACGCGCTCTACCAGCGCACGGCCGTCGTTCACACTGTCGTACCGCAGCATTATGGGAAGCTTTGCAAGATGCTCCTGCGGTGGGATCGCTCGTACGTGCGCGAGGAAATCCGTTTCGCCCGCATCGTGTGGAGGAGACCCTGGTGGACCCGCGCCCTGGCGCTGTTCGACCGCGTCATTACGAATGCCAGCTTCCCGGTTGCGTACTCGTCCCTCGGTATCCTGCCGATCGTGATCGCGGTTCATCCGGCCATCGTCGGCCCGGTCATGACCGTGATGGCGGCGATGTCGCTTTTCCAGGTGCTCTATTACCTGCGTTCAGAGCAGTCGCTCGATTTCCTCTACGGCGTGCTCTATGCTTATTTTTCGTCCATGGCGCTCTGTTGGATCTTCCCGTACGCCGTCGTGACCGTACGCGCGCGCAGCTGGCTGACGCGTTGACGGCCTGGTCCGCGCAGCGGCCGTCCCTGGAGCTTGTGACACCGGGGCGCTCTCGGTGGTGAGCTTTGCGACACTGGTGCGCGATGATCGCGCGATCGGCAATCCGGCTGCGCCCTTCTGGAGCTCGCTCCGCGATCTACCGGCGAAGTTTCCCAGCTACCGGGTGGCGGTCGGGCTTTTCGGCGCGGGGGGGGGGGGGACTATGCCCACACGCTTCTGATCCTGGCCGCTACAGAGCTTCTGCGCAGGCGGCTCGGGGTGGCGCGCGCCGCGGAGGTTGCTGGGCTCCTTTACGTACCGCGCAATGTCGTTCAAACCGCGCCTCGTATCCGTTCGGTGCGCCGGCCGACTGCGCCGGCCCGCCCCGGGTGCTCGTGCTGGGGTACACCTTGGGTGTGGCCACCTCCGCCAGGACGGCGCTCGCATTCGTGGTCGACTCCGCAGCGCTGAGACTCAGGCTGTTCGTGGCGGTGTTTGTGGCCGCGGGCGCCTACGTCGCGGCCGAGGATGCGATCGAAGCGGCGCTCACGGCCGACATCCTCCGCAGAGGCTTCACAACATCGGCTACGGCGTGCTCGGCGCCGCCCATGGTGTCGGCGACCTCATCTCGAGCGCCCTGGTCGGGATTTTGTGGACGGCCGTGTCCGCGCCCGCCGCATTTCTTACGGCGGCGGCGATCATGCTGTGCGGGACTGGCCTCATGGCAAGGGTCCCGGTGAGCACCCCGGAGCGCTGAGGGCTTTATCTCGCGCGCTCGCGCAGCCCGGCCCGCGCAGGACCTCAATGATTGCCTTGAAACGGGCGCCTGATTTCGTATGATTCCACTGCCCTGTTGGTACCGAAGGAGGCAGGGCGCAGCGCAGGCTCGATACCGGGGATGGGGTCCCCCACGAGCCGCCGGATCCGGCGGATGAGCCCTGCCGGCCCGCCCGAAAACGGGCGGGGGACCGTCCCAATTCGCAAGCGAGAGGCCCATGTCATCGAACACCCGGATCCAGTCCCTGCACGCCATCGAGATCCTCGATTCCCGCGGCTTTCCGACGCTGCGCGTCGCGGTGCGCCTCGCGGACGGCACCCTGGGCACGGCCTCGGTTCCCTCGGGCGCCTCGACCGGGGAGAATGAGGCGGTGGAGCTGCGGGACGGGGATGGGCGGCGCTACGGCGGCAAGGGGGTGCTCAAGGCCGTCGCCCATGTCAACGAGGTCATCGGGCCGCGGCTGATCGGCCTCGATCCGAGCGCGCAGTCGCGCATCGATGGAATGATGTGCGACCTCGATGCGACCGCGAACAAGTCGAAGCTCGGCGCGAATGCGATTCTCGGGGTGTCCCAGGCGGTGGCCTGCGCCGCCGCCAAAGCGCACCGGATGCCGCTCTACGCGTACCTCGGCGGTGCCGGGGCCCGCCGTTTGCCGGTGCCGATGATGAACGTGCTGAACGGCGGCAAGCACGCCGACTCGAGCCTCGATTTCCAGGAGTTCATGATCGTGCCGCGCGGCGCGCCGAGCTTCGCGGAGGCGATGCGGTACGGGTCGCAGACCTTCCAGGCACTGAAGCAGCTGCTGCACGAGCGTGGCTTGAGCACCGCGGTCGGTGACGAAGGCGGCTTCGCGCCGGCGCTGAGCGGCAACGAGGAGGCCTGTGAGCTCATCGTCGAGGCGATCGAGCGGGCCGGATTCAAGGCCGGGCGGGACATCGTGCTCGCCCTCGATCCGGCGGCGAGCTCCTTCTACGAGGCGGGGCAGTATCGCCTGACGCGCAGCCGCCAGGGCAACCAGACCTCGGCGCAGATGATCGCGCTCTACGGGAGCTGGGTGGATCGCTATCCCATCGTCTCGATAGAGGACGGGCTTGCCGAGAACGACTGGGAAGGGTTCAGCACGATGACCGCCGATCTGGGCGATCGCATCCAGATCGTGGGCGATGACATCCTGGTCACCAACCCGCAGTTCATCCGCCGCGGCATCGCAGAGCGGACCTGCAATGCCGCGCTGATCAAGCTCAACCAGATCGGCACCGTGACCGAGACCATCGAGGCGATCGAGCTGTGCCGGCAGGCCGGCTGGGGCTTCGTCGTCTCGCACCGCTCCGGGGAAACCGAGGACAGCTTCATCGCGGATTTCGCGGTGGCGATGGGCGGGGCGCAGATCAAGACCGGCTCGCTTTGCCGCTCCGAGCGCATGGCCAAGTACAACCGCCTGATCGAGATCGAGCAGGAGCTCGGCGAGGGCGCGGTGTACGGCGTTTGAGCCGACGCTCGTCTCGGGGCCAAGCGGCGGCGGCCGGAAAGCGCGCCGACGGGCCGCGCGCGCAGCCGAACCGGGGGACTCGGGACGAACTCGGCTCTCATGCGCCACCGCTCCTTCGCCACAGGCGGAATCGGTAGGCATCATCCGCCGTGGGCGGCGGTTCTTGTTACGGGAGGCATGCCATCTCCCTGTAACTCAATATGCACAGGCGCCGCGGCAGCGGCAAGCGCACGGGGCGGGCCTGCGAATGCCTTGCCGTACGAGTGCGCGAGCCCTACACTGAAGGGTCGCTGGGAGAGGGCATGTCTCCCTTGAATCGCCGTCCACGGCGGATGATGCCTGCGTCGCAAGGGGTTGCGGACGGCGGGGCGAACCGATCCATGCACTCTCGATCCCGTGAGCTCACTGTGATGTTGCAACAGAGGCTGTTGCGCGGTGAGCATCTGACGCTCTATGGGCCCCGCGGCAGCGGCAAGTCGACCGTGCTCGCCGAGCTGCATGCGCGGCTCGAGCGCACCGGCATTCCCTGCGCCTACTCGCTCTCCACGACCGTCCTCGATGACCTCACCCAGGCGCTCGAGCGGGCATATCCGGGGGTGGACACCGCGGAGGTCGGACGGCGCACCGCCCGTGTCCGGCTGTGCAATGCCGCGGACCGGCGCTCGGGAGTCCTGTTGCTCGATCACTTCCGCTGCAACGGCAGCGCGATGGTGTCCTTCCTCAGGCACCTGCACGGCAAGGTCGCCGGTGTGTTGACGGCGGTGGATGTGGAAGCGGCCGCAGAGCGTAGCCGAATGCGGCCCTCGCGCTATGGAGCAATGTCGGTGCGCATGCCCCTTGCCACCGCACGGCAACTTCGCCGGTTGCTCGAGGAGCGCTGGGGCGCCTGCAGGTTGCCGCCGTTCGGGGGCGAGGCGGTGCGCGCCTTCGTGGAGGCGGCGCGCGGCCGACCCGGTTGGATCGTGCAATGCGCACAGCTGGCCTGTGAGCGGCGCTACTGGAGTGCCTACGGCCCGCTGGTCACGGTGTTGAGCGTGGACACGGAGGCGGCGGTGCGCTACAGCGCGCTCGCGATGGTGCGTGCGCCGGAGCGTTCGGCCTCCGGGCCCATGGGCGGGCCCTTGGCCCCCGAGGGATGGACCGCTCAGAGATCCTCGGGGAGCGACGGCGGGTCGGCGGCATCAGGATTGATCACGCCGAAGCGCGCCGGCAGGCAGGCGTAGAACAGGCGCACTTTCTCGCGCTGCAGCAGCTGAAGGAGCCTCTGCGCCTCCTCCCCGGTCGCAAGGAACTCGATCTCGACGGTGAGCGCGCCGGCGGGCTCGAAAAGCCGCGCCTCGCGCAGCTGATGATGGCGGCCGAAGCCGGCCATCTCCCTGAACGCCGAGCCGCCGTGCAGGCCGAGGCGGTTGCCCTGCTCGAGCAGCCACTCCCACACGAGCCTGCCGTGATGGCGATGGTCCTCGTGTACGTAAAACCGCATGAACGAGCCCTGCATGATCCGCCGCCCCTCGCCTCGTGGATCGAGTGTAAGCCGCGGCCCCCGGCGGCTCAATGCGGGTGGGGCGCGCGCCCGGGCCGGGGCGCGCGCCGGGCGGACCGCCGCAACACCGCTTGACCTTCCAGCTACTGGAAGCCCTATATTCCTTCCCGTGCACTGCAATCCATAAGGAGACCCTCCATGAACACCGATCAGAGCGGCGAGAGCCGCACCGTCCTGTCGATCACGGGCATGACCTGCGGCGGCTGCGCCAATACCGTGACGCGGGTTTTGCAGAGAGTCCCCGGGGTGAGGCGGGCCGAGGTCGATCTCGCCAGTGCCCGGGCGCGGGTCGAGGGCACGGCCCGCCCGGCGGAGCTGGTGGCGGCGGCCGAAGGCGCCGGATTCGGCGCCGCGGTGCTCGAGGCCTGAAGATGAGCGCGGTCGAAGCGGCAGTCGTCCCCCAGCGGCTGCTGCTGCCCATCGAGGGGATGACCTGTGCCACCTGTGCCGGGCGGGTGGAGAAGGCCCTGAGCGCGCTGCCCGGCGTGCAGGCCGCGGTCAACTTGTCGAGCGAGCAGGCCGAGGTGCAGTTCGATCCGGCGCGTGTGACCCCGGCTGTGCTCGAGAGCGTCGTGACGCGCGCCGGCTATTCCGTGCGCCACGAGACACGGGAGCTCTCGGTGTCCGGCATGACCTGCGCCACCTGCGCCGGGCGCATCGAGAAGGCTCTCGCCGCCGTGGCGGGCGTGACGCACGCGCAGGTGAACCTCGTGAGCGAGAAGGCCTCGGTGGAGGGTCTCGCCGGGGTGCTGCGTGCGGCCGACCTCATGGCGGCGGTGCGTCGCGCCGGGTATGAGGCCGAGCTGCTCACCGGCGATCTCGAGCGCGATCGAGCGCTCGAGATCGGCGCGCAGCAGCGCCTTCGGCGCGAGAGCCGGCGGCTCGGGGCGGCGGCGCTCTTGAGCGCGCCGCTGCTGTTGACGATGGTCGGTGTGGCGCTTCCCGCGTGGCTGCAGCTCGTCCTTGCCACGCCGGTGCAGTTCGTTCTCGGAGCGCGCTTTTACGTGGGCGCCTGGAAGGCGCTGCGCGCCGGGAGCGGCAACATGGATCTGTTGGTCTCGCTCGGCACCTCGACCGCGTATCTCTACAGCCTCTATCTGATGTGGGCCGGCCCGCCCGGCGCGCAGCTGTACTTCGAGGGCGCCGCCGTGGTGATCACGCTCGTGCTGCTCGGCAAGTGGCTCGAGGCTCGCGCCAAGCGCTCGACCACGGCGGCCATCCAGGCGTTGATGTCCCTGCGGCCCGAGCGCGCGCGGGTCGAGCGCGAGGGCGGGGAGGTGCAGGTGCCCGTCGCGGCCGTGGCGGTGCGCGATGTCGTGGTGGTCCGCCCCGGTGAGAAGCTGCCGGTCGACGGGCTCGTCGTGAGCGGTGAGAGCGAGGTGGACGAGAGCCTGATCACCGGAGAGAGCCTGCCGGTCACGAAGCGCCCGGGGGAGAAGGTCACCGGCGGCTCGGTCAACGGCAGCGGCCTGCTGCGCATCGAGGCGACGGCGGTCGGCGAGCAGTCCGTGTTGTCGCGCATCATCGCCTTGGTGGAGCACGCGCAGGGGAAGAAGGCGCCGGTGCAGCGCCTGGTCGATCGAGTCGCGGCTGTGTTCGTGCCCGTGGTCGTGGCGATCGCCGTGCTGGCGTTCCTCGGGTTCTGGCTGTTGGCCGGGCAGCCGGCGTCCGGGATCATCGCGGCGGTCTCGGTGCTCGTGATCGCCTGTCCCTGCGCCCTCGGGCTCGCCACGCCGACGGCCCTCATGGTGGGCACGGGCGCGGCGGCCCGGGCCGGCATTCTCATCCGCGATACCGAGGCGCTCGAGCGTGCGCACCGACTCGATACGGTGATTCTCGACAAGACCGGGACCGTGACGGAGGGCAGGCCGGCGGTGACCGAGATCCTCCCGAACGGCGTGGGGGAGGGCGAGCTGCTCAGGCTGGCGGCGGCGGCGCAGACGGGCAGCGAGCATCCGCTCGCGCGCGCGGTGCTGGCGAAGGCCGCGGGCTTGCCGCTGCCGAAGCTCGAGGCGTTTCAAGGCCATCCGGGCATGGGGTTGACGGCGAGCATCGAGGGCGGGCGGCTTGCGATCGGCAACCGCCGGCTCATGCGCGATCATCGCGTCCCGACGGACGCTCTGGAGGCGAGCGCCGAGCGTCTCGAGAGCGAGGGGCGCACGGTGATGTGGGTCGCGGCGCTTGAGCCGCGGGCCCGTCTGTTGGGTGCGATCGCCGTGGCCGATCCGCTCAAGGCGACCGCGCGCGAAGCCGTGCGGCATCTGCGCGAGGCCGGCATCGAGACGGTGCTGCTCACCGGGGACAACGAGCGGACCGCGCACTCGGTGGCGGCGCAGCTCGGCATCAGTCGCGTGCGCTCCGGCGTGTTGCCCGATGAGAAGGCGCAGGAGGTGCGTCGCCTGCAGGCCGAGGGCCGGCATGTCGGCATGGTCGGCGACGGGGTGAATGACGCACCGGCGCTCGCGGCGGCCGATATCGGCATCGCCATGGGGACGGGCACCGATGTGGCGATGCAGACGGCGGGCATCACCTTGATGCGCGGGGATCCACGCCTGATCGGCGATGCCATCTCGGTGAGCCGCGCGACCCGCGACAAGATCCGCCAGGGCCTCTTCTGGGCCCTCCTCTACAATGTGATCGGCCTGCCGGTGGCGGCGCTCGGGTTCCTGAATCCGGTGCTCGCGGGGGCCGCGATGGCGCTGTCCTCGGTGAGCGTCGTGTCCAATGCGCTGCTGCTGAGGCGGTGGCGGCCGGCGGCGCAGGGCAGGCAATGAGCGGGCGCGCGCATTGCGGCCGGCTCGTGAGGATCGGGGAGGCGGCCTCGCGCTCGGGCATGGCGCCGAAGACGATCCGCTTTTACGAGGAGATCGGCCTCATCGGTCCCGCGCAGCGCCTCGCCAACCGCTATCGCGCCTACAGCGAGAAGGACGTGCACACGCTGCGCTTCATCCACCGGGCGCGAAGCCTCGGCTTCACGCTCAATGACATCCGGGCGCTGCTGTCGCTCTATCACGACCGCCAGCGCGCGAGCCGCGAGGTGAAGCGCCTTGCGATCGGGCACGTGCAGGCGCTCGATCGCAAGATCGCCGAGCTCACCGCGATCCGCAACTCCATCGCCGATCTCGCGAGGCAGTGTCACGGCGATGAGCGGCCCGAGTGCCCCATCCTCGATGAGCTCGAGGCGGCCACGCACTGATTGCGCGATCGAGCCCGATCACTACGCACAACTGCGGATTTACCGATCGGCCGCCGGTGAGCACTGTGCGCCCAAGGCACAGGCATCGTCGCCGGCTGATCGAGGCAGGGTGCAGATCCCATGAAGCGCATCGTCCTGTTCGCCGCGGTGAACATCGCCGTGCTGGCGGTGATCACGGTGATCGTCGAGTTGCTCGGGCTCGACCGCTATCTCGGCGGCTATGGGCTCGACCTCCCGGGGCTGCTCGCGCTGAGCGCCGTTTTCGGCTTCGGCGGGGCGTTCATCTCGCTCGCGCTCTCGAAATGGATGGCGAAGACCGCGATGGGCGTGCGGGTGATCGGGCAGCCCCAGAGCGGCGCCGAGGAGGCGCTCCTTCAGACTGTCCGTGCCCACGCCGCGCGGCTCGGTCTTGCGATGCCCGAGGTCGGCATTTTCGACTCCCCGACCCTGAATGCCTTCGCCACCGGCGCGCGGCGCAACCGGGCGCTGGTCGCGGTGAGCAGCGGGCTGCTCGAGAGCATGCACGAGAGCGAGGTGCAGGCGGTGCTCGGTCACGAGATGACGCATGTCGCGAACGGCGACATGGTCACGCTCGCCCTGCTGCAGGGCGTGCTCAACACCTTCGTGATCTTTCTCGCGCGCATCGTCGGCACGCTCATCGACAGCCTGATGAGCGGCGGGCGCGAGCGGCGCGAGGGCGGGGGGTTCTTCTACTTCGCCACCGTGATCGTGCTGCAGATCGTCTTCGGCGTGCTGGCGACGCTGATCGTCATGGCCTACTCCCGGCACCGGGAGTATCGCGCGGACGCCGGCGGAGCGCGTCTTGCGGGACGGGAAAACATGATCGACGCCCTTCGCGTGCTGCAACGCGCCGAGGGCGAGCCGCTGCCGGGCCAGCTGCAGGCCTTCGGCATTCATGATGGTGCCTCCTCGGGGCTGCTGCGGCGCCTGTTCATGAGTCACCCGCCGCTCGAGCAGCGCATTGCCGCGCTCGAGGCGCTCGCGCCGCCGCTTTGAGCGCACCGGCCCTCACTCCCCGCCGAAGCGGTAGCCGACCCCGAGGCCAAAGAGCAGCGGATCGATGCGCACCTTGGAGATCCTCGCGCCCCCGTACGTGACCTCGGAGCGGATCATCGCCCACTTGATGTCCGCATTGAAATACCAGTTCCCGGTGAGCCTGAAGTCAAAGCCCGCCTGGGCCGCGGGCCCGACGCTCGTGCGATCGAGCTGCAGCGGGCCGACGCCCGGCACTGACAGGTGAACGTCGGAGAGGATGGTGACATTCACGCCCACGCCCACATAGGGCTGAAACCTGTCCTCGGGGTAAAAGCTGTATTGCAGCAGCAGGGTGGGCGGAAGCTGGTGGAACGTTCCGATCCGGGTCGGGCCGCCGAGCGCGCTGCGCTTGATCGTCACGGTCTCGGACTGCGGATAGGTGAGCAGCAGCTCGCTCGACCAGTACGGGGTGAAGCGGTACTCGATGTCAAGATCGGGAAGCCACCGGCCGTTGATGTGGATCGCGTTGCGGGGAGCCTTAAGCAGCGGAACCGGGTCGGATTGATTGGCCGGGTCGAGGTAGAGTACCCGCAGGCGCACTTCCCAGGGGTTGTCCTGCGCGCGCGCCAGAGCCGATCCCAGCGCCAGCGCGAGCAGAGCGCCGGCGGTGATGCCCCAGGAGCTCCTCATACGGCCTCCGCTCGGTATGCCTGACTCGCGCGACTATATCGACCGGCGCCGCCGCGACGAATACGTGGTAGTACGAAATCCCTCTCGCGCACGTGAAGCGGCTCCGCGGTGCGCCTTCGGACGCGCGCACCATGGCGGGGGGGAAGTTCGGCGTGGACCGTGACCGCGAGGCGCCCGCGGAGAGCGGAGGGATCGGCCGGGTCCGCCTCGAGCGCCTCGCGCCTGCCGTGCCGCCCGGTGCCTCAGGTCTTGGCCGGCTCCGGCGGCGGCGGCTCCGGGCTGCGGCTGCTCTTGGGCGGCTGGTAGACGCCGGCCGCCCGCGCGACGAGCAGGTATTTTTTGAACACGCGGTTCGTTTCCTCCTCGTGCTCGCTCACGGTGGAGCGCTCCAGGGGATCGAAGAAGCAGGTCGGGTCCTCTCCCATGTAATCCCCGTTGTGAAAGAATGCCATCGCCCGGCACCCCCCGCAGGTGTACTGATAGCGGCAGCGGCCGCAGCGGCCCTTCAGGCGCGAGCGGTCGGTGATGTCGGCGAACAGTGCGCTCGCCTCGACGAGCTCATCGATCGGCCGATCGCGCACATTGCCGGCGCTCAGCACATCGAGCAGCACGGGGCAGACGGACACCTCCCCTTCGGCGTTCACGGTGAGCCACGTTCCGGCCCAGCAGCCGATCGCCGGGTTCTGGGGAACCGTGTTGTTGCGCGCGCCGCCGGAGACCTGCGCGTGCAGCTCCGGGGAGAGGAAGAACGGCGTGTAGCTCACGTAGCCGTGGGGATTGCGGCGCAGCGCCGGGTGGAAGTGCCGCTCGAGATCGCTGCGGTCGAATCCCATCTCGCCGAAACACCGCGATCCGGACCCGCGCGGCACGAGCGGGGAGCGGTTGTAGGCGATGTTGTGCTTCACGATGAACTCGACGGTCTTCTCGAAGCTTTCGGTGTTGTATTTTCCGATCGTGACCACCACGTGCTGGCCGATTCCGAGCTCGAGGCAGTCCTTCAGCACCCGCAGCGTGCGGTCCGACTCGCTGTCCCGGCTCCAGCGGTTCTCCTCATCGACGGCGTTGAGGCCGACCACGATCCGCGCGTGGCCGCGCGTCGCGTCCCGGATGGCCTCGAGGCGCTCGCGGGTGAGCTTCTTGCAGTTGCTCAAGACCGAGCAGCGAAACCCCAGGTCCACCGTGAGGCGCAGCAGCTCCAGGGCGTCCCTGCGCATGAGGAACTCCCCGCCGCTCCAGCCGATGGTGTGCACGTTCAGGCGCCGGGCGGGCAGGAGGATCCGGTCGCGGATCTCCTGAAGAGTCAGCTCGTTTCGAAAGCTCTCGCGCACGGTGCGCGCATCGTTGCTGCCGGTCATGCAGAAGGGGCAGCGCAGGTTGCACCGTCGTGTTGCCTCGAAGTACACCACCTGGAATTGATAGCGCGCCATGTCGTCCTCTTGCCTGCGGGGTCGGGATGCCTCGATCGAAGCCGTTTATCCCCTCGGGGGCGCGGCTGTCAATTCGCGCACGGAGGCCGGCTGAGAAATGTCAGACGGCGCCGGATCCGCCGCGGCGAACGATAGAGAGGAGCGCTCAACATGCGCGCCGCGGGGTCGAGCGGCGCGTGGGCAACAAAGTGTTCCTCGAGAGCGGGGCCGGGCGCGCGGTTCGCCGCCCGCAGGACAGGGCGCACTCCGCCCGGGCAGGCACCGCAGCGTCCCCGGCCGACCGGCTGCCTCTCGGAGCGGGCGGTGGGCAGAGCGCGCCTGCGCTGCGCCCTTACCTTTTCCCGGGCCGCTGTGCGAGACTTGCCCTGTCGGACCAGGTAACGCTCTCGAGCTCTCGCTCGCGTCAGAGGAAGGGCATGAAGATGGCCGAAACGCTCGTGCCGGAAGGCGCACGAGCCCTCGTCCGCGGCGACGCGGAGCCTGGGTAGATGGCCGCGCGATCGCGCGCCTCATGGGTCTCGTGCCTGCTGCTGCGGCGCCCGTGACGCGCGGGCGCGCGTGTCGCGGGCCGGTGGCGGAGTGCTGGCGTGGGCGCACTGTCCCCAGTGCGCCCTGGAGGTGGGGACGGGCACGACGTTCTTCGCGTCTCATTGGACGGATGGAATCGCCGTGCCGATCCTGCTGGAGATCGATCAAAGCCGCTGGGAGATCGGCGCCTACCGCTTCCTGACGAACCAATTTCTCAAAGAATCGGTCTTTCCGCTCTCCACGATCAGCGCCCACCCCTTCTGGGGATTCACCGCCATGCGCCGCTGGCAGATCCTGCACCGCGCGCGGTGGAAGCTGTATGTGGGATTCGGGGCTTCCTACCAGACACGGGCCGATCTGCTCGATGCGACGCAGTGGAATTTCGCCTACCTGCTCGCGCTGCGCTATTCACTCGACCGGCACTTCTTTTTCGAGTTTTCCGCGCGGCACTGGTCGAATGCATGGATCAGGCTGCCGAACCGCGGACAGGATCTGTTGCTGATGAGCGTCGGATTTCGCTGAGCCTTACCGGCTCGTCGGGGTCGGGCCGTAGGGACATTACCGAATGGCGCCCGGGCGGGGACTTCCGCCATGCTCGCGATGCGGCGCCGCATCCGCATGAGCGCCGGGAGCCCGAGCTCGAGGAGTCCCCCGCATGAACATCGGCGAGGCTTGCAGTCGCGAAGTCTACATCTTCGAGGGCACGGAGCCCTTGGCGAATGCCGCCGCGGAGATGATGAGGCGTCACATCGGGGCGATCGTGGTCGTGGAGACCGAGCCGAAGCGCGTGCGGCCGGTCGGGATCGTGACGGACCGCGACATCGTGCGCGGGCAGCTGTCGCTCCGCAAGGACCTGGCCGCCCTCACGGTCGGGGAGGTCATGACCCGCGAGCCCTTGACGGTTCCGGAGTCCTGCACGGTGGAGGATGCCCTCGAGCGCATGAGGATGCGGCGCGTGCGCCGCGCCCCGGTCATCAACGCGCGCGGGGATCTCGTCGGCATCGTCTCCCTCGATGATCTGCTGCCGGTCGTGGCCGATGAGCTGCGCGCGCTCGCGGGGCTGGTGGGGAGCCAGGCGAGCCGCGAGGGCAGATCCGCACCGTCCGCCGGGAGCTGGCCGGGCCCGTAGGGCGGGCCACGGAACCGGCTGCGTAAATCTACCGATCCCCGGGCGGCGCAGATCGGCCTACCGTGGGCCCGTCCCGTGATCCCGAGGAGATGGCCATGGCACGCTGCGAGACCTGTGCAATCGAGCATGCGCGTTCGATCGGCGTGATGAGTCGGAACCCGCCGCTGCCGCGGTGATGGGCGTCCCGGGCAGCGACGTGCCCGCGGGCTGCAAGGCGAGGCGGGCTCGAGCAGGAGTCAACCGGTTCCCCGGCGTCTCGGCCGACACGGTGGCGGCGCTCGAGGCCCGGCGGGAGCGCGAATGCGCTCGATGGGGCGTGCGGGCGGTGTCCGGCCGGGACGGCGCGCTGGCACCTGAGTGGCCGGAGCGGTCCTGCGATCGGGACCGGCCGTCTTGATCACGCGGCGGGTGAGCCTCGGGCGGGGGAGCGCGCCGGATCTCGCGGCCAAGGTTGCCTACCTTGCCGACCCGCGTCACTTCGCCGGACATCCGCGGGCGGTGGAAGTCATCGAGACTCACTTCGCCTGGGTGTTTCTCGCCGGCTCGCGCGCGCTCAAGCTCAAAAAGCCCGTGCATCAGGCCTCGATGGACTATCGGACGCTCGCGGCGCGGGAGAGGGCGTGCCGCGCGGAGCTCAAGCTCAATCGGCGGCTCGCCCCGGGTGTCTACCTGCGGGTCATTCCGCTCTGGCGCCGGCGCGACGGGACATTCTCGCGCCGCGCGGGCGTGCGCATCGTCGACTGGCTCATCGAGATGCGCAGGCTCCCCGCTGCGCGAAGGCTCGATGCGCTGCTCGCGCGCGGCGCCGCCGAGGGGCGCGACTGGCGCCGGCTCCTGATGAGGCTCGGGACGTTCTTCGGCGGCGCCGAGCGGCGGCCGATGAGCGACCGGGCGTACCTCGCGCGGCTGCGGCGCGAGATCGCCTCGAGCGCACGCGAGCTCACCGCGCCGGACCTTGGCCTTGCCTCCGGGACGGTGGCGGCGCTCGAGCGCTCCCAACTCGAGTTCCTCGCCCGCCACGGGCGGTTGCTCGAGGGGCGCGGCGCCCGTCTCATCGACGGGCACGGGGACCTGCGTCCCGAGCACGTGTTTCTCGGGGCGCGGCCGGCCGTCTCGGTGATCGACTGTCTGGAGTTTGATCCGGACCTGCGGCGGCTCGATCCCGCCGAGGAGATCGCCTTCCTCGCGCTCGAGTGCGCGAGGCTCGCGGGTGCGGGGGCCGCCGCAGGTCTTCTCTCGGAGTATCGCTGTGTGACGGGCGATCCGGCCCCGCAGGCCCTGACCGATTTTTACATGAGCCGGCGCGCGGCGGTGCGCGCACAGCTCGCCGCCTGGCATCTGCGCGATGAGGCCTTTGCCGGGGAGCGGCGGATCTGGCGCTCCCGGGCGCGCTCGTATCTCTCCGAGGCGCTGCGTCTCAGCCGCCGCGCGGCCGGGCGCGCGCGAGGCGAGGCTTGCGGGCTCACGCGGACGGCGGCGCCGGCCAGTGCGAGAGCAGCGGCGCCACCGGTGCGCCGGTCATCATCCGCCGCACCGCCGCACCGAGCAGTGGCGCGACCGGCAACGTGAGGAGTTTACCGCAGGCGGCGGCCCGGGCCGGGGTCTCGATTCCCGCGCTGTCGGTCACGACGATGCCGCAGATCGCCTCGCACGCCACGAGCGCATCGAGCCCCTGGGGCATCGGGGCATGCGTGACGGCCACCTGGACGGACTGCGCGCCCGCGCGACGGCACGCTTGGGCCGCCCGGATCAACGTCCCGCCGGTGGCGCACAGGTCATCGAGCACGATGGCGGTGCGTCCGCCCACCTCTCCGGAAAGTCTCCCTCCGGAGACGACATCCCGTGCGCGGCGTTTGCAGACGAAGGCCAGCTCGACCTCGCCGCCGACCTCGGCGGCGAGTTGCTCGTGGAAGATCTGCGCGCGCTTGATGCCACCGATGTCCGGCGAGACCACCGCTAGGGCCGTCTCGCGCAAGCTCGCGGCGAAGTGCGCGACCATTGTCGGCAGCGCCGTCAGGTGAACCGTCGGAATGCGGAACGCGTTGTCGAAAGCGGCGGGGTTGTGCACATCGAGACCGACGACACACCCGAGGTGGGTCGCCTCGAGCAGCTCGGCGACGTAGCGCGAGGTCACCGGATCGCGCAGCTGCGTGCGCCGGTCCTTGCGGGCAAAGGCGAGATACGGCAGCAGCGCGACCGATCGGGCGCCACCGTCGTGCAGTCCCTGCAGCAGGAACAGCAGCCGCAGCAGCCGCTCACAGACCGCGGCGGTGTCGGTTCCTGCGAGCGATTGCAGCACGAAGACCGTTCGCCCGCGGACGGACTCGAGGGGGCGGAGCTTGAACTCCCCGCCGCTGAAGCGCCGCTCCTCGACGGCGAGCAGGGACAGCCCCGCCTCCCGCGCCACCGCCGAGGCGAGCGGGAGGCTTTCCGTGAGCGCGGCGAGCACGGCCTCTTGAGGCATCAGTCCGCCTCGCGCGTGATGTCGCAGCAATGGGCGGTCGGCGGCCCCGAGGCCGGCTCCGGTTCCGTCCCGAGCGCGGGCGCACGCGAGCTGTCCCGGAACACGGTGCAGCCCTTGAGGCCGAGCTCGTAGGCGCCGGCGAAGATCTCCTGCACGGCCTCGGGCGCTGCCGTGCGCTCGAGGGCCACGGTCTTCGAGATCGAGCCGTCGACCGCCGGCTGCAGCGCCGCCTGCATGAGCAGCTGGGCGCGGGGCGGGATCGAGGCGAGCTCGAGAAGCGCCTCGGGCGCCGTCGCCTCGCCTCGCTGTGCCTGCCACAGCGCATACGCGCGGTCCGTTACGGGGAAGGTCAGGGGGGCGCCGTCGGCATCGAGCACGCTGCGATGGTTGCGCAGGCGGTGGATCGGCTCGATGCCGCTGCTCACGTTGTCCGCGAGCAGGCTGATGGTGCCGGCGGGGGCCACGGCGAGCAGATGGCTGTTGCGGATGCCGTCGCGGCGGATGGCGGCCTGCAGGGTCTCGGGCAGGCGCCGGATGAACGGCCGGGCGCTGTAGCGCTCGGCGTCGAAGCGCTCGAACGGCCCGCGCTCTCGCGCCAGATCCACCGAGGCCTCGTACGCGGCATCCCTCACGGTGCGCATGAGCGCGGCGGCAACGTCTCGCGCGCGCTCCGTGTCGTATCGGAGTCCCAGCAGGGCGAGCGCATCGGCGAGCCCGGTGATGCCGAGCCCGATGCGGCGCGTGCGGTGCGACTCGAGGCGCTGGGCGGTCAGGGGAAAGCGCGAGATCTCGATCACGTCGTCGAGGAAGCGCACGGCGAGGCGCGCGCACTCGCGCAAAGCGGGCTCATCGAGACGGGCCCCGGCGCGGAAGGGATCGAGGACAAACGCCGTCAGGTTGAGCGAGCCGAGGTTGCATGCCCCGTAGGGAGGCAGGGGCTCCTCGGCGCAGGGGTTGGTCGCGCTCAAGACCTCCGCATAGCCCAGGTTGTTTTCCGCGTTGATACGGTCGATGAACAGCACGCCGGGCTCGGCCGAGGCGTGCGCGCTCGCGCAGAGCTGCCTCCACAGCTCCCGGGCGCGCACCCGCCGCCACACCCGGCATGGGATCGGGGCGGCGCTGCCGCTCCAGGGCCGCTCGAGCATCTCCCCGTCCCCCTCCCGTGCACCCCGCGGGAACAGCAGCGGCCAGGGCGCATCCGCGCGGACCGCCTGCATGAAGGCGTCGGTGACGAGCACGGACAGGTTGAAATGGGTGAGCGCCCCCGGGGCGCGCTTGGCGTTGAGGAATTCCTCGATGTCCGGGTGGTCGCAGCGCAGGGTCGCCATCATGGCGCCCCGGCGCGCACCGGTCGAGAGAATGGTGGCGCACATGGCATCCCAGACGTACAGGAACGACACCGGTCCGGAGGCGATCATTCCCGTTGCCTGCGCGCGGCTGCCGCGCGGGCGCAGGGTGGAGAAGTCATAGCCCACGCCGCCGCCGTGTTGCATCGTGAGCGCCCCTTCCTTCAGCGCCTCGAAGATGCCCGGGAGGGAATCCTCGATGAGTCCCATCACGAAGCAGTTGGCGAGGGTCACCTGGCGCGAGACCCCGGCGCCGGCCAGAATGCGCCCGGCCGGCAGGAAGCGAAAACCCTCGAGCAGGCTGCGAAAGCGGCGCTGCCAGCGGGACGGATCGCGCTCGAGGGCCGCGACGCTGCGGGCGACGCGGTCCCAGCTGTCGGCGATCGAGCGCTCGCACGGGAGGGCCTCGGCGTCACGATAATGCGTGCGCCAGATGAACTGCGAGAGGCTGTCGGACGGCCGATCGAGAGTTGCGAGCACGGTACGCTCCTCCCACTCCTCAACCTATCCTGCGCGCCGCGGCCGTGCGGTGGTCATTGGGGGATCTGCGTAGCGCAGCCGTAGTGCTACGCATGCCGGCGCGCGCGGCCCCGGGGCCAACCTCGAGCCCGGCCGTGAGGCGGGGCGTTCCTCCGGGGTCGCTCAGAAGGGGCGGTCGTGGCCGGGAGCCGCGCGCCCGCGCAGGTGTGTCTCGAACCAGCCCGCGGCCAGGGTGGCGACCCGCTCGAGCGTGCCCCGCTCGACGAACAGATGCGTCGCGCCCGGCACGATCTCCAGCCGCGTTTCCCCGCCAAGCTGCCCGAGGGCGGCCCGGTTGAGCGCCAGGACCTCCGGATCGTTGCCGCCCACGATGAGCAGAGTCGGTGCGCGCACCACGATCAGGGCCGCCCCCGCGAGATCCGGCCGTCCGCCGCGGGAGACGACCGCGCCCACCTGCGGCACGCGCGCCGCCGCGGCGAGAGCGGCGGCGGCGCCGGTGCTCGCGCCGAAGTAGCCGATCGAGAGATCCCTCAGGTCCGGATGGCGCAGCACCCACTCGGTGGCGGCGATGAGGCGCTCGGTGAGCAGCGGAATATCGAATCGGAGCTCCGCGGTGAGCTCATCGATCTCCTCCTCCCGGGCGGTGAGCAGATCGAACAGCAGGGTCGCAAGGCCGGAAGCGGACAGGCGCTCTGCGACGAAGGTGTTGCGGGGGCTGAGCCGGCTGCTGCCGCTGCCGTGCGCGAAGAGCACCACGGCGCGCGCGGAGGCCGGGATGCGCAGCAGGCCCTCGAGCTTCGCCGCGCCGGCCTCGAAGGAGACCGCACGGAGCGGGGTGTAGCTCATGCGCGGTTCCGGTGCAAGGCGAGCAGGCGGGAAACCTCGGTGTCCTCGAGCTGCTCGAACTG
This sequence comes from Pseudomonadota bacterium, assembly GCA_021805865.1. Lineage (GTDB taxonomy): Bacteria > Pseudomonadota > Gammaproteobacteria > Steroidobacterales > Steroidobacteraceae > 13-2-20CM-66-19. The sequence goes on from JAJZDX010000013.1 coordinate 115,853, forward strand.
CTCGTACCACTCTCCAATCGCGAACAGCAGCGCGGGCACCTGAACGATGACGACTTCGTCCGCCTCGCCCCGGATGAGCTCGGTTGCTTGCGCCGAGGCGACCGGGGCTGCGGCGATGATCGTGCTCGCGCCGGCTTGGCGCGCGGCGCGAACCGCCGCAAGCATCGTGGAGCCGGTGGCGATCCCGTCATCGACCAGGAGGACGGTCTTGCCCTTGAGCGCAAGCGGAGCAAGCCCTGCGCGAAAGACCTGCTCGCGCCGCTCGAGTTCGCGCCGCTCGGCCTCGACGAGGGAGTTGAAGGTGTGGGTGAGGTCGGGCATCTCCTGCTCGATCCGCGGCTCGCGGACGACGATGTTGCCCGAGGCGATGGCGCCGATCGCAAGCTCGGGCTGTCCCGGCATGCCGATCTTGCGCACCAGCATCACATCGAGCGGCGCCTCGAGCTCGCTCGCGACCTTGTCGGCGACCGGCACGCCCCCGCGGGGCAGGGCGAGCACGAGCAGCGGCGGCTTGAGGGAGCGGCGCTTGAGCGCGTGCGCGAGCGCGATACCCGCGGCAGCGCGATCTTTGAATCTGCGCGAGACTGCCTTCATGATGATGCATCTTTAGGACTTTTCCGAGCGCCCGTCATCGCGAATTCTACGGAGGGCCCGGCAGCCGCCGCGGCCGTAGGATCCGCCGATCGAGGCGGTTGCACGAGAGACCACGAGAGACGATGACCGCGCACTGGGAGCACTTCCCCCATGGGGCCGATGTCGGGGTGCGGGGCACGGGCAAGACCCCGGCGCAGGCGTTCGAGCAGGCGGCCCTCGCGATGACCGCGATCATCGCAGATCCCAACACCGTCGAGCCGCGCGAGCGCGTGCGCATCGAGTGCGCGGCGCCGAACGAGGAGCTGCTGCTGACCGAGTGGCTGAATCGCCTGATCTACGAGATGGCGACCCGCCGGATGCTCTTCTCCCGCTTCTCGATCGAACTTGACGGCGCGCGCCTCAAGGGCAGCGCCTGGGGCGAGCCTGTGGACCGAAGCCGGCATCACCCCGCGGTGGAGATCAAGGGCGCAACCTATACGGCGCTGCGCGTGGGGCGGGAGGGTGAAGGATGGGTCGCGCAGACGGTGGTGGACGTGTAGGCCATGGATCTCACCCTCCTGCACCGGCGGCGCGAGCACGAATGGGAAATCCCGCAACGGGGGCAGATGCGCGTGCCGGCGATCCTTTTCGCCAGCGAGGCGCTGCTGCGGGCGATGGACCTCAAGGTGTACCAGCAGGCGGTGAACGTGGCGAAGCTACCGGGCATCGTGGGCGCCTCCTATGCCATGCCGGATGCGCACTGGGGCTACGGGTTCCCGATCGGTGGCGTGGCGGCCTTCGATCCGGACGAAGGAGGAGTCGTGTCCGCCGGTGGAGTGGGATTTGACATCTCCTGCGGCGTGCGCTGTCTGCTCACGGGGCTGAAGCGCTCCGATGTCCTGGGGGTGGCACGGGAGCTCGCGGATGCGCTCTATGCGCACATCCCGGCCGGCGTCGGCAGCACCGGCGCCATCACGCTCGAGGCGTCCGAGATGCAGGCCATGCTGCGCGGCGGGGCCCGCTGGGCGGTCGAGCGCGGCTTTGGCACGGAGGCGGACCTCGAGCGCATCGAGGAGCGCGGGCAGATGCCGGGCGCGGAGCCGGATGCGGTCTCCGGGCAGGCCAAGCGCCGCCAGCGGGACGAGATGGGCACCCTGGGCAGCGGCAACCACTATCTCGAGGTGCAGGAGGCCATCGAGGTGTTCGATGAGGGGAGGGCGCGCGCCTTCGGGCTGGAGCCGGCCGATGTGCTCGTCATGATCCACTGCGGCTCGCGCGGGCTCGGCCATCAGATCGGCACGGACTTCCTCAAACGCATGGTGGCCCCCGGGGAGGGCATCGCCTTGCCCGACCGGGAGCTCGCCTGCGCGCCGATCCACTCCGAGCTCGGGCGCACGTACCTCAAGGCCATGCGTGCCGGAATCAACTGCGCCCTGGCGAACCGCCAGATGCTGACGCACCTCGTGCGGGGCGTGTTCGCCCAGGTGCTGCCGCAGGCGCGGCTGTCCGTTCTGTACGATGTCTCTCACAACACGTGCAAGGTGGAGGAGCACCTCGTGGGGGTGAGAGCCCGCAAGCTCTATGTGCACCGCAAGGGGGCGACCCGGGCGCTCGGTCCGGGGCACCCGGAACTGCCCGAGGCGCTGCGCCCGGCGGGCCAGCCGGTGCTCGTCGGCGGCTCGATGGGCACCGCGTCCTACATCCTCGCCGGCACCGAGCAGTCAGAGTCCCACGCCTTCGGCTCCGCCTGTCACGGCGCCGGGCGAGCCATGAGCCGCCACGAGGCCGCCCGCACCTGGCGGGGGCGCCAGGTGATCGATGCGCTCCTCGCCCGGGGAATCCTCATCCGCAGCCCCTCGATGCGGGGGGTCGCGGAAGAGGCGCCCGATGCCTACAAGGATGTCACGGAGGTGGTGAATGCGACCGAGGCGGCAGGCCTGGCGAGGAAGGTGGCGCGACTTGCGCCGCTCATCTGTATCAAGGGTTAGCCGCGCCGCGCTCAGGCGCGGCACGGCAAAGGACCCCCACGGCACGGGACGGCTCATCCGGGCCGTCCGCGTGCTCCGATTCGGCGCGCTGCCGCCCTACAGCGTTTCGAGTTTCTGAGCGAGCTCGCGCAACTTGGCCGCCACGACTTTCGCCCGGTCCGGAAGCTGCGCCGGAAGCGTGGCCTCGTCGAGGAACCGAGCCAGCACGTCCTCGAGGGTCGTCCGGTTCAACTCCGTGCGGGTCTGGTCGGCGTTATCGACGCAGTAGGTGAGCGTGAGCGGCTCGGTGCTCTCGCCGTGCTCGAGATAGGGGAACTCGACACACAGCTCCGGCCAGCGGCCCTCGTTGCCGTCGCCGAGGCCCTGTAGCCAATACTCGATCGTCTCGTTCACACCGGACTCCACGAGCGGTATCAGCCGGCGGTGGAGGATTTCGTAGAAGCCGTCCTTGAGGGATTCAGAGCGGGTTCCCGCCGCGCGGACTTCGGCGTCGAGCGCGTCGATCACCGGCCATTCCTGATCCTGCAAGTGCGGCAGTTCCCAGTCGGGAAGGTTGAGAACGAACGGACGTTGCTCTGTATTCATGATGTTCGCTCCAAGGTCCTGAGGTGCGGAGTGTATAACGCGCGGGTGGGGGAAGCCATATGGCGTTTCGGTGGGAAAAAACCCCGAAATGCACGGGAGTGTGCCATTCCCGGCTCAGCGGAATTTCTTCGGTCAAGGCGCATATCTACATAAAGAGAGTCGATATGGGGGGCGGAATGCGCGGGGGAACGGCTCATAATTGCCGCCCAGGCGGGGTTTCCCGTCACGCCGAACCCTTGAAAGGCAGGTTTCGCATGGACTACCCCCTGGATCTGCTAAGAGAGATCGCGAACGTCAGTTCCACCTTCGGCAGGGGAACCCGGAACAGACTCTGGGTCACCGAGCCCCGGGAGGCCCGGATCAGCCCCCCCGAGCATGCCGTGGCGAGCTCGGCCGTCTCGGTCCCGATGCGGGATGGAGTGACGTTGCGCGGGACGCTCCATCAACCCATCGGCGTGGAATCCGCCCCCGGGGTTCTGATCGCCAATGGCTACGCGCTCGATGAGCCGTATCTCGCCCCCACGATCGATCAGCTTGCCCGGCGCGGATACCTGGTCTTGAAGGCCAATCTGCGCGGTGTGCCTCCCTCGGACGGGGAGCCGGGCCTGTACGAGCACTATGGCGAGGATGCCCACGATCTCATCGAATGGCTGGCCGGGCACAGGGGCTGCACCGGGCGCATCGGCATGATGGGCGCCTCGCTCCTCGGCCTCGCGCAGTACCTCGCCGCGAAGGAGGCGCCGCCGAGCTTGAAGGCCATCCTTCCGGACGATGCCGGCGGCGACAGCTACTGGCATCTGTGGTACCCGGGTGGCATGCGCCCGGGGCCGGGACGCGCGGCACGTCAGTCATTCGGCGGCGCGCAGAACGAGTATTCACTGGCGGCGGCGCACCCGGACTACGATGCGTTCTGGCGGGCTCGCACCATCCAGCCCGAAGACCTCGAGGCCATCGCCCGCCGGCGCATCGCGGTGCTGCTCACCACGGGCTGGGACAGCTACATGCTGGGCGCCGCCAAGGCCTACGAGTGGCTGAAGGCGGGGCGGCAGGGCGACCGGCTGAGACTGATCATCGGTCCCTGGGCCCATGGGGCATTCCTCAGTCCCGATCCGCCCCTGCAGGGGCCCGGCGTGCTGCCGTACACCGGGTTCGAGTTCGCGGTCCTGTGGCTCGACCGCTATCTGAAGGGGATCAGGAATCACGTGGATGATCTTTTCCCGGTGCTCCTCTATGTCCAAGGCCCGGACCGGTGGCGCGCGGAGGAGGACTGGCCATTGCCGATCGAGGAGCGGTCGGTGCTGTACCTGCGGCAGACCCCGAGCGACACCGGTGGCGGACTCAATGACGGATCGCTCACCGTTCACCCCCCTGCGAGCGACCAGCCCGTGCGCTACCGGTATTCGCCGGAGGGACCCTACAACCGGGCGGCCGTCACCTCGGTCTCCCGTCCGCGCATCGACAAGATCCCCTATGAGGCGCACGGCCTGGCCTGGACCACCGACATGCTCCAGAGCTCCATCGAAGTCACCGGCTACCCGCGCTTCTCGTTCTGGGCGACGCTCTCGGCGCCTGACACGGATTTCGTGGTGGAGATCACCGATGTCAGCGTGGATGAGGCTGGACGCCTTCAATCCCTGCAGGTGACCCGCGGCTATCTGAACGCCATGCGCTACTTCTCGCGCTCCAATCCCCAGCCCCTGGTGCCCGGCCAGCCGTACCGGTTCGAGATCGAGCTGCACCCCACCTCGTACGTGTTCCGGGCCGGCCATCTCATCCGGGTGACGCTGCAGGGCTCGGCCCTCGACCCCCAGGAGCCGCCGCCGCAGGAAAAACCGGAGCTTCCCGGCGCGAATCCCGAGGCCGCGATGCGGTCGCACGGCCCGGGGCTGAATCCCCTGGCATGCGAAGTCACGGTGCTGCAGGACGCAGAGCATCCCTCGTTCATCGATCTGCCCCTCATCGGCGCAACGCTGATCGACTAGGGGCGCAAGATGCCGGCCGCCGGGCCCCCAACGGGCCCGGCGGCTCGATTGCGCACGGGAGCTGGACGTCGAGAAGGATGTCTCGACGCTCGTGAGTGCGTCCAATTCTACGGGGCCAAAGAGAGGGGCTGCGCGCCGCGAGTCCCGGATCTCATTCCAAGGCGGGATGCTGAGTTGGTGAACGTATATTCCAGCGTCCGGACACCCACGGCGCACGACGCACCCACGGCGCACGTTTTCTCCAATTTTTCATCATCTTGTTGAATCCACCGCCTGATACAACTAACATAACTTCATGACCAAAATTGACGCGGACTCCTTCGCAGGCGCTGAATGATGCCCGCCGTCCCGTCCATTCCTTTCGTCAGGGTCGTGCGGACATCGGCGCGAAGGCGGTTCGCCGTCTGCTCGCGCCTTGCGGCGGTCTCGGCATTTTGGTCACTCGGGCACATCTCGGGCGGCGTCAGGAGACCTGGCGGCCTTGTCGATGTCAATGCGCAGACGGCGTACAGGTCATCGACGTATGGGTAGTCTGCGAGCTCGCTGTCGCCTATTTGCCTGTCATTGAAGGGCCTGTCAATGAATGTAGGCGTAGCTTTTGAAGCAGGCGATGGTCAAAGTGAGGTGATGGAAGTCGCCAGCGTCCGGCTGCAGATGCGCATTGCCAAAGTGATCAGACGCCACCGGGAGAGCACCAAGTTGAGCCAGGAGGCTTTTGCGGATCACATCAAAATGCATCGTGCGCAATATAGCTTCGTCGAGCGGGGGAAAAGAGACATTCGACTGTCCACCCTGGAGCGCGTCGCGAAGGGGCTCGAAAAGCCGATCTGGACTCTTTTGCGAGAAGCCGAGGAAGGATAGGAATACCAGGGCAGTGAACGACTGACTTCCTCGGCGGGGCTTTCGCCCATCCGAGCGGCGCGGTTGCGGCGGGCAAGCCTGAGTAGGCGAGGGCGTGTGTTCAAAGTCTGAACAGTGAATACCTCATTTCAGAAACAGAAGAAGAAAGCCAGTGCCGCAACATCCGTCATGCGGCGCGTGAGGTTGCCCATGACCCGTTTCTGCGCGCGGATTCCAGGGAACTTGCGCAGGACTGCGGGAAACCTCCTGGATTCGATCCAAGGACGTTCTTCTTTGGAGCGGTGGGAACGGCGTGGGCAACGTTGATCGCGGCGCCGAGCGTCAAGTCTTACTCGGGGAGTGCGAATCACAGAGCGCGGACCAGGACGTGCCATTGGCGGATGAAGCGCGCCCGCGGATGGTCGCGGACCTGGCGAGAAACGATCACGAGGCGCTCGTTCGATTCCTCATGCTGCGCGTCGGGTCGAAAGAGGAAGCCCGGGAGATTGCGCAGGAGGCCTATGCCAAGCTCCTCGCCTTTGACCGGCCGGGGTCGATCGGCTTTCTGGCGGGCTACCTATGGCGCACCGCGGCAAATCTGGCAATCGACAGAAGGCGTCAGCGGACCGTCCGAGAGCGCTTCGCCGACCGCGAAGCGCAGGGGGAGGAGAAACTGGCGCCGTCGGCCGAACGAGTCGCGGAAGGCCGCCAACGGTTGGCGATCGTGGAGCGCGCCATCGGTGAGCTCCCGCCCCGGTGCCTCGAGGCCTTCAATCTCCGGGTGCTCGAGGGGATGCCATTCGAGGACGTGGGTCGCGAGATGAGAATCAGCGACAGAATGGCGCAGATGTACGTCGCCCGCGCCCTGGAATATCTCCAGAGCTGTCTTGATGCCGCGGACGCATCGGGGAGCCATCGGTGAGCGGCGACGCGCAGGGAACCCCGATGGGGAGCAGCCGGTGGCTGGATGCGCTCGCCTGGTACGGCACGATCAGCGAAGCGTCCGAGGCGGAGCTCACGGGCGGCAAGATCCACGCCTGGCAGCAATGGTACGCACATCCCGAGAATCAGCGGGTGTTCGAGCAATTGTGCGAATTGCTCCAGGATCGGCTCGTGTATCGAAAACGGGATCGGCACCCACTGGCTGCGATCAACGCCGATTCGTACGATCCTTCCGTCTCCGTCCAGGAATGGAGACAGAGCCGCAGCCCGGCGCCGATCGAGTCCGGTCGCAGGCCTCCCGGCCGATCGTGGATGAGGACTTCGATCTTACCGGTGCTTGCGGCCGCCGCCGCCGCGCTTGCCGTGCTCGTTCTACGACCCCACTGGCTTCGAACCGGGCCTCGCTCAACGCCAGGCGTCACCTATCGAACAGGCCACGGCGAGCTGAAGACCGTGCAGTTGGCCGACGGCTCCACGGTGACGCTCGGCGCCCTGACCCGGCTGTCCGTCGACTATACCGCGCGCCGCCGTTCGGTGCGGCTGTTCTACGGCGAAGCCTGGTTCCGGGACAAAGACATTCCGAACCGGCCGTTCACCGTGACTGCCGGCAACAGGGTGATCACCGCCGTCGGAACCGCCTTCGTGGTGAACCGGGACTCTGACCGCGTCGTGGTCATCGTGACCTCGGGCACCGTGGACGTATCCGCCGTGCCGCCGGTTCCCAAATTGGACTCCGTGCATCCGCTGCGCCCTTCGTCCCTGACTCTTCCCGTCATACGTGTGCGACGAGGAGAGCTGCTCAGTTACAGCAACAGAGGCACCATCGGCCCGGTAAAAGAGGCGAGCCCGCGCACCGCCACGGCCTGGACGCACGGGCTCCTCGTGTTCGACAATGTGCCATTGCGCTATGTCGTTCAGAATATCGATCGGTATTGGTCTCGACCCATTCTCGTAACCCGCCGGGCGGGGAACCTCCGCTTCAGCGGCCTGATCGATGAGCGGGAAATTCCCGAGTGGCTCAGGGGATTGAGCACGATCTTTCCGGTGACGGTCGAGGAGACCAGAACCTCCGCCTGCGTTCGGATGCGGGCTCCACAGGCGGCGCAGACCGCTCCCAACTCGTGTCCTGGCACGCAGAGATAACGAATTCCTCCGCCGGTGAGTGATCCTCTCGGCGCTACGTACTGTGGTACGTATCCCGATGCGTACGTTTCCGGGACCCTCCCGGACAACATGCCTTCGCCTTTTGCGCAATGAGCCGTCTATAAAGCAAAGACAAGCTTGATCGAGGCGATCAGGCGGAAACAGACGGAAACAGACGGAAGCGGACGAAGGAACACCTTTCAGAGAGAACGCAGTCGCTTGCGGCACTCTGGAATGGTGCCTCCAGAATTGATCCGCGCCGACAGTTCCATCGCGCGTCGTGATCTCACAATAATGCTCTTCGGGGGTAAGGTGTATGACCAGTGTTGGTACCGTTCGAGAGGCGAGGAAAGCATCCAGACGGAAATTCTCACTCCGTTTTCGCGCCATTTGCGCCGCGCTGCTCGGCTTCGCCTGCCTGCTGGCCGGCCAATCCGCTCAGGCCCAGAGCCTTGACAACACCGTCCGCTTCGACATCAAGCCGCAGACATTGGACAAGGCGCTGTTGGAGTTTGCGAGACAAGCGCACCTGCAGATCATGTTCGCGACCGGAGTTACGAGGGAGTTCCGAACGAAAGGACTGAGAGGAGAGTTCACCGAGCGCCAAGCCTTGGTCGACTTGCTCGCGCATTCCAAACTGCGCTTCCTGCAAAGCGGCAACACGATCAAGATCGTTCCCGCCGTCGATGGCGCCGGCAAAAGCGCGAAATACGATGGAGCTCCCAGCGTCGGGTTTGCCGCCGCCTGGACGGGCCGGCCGGGACATCGGGACTCGGCACGCCCGGCGCTCGCATCTTCGGCGGGCACGGATGTCGAGGCCCGACGCACACGGCACGCTGCGATTCTGGAGGAAGTGACGGTGACCGGCACGCACATCGTCGGTGGACCACCTCCGTCCTCGCCCATCATCAGCATCACACGTCGGCAGATCCAGGAGTCCGGATACCAGACCGTAGAGCAGCTGATGGATTCCCTCCCGGAAAACTTTGCGTCGGTGGGGTCCGAAGCCAGTGGTGTAGAGTTGGGCAGTGACGTGAATGCAGGAAACATCGCCAACGGTGCGTCGGTGAATTTACTGGGATTGGGTGTCGATTCCACGCTGGTATTGGTCAACGGGCATCGCCTGGCGCCGTCTGGAACTTCCGGTGCCTTCACGGATGTGTCAGTGATCCCCCTCAGCGCGATCAAGCGGGTCGACATCATGACCGACGGCGCGTCCGCGATCTACGGCGCCGATGCGATCGGCGGAGTGGTGAACTATATCCTGAGGTCCCATGAGCGGGGAGCGGAAACATCCGTGGAGTATGGCTCCGTAACCCGGGGAGGCCTCAAGACCTACCGGGCCTCACAGTCCGCCGGCTTTAATTGGTCCACGGGAAACGCTTTTTTTGCGTATGAATTTCAAAAACAGACGCCGCTCAGAGCCATCGACCGTCCGTTCACTCAAGGTCTGGGACCATCCTGGGATCTCTTGGCGGGATTGACCCAAAATAGCTTATACGCAACGGCAAACAACTCATTGGGTACTGCAAATGTAGACGGCGACGCGTTTGTGTCCACGCGCACCGGAAATTATTCAGCGGCTGTTGTGGGAGGAGTGGCGGTGCCATACAGGGTGGGAACACGCTCGACTCAATATTCCTTCGGCGTCGGATCGTCAATACCAATTTCGACGGGTTGGCTGGGGAAACTCAGGGCGAGCTATGGAGGAAACGATACCCATTTATCAGACATATATGGAACAAACGCCGCACGATCTACCCTGCTGACGGTAAGCAGCAATGTTTCTGGAACTCTCGTAACTTTGCCAACAGGAAAAATAAAAGTCGCATTGGGCGGGCAGTTGCGGCGGGAGAAATTTTCACGGCACTTTGGCGGGGCTTTTTCATCGTTGGGAGCGATCAGCAAGGCGCGAACAGTAGGGGCATTGTTCGTGGAGACCGATGTTCCCTTGCTTCCGCCACGAACGATAATGTCTAAAGAGCCGACCTTGGCGCTCGACCTCGCGGCGCGTTATGAACATTACAACGATTTCGGATCGTCATTCAATCCCAGGGCGGGGATTGCCTGGAAGCCCGTGCGGGCGTTTCGTGTTCGTGCGACCGTGAGCACATCTTTCAAGCCGCCGAACTTCTACGAGCTGTACGGTTCACAGTACGCCGTTCTTGAGAATTTCCCGGACATTCAGAATGCTTTTGGTGTCGCGCCAGTTCTTGAACTGAGTGGATCTAACAAAAACCTCAAGGCAGAACAGTCCACTGAATGGACGGTGGGATTTGACCTCATGCCGACATCCATTCCCGGCCTTCGAGTTCATGCGACGTATTTTCATATACGATTCAGGAACAGAATAGCGTCCCCTAATATTCCATACTTTGATCCATTTTCTCCAGGTAGCTTGTATGCATCGTTCATACAGCAAACTCCATCTTTTTCGGCGCTTAACGCTCTGACACAGGCTCCGACACAGTATTTCAACGACACGACATATCCAGGATTCGGGCCGTCGGCTACACTGGGAGAGGCGAGCGCGATTCTCAATAACCGCCTGCAGAACATCGGTTTGACTCGGGTGAGCGGACTCGATGATACGGCGAGCTATGCCGTGACCGCGCACGGAGTGGGTTACCACGCAGCACTGAATGCGGTCTACTTGTTTCAGTATCAAAACGTTCCTGTTCGCGGTGCAACGCCGATCAATATCCTGAGCACCTTGGAAAACCCAGTGAATTTCAGAGGCCGGGCGACGGCGGGGCTGGATACAGGAGGGTGGTCGGTGAATGGCGCAATAAACTACGTCAATCACTATTCCGATCCGACTGCTTTGGTTCCGGTCCGAATCGCGTCCTGGACGACAGTGGATCTTCAAGTGGCCTATCAAGTTGAGGATGTGCGCTTGCCGTTGAACGGACTGCAGGTGGCATTAAGCTGCACAAACTGTTTGGATAGAGCCCCTCCTGCAGTCAGGAAATCCAGCTACCTCTTTGGGTATGACCCCACGAATGCGAGTCCGATGGGTCGTTTTGTGAGTTTGACGGTGCGTAAGCGGTGGTGACGGTCGTTGATGAAATAGCGGGCGTTGTTCAATCGTGACGAGAGTAATCGGAAGTGGAATATGAGAAAATTTGATAGGACAGCATTCCCTGGGGCGAACGGTGTGCATCGGGCTTGTGCGGTGATGGCAATCGGATTGATCATATGGGTTGGTCCAGTTTCAGCGCGTGCAGAGGTGGCTTTCGATAGATGGCACGTTGTTGATTACTCCCTGTCGCCAAACGGTAAGGAGCTGGCTGAGGTGATTCGCGTTTGGAGGGGCAAGAAACCGTCGATGGATGTCGTGATTCGTAGCCCGAGTGAGCCGCCATTGCGGGCGCGTACTGTGTTTTGTGCGCAGAATCTGTCATCAGTTGAGTGGCTAAATGATCGCACGATCGCATTTGTCGAGTCAGGGAGCGTAACAAAAATCATCATGGAAGAGATTGCAAACGGTCACGTGACGAATCTGCTGGAGACTCATAAGAGAATTTCAAGAATCTTGCCTGAGCCAAAAGGGGACTTGTTGGCATACTCCTATGTGTCAAGTGACAGTTCCGGAGATTATAAAAATTCGGCGTCAGTGAAGGTGACCGATAATTTGATGATTTTGAATCTGATTCTGCCGAAAAAGCATCCTGCTCCTTATCGCATGACGTTTCATGCCGGAGTTATGCGGTGGAATGCGAAAGGTGAAAAGACGTTAGGACAATGGAAGTGGCGGTGGACTTGGTGGGTACCAAAGATGGTTTGGGTGAACGGCGGGTTGATGGTTCTGATGCATGGTGTGTCTGGATACCAATCGTCCATCGTCAACGTAAGAACGGGTAAGGCTGTCAATCTTGGTATTCCAGGGAATTGGGTCTACTTGCTCGCATCCAAAGAGCATAGAATAGTCGCGGCATCCACAATGAGTCATAACCTGGTGGCAGGTAGCAAAAGACTTCGCATTTTTATCCGTAATAGGGCTGGTGAAGTACATACTGTGTCGGCCGGAAATGCGGGTCTGGTAATTGGGCTGTGGTTGAGAAGTCACCATAGGTTGATTGCGCAAGTTGTGGGGTGGCATTCTGGCGCTGGGAAGTCTCGGGGGAGGGGCGCGTTGACGGGGTTGGTGGAAATAGATTGGAGCAAGGACAAGATTCTTAAGACATATAGCTGGCCGCACGGAATCCTCGGTGCATGGCCGAATGTGTGTAGTGTGGACTCGGTCGGGGATCGGGCGGTCTGCGTGACGCAGACTTTGAGGGATCCGCCGATGCTGGTGTTGATTGATTTGAAATCAGGGGTGATGCGCAAGCTGGGATATCTTCGGTCAGGGGCTCGAAGACTGAGCTTCAAGTTTCATAAGCTGGTCATCCGAAACAAATTCGGACAAGACAGTTCTGGTTTTCTGGCGCTTCCTGATGGCTGGAGGAAACATGGAGTTCCCCTAGCGGTAATGACGTATGGCTTTGATCGTCAGTATTCTCGGTACGGGCAGTGGATTACTTCTTATCCTGTGGCGAGACTCGTTCATGCGGGTATTGCGGTTCTGCTCCTCAATTTTCCAAAAGAGCGGCCGTGGCCCAAGGGAGATTTTGCAGCAGCGTTCAGGGAAGAAGTGCAAGAACCTTTGTCGACGGTTGCGGATGCAGTTCCGTCGGTTCGGCGAGCGGGCGTCAAGGTGACACGGGCGATGATTATGGGATGGAGTCAAGGAGGTTTGGTTTCCGCGTTTGCGATTCAGGATCTTCACCAGTTCGTGGCTGCGCAGGTGGGCGATCCCGAGGAGTGGACCATTACTAGCTTTTCGTTGGGTAGTGCCGCGTGGCGAAGATTTCTTGAGCGGCAGTTTGGCGGCCCGCCCGATCGGCGCTATGTCAATCGATATCTTGCCTATGATCCTGTGTCCGATGGACAACCGGCAAGAGGACCGATCCTGTTCGAGTTCGTCAGTAGAAACGTTGCCGAAGGGCAATTCCTGGAAGAGTGGCGTGCGGCTGGAAGCCATGTCGAGGCGTTCGCGTATCGGAATAGCAACCACACCCTGAATGTACCCGCGGAGGCGAAGATTTCCCGCGAGCGTAACCTGGACTGGGCCAAGCTCAATCTGCTGGGACCGCAATCGGTCTCACGGGCGCAGCTGCGGCGCGTGGGACTGACCGTCCCGGTCAATGGATGGTGGTCTCGAGGGCGGCAGGGCACTGGCCGGCAGTAGCCCGACTCACCCAGCCCTGGAGCCAGAGTTCGGTGGCGAGGCAGGCGCACAATGGGAAAAGAGCGGTCCAGTCGATCGCGGTGTCGGGGCGCAGCACGGATTCCAGGGCATTTCGATCCACGAGGTCTTGCCGGGCCAGCACTCCATCGAGAAGCACTTCAGTGACGAACGGCAGGCCGCGGCGTAACAGATCCAGCGTGAAATGGGTGGTTTGGCCCTTCCCGTGCCGGGCGACGATGTCCTTGGGCAGGCAGCCTTCGAAAGCCAGGCGGGCTAGGCCCCGGTGTTACGTCCCGCGATAAAAGCGGCCGGTTGGCCCGAGCTGTTCCAGAGAGACGAGCGGCGTGATGGGAAGCGGATTCGGGCGGTTTGAGCCGCGACACGTTCCCGGCGGATAGCGGGATATCCC
>JAJZDX010000014.1 GCA_021805865.1 Pseudomonadota bacterium
CGCTTCCCTTCGCCGATCCGCCGTTCTGATCCGCGCACGCCGGCACGCCGTCGCCACGATCACTCACGCCGCACGTCCATCACCGATCGTGAAAACCGGCCCATCAAATATCGTGGCGCGTCTCACCGGTTGCCGAGGCGACCGAGCAGTTGGCCGGGGAATTGGCCGCGGCGGCCCAAGAGCGGCGGCTGTGCGCAGGCGGCGGAGCGAGCCGCTGCCGCCCGTCGCCCTTTATTAGACTTCGTCTCGTAATCCCCCTATCCACCCGCCTGCGGCGTTTGGAAACGCAAGGATGGCAGCAGCACCGCGCTCGTCGGAAGGACCAGGGCGCATGCCCGATCATGTCGGTCCGCGCAGAAGTCCTGAGCCGAAATCAAACGCCGAGCACGCGCAGATCCCTCAGACCCGAAAAGTCGCGGTCGTGAGTGATCAGCGCATCTGCGCCGATCATCAGCGCACTGGCCGCCTGCACCGCGTCCGCGAGTTTCAGTTTGCAAGTGGCCCTCAACCGTGCCGCGCTTTCGGCGATCTCGGGATCCAGGTCCACGACGAACCAGGACCTGAGCGTGCTGCGATAGCGCTCCGCCAGCACTTCGTTGCGCTCCCCCAAGGGCCCGGTGAGCACCTCTGCGAGCGTCACGGTCGTGAGCGCGAAGCGCGCAAGGCCCTTGGCGTGGGCTTCAAATACCGGTCTGAAAACGGGAGCGAGCTCGGGATGATCCTCGAGCACGTAGATGATCGGCGCGGAGTCGATCAGCACGAGCGGGTTCTCCGGTAGCCCCTCGAGGCTTACCGGTTCCATTCGTCTCTCAGGCGGCGCAACGTCGTCCGGCTGTCACGCCGCCCATAGAGTCCGTGACCGGTGCCGGCAAGCGACAGCAGTGAGCGCTGCGGGAACAGCAGCGGCTGTTCCGAGATCGGCGCCAGTATGGCCACTGGCCGGCCGTGCCGGGTGATGATCGTCTGGCGGCCGCGCTGCGCGGCGGTGAGCAGCTCGGGTAACTGGCTGCGCGCCTCTTCGGCGCCTTTTCGCATTGGCTTCGTCATGGCGACCTCCGAATGTGAAAAGCGTACAGTCTGTACAGTTCTCTGTCAAATCGGAGCGACCCGCCACCGAGGCGGCCCCTTCAGTACTGCTAACGGCGCTTGCTGGCCGTATCTTGCCGGTCAGCAGCCGAGTTCTGCGAGCGGGAGGCGGCACGCCCCGGGCACGGCGATTTGCGGCTGCCGGGTCCCACGCGTTGTGTCGAAGCGCCCGACTTCGTGCAAGCCCGCATACGCGTAGGACTCTCGAGGCAGAAGGTCGCCTAGTCCCAAGTTCCCCCCCCTCGGCCCTGAGTCAGTGGTTTCGCTGAGGGGCTGATTTTTCCGTGACTTGAGCGATCCGAGCGGGGGTTTTAAGGGTGCAGTATGTAGCCATGTAACTGGATGCTAAAGGCTTGCATGACGTCATTTGATATGCCATTATGTAGCCATGTACATCGATGCCGTTCCGAACCACGGCTCAAGACCCACGTACCTGCTGCGCGAGTCGTACCGCATCGGGAAAAAGGTACGTAAACGCACGCTGGCCAATCTCTCGGGGCTCTCGGACGAGCAGATCGAGGCGATGCGCGCCGTGCTCGCCGGGGTGGCGCTGCGGCCGGTGGAGGAGCTCTTTGAGGTCGTGCGCTCCCGTGCGCACGGGCACGTGCAGGCGGTGCGTGTAGCCATGCAGCGGCTGGGCTTTGAGGGCCTGATCGCTTCTCGCCCGAGCGTCGAGCGCGAGCGGGTGTGCGCGATGGTGGCCGCCCGGGTACTGGCGCCGCACACCAAGCTCGCCACCACACGCTGGTGGCACACGACGACGCTGGCCGAGGAGTATGGCGTGGAGTGCGCCGACGAGGATGCGCTGTATGCAGCGATGGACTGGCTGCTCGAGCATCAGGGAACGATCGAGCGCAAGCTCGCCGCGCGGCACCTCAAGGAAGGAGCGCTGGCGCTTTACGACTTGTCCTCGAGCTACTTCGAAGGCACGCAATGCACGCTCGCTCGGATCGGGCACAGCCGCGATGGCAAGAAGAACAAGCTCCAGGTCAACTATGGGCTCCTGACCGCCCGCAGCGGCTGTCCGGTGGCCGTTTCGGTCTACGCGGGCAATACCGCCGATGTGTCGACGCTGATGCCGCAGGTGCAAAAGCTCCGTGAGCAGTTCCGCCTCGGGCATGTGGTGCTGGTCGGTGACCGCGGCATGATCTCGCACAAGGCGATCGGGGAGCTGCGCGAGATCGAGGGGCTCGGCTGGATCACGGCGCTCAAGAGCGGTCAGATCCGCTCGCTCATCGAAGGAGAAGCGGTGCAGCTGGGGCTGTTCGATGAGCGCTCCCTCTTTGAGCTCTCGCACCCGGACTACCCCGGTGAGCGACTGATTGCATGCCATAATCCCGAACTCGCCAGACTGCGGGCACACAAGCGCCGCGCGCTCCTTGAGGCGACGGGCAAGGAGCTGGAAAAGGTGCAGACGAGCGTCCTTGCCGGACGGCTCCAGGGCAAGGACAAGATCGGCGTGCGTGTCGGGCGCATCGTCAACAAATACAAGGTTGCCAAGCACTTCGCGCTCACCATCGAGGAGCAGCGGCTCGAGGTCAAGGTCCTCGAGGACAAGGTCGCCGCCGAGGCCGCCCTCGATGGGGTGTATGTCATTCGCACCAACGTGGCGAAGAAGCAGATGAGCGCCGCCGACACCGTGCGCAACTACAAGGGGCTCTGCGAGGTCGAGCGGGCATTGCGCTCGCTGAAGACCGTGGACTTGAAGATCCGCCCCATCCATCACCACCTGGAGGATCGGGTGCCCGCCCACATCTTCCTGTGCATGCTCGCCTACTATGTCGAGTGGCACATGCGCGAGGCCTGGCGCGAGCTGCTCTTCGCGGACGAGGACCTCGAAGCCAAACAGCATCGCGACCCGGTGGCCCCCGCCAAGCGCTCCGAAGCGGCCCTGCAGAAGGTCCTCACGCATACTCTGACTGACGAGACGCCGGCGCACAGTTTCCGCACCCTACTGGAGGAGTTGAGCACCATCGTGCGCAATACCTGCGTGACGCGCTCGGCAAAGACCCCTTCGCCGGCCTTCCCGATGCTCACTACCGCGAACGCCACTCAACAGCGAGCGCTGCAGCTGCTGCAACGCATCACCGTGTAGCCAGGGAATCAGCAGCTGATGTGCCGGCAACCCGCTGAATCAACAGGAAATTGCGCTCGCGCTGAAGCGGAACTTAAGCCTAGTATCACGACACCTTGATTTCGAACCGTCAGGGACCGCGCCATGTGGGATCACGAAGCGCCGTTTACTGGCTTGCGCAGTCGGTCTACGTCTCGATATTTGCGTGTCGTCGTACTAGTCAACGCATTATCCAGCGTCCCAGGCGCTACCGCCCGAGATCCTGTGGATCGTCGTTCTCGGCGCCAGGCTCAGCCGCCCCGCGCCCGCCTCCGCGCTCGAGCCGTTCGACAGCCTGATCTAGCCTATGCGCGGCTTCCTTCCCATATCCCCGGACGAGTTCGCGCAGCAGTTGTACATTGAAGTCCGGATTGATCTTCAGCGCCTCATCAACATCCAACAAATCCTTCGGGCCTCCGGCGGCGAGCTTCATGGCGAGGAAATCCTCACACCCGACGACCCGAAGCGTTGAACCGCAATAAGGTATCTCGATCGCACGTAAGAACGCATCGCTCGGGAGTCCTTTGATACCCACGAGAATTTCGACGCAATTCTTGTAGGCATCCTTCAAGTCAACGACTGCCGCGATGGGATCATCAAAGCCTCCCTGTTTCAACGTGGCGGTAAATCCAGCCTCCTTGAGCCGGGACACCAATTGAGGCAGGTCCGGCAGTGCGACCTGCAGGATCACATCCATGTCCTTGGTACCGCGATCCACGCCGTGAACGGCGGCCGCGAAGCCGCCGACCACGGCGTATGGGATGCCGTCCGCGTTGAAAATGTCAACGGCATCGAGCAACAGCAGGTCGGATTGCCGCTTGCCAGTGGCTCTCATTTCTTGGTCTTGGCCTGCCACGCCCGATACTGGTTTCCGGCTTCGAGGAACCTCGCGAGCACGCGCTGGTGAGCGTGAAAGTCCGCCGCGCGCTCGGCTGGACTCATGCTGCGGGTCGCTTCCCGGCGCCGCTCTTTGAGCCAGTCGCTGACTGCGCTCGGTCGACGCGCTGCGGAGGCAATCTCCTCCGCCGTGAAGAGCCGGGGAGCCGATTTTCTCTCACTGCTCATGGCCGACATCCTATCTCACAATCCCCGCCGCCCGAAGTGCTCAGCGGCCCGGACTGATGATTATCGCGGGATTTCTCTCCCCCGGACACCCGGCAGCGTTCCGATCACGCGGTCGATCGCTTCGATCTGCCGATCGATCTCGTCGCCGACACAACGCCCCACGATCAGCGCGATGTCCTCATCGAGTTCGGCGCTCTGGAATTTCAGGGCAGCGCAGACGGACGGCGGAAAGAATCCGCGCCGCAGACTCGAGCGTCACCGGGCAGGGCGTGGGGCGATGCACGGCGGCGTGCGCCTTGATGGCGCGGGTATTCTTGGCGCCAGCCATGTTCGGACCTCCACAGAAGGTTCGGATGTGGTGAGCCGTCCGCCGTGGCTGATCACCACGGCGGGCGGCGCCTTGGCCAGCGCAGGCTTCAGTGGGGTACGAGCAGGGGTATCTTCAGGGTTCTGGAATCGCCAAATGCCGGCTTTCGCCGCTCCTGCCGCCAATGAGAATCCGCAATCGCTTGCGCTCGCTTTGCTGGGCGCGCATGCTGGTGTGGCGCGTTGAGCGCGAAATGCCGACGCGGCGAAGCGGAGCCGACATGACCAGGATTGCGGCGACGCTTATCATTCGCGAGCGCCTGCGACAGCGCCTCCTGCCTCCTCATGAATCCTGGCGGTGCCCCGGCGAGTACGCCGGCGAATGTTTGCGCAACGGCTGCGGCGCGCGTAGCGCTTCCGCGCAGACATCGTACGGGGTCGACTTCCCGCCAGGCGTCACGCCCCAGTCCGTCAAAACCCATCGCGCATGCTCCAAGATCCGGCAGTACGAGGGCGGGAGCCCGCGCCTATCTCCTAATGCATCCGAACGCAGGAACCGAAAAGAATGATGAACCTTACCCTGATCGATGCTTTCCGCCGGTTCGGCGCCAAACCGGCAAGCCGACTGAGCAGCCTCTCCGCCATGGCGGCAGACGGCGCCATGGTGCTCAAGTGTCTGCCGGCGCATTTCGGCCACCCTGCCCGCGGGGTATTGCGCTACGAGACCAGTCTTTCCGCCGCGAAGGCCGATTCCAAGGTCGTCACTGCACTCAGTGAGCACCTGACGCGCGCGCGTGATGGGAGTCTTCCGGTCAGGATGATCGTCACTTTCCCGGACGGCGAGAAAACCGGCAAGAGCGGTAGCTATCACGTCCGCCCTGATCTGACAGGAAAGATCGTGGAATTCGACGGCGACCGTTTCGTGATCGACTTTACCCGACCGCAAGCGGCGTGTCCGCCGCTCACAGGCCGTCGCAAGTAGCGACGCTCAGTGGGGCGGTGAGCACACCGCCGTGAGCGTAAAGCATAGGCGCAACTGACACAGCGGCTTGGACCTGAAGTCGCTCACACGCGAGCCGGCGCATTCGAGCACGCCTTCGATCCGATGTGACGGATCCTCCACCACCGCGTGCACGGCCGCGCTGAGCTCGAACTGGCCGTCGCAGTCGGCATACGGACAGGGGAAAGAAAAGTACGCGCGGGCCGGAGGGTGCAGGACGTGCGATTGAGGCACCGGGGTAGCCGCGCCGCCGCCCTCGAAACTCAGCTCAAAGCGCAGCTGCTCGACCACCGGGAACATCGTGCGCAGCTTAGGCGCGGCCTCTCGGTCGCGGTGCAGCTGGGAGTAGCGAGCCTGACGCGTAGCGGTGCCGCGGGCCCGGCCGAGCTTCATGTTCCGCCAGCCAATGTTGAATCGCTCGGATCACCGGGCGGATCAGGCAACGGCGTCACGATCTCTCCAGAGCCATTAGGTCGAGCCGTCCGGCGCTGCTGCTTCTCGAACTGGCGGGCCTTCCGGCTCAGTTCCTTCTGCTTCTTGACTTGGCGGTAGTTCTGTCTCGGCACCAGATTTCCTCTGTGAGGGCGGATCGGCAGGATGCGTTTCGGAGCGGTCAGCCCGCCGGCCATCGATTGGATGGCTGCGCCGACTACTGCGCTCCGGTCAGTAGTGACCCCCAGAACTTAGCGGGTCATCAACTCGCGCGAGGGATCGCCACCCGCTCCACGTTCGATCGATCAATACTGATTATGAGCATGCGGATGCGCTCCTTTGCCTGATACAGCAGCGCCCGGCCGCCGGCGTCCTGTCCATTGATATGGCCGTCGAGCTCCTCAAGCAGCTTGTAGACCTCTCGCGCCCCGGTCATGTCGATTGTATCCGCATCGCTGCTCATGGTTCACCTGTTGGTTTCCGCGAGCGGGTGCGGTTGTTTCGGGCCGTATCACCACTTCCCCGGGGGTCATCACGTTCGCCGCCATCACGCTCGGAATGGTTTGCTTGCCCTCTTTTCCCGCTTTGCCGCTCGCTTCTCCAACAATGTCTTGGCCGGCTTCTTCTTGCTGTCCTTCTTTCTGTCCATTCCCTTGCTCATGTGTCGCTCCATTCCGAGGCAAAGAGGCGCAGCGAGCTCAATTTCGCCGGTCCCGAGCCGTGTTTGTCAGGGACGATGGTCGAGCGAGGGCGGCCGATCAGGGGCGGATTCAAGCGCTGCACTTCGCGCTGAAAACTCGCATCGCCGGCGCTGAAGGTGTACTCCCGGACGAGCGTCCGGCGGCAGGTCCGGCCCCCGTTCGAGGATACTTCGGCGCTCACTTCCTGCGTCCTCGCACACGCGCAGTCTCCACCTCGCAGATCATCCAAGAGACACTCTGTGGTTGATCGAACTCCACGATGATACGTTCCATGGTATTGGGCTCGGCGCCAGACCGGAACGTGCTGTCGCGACCGTAATGCCCATCGATCAGGTCGTCGATCGGACAGCCTGGATCATCCGAGGTGTAGGCAAGGGCCGCCCGGCTCGCAATATCGATCTCGCCGGCGAACGCGGCGGGATTCTCGCCCTCCTTCGGCAGCAGCCGCTTTCGCACACCGGATGAGCTCGAGAGAGAATCAGTGCTTGACTGCATCTGAGCTCACCTCCGCAACGTCTGCACAGCTCATGCTTCGGCCGCGCTCGAAGCTTCGATTGTCGCTGTACCTCATAACCGGGGGAGTATCCTACTGATCAGCAGTGGGGCGGTCGCTTCTCTTCCGGCGCGCGCAGGAAGCGCGTCGAGAGTTCTGAGTTCGGATTGTAGCACTTTGCAGCGGAGGAAGCCTCGCCATGAATGTCTGCACTGCGAAACGTCGCGGCAAGCCTTACGCCGATAGCGCCAGCCCGCTATCCGTCAGGCGGCATCTACGCGCTGCGTTCGCTGCCGGATTCCTCAGGAGCCCGAGTTGGCGTCGTGACTGCCTGCGGAATCGATCAGTTGCGGGAGCCGGTCAGGTTCCGAGCGTCGCCGCTGCTCCTCACGTACCTGCTCGAGCGTCAGGCGCGTGGCCTTCGCAACGACATCTAGCACAGCGTGCGCCGATCCACGCGGCAGCGTCAGGCGATGCAATCTTTCCCAAGCTCGGATTCGCATAGCGGGAGTATTGAGTTCAGACGACTGTTCGATCCGTTCCCGCTGCGCGCGCTCCGCCTCCTCATTCTGCTCGCGCATAATCCGCGCGGGGTAGCCCGTTGGCGGATCGGCATGATCAGCCGCCGGCGACAGATGCGAGCTGAGATTCCAAGGGTTCGAAGACATATGATTTACCTGAGGTGAATACCCCGCCCGCACAGACACAGGCAACGTCTCGCGCCCGTTTGCGGCCGCTTTTTGCGCTGGCAGATTTTGCTGGTGGAAAGCCAGCCGGTGTGGCGTTGCGCGCGAGGCCGGACGAGCCGAGGGGCCCTGAAATGCGGCCACTCTACACCGACGGTGAATGTTTCGCGTGCCTTTCGGAATAGTATGGGTGTCAAGGCGTCTGGTGACATCCGAAGGTCCGGCGGCTTTCGTGAAAATGGCGCACACTTCCCCAAGCGGCGCCCCGGGTCGGCGCTTGGCGGGCACAGTAGGCGTAAAACGGAGGCATATCATGGGCAATCATGCGGTTGAAGCGGGATGGCAGCGATTCCTGGATAGGCTGAAGCAGCTGTGGGGAAAGCTCGGTCAGGGCGACAAACCCTCACCGGCCGCGGGATGAGCGGGATATTGCGATGAGCGCAGTCAGCCGCGAAGATGGAAATGCGGAACGTGTCAATCTTCTGCAGGGTCTCGGCGATCAGCTGCTCGGCGAGCTCGGCCGATTCGCGCTGCGCGATCATCCATCCCACGACGTAGCGGCTGAAGATGTCGAAGGTGACGTACAAGTGGTCATGCCGGATACGGCATGACTTCCTGTATCTGAGGCGTAACGCCGTCCGTTTTCCCGCGCTCGTTCAGGATTTCTGAAGGAGCATTTCCCGTCGCAGTCCGGGACATTCGGCCCGAGAGCGGCGGCTCGGTGAGGCGGTGGGCGCTCAACGCCTGGCCAATAGCGAGACGGCCGATCGTTCCAACAGCCCTCGCGCGGCACGGCACCATAACGTGAGTGTCGCCACAGTCCGCCCTCGCATACTTCTTCAGGGCCGACGGAACGACGGGCAAGTCAGGTCCTGCGTCCGAGACTACTTTTGGCGGGCAAAGGAGGGCTCATTTCGGATGGCGCCTCAGCGATCCGGATTGCACAGGTGCTCGACGATGAGAATGCCCGCACCGAGCGGCCCCGCGTGAACCCGGCGAATGCCATCGCCCGAATCGTCGATGTTCAGGCAATCGACTCCCGCCCGCCCGACATCCCGCCTCCACATAAGGCGACTGGTCAGCCCAGAGACCGGCCCCCGCGCTCATCCGGTGTTGATGACTCGGAACTTCAGCCTCTTTGCAAGCCCATCGGCAGCTGCGGCGGCCTGCCGCTTATCGCGCAGAACAACGGGCCGAGTCCGCTTGTGCGCATTACCGGCACCACTCTTCCTGATCACGCAGGACCAGGTGAGCACAGCCCTCGGGCAGGTGTGCGGGAACTGGCAGCGGGTCACCACGATGCCACAAGCCCAGGTGCCTGAGAATTTCCGCCATTTCAGAATCCGCGACCTGCAGCACATTTCCGTCCGCGTACCCCGTATGCCCCCGGTAGCGCAGGATGCGCACATATTGTCCGGATTTCCCCGCCTTATACACCTCCACCCAATACCTGTACGGCGCGTGCGCTGTGGGGTAATCGACGATTATGTCCCCTCTGAGCGGCCCGCGCCGCACAAATCGCGTCGCCGGGTTGTTGTCCCGCCCTTTGACGTTCAAGAACACCCGTACGAACCGATTGCTTCCCCTCTCATAACGATATAACTCCGTGGCGGTTCCACAGGTTCCGAATGCGTTTAAAGCATCACACAGCCGCAGCAAGACAAGAGGCCCGCGACGATTCCGCCCTGCATACACCACCCGCGCAGCCAGGAGATGATACGCCGTAGTAAACCAGCCGGGCTCACCGGCAATTTTCCAGGAGAATCCCCGCGCACAATGCGGCCTCACTCCCTTGACGAAGCAGACCGCCAGAGGCCCATGCTCTTCCACCGGCGCCGTCTGCACGGGCGGCGGACCGTCTTCCCGCACGATGACCAGCCTCCACCGCGACAGCGTTCGAAACGGCACCGTCAGGTCAACGTCAGAAATTACCTTCGGCTCTTGAACACCGGCGTTCGACAAAGCGGAAACCACCGCTCGATCAACCTCTGTTGCCGTAGATTCCCCGGCCGGCTGCGCCCCCAGAGCGCAGTTGGCGACCAACGAAAGCAAAAACGCGCAGCCCATCAGCAAGCATCTGGCGGGCATGCCGTGGATGCGTGACAGCGCGCGCGATCGGTGCGGCACTCAATTAAGTCCAAACAACATTCGTCGCACCATATCGTCTTTTCAGTGCGCCGACAAGCGAAGGACCCACCTCCATCAGTCTGCGCAGCGGCCCGATCTCCTCTCCTCCAGGCGCTGCCCGATCCGATCGACGCAGCCCGGTTCGCTGGCGGGAGCCCGGGCACGCCGCGCTGCCGGATTCCAGCGCGACATGTCTGGGACAGCTTCAGCCAGTGGAAGCCTTGCGCAAGATTTCGGCGAGCTCGGCACCGGGCCTGTCGGTCGATATGGCGTACTACCGCATCAAGATCCGCAGTGCGATCAGCCGGCTGAGCGCTCAACAGACCCTGGCCGACTGCTACGAGCCTCAGGCCGCCTTTGCCTGTTCGGGCATCGGGGCCGATCCCCCGACGGCCAACCGACGGTCGTATCGACCGAAGGATTCAACAGCCACAGCATCGCAACCGACTGGTTGACCCGGGGGACTTCGATACACCCTGCCCACATCATCCGGGGAGCTCTCGGTGCACGGCGATGTGGGCTGGACGCCCGAGGACCGGATCGCTACAGCGACTGCCAACGGCACATCGGTCGTGGATATCGCTGGGGTCGAGCTCGGCTCGGGGTCACCCAGTGGCATTCCCCGCTGGGACGGCACCGGGAGCCTTGACTGGCGATACCGGCGCCGGGATGCGCCGGCCTGGCTGGTCAGGGCGTTCGGACCCATGACCGAAGCATGCACCGATCGCTATGCCGGGACCCCGTTGAGCTGCGCGGGCGCCCGGACTGTGCTCGGAGCCGGACCTGACGAACTCGAGGCTGTCGCGCCGTCGGTGACGATCCGGAAGCTACGCGGCGCGAGGAACTCCCATCGCCACGCAAGGCCAGGCCGGATCAGCTCGGTGAGCATCTTTCGAGTCGGCAGGGAATGGGATGGCGGAGCCACCAGCCGAGGAGCCCGCGGTAGGCACGGAAAGCCGAAACCTGCGACAGCGGGTGAAGAACGATGCCGTTGAAGCCACCGCGCAGCGGGACGTCCGCGGCAAGTGAACGAGTGTCGACGGGTACCTTTCAGGCTATTGCTGAGTAAGGATGACCGCAGGGAAGTACGAGGCGGAAACCTCCCGGAGACGCGAGGCATCCGAACCCTGATCGGGAGGGCGGAACAAGACCTGGGGGATTCGCACGTGCGCCCGGGCCGCAAACCACCCCGTCCTCGTGCATTTGCCAAGGTTCGGTGGTGGCGTGCCAGAACCCGATGCGCCCCTGCACCTGGCGCGATCGGCTCTGCAGCCCGGAATCAGTAAGTCACCGCCCCCGGCTGGTTGTGCCAGCCAGGGGCGGCCAGGGATCAAGATGACGTATCAGTAACGACGCGATCCGCCGCCGCGGAAACCGCCGCCGCCGGACCGCTCGCGCTCCTGCGCCTCGTTCACCTTGAGGGCCCGCCCCTCGAATTCGGTGCCGTTGAGCGCCTGCATGGCGCGCGAGGCATCGGCGCTCGACATCTCCACGAAGCCAAAACCACGTGGACGGCCGGTGTCGCGATCCGAAATCAAAGAAACCTTCTCGACTGTCCCATGCTTCGAGAACAGCTCACGGACCGACTCATCGGTCGCCGTGAAGGGGAGATTTCCAACATATAGCTTGGTCACTAGACAATACTCACGATAGAAACGAAGGGAGAGGCAGATATAACTACCTCTTGGCCCGGGAAGCTTTCCAGGGGTGGCGGACAAGGCCGGATCGCGCCGGGAGGCGGTAAAGGCCAAGGCAGTCAAACCGAAAACACACGAGCCGGCGGGCAGGTTACACGACTTCGCGCACTGGTGCCGAACTTTCGCATTCCCTTCGCAATGGCGCCCCAAATCGCCTTGAGATCACTTACCGGAAGGCGCACTCTCGGCGCATGATGCCCTTCAGCCGTCCGGTCACGGGCCCTCCCGAGACCCGGTAGCGCATTCGGCCCAGGTACCTCCGGGAATCCTATGAGCCTCACCCTGTTCGATGCGTTCGGCCGGTACGGCGCCAAGCCCGGCAACCGCCAGAAAAGCCTCTCGGCGATGGCGAGCGATGGCGCCATGGTTCTCAATTGCCTGCCGGCGTATTTCCGCCACCCCTCGCGCGGCGTGCTGCGATATGAAGCCAAGCTCTCGCTCGTGCAAGCGACACCCGAACAGCTCGGAATTCTCGGCCAGCACCTCACCGACGCGCACGACAACCGCCTGCCTGTTCGGATGATCGTGAGATCGCTGCCGCCTGAAACGAACCGCAGCAAGACGCTCGGCTATCACATACGCCCCGATCTGCTCGGCAAGGTCGTGGAATTCGACGGGGACCACTTCATCGTCGACTTCACACGAGCGGCACCCGCCTCTTCGGCGAGCGCTTCGGCACGCCGCAACAAGTAGCTGCGTCTCGCCCCGCGCAAAAGTCGACGCCCTCTGCGGCGAGGTCCTCCGGCTCATCGAGCAACGGCCCATGGCCGCGCCCGGGGGCCAGGAGGAGCGCGTCAGCCCTTCACACGGATTTGCGCCACCGCCTGCTTCAGGATCGAGATGATCCGGCTCTTCTCCTCGGCGGTGCTGCGGCGCTTCTCGCGCACCGCCTGCTGAAGCTCACGGCGCACCGCGGCAAGCTCGCGCCAATCGGCGTCCTCGTCATCGCCGCCGAACACCTCGCGCAGGCGGCCCATCTTGCGACCGATCTGCTCGAGTTGACTCAGCATGGCGTCGGCTGCGCCCTGATTCTCCGTGAGATACCCGCAGCCCGCCTCGGTGATGCTGTAGAGCTTCCTGACGCCCTCGGAAGTGACGCGGGCATAGCCCATTTCCTCGAGCCAGGTGAGCGCCGGGTACACCATTCCGGGACTCGGGCTGTAGAAGCCGTCCGAGCGCTCCTGCAGGGCCTTGATGAGCTCGTAGCCATGGCTCGCGCGCTCGGCGAGCAAGGCGAGCAGCACGAGCTGCAGATCGCCCGAGGCCAGCCGGCGGCCGGCGCGGAACGCTCCTCCGCCCATACCCATGCCGCCCATGAAGCCGGCGGAAAAGGACCCGAACCGTCGGCCTTGCCGATGCCCCATGAAATACGCCAGGCGATTGTCGAGATCCTGATGCCGGCCGCGAGGATGAAAGGGCCGATGCAGGATGCTCCCCTTATATTTACGACAGATATATCTTACGATATGTTTTTAGATAATCAAGCAAGCGGCACGCGCACGCCACCCAAATCGATCGCCCGCCTCGAAGTGCCGGTCGCGGCCGCCCGGATCAACGCTCGGCGACCGCACCTCGCGCTTGGGGGAGACTGGAGCATCCCCGCCTCGTCCCTCGATGCGCTCCGGTCATACGACGCCACGGTGCGGCCCAGCGACACGAGCAACACATCCATCGGCGAAAATGCTTCCTGCCTCCAGGTTGCGGCAGGTCCCTTGACCGCAGATCGGCCGATCGGGTGCATACCGATCGTCCTCGCCGGCCGGAGCCACTCGCCCCGCCCGGGGACACCGACGCTGCACCCGCGCGAGAGCTGACTTTTCGCATCCCCTCGAGGAGCCGTCGCCCGCAGATCGGCGAATCCGAATCTCGCCGGACAGCCGTAACGGAAGCGTCACGCGACGCATGGTATATTTCGCGCCGCCGGGAATCGGATGATGACAATAAAAATCGTACTGTCACCTTTGAAGCTCTACGCGGAAAATTGGCCGCAGGGCAGCGTGTTGCGCGTCTTGCGGATCGGGATGGCGCACTGTGCGCCGCAGGCTTCCTGACTCCGCCCGGCCGATCTTGAATCGAGTTGACCGCCCCGCCCCGCCATCGCTCTGCGCTCACCGGGCCGCCCTGGCCCAAGAGATCGTCCGTTCGCGTGATTGCGCGCCGCCAAGCCGGCGCCGCCGGCTGCGGGTTGCCCATGAGACGATGCGAACGATCCGCCAACCCATTACCGAGATGCGCCCCTAGAGGAAAAAATTGAGATGACCAGCCGAAGCAATCCACATACACGCCGCAGCCCGCGATGGTCGCTCGGCCTCGCCGTGGGCCTCTGCCTGCCTGTAATGGCCGGCGCGGCTCCGTACGCTCAGCGGCAGATCGTCCCGGCGCCCGTGAGAATCACGGCGAGCAATCGCGCCCGCTACACCGGCGTTCTTCCGACCTGGCGCCGCGTCTCCCCCGTGGGGACCGTCATCAGCACGCCCAACTTCCCCACCAAGGTACTGAGTGTCGGCGCGCACATCCTGGTTCTTGCCAACGGCGCCACCCCCTTTCAGACAGTGACCTGGTACAGCCCGGATTTGCAGCGGCAGACGCGCCTGGCCGCCTTCAGCAAGGAGGCACCGGCCAGAGCGACCGTGTCCGCGCCCGGCGGCGCCAGCGCATTGGCGCTCAATCCACGGCACACCGGCATCGGCGGCACGGTCTATGCCACGGATCAGCCGCCGCAGGAGCGTGCTGCGGAGGCGGCGGCGACGGAGCGGGCGGAGGAGAACCCTCGCGCCATTCCCACGACAATCGTGTCGCACAGCGATTTGTTCCAGGGCCTGGCCGCCGGCCGCAACGGCATCGCCTATGCGACCGGGGGAGACTCGGACAAGGTGCTCGCCTTGAAGATGCAGGATGACAAAGTCCGGGTCGTGCGCCAGTACCTGCTGCAGTGGCAGAGGTTTCCGGGGACCCAGTACCCCTATACCTACCAGGGCGATCACGGACGGAAGCCCTATCATTTCTACCCCGATTCCGTGGCGGTGGGTCCGACCGGCCATCATCTCTATGTAACGGGAATGCTGGCCAACAGCCTGGCGCGCATCGACATCCGCAGCGGCAGGACCCGCTACGTCAACGTCGGCCCCTATCCGTTCGCGGTGATTCTGGCAGACGGCGGACGCCGCCTGGCGGTAAGCGACTGGGCGGGAAACGGAGTCACGATCCTCAGCCGCCGCAATCTGAAGGTGCTGGGAACCGTCCCCACCGGCCCGGCGGTCGGGCCGCACACGGTGGCCGCCGGCGTCCATCCCACCGCGATGACGAGTGCAGATCACGGACCGTACATCTGGGTCGCCGACGCCAATGACGATGCGTTGGTCGAAGTGAACACCCGGGCGCTCAAGGCGGTGCGCGTCATTGCCGACAACCCTTATCCCGGCGCACCGCCCGGCAGCTATCCCGACGCCCTGGCCGTGGCGGATGGGAATCTGTTCGTCGCCAATGCCGGCAATGACGACGTTGCCGTATATGATTCCGCCACCGGCAGGCGGCTAGGCCTGATCCCGACGGGCTGGTACCCCAGTGCACTCACGGTCGCTCACCGCAGCCTCTACGTTGTCGCGGCCAAGGGACTGGGGACCGGGCCGAATCTGCAGTGGCAGTACATCGGAAACATGATGCACGGCCTGCTGCAGAAGGTGCCATTGAGAGGCCTGTCGCAGCGCCTCCCGGCATGGACCCGCGATGCACTGAAAAACGACGAGTTCCTGCGCACGCAGCGGCGCACCCTGGCTCGGCGCAATGCGCGGACCAGCGCCTTTCTGCACCAGCACATCCATTACGCGGTCTTCATCCTGCGTGAGAACAAGACGTTCGATGAGGACATGGGAGACTACCGCCCGGCCGGGAAATGGGCCAATCCGCACTTCGACCTCTATGGCCCGAAGGAGCTGCCCAATCTATACCACTGGGCGGCGCACGACGCCCTGTTCGCCAACTTCATGGCGGACGGCGAGGTGACCGCCCAGGGACACCAGTGGACGGACGGCGCGTCGGACTCGGACGTCGTGCAACGGCTCTGGCCCGAGTACTACTCCGGCCGCGGTCTCATCTGGAACGCCGGACCCGGCGGAACCGGCGCTTTGAGCCCCTCGGCGCCGGGCAGCCACGATCCTTTCGAATATGCCCGCAAGGGGCTCGGGGCCTTCACCAATCCCTGGATCAGCTATCCCGAGCGTCTCTACCTGTTCAACAACCTGCTCGCCCATCACGTTTCCTTCGAGGACTTCGGCGAGAACCCGACACGCGCGAGGGACGGCGTCATCCGCAACGCACTGCTTGCCCACGTCGATGAGACCTATCCCGGCTGGGACCGGATGATTCGTGACACCGACCGGGTCGGCGCGGCCATCTCCTGGCTCAAAGCGCACCGCGGCAAGGCCTTCCCCCACTTCATTTTCATCTGGATCCCCGACGATCACACTGCGGGCCTGGATGCCTGCTATTACAGCCCCGATTACTACGTCGCCATCAATGATCATGCCACGGCTCAATTCCTCCACTATCTCTCCGGCACACCGCAGTGGCGCCACATGGTGGTCTTCCTGGACGAGGACGATGCGCAGAGCGGCGCCGACCACATTAACGCTCATCGCACGCTCGGCCTGGCCATGGGACCGTGGGTGAAGTCAGGCGACCTCGATACCCGACCTTTGTCTCAGGTGAACATCGTGCGCACCCTCGAGGCGGTGCTCGACCTGCCGGCCATGTCTCAATGGGATGCCAACGCGAAGATGATCTCCGGCATCTGGCGCGAGACGGCGCGCAAGGAGTCGATGCCGGTGCTGCCCATGCAGGTGCCGGTGCAGGTCAATGCCGGCAAGTGCAGCAATCGGCTGCTGTTGCGGCGCGAGGCCGGCGCGACCGGACATGCGCTGACGCCCCAATGGCTGAAGAATCACACCGACCCTCATGGCGCTGCAAGCGCGTCCATCCCCGCCGGTGAGCGATACACGCCGACCTCCATCTTGAAAGTGCCGGGACCGGAGCAGATGCGCCAGGAATGGATTGCGAGCAGAGGCAAGCGCAGCTACAGGAAGTTCCAACACTACCTGCGCGCTTACGCCGCTGCGCATGGCAACACGGTAGCCTCGTACGAGGCGAACGAGGGCCAGCTCCATTGACCCTGACTTGAGGTCCGCGAGGCGTATTCCGCGGCCATCCGTGACCGCGGAATACGCCGGAGCGTGAGCGGCCGTCGACCCGCCCTCAGCAGGCGCACGGCGGCCGCTCACCCGCCATCACGAGCGGCGGGCCGCCGCCCCCGCGCGCGTGCCGGACCTCGCGCTGCACGTACGATCTCACCGCACAGTCGCGCGGAGCTTGCAGCCACGATGGAAGTACGTTCCAGAATCCGTCCGGTCTCTCCCTGCAGGTCACACACGACTCCGCCCGCCTCCCTCACGCACGGCACCACGGCCGCGATGTCCCAGGGCTTCATGAACGGATCCACCGCTGCGTCCAGCGCGCCGCGGCACAGCAGGGCGTACTGAACACAGTCGCCGGCCATGCGCAGCCGGCCCACCGCGCGGGCGAGCCGGGCGACCTCGGCACCGCCGGGCTTCGCGTACCAGCTGTGCTCCTTGACGCCGGTCATGCCCACTTTGGCCTGCGAGAGCGCCCGAGACGCCCCCACCCCCACCCGCCGAGGCCCGAGGCCGGCGCGCAGCCACCAGCACCCGTGGCCGGTGGCGGCATACGTCGTTTCCCCCAGGGCGGGCAAGTGGATGCAGCCGAGCACCGGCTCCCCATCGAGCACCAGTGACATCAGCGTCCCGAACATCGGGATGCCCAGAACGTAGGAGGCGGTGCCGTCGATAGGATCCACCAGCCAACAGCGTCCCCGCCCGCACAGCACGCCACCGTACTCCTCCCCATAAACCGCATCGCCCGGCCAGGCCACCGCAAGGCACGCCCGCAGGATGTGCTCGGCACGCCTGTCGGCGCGGGTCACTTCGCTGCCGTCGGACTTGCCGCTGGCGCGGACCCGGTGCAGCCCATGCAGGATGATGTCATCGGATGCCCGCAACGCGGCAAACAGAGCCGTCATCGAGGCCTGGAACTCCCGGCGGGAGAGGCGTGGCGCCTTGGCAGCCGCGCGGCGGACCCTCATCGGTGCAGCCCGAATGCCGCGAGCAGGCGCAGGCCGGCGCGCTCCGGCGTATCGTCGTTGAGAACCTCGGCGTCGACATCCACAGGAGACAGCTGCGAGTTGCGCGTCAATCGCGTGTCGATCATGTCAGAACTCTCCCGACCTCGGGCCAGCAGGCGCTGGCGCAGCAGCTCCGGGGGCGTGCTCAGGTGCACGGCAAACAGGTCCGGATACAGCCGCCGCGTCTGCTGCAGCTGTGCCCGCGAGCCGTTGACCACGACTCTCAGGCCATCGGCCAGCGGGACCAGCTCTTCGCGGCGGATGCCATACCGCAGGCCGTTCGCCTCCCAGTGCAGCGCGAATGCGCCGGCCCGGAGCAACGCGGCGAACTCCTCGGGCGTCACGGCCTCATGAGTCTCGGCGGGATCATCGGCCGCGCGGGTGATGGTGCGCCGCGCGATACGCAGCTGCGCCGGCTGCGGCTGATGCCGGGCCAGCCAGCGCAATACGGTATCCTTTCCCGCCCCTGAAGGCCCGATCAGGTAGATCAGCCGGCCGCGACGCACGCTCATCGCGCACAGTGCCCCATCCCCGTCAGCGGCACCCGCGCGACCCGGCGCAGGGGCGCGCCGACCGCGGGCTCGACGAACAGGGAAAGCGCATCAAACCTCAGCGGCTGCGGCAGCCCCCCGAAGCAGGCGGCGCCATGCTCGAGCGGCGCGGCCGGTTGCAACGGGGACAATGTGTCGATCCGCCCGGCCAGGGTCATGTGAAAGCGAAAGTCCTCGAACACGTATGGGTATCCCCAGGCGCGCAACGGCGCGTGCTGGCGGGCGCTCAACCCGTGGCTGTCGTAGCGTGCGGGCTCGGCAGGCAGAAGCGGCGCGGCCAGGGGCTGCAAAGCGCTGACACACGCGCGCTCCAGCGCCTGCAGCGGCGGGCAGGAGTGTTGCGGCTGCAACGCGATGAAGCCGTCGAGCCACTGCGCGTGCAGCGCCGGCAGCTCGAAGGCCGGAAAGCCGGCGGCCAGCGTGCGCAACGCCTCCAGCAGGCCGGCTGCGGCGCACGAGCTCGACAGTCGCATCGGTGCACGCAGCGTCGCGTGCCACCCACAGCGGCGCGGCGCCGCCGTAAGCCGAGACCACTCCTCGGGGCTGCAGCCGACGAAATGCCGCGGCGGCTCGACGGCCGCGCCATCGGCGTCGCGCCCGAGCCAGCGCGCGCCGGCACGGGCCCAGGGCGAATCCGCGGCCGGCGCGAAGTACAGCGCCCAGCGATGGACCGCAGGGGCGAGCGCGCGCAGCGCCAGTGACTCAGCCATCCGCATACACCCGCAACCCGAGGCGATCGCCGGCGAAACAGGTCGTCGCGCACTCCACCGCGACGCCGTTGGCACCCTCGTTGACACTCTGCACCCGCAGCGCCGGCCGACAGGCGGGCTGTGCCAGCAGCGCGGCGATCTCAGGCGGAGGCAGCACCGCGGTGATACGGCTGTCACGCCGCACGTAGTCCGGCACACCGAGCGCGGCAAGCGCCCGCGTGATCGAGCCGGATTCGGCCACCAGCCGCTCTCCGGGAGAGTACGCGCCGCTCGCGATGCCCTCGGTGAGTTCCCCGGCGATCCGCGACCGGACACAGTCTCGCCCGGTGGAGGCAAAGGTCTCACGGCCGTCGGTCATGGTCGATCATGGCTGTCATGAAAGGGACACATGTCCGCCCTACGCTGCGCCGATCACCCCAGGTTGTCTATACAACGATAGATATCACGGGCCTGTTGCCATACGCTGGCACCTCCGCGGACTCCGCGGTCGCGCCCCGCCGGGCGTGGATTCGCCTGCTCAGCCGCGCGCCCCTCGAGATGCTCGAGGCGGCCCTGGCCGCTCTGGCCGGCCCGCATCCGCAATGGCTGCGCCGGCCCGAGACCGGGCTGGTGATGGTGCAGGGCCGCATCGGCGGCAGCGGCGCGCACTTCAATCTTGGCGAAGTCACCGTGACCCGCTGTGTGTTGCGTCCGGATCCGGCGCTGCTCGCCGCGGACACAGGCTAAGCCGCTCAGCCGCTCGCGGCACACCCGGTATCCGAGGAGTCCTGAAGGGGAAGGTTGCACGCGCAAGGCAGGCCCGTCGCACGGCTTCCCGCTCGACAGCTGCTTTGCGATGTACCGCACCTTGTTCGGCGAAGCGTATCAGTTCACCGATGACTTCCAGGATCTGGCGCGTTACTACGCGGCGTATTGCAGGCTGATCGAGCACTGGCGCGAGGCATTCGGCGAATCGATCCATGAAGTCCACCATGAGGAGCTCGTGAGCGATCCGGTCCGCGCCGGGGCCGCGCTCGCTCGGGCCTGCGGCCTTCCATGGCACGACTGCGCCGTCGAGGTCGAGAGGAATGCCGCCGTTTGCCTCACCCAGAGCGCAGCGCAGGCTCGCAGGCCCATCTACCGATCCTCCTCGGGCCATTGGCGCCCCTATCGCACCCACCTCGAGCCGCTGATTGAAGCATTGAGCCGCCATGGCGTGAGGCTCGCAGAGCTCGAGTGAATCGGGCGAAGCCCTCACCGGTGCGGGCGCGGGAGCGCACCCGGGGAATGCGGCGCGGACTGCGGAGCGGTGACCTGCGCCCCTCGAAGGACCCGGAGGGGAGAGGCGGGCGGCCGCTTGAATATGTATTCATATTTCAATGACTTGCAATTCACACTCCCTCCCCGGTTTCGGCCCGGGCCGAGACCGGGCCATGCCCGGCACCTGTGCACCGACGAGAGACGGGGGCAAATTGCCGCACTGCCTCGCGCCCCGGTCACACGCGCCATGCTCGCGGTCGGTCTCTGTCCCGGTCGGCGCCGTACGAGCATCCGTCCTGGTCCACCCGAAGCTGAGAGGATCACTGCTGCAGCGTGGCGCCTGCCCGGACGCGGGCAACGCCGCTCACGTCCGTGAATGTCCGAAGTCGCGGGCCGAGCACATGAGTTGCCGCATGAGCCGCCCGGGCAGGAATTCAACACGATCGAGCTCCCCCGTCGAAGGCGTCCCGTGAACGCCGGCTAGATCATTTCGGCTGTCAATCTGTCATAATCACCCGCAAATGAAACGCACCCAATCCCGCTCCCCCGGCGCTCTCCATCTGTCTCTGGCTGCACTCGGTCTTTGCATGACCTTCTCTTGCGCGGCTGTGGCATCGCAAGCTGCGATGCCAGACACGTCTGCGGCCAAGCTGCCGGCACCGGTGCAAACCGAGCGCTTCGTGCTCAAGCCCGGCCAGACCGTGATCGGGCGGGTGCAGATGGTGCGGCTCAAGCCACACCAGGTGTTGGACGATGTCGCACGACTGTTCGACGTCGGCTATGACTCGATCAAGCACGCCAACCCCAAGGTCAACCCATGGCTCGCCCCGGCCGGCACCCGGGTGATCGCGCCGACGCAGTTCATTCTGCCCGATGCCCCCCACGTGGGCATCGTGGTCAACATCGCCGCGATGCGGCTCTTCTACTTTCCGCCGCACAAGCCGGGGCAGCCGCAGGTCGTCATCACGCATCCGGTCGGGATCGGGAGGCTTGGCCACCCCACCCCGACGATGGAGACACGCGTCACCTGGCACCAGGCCCATCCCGAATGGATCGTCCCGCGCTCGATCCTCACCTCGCATGCCCGCAGGGGCACGCCGCTGCCGCAAGTGGTCGCGGCTGGACCGAACAATCCGCTCGGCAATTACGCGCTGCACCTGGCCTATCCCGAAATCCTCATCCACGGAACCGACAGGCCCGCCGGCGTGGGGCGGCGCGTCAGCCACGGCTGCATCCACCTGTATCCGGAGGACATCAAGCAGCTCTTCAAGATGGTGCCGAACGGCACACCGGTGCGGGTGGTCAATCAACCTTTCCTGTTCGGCTGGAAGAACGGGCGGCTGTACATGCAGGCTTATGGCGCGCTGCAGGATGACAAGCGGCCCTGGAAGACCGACCCGCTTCTGCTCGGTCACATGTTGACGGCCAGCCTGGTCAAGGACCTGGCACAGGCTCACCAGAGGATCGATTGGCCGCGCGTACGCGCTCTGCTCGCCGACCCGAAGGTCGTCCCGCTTCCGGTCTCCGGATCCGGCCTGACCGGTAACGGGGTACAGGCCACGCTCGTGCAGAACCGCTTGCCCAAAGGCTCGGCCTGGAACGGCAAGACCCATCTGCCGCTCACCGCGGCACAGTTCCGCCTCATCATGGCCCAGATCGACTCCTCCAGGCACCCGAAGTCGGCTGAGGAGGGGGACCGCCCCGGACGCCTACACGCCTCCGGACCGTCGCGGCCGACGGGGTAAGGGACAACCCCGCGCTGACGCGGCGTTCGGGCAGGCAAGGGGACTCGTGGGCCGGGCCGGCTGAAGGGCGAAGGTCAGCCTCCGGCCGCACCGCCGCCGGGCTTGACGGCGACTGCGTCGATCAGCGCCGAGCGGCCGGCGTGTCCACTGCCCTCCTCGAGCGTCTGTTCGTGCTCGCTCAACAGCAGCCACTGCGCATCCGGCAACAGCTCGCGTAGCATCTGTGACGTGTACAGATGATCGAGCCGCCCCGGGCCCCCGGTGCGGTACTCGAGCTGTTTCGGCGTATAGCCGTGAACCAGCAGCAAGCCGCCCGGCTTGAGGGTGCGCCAGATCCCCGCAAACAGGCGGGCCCGCATGGCCGGTCCGGCGAATTGCACGAAGATCGCCGCCACCGCATCGAAAGCGGACGGCGTCCAGGTCCACGTATCCACATCGCTCACGTGAAAGTCGACCGGCGCGCCGCGCTCCCTCGCCCAGCGCCGCGCCTTCTCCACTGCGACGGGGGATAGATCGAAGGCGGTGACGCGCAATCCTCGCTCGGCCAGATGAATCGCATTGCGACCTTCGCCATCGGCCACGCTGAGCACCGTGGCCTCGGGGCTCAGGCGCGCCGCCTCGCGACGCAGGAACCCGTTCGGCTCGTCTCCGAACCACCGGCCCGGCCTGGAAAAGCGCTCGTCCCACTGGGCGCGGGCATCGTTGAATCCGGTGTCGTTTGCACTCATCGCACGCTCCGCAAGTCTCCGTCAACGCCCGATGGGCGAGCAGGCGAATAGGTCATTTGACCTTGACGCCGCCTCCGTCGAACACCGCGACGTCGGTCGGGATACCTGCGCGCACGCTGGCCCCGACAGTGCAGAAGTCTTCGAACTGTGCGAGCACCCGATCGAGATGCGGCACTTGATCCGCCGCCGCGCCGAGGCGGATCTCAACCTCGATGCGCAGCACGCGCAAGCGCCCCGCCTCGTTTCGGCCGATGTGCGCGCGCGCGGTCGTGGTGATGCCCGCGGGATCGCTCTTGAACTTGGCGAGGGCGAAATTCAGGCTCGAGCTCATGCAGCTGGCCACCGCGGCGAGCAGCAGATGGGAGGGCGAGGGTCCCGCGGCCCGCCCGAGGGGCGGCGGCTCATCCGATACCAGATGGGGCATGCCCTGCGCGAAGGCGATGTCGAACTCGTAATCCCGCACCTGGTGGAGGGTGAGGCTCGGCGGTTGCTCGGGCATGGAGGGCTCTCCGGCAGCGTGAGTCGCCTCAGCATACCTGCGGCGGAGGACCGGTGCCCGTGGAAAGTGCCGTCCAATTAAGATTGCTCCGGCGCCCCGAGAGCCGCTGAGTACGACCGGGACGCGCGGCATCGCGCCCCGGCCGCCGTGCAGGGCCCGCAAGCCCGTCGGACTTGGAGCGTTCCCGGGCCACCGCGCTACTGGATCAGCCCCTCGGCCCTCATCGCGGCCTGCACCGCCGGCCGCGCGGCCACGCGCCGCTGGAAGGCCTGAAGGTTGGCGAACTGCGACAGATCGAGCTTCACGTGCTCGGCCCAGTTCGTCACGGTGAAAAGATACGCATCGGCCGCCGTGAATGTGTCCCCGAAGAGGTACTGCCGGCCTTCGAGCTGCTTGTCGGGCAGCGCATAGCGCCTGAGCAGATACGCCTGCCGCTCCGAGCGCGTCTGCGCCGGGGTCTCCGGGCGAAAGAGCGGCGAGTAGCTCTTGTGGAGCTCGGAACTGATGTAGTCCAACATTTCCTGCAGACGATAGCGCGCCATGGTGCCCGAGGGCGGCGCCAGACCGGACTGAGGCTTGAGGTCCGCGAGATACTGGACGATCGTCGGGCCCTCGGTGAGGATTTCCCCGTTGTCGAGCCCCAACGCCGGAACGGATCCCTTGGGGTTGATGGTGAGGAAATCACCTTCGGTGGCGATGGTCTTGGTCTTCAAATCCACTTTCTGCAGTACGACATCGATGCCCGCCTCGCGAGCGACGATGTGAGGCGAGAGTGAGCACGCGCCGCTTGCATAGAACAGTTTCATGCCAATCCTCCTGTCGAAT
Organism: Pseudomonadota bacterium; assembly: GCA_021805865.1. Taxonomy (GTDB): domain Bacteria; phylum Pseudomonadota; class Gammaproteobacteria; order Steroidobacterales; family Steroidobacteraceae; genus 13-2-20CM-66-19. The sequence goes on from JAJZDX010000014.1 coordinate 24,197, forward strand.
GAATGCGAAGCGGCGAAAAGCTACCAGCCGTACTTACCTTTGTATAGCATGTTACCTTCGGTAATGAAAAATTCCGCTAACCTCCCGGTAAGGATCGAGGTATGCCGCACAAGATCCGCAAGAGCGCGGCCCCGCCGCCGCCGACCGGGTGCCCCATGGGCACCTGCATGCGCCTGCTCAGCGGCGCCTGGACCCCGAATGTGATCTGGCAGCTCTCCGGCGGGCCACGCCGCTTCGGCGAGCTCTGCCGGGACATCCACGGCATCTCACCGAAGATGCTGACCGCGCGGCTGCGGGAGCTGCAGGCCAAACGCGTCGTGATCCGCGAAGTCGCGCCCACCTCGCCGCCGTCCGTCGAGTACGCGCTCTCGCAGCTCGGCAGGGAGCTCATTCCCGTCATCGACACCATCGTGAAGGTAGGCACGCGCCTGCTGCAGGATGCGGCCGGCGTCCCCGCGGAAGGGCAAGTCACCGCCCGGCGCAGGTCGTGGTCGAGGCGAGCCGAAATTACTCGCGCCAGATGAGGCAGAAGCAAACGTACGCTGTGACGAAAAGCACGCACAAGCCGTACACGATGAGCGTGGCGCCGGTCGCGGCGAGGTAAACGGACTGCCGGGGCGCTTCGGGAGCGAGTCTTCCCAGACTGCGAAAGCCTGCCGCAATCCGTCCTCCTCGCGACAGCCGCTGCTCGGCGCCTCCCGCGCGCTCGAGCCTCGGGGGCAGCGCAGGCGGACCATCGGCCCCCCGTGTCCATGCGGGCAAAAGACGGCCCTGCAGCGGGCGTACGCTCAGGCCCGCGCTCGGCGCAGAGTATCGAGCAGCCCCGCCGTCCCACCGGCGAGCGAGCCTACGATCTGACCTGCGGCGGTCAGCGTCCCCACGGCGCCGAAGATCGGCAGAACCGTGAGCAGCGCGACCCCGGCGGTGGCGCCCAGGGCTACGTTCTTCAACAGATCTACGAGTTTCATCGTCCACCTTGAGTCTGCGGCTGCGGAAACCTTGCGCATTCTAGGCTCCGGCGTGGCGGGTGGAGCAATCCCGATGGGGCCGCAAACGGAAGCATGGGATATATTGCAGGAATTTCATTTGGTTGCAACGCAATCTACCGACGACTCATTGGGCCTGCGCTGCCTCAGCAATGACGCCGTTGCGGTCCCCGCCTATCATCGGAGCTCCTCAGCGGACAGGACGACTCAGCCGTGATCCTCGACGCATTCATCGCCAGCCATGCGAGCGCCATCCGCCTGGGAAGCTTCCTCGGTGCCTTCGCCCTCCTGGTGCTGTGGGAAATGCTCTCCCCGCGCCGGCCTCGGCGCACATCCAGACGGGCGCGCTGGACCGGGAATCTGGGGCTCGTCATCCTGAACAGCCTGCTGCTGCGCCTCCTCTTCCCGGCCGCGGCGGTGGGGGCGGCGGCATTCGCCACCGCTCATGGCTGGGGGTTGCTCGGACTGGCACATCTTTCCGCCGGGCTGACCGTCGTGATCGCCGTCGTTGCGCTCGACCTCACCATCTACCTGCAGCACGTCATGCTGCACGCCGTGCCGGTGTTCTGGCGGCTGCACCGGGTGCATCACGCCGACCTCGATTTCGATGTCACCACGGGCTTGCGCTTCCACCCGCTCGAGATCCTCCTGTCCCTGCTCATCAAGCTCGCGGCCATCGTGCTGCTCGGCGCGCCGGCGGTCTCGGTGGTGATCTTCGAGGTGCTGCTCAACGCCACCTCGATGTTCAATCACGGTAACGTGCGCCTGCCGGCCGCAGCCGACCGGATGCTGCGCTGGCTCATCGTCACTCCGGACATGCACCGCGTGCATCACTCCATCGAGGACGACGAGACCAACAGCAACTTCGGGTTCAACCTGCCATGGTGGGACCGGCTGTTCGGAACCTACCGCCCTCAGCCGCGTGCCGGCCACGACGCCATGACCCTGGGCATCCGCACCCTCAGGCGTCCCAGGGTATGCTCGGGGCTGCCCGGCATGCTTGCCATACCGTTCATCGGCGATGGCGCCGGCTACGCGATCAATCGCCGCTCATGGGGGCCCTCTGCATGAAGCCTGCATCCGCGAAGTGGACCCGCATTGGCCTCCTCGGCCTGCTCGGCGGCATCGGCCTCTGGTCCTACCTGCATCGGGGCGCGCTCGACCCCCATGCTCTGGCGCGGGTGGCGCACACGGCCGGCCCCTGGGCGCCGCTCGGGTTCATGGCGCTCTATGCCGTGGCGACGGTGGCTCTCGCGCCCGGGTCGGTGCTCACCTTGGCCGGCGGAGCGCTGTTCGGGCCGCTCGCGGGCACCCTCTACAACCTCACCGGCGCAACCCTCGGGGCAACAGGGGCATTTCTCGCCTCCCGCTACCTGGCGGCGGATTGGGTGCGCCGGCGCGTCGGCGGCCGGGCCGAGCAGATCATCCAGGGTGTCGAGCGGGAAGACTGGCGATTCGTGGCGTTCGTCCGCCTGGTGCCGCTGATTCCCTTCAATTTGCTCAACTACGCCCTCGGGCTGACCCGTATCCGCCTCTCGCGCTACATCATCGCCTCGTATCTCGCCATGCTGCCGGGGACGCTCGCCTACACCTATCTCGGTTACGCCGGGCGCGAGGCGGCCACCGGCAACGCGGATCTCGTGCGCAAGGCACTGCTGGCGCTCGCACTGCTCGCCGCCGCGGCGCTCCTGCCGCGTCTGGTGCGCCGCCGGCGCGCTGCGGGACATCCGCCGGCCCTTTGAGGAGCGCCCCCCTCAATCCGGCAGCCCGCGGCTGCGGATATAAAGGTGCAGGTATTTGCGGCGCACGTAATTGGACTCCACCAGCGCAAAGACCATCCCGCGCCAGCCGTCGAGGAAGCCCAGCCGCAGCACGTACCCGCGGAGAAACCGCCAAGCGGGATTCACCAGCACCTTGCCAAGCCCGCAGCGCCTGCCGCGCGCATCCAGCGCAGCGGCCATCAGCACGGCATAGCGCTGCATGCGCAGGAGATGATCGGAGAGGCTGCGGTAGGAGAGATGCTCGAGGTGCCCGTGCAGGCGCCCGACCGGCCCCTCGATGCGGGTGTTCTCGTGGATCTCCTCTCCCGCCCAGCGGCCGCGCCGCCGGTCGAACAGGCGCACCAGCCGGTCGGGATAGGCGTTGCCGTGGCGAAGGAAGCGGCCGAAGTACTCGGTGATGCGCGGGATCGAGCAGCCGGCGAAGCCCTCGAAGCCGGTGCTGCGCAGCCGCTCGATCTCCGTGCGCAGCTGCACGCTCACGCGCTCGTCGGCGTCCACGCACAACACCCAATCATTGCCCGCCGCCTCCACCGCGAACTGTTTCTGCGAGCGATAGCCCGGCCAGTCGCGCTCGATCACCCGCGCGCCGAGCGCCGCGGCCCGGGCGCGAGTGTCGTCGGTGGAATGTGAGTCCACGACGAGCACCTCGTCGCAGAAGCTCACGGAGCGCACGCACGCCTCGATGCGATCCTGCTCGTTGTAGGTAATGATGCAGGCCGACAGGCCGCAACGATCCGCCACGCTCACCTCGCCCGGACCCGGCAAGGTCCGCCGGGCCCCGAATCGAGGCAGTCTATACGCATTTGGCGATCCCAGGCGCCTGCCGCGGCGGTCCTCGCAAGACATCCGGTCATCGGGGGCGTCCCCCGCACCCCGGCTCCGGCCGCCCGAGGCGCGCGCGGCCGCAACCGGGGCACGCCCGAGATCGTCAGCGAGTTCAGGTACGGGATATAGATCTGATTCAGCACCCGCCCCGCCGATCCCGCCCTTCAGCCCGGTGATGAGCCGGCAGTCGTTGCAGGTGAAGCTCTCGATGCGCGGCCCGAGCGGTGTCAGCCAGTCCTTCATCTCGAGCGGTCCGGCGCTCGGATTGACGCGCGCGGTGAGCAGGGACTCGAGCGCGGAATTTCCCGTCACATACGGATTGTTCTGCGGAACATGGATGAACTTTCCCGGTCCGATGTAGGAGGCGCCGTTGGTATCCTGGGCGAACGAGTGCATGTAGGTGATCTGCGCGCAGGCCTCCACCTCGCGGTTGACCTTGTAGGTCGTGCGCGCAAACAGATTGTACCGCCGCATCGGCACCTGGACGAAGAAGTACGGCCCGAGGTACGACTCCACGGTGGAGCAGTCCGGAGTGATGTGCAGTCCGGGCACCTTGCCCACCGGTCCGCGGTAATTCTGCACGCAGCTGCCGGGATCTCGGGTGGTGAACAGGGTGCCATCGGTGTTGATGCCGATGTGGCCGGGGTAATTGCCGGCGCTGTGGCCCGCGACCGCGCTCGTTGTATTCGAGGTCGACGATCGCGTTGCCCTTGTGATGCGCGAAGCTCCCGCCCATCAGGATGCTGAGGCTGTTCTCCATCCCGTCGCCGTGCGTGCTTGCCCCGTGCTGGCAGGAGAGCTGGATGCCATGGAAGTGATGGCGCAGCCGGAAGTTCACCACGCCGGCGAATGTGCGATGCGCTCATCGTCACCAGCGGACTGTCGGAGGTATCACTGCGCGTGGCGATATGGCTGCCGGTCACGATGACCTCGGACAGCTCCGATGGAGCGGCTGCGGAGGCGGCGGCGCTACCGCCGGGCGGTGAACAATCGATCCGCGACGAACGGGTTGGTGCGCCGCTCGGCACCGAAAGTCGAGGCCGGCCCGTGGCCCGGAACGAAACGCACGTCGTCCCCCAGCGGAAAGAGCCGCTCCCGGATGGAGTGGATCAGGGTCTGATGATCGCCGCGGGGAAAGTCGGTCCGCCCGATCGAACCCGCGAACAACACATCTCCCACCCACGCGCAGCGCTGCGCACGGTGGAAGAACACGACATGCCCGGGAGTATGGCCTGGACAGTGCAGGACCTCGAGCGTCTCATCGCCGACGGTGACGCGGTCGCCGTCCTCGAGCCAGCGATCGGGCTCGAAGCGGTCGGCCGCTGGAAAGCCGAACTGCGCCGCCTGCACGGGCAGCGCCTCGATCCAGAACCGGTCCTCGCGCTGCGGCCCCTCGACCGGCAATCCCCGCTCGCGAGACAGCTGCGCGGTGGCCGCGCAGTGATCCAGGTGCGCGTGCGTGAGCAGGATCTTGGTGAGCGCGAGCCCGCGCCGATCCGCCTCGCTCAGCACTCGATCGAGATCCCCGCCCGGATCGATGACGGCCCCCCGACCCCGCTCGTCCCACACGAGCGAGCAGTTCTGTTGGAATGGGGTGACGGGAATGACGAGCGAGTGCAGCACGAGACCCTCAGGAGAGCAGCCGGGCAACCCGCTCGGACACCGCGTCCGGGTGGTCGTCACGGGCGGTGACGGCGCAGCTGCTGCCCCGCCGCGGCGCATAGAGCGCCGGCAGCGTCACTTTGAACAGGCCCACGGTGAGGGTGTCCGTCGCGGCCCCGAGATGCATCAGGCCCGAATCGGCGCACACGAAGCAGCTCGCCGCCTCGATCACCGCGGCCACCTGCCGCACGTGGCGCGAGGCATAGCCTGGCAGCTCCGCCAGGGAGGCGGTCCCGCCGGGAGGGCGGATCTCGATGATCCGCGCGCCGGGCAAGCGCCGCTCGAGTCCCTGGATCATGTGCCGCCACCACTCGAGCGCAAAGCGCTTGGCGCCGGTGGCATGCGTGGCCACCACCACCACGGGACCTGAATGTCCCTCACCGGCCAGCCGCGCGAGCTGCTCCTTCCCGAACGTACGCTCCGCTTCGGTCAAGCGGATACCGAGCTTCGCATCGTCCACTCGGGCGGCCTCGACATCGAGATCGAGCACCGCTCGGCGCAGCAGGTACACGGGATAGGCGCCCATGTGCCGCGGCGCCTCCTTGAAGGGAATGCTGACATCGACGCCCCGGCGCTTGCGGGGGGTGATGAAGCCGACTTTCACTCTTCCGGTGAGCCAGCGGGTGAGGAAACGGGACGTCCAGGAGTTCGGGCTCGGGTCGAGGATGAGGTCATACTGGATCCGGCGCACGCGCAGCAGGGTGAGCAGGTACCGGAGCGGATGGCGCACACCCCGCAATGGCAGCTCATACACCCGACACACCCCGGAGAACGCCTGAAACACCTCATGCGCCGCGGGACACCCTGACAGCACATCCACGCGGGCATTGGGCAGTGTGGCCTCGATCTCCTCGACGAGCGGCGTCAGCAGCAAGGTATTGCCGAGACGCGTATTGGGGCGGCAGATCAGGATGGAGGGCCCCGCAGCTGCATCCTGGTGGACGCCGGGCGTGTCTCGGGCGGGAAGCGGTTCAGCCGGCGGCATTCGCCCATTTTGAACCATGTCCCCGGCCCGGAACAGGGGAGCACGCGGCTCACGCCCTCATCACGCCACGCACGGTCCTCATCGCGAGGGATTTCGTACGCTATACCCGCGCGCATTCAGACACGCGGTCAACGCGCGCCGATAGTCCTTTCGCGAGGCCGGGGAGGCGTGCGCGTCCTGAGCCGGATTGATCGGATTGAAGCCGCTCTGGGACACGGCCCACTCGTTGCAGGCATACTGATCGTTGGCCGTCTGCTGCTTGCCTTGGCCTTTGCGCGGGATGACCTGCAGACTGAGCACGCCGGTGCCCTGGCCCGCCTCCCCGGTGGAGCCCGCCGCACTGGCCGAGGTGGGTGCGCGCGCCGCGACCGGCGGCGGATCAGCCACGACGTAGCCGCCGTAGGACGGACTCCAGAGGTAGTAGACCCGATTGACGTAGTAGTACGGGACATTGCCGAACCAGATCGTGATGGCCCCGTAGGGCACGGCCGGCAGCATCCACGGATAATTCCAGTCATAGTTGACCGGCGGCCAGTACGTCCCGTCCCAATCTCCGCCGACCCACATCCCGCCCGTCCAATTGCGATCGTCCCAACCGCCGCGCCAGCGGCCATCCCAATTGTCCCCGCGCCAATGATCGCCAGGCCAGTCGCCTGTGCGCCAATGACCCTCACCACCACCGTGCCAATTCCCATGTGGCCGGAATCCCGCATGCCAGCGCCCCCCCTCCCGGGGTGCGCCGTGCCAGCGGTTCCCCTCCCGGGGTGCGCCGTGCCAGCGGTCCCCGCCCCAGGCACGGACCGGCCCATGTCCGCCGGCAAACCCGCGCTGCGGGGGATGGGCGGGAAAATGCCCACCGAAATGCACCGCGTGCGGCGGGTCCGCGGCGGCGACCGAAGGCAGCACGCACCCAAGACACGCCGAGGCGGCGAGCACGATGAGCGATCGCACTCTGCATGGCCCTGTTCTTGACACGGTGTCCTCCTGCAAGCGGCTCACCTCAATTGGACTGCGCAGGCCCCCTCCCGTTCAGGTCCCGGCGAGCCCGCCAAGGGCCTCTTGGAGCGGCCCGAGCCATGGCTCGAAACGCCGCCACTGCTCGAGCCCCTCGGTATTGATCGGCCTGCGCACCTGCTCGGAGCTCGCAGTGTGCACCCGGCGCGGGGTCTTGTGGAACTCCAGGCACCCGGGCTCGAAGGGCAGCCCGCAGAACTCGAGGATCCGGCGTACCTGCGGCTCGAAATCCTCCACCAGCTCCTCGTGCTGCACGCGCAGCACCGCTCCGGGCAGCACCCTGTCCCAGTGCGCCATGAGCTGCACATAGGTACGGTAGTAGCGTGCGATGTCCTCGAAGGAGTACGTGAACTGCTGCCCCGAGGCAAACAGCTGCTTGAAGTTGCTGAAGCAGCAGGCCATGGCGCCACGGCGCGCATCGATGATGCGCGCGCCGGGCAGCATCAGGTGCATCAGGCCGATGTGCCGGAAGTTGTTCGGCATCTTGTCGATGAAGCGCGGCTTGCCGGCGCGCCGGTAGAGGCGCGTATCGGTGAGATACCGCTCCCCGAAGCCGGCGAAATCCTCGCGCGAGAGGTCCGCCAACACGCCCGGGTAGCGCGAGTCATCCTCGCCGCCGCGGCCCCGCAGCTGCTGCACCAGGCGCGGGATGTCGGACAGCTCCATCGTGCCCTCCACCTGGGAGTGCGAGGCGAGGATCTGCTCGATGAGCGTCGAGCCGGCCCGCGGCAGCCCCACGATGAAAATCGGCGCCTCGCTCGGACAGCCCCAGCCCTCGCGCGCGGCGAAGAACTCCCGGGTGCAGACCTCGGTCTGCAGCGCCGTGTTGCGCTCGGTGAACTCCGGCCGGTAACGGCACTCGCCCTTCTTCAGTACATTGCCGCGCTCGTAATACGCGAAGGACTCGGCGTACTGTCCACGGTCCTCCAAGGCCTTGCCGAGCGCGAAGCACAGATGGAACCGATCGGCGAGCGCCACTCTGGGCGCGGCCTCGGCCCGGCGCATCCGCTCGATCTCCTCGTCCTGGAAGCGGTAGGTCTTCAGATTCGCAAGACTCCAGTACGCGTCCCCATAGCCGGGCCTCACGCTCGCGGCGCGGTGATACGCCTCGATCGCCTCCTGCTGGCGGCCGAGGGTCTTGAGCGTGTGCGCAATCGAGAGTTGCAGCTCGGGGTGATCCGGCGTCTCGCGCAGCAGATCCCCGTAGAGCGCGAGCGCCTGCTCGCACTCCCCGAGCTCGGTCGAGATCGTCGCCTGCGCCGTGCGATAGGCGCGGTTGTCGGGCTCGGCCTCGAGCAGGAGTCGGATCTGCTCGCGCGCCTGGCGGTGCCTGTGCCGCTGCAGCAGCACCTGGGCGTAGTCGAAGCGTGCCCCCTGGTAGTGCGGCTCCATCTCCAGCACGCCCTCGAGCAGCAGCTCGGCATCATCGAGCACGTCGAGCTTCATGCCGATCTGCGCCAGCAGCCGCATGCCCTCGATGTGATCGCCATGGGTTATCAGATACTGGCGCACCAGCTTTTCCGCAGCATCGATCTCGCCGTCGGCGAACATGCTGCGGGCTGTGACGATAGCGACGGGGAGCGAGGCGAGCTTGGCGACGTGCGCGCCGGCATTGGCCGCATCCGCCTGCCGACCCGTCATCCGGTAGAGCGCCTCGAGCGCCTTCCAGCTCCCCGGCAATGCCGGATTGAGCCTCACCGCGTGCTCGAACGCCTCGATGGCGCTTTGCGCCTGGCGCTGCATGACCTGGCAGTGGCCCCTCTCCTGATACAGCCGCGAATACTCCGGAGAGAGCCCCTCCAGGCGCTCGAGCGTCGCGAGCGACTCGGCGAGGCGCCCCTGAAACCGCTGCGCCACCGCCAGCATGTACAGCCCGTCGCGATCCTCCGGGGTCGCGGCGAGCAACGTCTCGGCCTGCCGCTGCGCCTCGGCGAACTGACCGCGATCCAGGCATTCGCGCACTCGCGCGGTCGGCTGCGCCATGGCGGCGCTGTCTGCTTGCATCGATCCCCCGGGGGATGGGCCCCTTGTCGCTTCAGTCCGTGATCTTATCGCAACTGCACGCGAATCCGGCCATCGCGCCAGTCGGCGGCGCACAACCGGCTGTCGCGATTCTGCAAATCCTCAGGCAATCAACGCCGTTCGGCTCAGGCGGCCGGCAGCACGATGCCGACCGCCTCGCCAAAGCCGATGTGGACGAAGCCCGGCCGCGCGCACCGGCCCTTGAGAATCACCCGGTCGCCGTCGGCAAGGAACGTGCGCATCTCGCCGTCGGCAAGCCCAAGAGGCTGCCGGCCGCCTGCGGTCAGCTCGAGGAGCGAGCCGGCCTCCCCGCTCAAGGGACCTGACTGGGTGCCGCTGCCCAAGAGGTCCCCGGGCCGCAGATTGCAGCCGTTCGCGGTGTGATGCGCCACCATCTGCGCGATCGACCAGTAGCTGTGACGGAAATTGGCGCAAGAGAGCCGCTCAGGCGCAGCACCGCGAGCGCGCATGCGGGCTGTCTCGAGCCACGCCGTCAGCTCAAGATCGACGGCACCGGCTGAGCGCATCTCGGCGCCATCGAGATAGGGCAGTGGTTGCGGATCGGCATCCGGACGGTGCCAGGGCGAGCGAAACGGCGCCAGCGCCTCGAGCGTCACCACCCAGGGGGATATCGTGGTGGCAAAATTCTTGGCGAGAAAAGGGCCCAGGGGCTGATATTCCCACGCCTGCACGTCGCGGGCCGACCAGTCATTGAGCAGGCAGAGGCCAAACACGTGCTCCTCGGCCTGATCGATCCCGATGGGCTCGCCCGCCGGGTTGCCCGTGCCGATGAATACTCCGACCTCGAGCTCGTAGTCCAGCCGCTCGGTGGGCGCAAGCCTCGGCGCCTCGGCGCCCTGGGCCTTGAGCTGTCCGTGCGGGCGGCGTACCGGCTGGCCCGACACCCCGATGGAGGAGGTGCGGCCGTGGTAGGCGATGGGCACCCACTTGTAGTTCGCCAGCAGCGGCTGATCGGGGCGGAACAGCCGCCCGACGGCGGTGGCGTGGTGGATGGAGGTGTAGAAATCGGTGTAGTCGCCGATCCGTGCCGGCAGGGCGAGCTCCACGCCCGATTGCGGCACGAGCGCCTGCGCCGCTCGATCCGCGTGCGCCGCCCCGGCCCGCAGCACCTGCGAGAGCCCCTGGCGCAAGGCGCCCCAGGCCCCGCGGCCAAGCGCCATGAGACCGTTCAACGCCGGCTGCGCGCAGGCCGAAAGCGCCTGCTGCGCCTGCCCCTCGAGCGGATGCAGTGCGGCGAGCGCGGCGAGGTCGAGCACCTGCTCACCGATCGCCACGCCGCAGCGAAACGGCTCGCGGACGCCTGCGCGGCGGAACACCGCAAACGGCAGGTTCTGGATGGGAAAATCCCCTGCCGGCCGGTTGGCCGACTCCACCCAGCTCTTGAGCGCAGGATCGTGCGTCTGATCGATGGCGCGCATCAGGATCATCCTCTCAAGTCAGGGCTGCGCCGCATGGGGCGTGAAGCGCTTGGCGAGCCCCCGCCAGCAGCGCGTGTAGTCGGCCTGGCGCTGCGGCAGCTCGAGCGCGCGCAGTGTCGGGCGGATGAGAGTGCGGGTCTCGAACATGAAGGCCATCGTGTCGGTGATCTGCTGCGGCACCCGCGTGTCGGCGCGGCTCGCGCGCTCGAAGGTCGCCGCGTCGGGCCCATGGCCGATCATGCAGTTGTGCAGCGACGCCCCGCCCGGCTCGAAGCCGCTCGCCTTGGCGTCATAGGCCCCATGGATCAGGCCCATGAACTCGCTGGCGATGTTGCGATGGAACCAGGGAGGACGGAACGTGTCCTGCGAGAGCAGCCAGCGCGGCGGGAAGATCACGAAGTCGACGCTGTCGACCCCCGGGGTATCGCTCACCGAGTGCAGCACGAGGAAGATCGAGGGATCGGGATGGTCGTAGCTGATCGAGCCCATGGCGTTGAACCGGCGCAGGTCATATTTGCACGGCGCGTGGTTGCCGTGCCAGGCCACCACATCGAGCGGCGAGTGATCGAGCGGGGCCGACCACAGCTCGCCGCCGAGCTTCGCCACCAGCTCCATCTCCCCGTCCCGGTCCTCGTACCAGGCCACCGGCGTCTGGAAGTCGCGCGGGTTGGCGAGGCCGTTGGAGCCGATGGGCCCGAGGTCCGGAAGCTTAAATGGCGCGCCGAAGTTCTCGCAGACGTAGCCCCTCGCCTGCCCGTCGGGCAGCTCCACGCAAAAGCGCACCCCCCGCGGCACCAGCAGGATCTCCCGGGGGCCCGCTTCGAGCACACCGAGCTCGCTCGCCACGCGCAGCCGGCCGAGCTGCGGCACGATGAGCAGCTCGCCATCTGCGTCGTAGAAGAACCGGTCCCGCATGGGGCGGTTGGCCAAGTACCAATGGATGGCACAGCCGGTGTGCGCATCGCTTGAGCCGGTGCCACCGACGGTGAGCAGGCCGTCGATGAAGTCCTGCGGCTCGCTCGGCAGCGGCGGCGCGCTCCAGCGCAGCGGATCCGCCACCGCAGGCAGCTCGCCGAAGCGGCCCACCAACCCGGGGTGCGACAAGGGCCGCAACGCGCCCTGCACGGCTGCCGGGCGGATGCGATACAGCCAGGTGCGCCGACTGGCGTGGCGGGGCGCGGTGAAGGCCGTGCCCGAGAGCTGCTCGGCGTACAGCCCGTACGGGCAGTGCTGGGGGGAGTTGCGTCCCTCGGGCAGTGCTGCGGGCAGCGCCTCGGTCGCGAAATGGTTGCCGAAGCCGCCGAGGTACTGCAGCGACTCGGTCCCGATTGCGGATGCGGAGCACATGGCGAACTCCCGGTATGCTTTGTACTATGATGACACAAGTAGTTGCACTCGCAACCGTAAGGGAGCCCGCTCCGTGAATGGCCGCCCCGAACTCGAGCCGTCGCTCGAGCTTTGCACCTTCGTCCCCTTCCGCCTGAACCGCCTGGCGACCGGCGTCAGCCAGTACCTTGCGGCGATTTACCAGGGCCGCTTCGGGCTGGACATCCCGCAATGGCGCGTCATGGCCACCGTGGGCGGGCGAGCCTGCACCGCGCAATACATCGCCGCCAGCACGCGCATGCACAAGACCCGCGTCAGCCGGGCGATCGCGGAGCTCGAGGCCCGGGACCTCATCGAGCGCGCCGCCAACGAGCAGGACCGGCGGGAAAGGGAGGTGCACCTCACCAAGGCGGGCCGGCGCATGTACACCGAGCTGGTGCCGCTCGCGCTCGAGCGGGAGCGCACGCTGTTGACCTGCCTCACGCCGGGGCAGCTGCAGGGCTTTCTCGAGGGGCTGCACGGACTGGAACGGTTCCTGCGCCTGGAGGATCAGCCGTGAATGCTCGAGCCCCTCGGCCCCTGAGCACCCTGGCTTGGCTCCTGCTCGCCGCCTGGGTGGCCTTTCCGGGCCGGGTCCGCGCGGCGGGCGGCGCCCGGGCGGTACAGGTGGCGAGCTCCGCGCAGCTGGTTCTCGATGCCGAGGCGCATCCGGGCGAGCTCGTGCTGTGGATCACCCGCACGCGCAATCACACGCCGGTCACGGGCGCGGGCAACGTGATGGTCACGCTGAACGGCCACGCCGTCAAGGTTTCAGCGAAGAAGAGCGACTATGTCATCTCTACGGATGGCATGCACGGAGGCAAGCAATCGATCGCGGTCATCGTGGCCCACAACGGCATCCGGGAGCTGCTCACCGGCGCCGTGACGCTGCCGAACACCCCCAGCATGCTCGCAACGCTCCAGAAGCACTCCACCTGGGCCTGGTGGGTGCTCAACATCGGGGTGCTGCTGCTCGCCTTCCGGATGATCTCGCGCAGAAAAAAAGACCCCGTGAAGCCGCCCAAGGACCCCGGATGAAACGTCGAGGCGAGCGGCAGCCCCCGCGGTGAGGCGGTCGGTCCCGCCTACCGGTAGCTGATGCGGAAGGAGCCCCAGTGCCGGCCGCGGACCCGGATGGGCGCCGACAGATCCTTCATCAGCACGAATTGGCCGCCTCCCATGTCGCGCCGGTAGATCTGCAGCAGGAACGGCCGGGTGCTGCGCGCGATCTTCTGCACGGCACGGTCGTTGAAGATGCGCCGGTTGCGGCAATGCGCCGCGTTCCAGACCGGGTCCTTTCCCTGGGGCTGGTGGTATTCGGGGTTGTGGGTCGGAAGATAGCCGCCCTTGGCCCAGGCGACCGAGAACACGATCCGCGGATCGGTGCGCTGCACCGGGTCCTGCAGGGGTGGCAGCACGCGGTCGGTGAATTCGACATAGTCCGTCAGGAACTGCTGGGGATTGGTGCCGCGGATCGGCCGGTACCGCTCATCGAAAAGCTGCGCCTCGGTGATCTCCCCGTGCGCAACCGCGGCCTCGAACACCTGCTCGATGCGCTTCGCGGTCTGCAGCCCAAGCCGGATGATCGGCGTGTCCGCCGTCTCGATCCCGCTCTCGGCGATGAGCTCGATCAGGCCCTCGCTGAGATCGAGCAGCTCCTCGACCCGCTTGTCGGCCTGCGCAAGGTTGGCCGAGGAGAGCTGCACGCCCTCGGCAAGCCCCCCCAGCTCGGTAAGCGTCGCGTTGCAGGCCTCGAGATTGGACGAGGTCGATTGCGCGATGCCATCGATCTCCCGGCTCACCATCTGGAACGCCTCGTGCGCACGGCTCACCACTCCCTGCACCCGCTCGGCGCCGTGACCGGCGTGACCGGCAAGCCGGTTCGCCTCCCCGCTCTCGCGGATCAGGCCCTCGATCTGCTCGGTCAGCGAGCGCACTGTGCTCGTGATCCGGTCCGTCGCGGTACGGGTCTCCTCGGCGAGATTCTTGACCTCCCCCGCCACCACGGCAAAGCCGCGCCCCGCCTCCCCCGCCCGCGCCGCCTCGATGCCCGCGTTGAGCGAGAGCAGCCGGGTCTGCTTGGCGATCGTCTGGATGGAGCCGGCCACGGAGGTGATTTCCTTGAGCACGGAGGCGAAGGACGCCAGCCGCTCCTCGATCCGCCCGACCGCCGCCGTGAGCTGCCCGATCGACTCGAGCGCCGCCCCGAGGAGGCTGCGCGACTCGGAGATTTCTCCTCCGGCGGCGCCAGCGGCCTTCTGGACCTCGTGGGCGGCGTGATCGATCGATCGGTTGCCCGAGACCATGGTCTCGGTCGTCTGGTGAAGCTCTTCGAACTGGGCCGCCTGGCCCGAGACGCGTGTGGCAAGCTCCTCGAGATTGCCGGCGATGTCACCGACCTCGACGCCGAGGGAACCGACGCGTCTGGAAAGCTCGGCCACCAGATGCTGCCCCTGCTCTGCGGTGGAGACGCCACGCTCAGACACCGCCGGGGCTGCCTCGCAGGGCTGCTCGGGCATGATCAAGCTCACCTCGAATCAGGTTAAGTCCGGCAGCCTCCGCGCAATCGAAAGCCGACCCGACCATCGAGCGGAATTATGGGCCCGGCGAATGAAGTCCGGGGCCGCTTCCGAGCGCGAGAGCGGGTACGGCGCCTCTGTGTTCAATCCGCGAGACAGGGCCGCCGTGCGGCCCGCGCAAGCTCCGTCCTCGGGACCCGCGCTCTCCTACCGTATCACGCGCGTACACAGGTCCAGCAGCGGGGCCGGCAGGATGCCCAGGACGAGCACCGCTGCCGCGTTGATCCCCAGCGTGAAGCGCACCCCGAAGGATCGCACCGTCGCCGGCAGCGTCTCGGGAGGCTCATCGAAGTACATCAGCTTCACCATCCGCAGGTAGTAGAACGCCCCGACCACCGACATCACGACGGCGATGATCACCAGCCACAGGTGGCTCGTCTCCCACAACGCCTGGATGATCCTGAGCTTGGCCCAGAACCCGACGAAAGGCGGGACGCCGGCCATGGAGAACATGAGCATGGCCATCACCAGCGCCAGCAACGGATCGCGCCGGTACAGTCCCTTGTAATCCTCCAGCTTGTCCGCCTCGAAGCCCTTGCGGCTGGCGAGCACAATCACACCGAATGCGCCGAGCGCCATCAGCACGTAGATCAGCATGTAGTAGAGCGCCGCGGTGTAGCCGCTCCGGGTACCCGCAACGAACCCGAGCACGATGAACCCGACGTGGCTGATCGTCGAGTAGGCCAGCATGCGCTTGAGGTTGCTCTGCACAATGGCCACCACGTTGCCCACCACCAGGGTCAGCACCGCCAGCGGCATCAGCATCCGTGTCCAGTCGACCGCCGCGCCCGGCAGGCCGTACGCCAGCAGCCGCAGCGCCAGCGCGAAGTACGCGATCTTGGGCGCCGTGCCGACGAACAGCGTCACGCTGGTCGGCGCACCCTCGTACACATCCGGCAGCCACATGTGAAACGGCACCGCGCCGAACTTGAAGGCCACCGCCACCACCAGGAACGCCAGCCCCAGAATGACTCCGAGGCTGTGCGAGGCGGTGAGCGCCGCGGCGATGCCGGCGAGGCTCAGCGTCCCGGTGAGCCCGTAGATGATCGACATGCCGTACAGCAACATCCCGGAGGCGATCGCGCCCAGCACGAAGTACTTCATGGCCGACTCGGCCGCCACGCCCGACTCGCGGTCGAACGCCACCATGGCGTACACCGACAGCGCCAGCAGCTCGACACCGAGGTACACCGTGAGCAGGCTCCCGGCCGAGATCAGCACGAAGATGCCGAGCAGCGCGGTGAGTGCGAGAACGTAATACTCCCCCTTCAGGATGTCCCGGTTCTCGAGGTATGTGCGCGAATACAGCAGCGTCACCGCCACCACCAGGAAGCCCGCGAGCTTCAGCACGAACGCCAGTGGGTCGGCTACGTACATGCCGTTGAACAGAGTGACGCTGTGGCTGACGTCGGCGAACGCGACGGTGAGCGCGGCGCCGATCACGAGGACCAAGAGCGTCAACGTCGCCGTGGCGCCCCGGTGCCTCGCACCGAAGAACGCCTCGAAGAGCAGCACGACGCAGATCGCCGCGGCGAGAAAGATCTCCGGCGTGGCGGCGGCGAAAGAGTGCATGGGCATCTACAGGCTCCCTAAACCGGGATCTTGGTGGCGACGGCCTGGGCGACCAGGTGTTGGATGGAAGGCTCCATGACCTTCAGCAGCGGCTCGGGCCACACGCCCACCAGCAGCACCACCGCGGCCAGCGCCCCGAGTATCAGGAATTCCCGCCCGTCAAGATCGGTGAGCTTCGCCACGTGCTCGTTGCCCACGGGCCCGAAGACCACGCGCTTCACCATCCACAGCGTGTAGGCCGCACCGAGAATGAGCGTCACGGCGGCGAGCGCCGAGAACCAGAACCCCGCCTTGAAGCTCGCGAGGATCACCAGAAACTCCCCGACGAAGCCCGAGGTGCCGGGCAGCCCCGTGTTGGCGAGCGCGAACAGCACCATGAACGCCCCGAAGATCGGCATGGTGTTGACCACGCCGCCGTAATCGGCGATCTGCCGGCTGTGCATGCGGTCGTAGAGCACCCCGACGCAAAGGAACATCGCGCCCGAGATCAACCCGTGCGAGACCATCTGCACCATGGCGCCGTCCATCCCCATCGCCGCGCCCGAAACGCCGCCCGTGGCCCGTACGATCTCATAGACGAGGAAGGCGCCCAGGGTCACGAACCCCATGTGCGCGATCGAGGAGTAGGCGATCAGTTTCTTCATGTCCGGCTGCACGATGGCGACGAAGCCGATGTAGACCACCGCGATCAGCGACAGCGTGATGATCAGCATGTTGAACTCGCGGCACGCATCGGGCGTGATCGGCAGCATGAAGCGCAGGAACCCGTAACCGCCCATCTTCAGCATGATGGCCGCCAGGATCACCGAGCCGCCCGTAGGCGCCTCGACGTGCGCATCCGGGAGCCAGGTGTGCACCGGCCACATCGGCACTTTCACCGCGAAGGCGAGCAGGAACGCGAAGAAGATCCAGCGCTGCTCGGTGAGCGTCAGCGGCAACGCCTGGAAGGCGGCGATGGAGTAGCTGCCTGCCTTCACGTACATGTAGATCAGCGCCGCCAGCATGAACACCGAGCCGAGGAAGGTGTACAGAAAGAACTTGATGGTCGCGTACACGCGCCGCGGGCCGCCCCAGATGCCGATGATGAGGAACATCGGGATCAGCATCGCTTCCCAGAAGAAGTAGAAGAGGAGCGCGTCGGTGGCGCAGAACACCCCGATCATGAGCCCCTCCATGATCAGGAACGCGGCGTAGTACTGCGCCGGCCGCTTCGTGATGATGCGCCAGCCGCTGATCACCACCGGTATGGTCATGAAGGCGGTGAGCACGATGAGCGGCATCGAGATGCCGTCGACCCCGAGGGCATAGTAGGCGTGGAAGCGGGGAATCCACGCCACCTTCTGCACGAACTGATACGCCGCGGTGTGTGTGTCGAAGTCCCCCCACAGAGGCACGCACAGCGCCAGCGTGGCCACCGAGGCCGCGAGCGACACCCAGCGCCCCGCGCCGATGTTCCGCTCCCCGAGCAAGAGCACCACGATTCCGGCCGCGATCGGCAGCCAGATCAGGATGGACAGCAGGTGATGGTGCATTCTTGTGCTTTCTCCGAAGTGCTCTTCTCGTTCAGGCGCGGACCAGGAACCAGCCGAGCAGCGCCGCCAGGCCGATCACGATCCAGAACGCATACGAGTACAGGTAGCCGCTCTGCACGCGCCGCACCACGCCGCCGAACCAGCCCACCGAATTGGCCGTTCCATTGACCATGGCACCGTCGATCAGCCCCTGGTCGCCGGCCTTCCACAATCCCAGGCCGATACCGCGGGCGAGCTTCGCGACGACATGCTCGTTGAACCAGTCGAAGTAATACTTCTCGATGAGCAGCTTGTGCAGCCAGCCGAACTTCTGCTCGGCGGCATCGGCAAGCTGCGGGCGCTTCAGGAAGAACAGCCACGCGGTGAAGAATCCGGCGAGCGCCAGCCAGAACGGCGCGGCGAGAAAGCCGTGCAGCGCCAGCGAAAACGGCCCGTGATACTCCGCCGCCATGCGCGCGAGGACATTGTGCTGCGGCAGCACGAAGATCGCCTTGCCGAAATAATCGCCGTAGAGAACCTTGCCGACCGTGAGGTAGCCGATCACGAGCGAGGGGATGGCGAGGGCGATCAGCGGCAAGGTGACCACCAGAGGGCTCTCGTGCGGCTCGTGCACGCCATGGCCCTCGTGCGCCTGATCGTGTCCGTGGCCGTGATCCGCCTGCACGTGGCGGAAGCGCTCCTCGCCGTGGAAGGTCATGAACAGCAGCCGGAAGGTGTAGAGCGAGGTGACGAAGGAGCCGAGCAGCACGCACCAGTAGGCATAGGTCGCGCCCCAGCGGTGCGAGAGGCCCACCGCCTCGATGATGGCGTCCTTGGAGTAAAAGCCGGAAAAGAACGGCGTTGCGACCAGCGCCAGCCCGCCGATCCAGCAGGTGATGGCGGTGATGGGCATGTACTTGGCGAGTCCGCCCATCTTGCGCATGTCCTGCTCGTGGTGCATGCCGATGATGACCGAGCCCGCGGCGAGGAACAGCAGCGCTTTGAAGAATGCGTGCGTCATCAGGTGGAAGATCCCGGCGCTGTAGGCCGAAACGCCGAGCGCCGCCGTCATGTAGCCGAGCTGCGAGAGCGTCGAATAGGCAATGACCCGCTTGATGTCGTTCATGATGACGCCGAGCACGCCCATGAAGAACGCGGTGCTCGCCCCGATGACCAGCACGAAGGACAGTGCCGTGTCCGAGAACTCGAACAGCGGCGACATGCGCGCCACCATGAAGATGCCCGCGGTCACCATGGTGGCCGCGTGGATCAGCGCCGAGATCGGCGTCGGGCCCTCCATCGAGTCGGGCAGCCACACATGCAACGGCACCTGCGCGGACTTGCCCATCGCGCCGATGAACAGCGCGATGCAGATCAGCGTCATCGCATTGACGCCGCCGAACACCGGCAACGTCTGCTGCGCGATGTGCGGCGCGGCCGCGAACGCCGCCTCGTAGGAGAGCGAGTGCGTATAGGAGAACACGGCCGCGATGCCGATCACGAAGCCGAAATCGCCCACGCGGTTGACGATGAAGGCCTTGAGGTTGGCGAAAATGGCGCTCGGGCGCGTGTACCAGAAGCCGATCAGCAGGTACGACACCACGCCGACGGCCTCCCAGCCGAAGAACAGCTGCATGAAGTTGTTCGACATCACGAGCATGAGCATCGAGAAGGTGAACAACGAGATGTAGCTGAAGAAGCGCTTGTATCCAGGGTCATCGCGCATGTAGCCGATCGTGTACACGTGCACGCACAGCGACACGAACGTGACCACCGACATCATCAGGGCGGTAAGGCGATCGACCAGGAAGCCGACGTGGATATGCACGCCGTCACTCACCAGCCACGTATAGACCGGACCGTTGAACGTCGCGGCGCCGCCCCAATAGATCTGCCTGAGGACATAGAGCGAGAGGAGGAAGGAGGCCGCCACGCCCGCGATGGTGATGGTGTGGGCGCCTGCGCGGCCGATGAGCCGCCCGGCGAGCCCGGCGATCACTGCCGCCGCGAGCGGAGCTAAGGGGATGGCGATCAGCAGATGCGGGTTCATGCGGCCTTCAGCCCTTGAGAGTGTTCAGATCTTCGACGTTGATGCTGCGCCGCTCGCGGAACAGCACCACCAGGATCGCGAGCCCGATGGCCGACTCCGCCGCCGCCACGGTGAGCACGAAGAACACGAACACCTGGCCGGTGAGATTGCCCAGCATGCGCGAGAACGCGATGAAGTTGAAATTGGCCGAGAGCAGCAGCAGCTCGACGCACATCAGCAGCAGGATGACGTTCTTGCGGTTGAGGAAGATGCCGGCGACGGCCAGCGCGAACAGCACCCCCGAGAGCGTCAGCATGTCCGCGAGCGTGATCATGAGCGCTTCTCCGCGGCGATCTTCACCACGCGCACCCTGTCTTCGGCGCGCACCGCCACCTGACGCGCGATGTCCTGGCTCTTCAGGCCCGGACGGCGGCGCAGCGTGAGCGCGATGGCCGCAACGATCGCCACCAGCAGCAGCACCGCGGCAAGCTCGAACGGATAGACGTAACGGGTATAGAGCACCTCGCCGAGCGCGCGGGTGTTGCTGAAACTGGCGGGCTCGGGCACGAAGCCCTTGCTCACGTCGATGCCGGTGAGCCCATGGGTCCAGACCACGCCGACGATCTCCACGATGACCGCGCAGGCCGTGAGCCAGCCCAGCCACGCGAAGCGGGTGAAGCCCCGTCTCAACTCCGCGAGGTTGATGTCGAGCATCATCACCACGAACAGGAACAGCACCATCACCGCGCCCACGTACACGAGCACCAGCACGATGGCGAGAAACTCCGCTTCCGCGAGCAGCCAGATGGCCGCGGAGTTGATGAACGCGAACACCAGAAACAGCGCCGAGTAGACCGGGTTGCGGGCCGTGATCAACCCGAGGGCGCCTACCACCAGGAGCGTGGCGAACACGTAGAACAGTATTTCGACTAGCACGGAAGTGGCCTCAACGGTAAGGCGCATCGGCCGCCTTGTCGACGGCGATGAGGGTCTCGTAGCGCTCCCCGATCGCGAGCAGCTTGTCCTTGCTCATGATGTTCTCGCCGCGCTGCTCCATGTGGTACTCGTGGATCCGCGTGAGCACGATGGCGTCGACCGGACAGGCTTCCTCGCAGAAGCCGCAGTAGATGCACTTGAAGAGGTCGATGTCGTAACGGGTCGTTCGCCGGGTGCCGTCCTCCGCCGCGTCCGAGTCGATCGTGATGCAGGTCGCGGGACACACCGTCTCGCACAGCTTGCAGGCGATGCAGCGCTCCTGCCCGTTCGCATATCGGCGCAGCGCATGCAGTCCGCGAAAGCGCGGCGACTGCGGCGCCTTCTCCTCCGGATAGTTGAGCGTGTACTTGCGGGTGAAGAAGGTCCGCGCGGTGACGGACATGCCCTTCAGGAGGTCCGGCAGCGTGAATGTCTTGAGCGGATTGGCCATTGGCTTCTCCTTCAATGGAACCAGGGCCTGGCCCACGGCCCGATGTGGACGGCCGCCATCAGCATCTCCGCGCCGAGCCACACCAGGGTCACCGGAATCAGCGCCTTCCAGCCGAGCCGCATGATCTGGTCATAGCGGTAGCGCGGGAACGTGGCGCGGAACCACAGGAACAGGAACAGGAACACGAACACCTTCAGGCCGAGCCAGAAGAAGCTCGGGTCCCCGAGCACCGTCGCGCCGATCACGGGATAGCCGGCGAACGGGGACAGCCAGCCGCCGAAGAAGAAGACCGCGGTCAGCGCCGAGATGAGGATCATATTGGCGTACTCGGCGAGGAAGAACAGCGCGAACGCGATGCCCGAGTACTCCACGTGGAAGCCCGCGACGATCTCCGACTCGCCCTCGGCGACATCGAAGGGGGCGCGATTGGTCTCCGCAACGCCGGAGATGAAATACACGACGAACAGCGGGAACAGCCAGAACCAGTTCCAGGCGAGAAAGCCCCCCTCCTGGTGACCGACGATGGTGCCGAGGTTCATGCTGCCGGCGGCCATCAGCACCCCCACCAGCGCAAAGCCCATGGCGATCTCGTACGCCACCATCTGCGCCGCCGAGCGCATCGCCCCGAGGAACGCGTACTTGGAGTTGGCCGCCCAGCCGGCGAGGATGATGCCGTAGACGCCCATGGAGGAGAGCGCCAGCAGGTACAACAGGCCCGCGTTGGCCTTGGAGACGACGAGCTGCGGCGAGAGCGGAATCACCGCCCAGGCCGCGAGCGCCGGCACGAGCGCCAGCATCGGGGCGAGGCGGAACAGGAACTTGTTCGCGCGGCTGGGGATCACCACTTCCTTGGTGAGCAGCTTCACCACGTCGGCGAACGGCTGACCCATCCCCGGCAGCAGCCCGAAGATGCGCACCCGGTTCGGCCCCCGGCGCAGCTGCATCCAGCCGATGACCTTGCGCTCCCACAACGTCAGGAACGCCACGCACAGGATGACCACGATGGTGATGACCAGGATCCACACCGTGGTACGGACGAGGCTCGGGAGAGTCCCCCAGAGCGCGAGCAGGTGGCTGATTTGAGTGTGCATCGTCAGTAAGTCACCGCTGGTGTGCGGCCCTCACGCGTCTTCTGCAGCGATGGCGCGCGGCGTACGAGCGCATCGATCTGGTACATCGGCACGTCCACCACCGCGGCGGCCGCGGCATTCCCGGCCACCGGGTGCGCGCCCGCGTAAGCCGGCGCAGAGTAGGCCGTGGAGACGGCGCAGAGTGCGGCAAGCTCCTCGCGGATGGCATCCGAGGCCACGTACTCGAACCCGGGGAGGTCGAGCAGGTTGCCGAGCACGCGCAGGATCTTCCACGCCGGGCGCGCCTCTCCCACCGGCGTGGCCGCGCCGGTCTGGCTTTGCCACAGACCCTCGAGATTGACGTACGTGCCGGAGGTTTCCGCAAAAGTGCCGGCCGGCAGCAGCACGTGGGCAACCTGACGCAGCGTATCGCTCGCGAACGGCGTGACCGCCACGACGAATTGCGCCTGCGCGAGCGTGCCTGCGACGTCCGCTGCCTCGCACCAGGGCTCGGTCCCCAACAGCAGGTAGGATTGGAGGGCGCGCGAGAGCATCTCTCCTGCGGTGAGACCCGGCGAGGCGGCTGGCCTGCCGCCGGCTTCCCGATGAGGCACGGCGCCGGCGAGATAGGCGCCGGCGGCGTTGGCGCCCTCGGCCAACAGGCCGAACGAGGCTCCGGTCACCTGAGCGATCGCCGCGCCGAGCGAGCGCAGCTCGGCGAAGCGCGGATGGCGCTGGGCGAGCGCCCCCAGCCACACCGCGCGCTTGCCGCCGTGGGCGAGCGCCGAGGCCACCGCGCGGTGCTGCGGCCCGACCGTTGCGCCCTGCACGGCCTGCGCGAGGTGGGCGGGCACGGGACGGCCGGTGGCTTGCGCCGCGGCGGCGAGAATCGCGGCGAGGTCGGCCACCTGCCGCGCCGGCGCCGACTCCAGGTACTCGGCCACCGGAAAGTAATAGGGAAAGATCGCCGGATTGACCAGCGCCACCTTGGCGCCGGCCCGCGCGGCCTTGCGGACGCGGTGGGCGAGAATCGGCACCTCACGACGCAGGTTCGAGCCGATGAGAAGCAGGGCCTCGAGCGAGTCGATGTCGGCGATGCGCATGCCGAGGTTGGGAAAGAGCGGGTCGGCCGCCTGGTCGCGGAAATCGCCCTGACGCAGCCGGCAGTCGATGTTGGCGCCGCCGAGCCCGCGGGCGATGCGCCCGGCGAGATACAGCTCCTCGAGCGTGCTCGATGCGCTCGCCAGCACCCCGAGCGAGGCGGCGCGCGCGCGCAGACCTTCGGCCGCCCTGGCAAGGGCCGTTTCCCAGTCGGTCGCGACCCACTGTCCGCCCTCGCGGACCATCGGATGGTGCAGGCGATCGGGGCTGTAGATGCCCTCGTAGCTGAAGCGGTCGCGGTCCGAGATCCAGATCTCGTTGATGGCCTCGTTCTGGCGTGGCACCACGCGCATCAGGCGGCCGCGCAGCACGTGGCCGAAGAGGTTGCTCCCGGCGCCATCGTGTGGCGAGACGAGCGGCACAGCGCTCATCTCCCAGGCGCGTGCGCTGAAGCGGTAGGGCTTGGAGACCAGGGCGCCGACCGGGCACAGGTCGATCACGTTGCCGGAGAGCTCGTGGTCGACCGTGCTCTCGATGTAGCGGCGGACCTTCATGCGCTCCCCGCGGCCGACCATGCCGAGCTCCTGGATGCCGGCGACCTCCTCGGTGAAGCGGATGCAGCGCGTGCAGTGGATGCAGCGCGTCATGTCGGTGGCGATGAGCGGCCCCAGGTCCTCGTCCGGCACCGAGCGCTTGCGCTCATGGAAGCGCGAGTAGTCGCGCCCGAAGCCGAGCGCCAGGTCCTGCAGCTCGCACTCCCCGCCCTGGTCGCAGATCGGGCAGTCGAGCGGATGGTTGATCAGCAGGAACTCCATCACCGCGCGCTGCGCGGCGATCGCCTTCGGCGAGCGCGTGAAGACCTTCATGCCCTCCATGACGGGCGTGGCGCAGGCGGGCAGCGGCTTCGGCGCCTTCTCCACCTCGACCAGACACATGCGGCAGTTGGCCGCCACCGCCAGCTTCTCGTGATAGCAGAAGCGCGGGATGTACTCTCCGTTGGCGTCCGTGGCGCGGATGATCATCTCGCCCTTGCGGGCCTTGACGGGCTTGCCGTTGATCTCGATGTTGACGAATTCTTCAGCCATGTCTTGTGCCATATCAGGCCGCCGCCGCCCCGAGCCGCCCCTCGACGAGGCTGCGCCCGCCGTGATCGATCATGTGTTCGAACTCGTGCCGGTAGTGCTTGAGGAAGCTCTGCACGGGCCAGGCCGCCGCGTCGCCGAGCGCGCAGATGGTATGGCCCTCGATGCGATTGGCCACATCGAGGAGGAGGTTGAGCTCCTCGCGCCGCGCCTCCCCCGCCAGAATGCGCTTGAGGATGCGGTTCATCCAGCCGGTACCCTCGCGGCAGGGCGTGCACTGGCCGCAGGACTCCGCCATGTAGAAGCGCGAGATGCGCTCGAGCACGCGCACCATGCAGGTGGTCTCGTCCATGACGATGACCGCCGCCGAGCCGACCGCGGAGCCCGCAGCGCGCAGCGAGTCGTAATCCATGTTGGCCTTCATCATGACCTCCCCCGGCACCACCGGCACCGAGGAGCCGCCCGGGATCACCGCCTTCAGCTTCCTGCCGCCGCGCACCCCGCCGGCGAGCGCGAGCAGGTCGGCGAACGGCACGCCGAGCGGCAGCTCGAAGTTGCCGGGCTTGGCCACGTGGCCCGACACGGAGAAGATCGCCGTGCCGCCGGAGTTCGCCGGCCCCAGGGACGCGAACCACTGCGGGCCCTTGCGCAGGATGGTCGGCACCGAGGCGTAGCTCTGCGTGTTGTTGATCGTGGTCGGCTGACCGTAGAGCCCGAAGTTGGCGGGAAACGGCGGCTTGAAGCGCGGTCTGCCCGGCTTGCCCTCGAGCGACTCGAGCAGCCCCGTCTCCTCGCCGCAGATGTACGCGCCGGCGCCGACGAAGGTGTGCAGGTCGAAATCGACGCCGCTGCCGCGGATGTTGCGGCCGAGCAGGCCCGCCTCGTAGGCCTCCTTCAGCGCCTGCTCGAACCGCGGCACGGGCTCGCCCAGGAACTCGCCGCGGATATAGTTGTAACCCACCGTGGAATTGGTGGCGTAGCCGGAAATCGCCATCCCCTCGATCACGGCGTGCGGGTTGTAACGCAGGATGTCGCGGTCGTGGCAGGTGCCGGGCTCGCTTTCGTCGGAGTTGCAGACCATGTATTTCTGCACCGGCGAGTTGCGCGGCATGAAGCTCCACTTGGTGCCGGTCGGGAAGCCCGCCCCTCCCCGGCCGCGCAGGCCCGAGGCCTTCACCGCCTCGATGATCTGCTCGCGCGGGGGCTTCTCGGCGAGGATCTTCTCCCAGGCCGCGTAGCCGCCGATCCTGCGGTAAGTCGAAAGCTCCCACGAGCGCTCGAGCGACAACGGCTCGAACACCACCAGGTTCATCTTGTCGGGACTCACGGCCATGGCGCTACTTCAGCTCATCGAGGATCTGATCGAGCTTCTCGGGGGTGAGGTGCTCGTGAAAGACGTGATCGACCATCATCATGGGCGCGCCGGTGCAGGCGGCCAGGCACTCGTGCTCCTCCTTGAGGAAGACCCGCCCGTCGGGGGTGCTCTCATCGAGCTTGATGCCGAGCTTTCGCTCGGCGTGCGCGACCAGCTCGTCGGCGCCGTTCAGCATGCACGAGATGTTGGTGCAGATGCTGACGTGGTGGCGCCCGCAGGGGTGGGTCTCGAACATCGAGTAGAAGCCCGCCACCTCGTACACCTGGATGGGCGGAAGCGCGAGGTACACGGCCACGGCGTCCATCAGCGCCTTGGTGAGGTGGCCCTCGTTCTGCTCCTGCGCGGCGCGCAGCGCCGCGATGCAGGCCGAGCGCTGCCGGCCGGGAGGGAACTTGGCGACCCAGTGATCGATCTCCCGGCGGGTGTGCTGCGAGAGAATCTGCGTGCCGCCGGCCCCGGCGGCTGGTGGATTGTCATTGCTCAACGGTCGACTTCCCCGAACACGATGTCCTGCGTGCCGATCACCGCCACCACGTCCGCGAGCATGTGGCCGCGGATCATTTCCTCGAGCGCGGCCAGATGCGCGAATCCCGGCGCGCGGCACTTCAGCCGATAGGGCTTGTTCGCCCCGTCGGACACGAGATAGATGCCGAACTCCCCCTTGGGGGCCTCCACCGCGGCGTAGGTCTCGCCCTCGGGCACTTCGTAGCCTTCGGTGAAGAATTTGAAGTGATGGATGAGCGATTCCATGTCGCCCTTCATTTCCTCGCGCCTCGGCGCCCGCACCTTGCGGTCATCGACCATCACGGGCCCGGGATTGGCCCGCAGCCACTGCACGCACTGGCGGATGATGCGGGTCGACTGTCGCAGCTCCTCGATGCGCACCAGGTAGCGGTCGTAGCAATCGCCGTTGGTCCCGACGGGGATGTCGAAATCCAGCCGGTCGTACACCTCGTAGGGCTCCTTCTTGCGCAGATCCCAGACGATCCCGGAGCCGCGCAGCATGGGCCCGGAGAAGCCGAGCTGCATCGCCCGCTCCGGCGAGACCACCCCGATGTTCACCGTGCGCTGCTTCCAGATGCGGTTGTCGGTGAGCAGCGTCTCGTAGTCGGCGATCGAGGTCGGGAAGCGCTCGGCGAACGCCTCGATGAAATCGAGCATCGAGCCCGATCGCGTCTCATTCAAGCGGTCGACGTCCTTGCGGGAGCGCCACTTCGAGGGCTGGTACCTGGGCATGCTGTCCGGCAGGTCGCGGTACACGCCCCCCGGCCGGTAGTAGGTGGCGTGCATGCGAGTGCCGGAGACGGCCTCGTACACATCCATCAGCTCCTCACGCTCCTTGAAGCACAGCAGAAACACCGTCATGGCGCCGATGTCGAGCGCGTGCGCACCGAGCCACATCAGGTGGTTCAGGATGCGGGTGATCTCATCGAACATCACCCGGATGTACTGCGCTCGCTGCGGCGGGGCGACGCCGACCAGCCTCTCGATGGCGAGCACATAGGCGTGCTCGTTGCACATCATGGATACATAGTCGAGCCGGTCCATGTAGCCGATCGACTGGTTGAAGGGCTTCGATTCGGCCAGCTTCTCGGTGGCGCGGTGCAGCAGGCCGATGTGGGGGTCCGCCTTCTGGATGACCTCGCCGTCCATCTCGAGCACCAGCCTCAGCACCCCGTGGGCGGCGGGGTGCTGGGGCCCGAAGTTCATGGTGTAGTTGCGGATCTCCGCGACAGGGGAGTCTGGATTCGAGGCCATCAGCGGGGCAGCTCCGGGGTCTTCAGCGCCGGCTCGTAGCGGTTGTCGTGTCGGATCACCTTCGGTGCGAGCACACGCGGCACGATGCTCACCGGCTGGTACACGACGCGCTTCTTCTCGGGGTCGTACCGCGTCTCCACATTGCCGATGAGCGGGAAATCCTTGCGGAACGGGTGTCCGATGAACCCGTAGTCGGTCAGGATGCGGCGCAGGTCCGGGTGGCCGCGGAAGAGGATCCCGAACAGGTCGAACGCCTCGCGCTCGAACCAGTCGGCGCCTGCCCACACTCCGGTGAGGGAATCCACCGTCGGCTCCCGGCTATCGGGACATCTGACGCGCAGCCTCAGGCGCGCGTTGTGGCTGATCGACAGCAGCTGATAGACGACCGCCAGGCGCCCGGGCATGTCCGGGTCGGGAGGCGCAAAAGCCTCGCGGCCGCGGCTGAAGCCCGAGCGGGTCGCGCCGCTGGTCTGCCACTCATCCAGACCATAGTGCAGGAAGTCGACGCCCGCGACATCCATGAGCATCTCGAACCTGAGATCGGGCTCATCGCGCAGCGCGCGACACACCGTTAAGAGAGAGGCGGCCTCGACCTCATAGGCGAGCTCATGCGGCGGCGACGGCAGACGCTTGAGGCCCTGGATATGAGTCTCAATCGTGCGCGCGAGCGCGCTCACCGGGGTTTTCGCGTCATCCGCGGGCTCGGCCGGCTGGGAGGTGGGTTCTGCCATGGGTTGATTTACCTGGCGATGGTGCTGGTGCGCGCGATTTTCTTCTGCAGCTGGATGATGCCGTACACCAGCGCCTCGGCCGTCGGCGGGCAGCCCGGCACGTAGACATCGACGGGCACGATCCGGTCGCAACCGCGCACGACCGCGTAGGAATAGTGGTAGTAGCCGCCGCCGTTGGCGCACGAGCCCATGGAGATCACCCAGCGGGGCTCGGCCATCTGGTCATAGACGCGGCGCAGCGCCGGAGCCATCTTGTTGACCAGCGTGCCGGCGACGATCATCACGTCCGATTGGCGGGGGCTGGGCCGGAACACGACCCCGAAGCGATCGAGATCGTAGCGCGAGGCGCCCGCGTGCATCATCTCCACCGCGCAGCAGGCGAGACCGAAGGTCATCGGCCACAGCGACCCGGTGCGGGCCCAGTTGAGCAGGTTGTCGACTTGGGTGGTGAGAAAGCCTCGCTGCGCGAAGCCCTCGGGCTCTTGCGTCAGTCCCACTCCAGCGCCCCTTTCTTCCACTCGTAGATGAAGCCCACGGTCAGGATGGCGAGAAACACGACCATGGCGATGAGACCGGCGACCCCGATCGTCCCGAGCGCCACGGCCCATGGGAAGAGAAACACGATCTCGAGGTCGAAGACGATGAACAGGATGCACACGAGGTAGTAGCGCACATCGAACTTCATGCGGCTGTCCTCGAAGGCCTCGAAGCCGCACTCGTACGGGGAAAGCTTCTCGCGATCCTTGGGGTTGCGCGAGAAGAATCGCCCGATGACGGACCCGAGGGTGAGCATCACGAGCGCGAGCGCCGTCGCGATGGCGAGGAAAATGAGAATCGGCAGGTAATTGGTCAACATGCTTTCATCCTGCACGCAAAACCACAGCCAAGCCGGATGCCGATCCTTGGCTCGGCCCCGGCCCAAAGTCGTGCATTGTATCAGCGCTCGAAGACGTTGTGGTGCCGACGGTCGGATTCGAACCGACACGCCTCGCGGCGCTAGCCCCTCAAGCTAGTGTGTCTACCAATTCCACCACGTCGGCAACGTCACCATCTTATCCGAGCACGTCCCGCCATCACTTCGGCGGCACGCGGGCGGAACCTGCCGGCTTGCCCGCCGGCGTCTGCGGCGTGCCCGCCGCTGCCGGCGGCGCCTTCGCGCCGGCAGCGGCAGACTCGGCCGCCAGATTGAGAATTGTCTTGTGCTGCGCGTGCGCGCGCGTGCTCAGGTAGGTGAGCGCGGCGCTGTTGAGCATGAAGATGACGGCGAAGATGGCCGTGGTGCGCGAGAGCGCGGTGGTGGCGCCCCGCGCCCCGAACACCGTGCCGGAGGCGCCCGAGCCGAAGCCCGCCCCGGCATCGGCGCCCTGGCCGTGCTGCAGCAGTACGAGGGCGATGATGCACACCCCGGCAATGATCTGAACGACTAGCAATACAGCATGCAACATGATTGATCACCGCGTCCCGGCCGCGGCCAGGATCGCCAGAAATTCCTCCGCTTTGAGCGAGGCGCCGCCGATAAGTCCGCCATCGACATCCGGCTGGGCGAACAGCTCCGCGGCATTGCCCGCCTTGACGCTGCCGCCGTACAGAATGCGAGCGGCCCGTGCGATTTTAGCATCCCGAGCCGCGATGCGCTCACGGATGAACGCATGCACCTGCTGCGCCTGCTCCGCCGTGGCGCTGTGCCCGGTGCCGATGGCCCATACCGGCTCATAGGCGATCACGCCCGATTCCAACGCGCCCACTCCGCACAGCGAAAGCACCGCATCGAGCTGTCGGGCCACCACCTCTTCGGTGCGTCCCGCCTCGCGGTCGGAGAGCTGCTCGCCGACGCACAAGATGGGCGCCAAAGACTTGGCCTGGGCCGCCGCGAACTTGCGAGCCACGAGCTGGTCGCTCTCGTGATAGACCCAGCGCCGCTCCGAGTGCCCGACGATCACATGCTCGCAGCCGACATCCTTCAGCATCGCGGCGGAAACCTCGCCCGTGAAGGCGCCCTGCGCCTCGGCGCATACGTCCTGCGCCCCAAGGCCGATCGGCGTGTCCCGCAGCAGCCGCCCAACCTCCTGCAGGTACACGAAGGGCGGACACACCAGGCACTCCGCGGCGGACTGATCGGGGTACCGGGAGAGCAGCTCTTCGATGAGACGCGCGTTCTCGGCACGCGTCCCGTGCATCTTCCAGTTTCCGGCAACGATGGGGCTGCGCATGACCCGACCTGGGGAGCCTCCAATTGACCCCGCGCACTTGCGAGGGGGGCGCGATCATAGCGGCGCGCCCCCCGCAGTGCAACGCGCGATGCTCCCCCTGGGGCTAGCTCGCCGTGCGTACCGCCTCGGCAAGCTCCGCGGCGGCGGCCCTGGTCGCGCTCTCGTCCCGGCCCTCGACCATGACGCGGATCACCGGCTCGGTGCCGGAGGGGCGCAGCACCACCCTGCCCTGGTCGCCCAGTCGCTGCTCGATGCGCCGCACGGCGCTCTGCACGGCTGGCACGGTCGAGGGATCGAACCGCTCGGCGACCTTCACATTGAGAAGTACCTGCGGAAATTTCCGCATCGGGGCGGCCAGCTCCGCGAGCGAGCGGCCGGTCTGGCGCAGGATGGCGAGCACCTGAAGAGCGCTCACCAGCCCATCCCCGGTGGTGGTCTTGTCCAGGCAGAGAATGTGGCCGGAAGTCTCCCCGCCCAGCATCCCCTCGGTCTCGCGCAGCAGCGAGAGCACATAGCGGTCTCCCACGGACGCGCGCCGGAAGTCGATTCCGCTCTCCCGCAGCGCCACCTCCAGGCCGAGATTGCTCATCACCGTGCCGACGACGGGCCCCTTGAGCGCTCCGGCCTGCTTGCGGGCCTGCGCGATGACGTACAGGAGCTGGTCCCCATCGACGACCCTTCCGAGATGGTCGACCATCACCACCCGGTCGCCATCGCCATCGAGCGCGAGCCCCACGTGCGCCCGCACTCCCGGCACGGTGAGCTGCAAAAGCTCCGGATGCAGCGAGCCGCAGCCGTCATTGATGTTGCGGCCATTGGGCGAGCACCCGATGGGAACGATCTCGGCGCCGAGGTCCGCGAGAATGCGGGGCCCCACCTTGTAGGCGGCACCATTCGAGCAGTCGATCACGATCTTCAGGCCCGAGAGGTCGACCCCCTCGGGCAGCGTCGAGGCGCAGAAATCCTGGTAATGGTTGCGCGAGCGGTCGACTCGCATCGCTCGGCCGAGGCTGCGCGAGGAGCGGGTGAGCACGGGATGGTCGAGCTCGGTCTCGATGCGCGCCTCGAGCTCATCGGAGAGCTTCCCGCCGCTGCCATCGAAGAACTTGATGCCGTTGTCGTCGTAGGGATTGTGCGAGGCGCTGATCACCACCCCGAGGTCGCATTCGAAGCGGCGCGTCATGTAGGCGATGCCCGGGGTCGGCAGCGGCCCGATGAGCATCACATTGACGCCCGCGGCGACAAAGCCGGCCTCGAGCGCGGACTCGAACATGTAGCCCGAGACACGCGTGTCCTTGCCGATGAGCACGGTGCCGCCCTCCGGGGCGAGCACGCGCCCGGCGGCGCTCGCGAGCTGCAGAGCGAAATCCACCGTCATGGGATGCTCGCCCACGCGGCCCCTGACACCATCGGTCCCGAAGAATTTCCGAGTCACTTTCCCAACCTCATCAGGCCTATCGAACGTATGGCGTCCCGGGGACGAGTGCGCAGGAGCGAATTTGCCCGGCGCGAAGGGCCGCCCCGAGAGGGCCGGGCCCCGGAGGGGCCGAGCAACACGCGCTCAAGGGATCGTTCCTGTCATCGCGACCCGGGATATCCGACCGCTTCCAGCACCTTCAGCGCATCCGCCGTCGCCGCCACATCATGCACCCTCAGGATGCGGGCGCCGTTCATCGCGGCAATCAAAGCGGCCGCCACGCTGCCTGCAAGACGGCTCTGCGGGGGGCGTCCCGTGAGCGTGCCGATCGTCGACTTGCGGGACAGGCCGGCGAGAAGCGGCAGCCCCTCGACGTCCACCTCACGCAGGTGGCTGAGCAGCTTCAGGTTGTGCTGCAGGGTCTTGCCGAAGCCGAAGCCTGGATCGAGCACGATGCGATCTGCGCTCATTCCCGCGCCGAGGCAGGCGTCCACACGCTCCTTCAGAAACCGGCGCACCTCGCCCACCACGTCTGCGTAATGGGGCGACTGCTGCATGGTGCGCGGCTCACCCTGCATGTGCATCAGGCACACCGCACAGCCCGAGGCCACCGCGGCCTCGAGCGCGCCAGGCTCGCGTAACGCCCACACGTCGTTGAGCAGATCCGCGCCGGCAGCGCCTGCCGCACGCATGACCTGCGGTTTGCTGGTATCGACTGAAAGGAAGGCCCGGGTGAGCGGGCGCAGCCGCTCCACCACAGGAATCACTCGCCGCAGCTCCTCTTCCGGCGCAACGGCGCGGGCGCCCGGGCGCGTGGACTCACCGCCAATGTCGATGATGGCGGCGCCTTCCTCGACCAGCTCGAGGGCGTGAGCCACGGCATCGCGCAGATCCAAGTAACGCCCCCCGTCCGAAAACGAGTCCGGCGTAACGTTGAGGATCCCCATGACCACGGGACGCTCGAGATCGAGCGTCCGCTCACCGCAGCACAGCCGCGGCATGGGTTATCTCGCCGGCGACCCCAGGGGGGGTGGCGCCCCCGCGATGGGACCGCTCGCCGGCGGCATCGGCGGACGGTGGTTGGCAATCGACTCATCCCAGCCCGGCGGCGGCTTGGGCGTGCGTCCCGCCATGATGTCCTTCAGCTGCTCTTCCTCGATGGTCTCGTACTTCATGAGCGCCTCGGCCATGGCGTGCAGCTTCTCGAGCGTGCCGGTCAGGATCTCCCGCGCGCGCTTGTAGTTGCCCTCGATGACCCGCCGAACCTCCTCATCGATGGCGTGGGCGGTGACATCGGAGACCTGCTTGTGCTGGGTGACGCTGCGACCCAGGAACACCTCGCCCGTCTCCTCCGAATAGGTGAGAGGGCCGAGCTTGTCCGACAGGCCCCACTTGGTGACCATGTTGCGCGCCAGCTCCGTGGCGCGCTCGATGTCGTTCGAGGCCCCCGTGGTGACCGCCTCGGGCCCGAAGATCAGCTCCTCGGCGATGCGTCCGCCGAAGAGCGTCGCGATGGAGCTTTCCAGGCGGCGCTTGGACATGCTGTAGCGGTCCTGCTCGGGCAGGAACTGGGTCACCCCCAGGGCGCGTCCCCGCGGGATGATCGTCACCTTGTACACCGGATCGTGCTCCGGCACGGTCATGCCGACGATCGCATGCCCGGCCTCGTGGAAGGCGGTCATGCGCTTTTCCTCCTCGGTCATCACCATGGAGCGGCGCTCGGCGCCCATCATGATCTTGTCCTTGGCGCGCTCGAACTCCTCCATCCCGACGATGCGCTTGTTGGAGCGGGCGGCGAACAGCGCCGCCTCGTTCACGAGGTTCATGAGGTCAGCGCCCGAGAACCCGGGCGTGCCGCGCGCGATCAGCGCCGGCTTGACATCGTCGCCGAGCGGCACTCGACGCATGTGCACGCGCAGGATCTGCTCGCGCCCCCTGACGTCAGGCAGCGGCACCACCACCTGCCGGTCGAAACGGCCCGGGCGCAGCAGCGCCGGATCGAGCACGTCCGGCCGGTTGGTCGCCGCAATGACGATGATGCCCTCGTTGCCCTCGAAGCCGTCCATCTCCACGAGCAGCTGATTGAGCGTCTGCTCGCGCTCATCATGCCCGCCGCCGAGACCCGCTCCGCGGTGGCGGCCTACCGCATCGATCTCGTCGATGAAGATGATGCAGGGGGCGTGCTTCTTCGCCTGCTCGAACATGTCGCGCACTCGCGAGGCGCCCACGCCGACGAACATCTCGACGAAGTCCGAGCCCGAGATGGTGAAGAACGGCACCTTGGCCTCGCCCGCGATGGCGCGCGCGAGCAGCGTCTTGCCCGTGCCCGGGGAGCCGACCATGAGCACGCCCTTCGGGATCTTTCCGCCGAGCTTCTGGAATTTTCCGGGATCCTTGAGAAAGTCGACGATCTCGCTGACCTCCTGCTTGGCTTCGTCCACGCCCGCCACATCGGCAAACGTGACGCTCACCTGATCCTCGCCCAGCAGTCGCGCGCGGCTCTTGCCGAAGGACATCGCGCCGCGCCCGCCCGAAGCCCCCTGCATCTGCCTGAGCATGTAGGCGAATACGAAAATCAGCACCAGCACCGGCAGCAGCTGGATGAACACCTGCTCGAGGAAGCCTTCCTCCTTCGGCGGGCGGCCGGAGATATCGACGTTGTACTTCTCCAGCGTCCCGATGAGCGCCGTGTAGTCGGTTTCCGGGTTGAAGGTCTTGAACTGCTTGTGGTCCTTCAGCATGCCGTACAGGTCGGTACCCTGGAAGGTCACCGAGTCGACCCGATTGGTCTGCACGTCTTTGAGGAACGTGGAGTACGAAAGAACCTCCGGCTGGTTCGTCGTCGGCACGTAGCGGCTGAACACCAGCAGCAGCACCACGACAATACCTACCCAGAGGATGATGTTCTTGGTCAGATCGTTCATCGCGTATCCACGCTACACCAAGCGGAAGTCCTTAGCCAGCAGATAGACCTCGGAGCTGCGGGCCCGGGAAGCCGCGGGCTTCACCAGCTTTACATTTGCAAAACGACCGCGGGCTTCGCGCAACAGCGCATCGAAGCCCACACCCTGAAACACCTTGATCAGGGCGCCACCGCCCTCCTTCAAGACCCGTGCGGCCATATCGAGCGCCAGCTCGGCCAGGTACATCGAGCGAGGTTGATCGACAGCGTCGATGCCGCTCATGGACGGAGCCATGTCCGAAAGCACCCAGTCCACCTGCCGCTGCGGCACGAGCGTCAGGATGTGCTCGAAAACCTCCTGCTCCCGGAAATCTCCCTGTACGAACTGCACTCCCGGGAGCGGTGCAAGAGGCTGGATATCGCTCGCCACCACCCGGCCGGTCTTGCCCAGCCGGCGGTGAAGATACTGGCTCCAGGCGCCGGGAGCCGCGCCCAGATCGAGGCAGATCGCGCCAGGTTTGAGCATTTTTTCCCGCAAATCGATTTCTTCCAGCTTGAAGACCGCGCGCGAGCGCCACCCTTGCGCCTGGGCGCGCTGGACGAAAGGGTCCGAAAAATGCTCCTGCAGCCACCGGCCGCTGCTCTTGGACCGTCTAGCCATGCTGGCCCTTACCGTCTTCTCCAGTCTTGAATGGCGAGGCCCTCTCGTGAGTGGCTCTGGCGAGAGCCCGGACCGCTCCATTGGGAGGATCGGCTCCCTGCAGTCCCGCCGCTTGCCCGGCGCCAGCCCGATCCCCTGGGCGAGGACTGAGACATTATACAGCTCACGGGAATTGCACGCCATTCATCTCGACCTGAATATCGGGGGTTTTCCGCTCCAGACAAAGGTAAAATTTCCGGATGCCAGCCCCGCTCCCCCTCACGGATCGCCAGCGCCGCCACCTGCGCGGCCTCGCTCACGCCCTCAAGCCCGTGGTCCGGCTCGGAAATGCCGGCCTGACCGACTCGGTTGCCCAGGAGACGGCCCGGGCGCTCGAGAACCATGAGCTCATCAAGGTCAAAGCCCCGGGCGGCGACCGCGAGGCCCGGGACACGCAGTTCGCGGAACTCTGCCGCCGCACGGGCAGCGCGCTGGTGTACCGCATCGGCAACGTCGCGGTGCTCTACCGTCCCCGGCCTGACCTGCCGAAAATCGTCATTCCCGACGAGTAGCGTTCACTCGAATCGCACCGCCACGATCTCGAACGAGCGCACCCCGCCGGGGGCGGCCACGTCCACCACATCCCCCTCGGACTTGCCGACCAGCGCCCGCGCGATCGGGGAGGTAATGGAAATCCGGCCGGCGCTGATGTCCGCCTCGTCCTCCCCGGCCACCTGATAGACGAGGCGGCTGCCCTCCTCGTCTTCCAGCTCGACCACGGCGCCGAAGACCACCTTGCCGGTATTGGTGAGCCTGCTCGGGTCGATGATCTCCGCATTGGCGAGCTTCGACTCGATGTCGCGGATCCGCCCCTCGATGAAGCTCTGCTGCTCGCGCGCGGCGTGGTACTCGGCGTTCTCGGACAGATCCCCGTGACCGCGCGCCTCGGCGATCGCCTTGATGATGTTGGGACGGGCCTCGCCCTTCAGGCGCTTCAGCTCGGCGCGCAGCGCCTCGGCGCCGCGCAGGGTCATGGGAGTGCGTTTCATGCCAAGGCTTCCTGATGCAGGTCCTGCAGGCGATTCACCTCGACCTCATCGAGGTGATCGAGGGCCTCGCACGTGGCGAGTCCCGCCGCGAGCGTAGTGTAATAGGTGACACGATGGTGCACCGCCTCGCGGCGGATGGAG
The DNA here is from genome assembly GCA_021805865.1 of Pseudomonadota bacterium. Classification (GTDB taxonomy): domain Bacteria; phylum Pseudomonadota; class Gammaproteobacteria; order Steroidobacterales; family Steroidobacteraceae; genus 13-2-20CM-66-19. Next base: position 60,869 of record JAJZDX010000014.1, read on the forward strand.
TTCGACTCGCGGATCGCCAGCTTACCCTCCGTCGTGTTGACGATGAGCTCGATCTCATCGTTCTTGATCATGTCCACGATGTGCGGGCGGCCCTCCCGCACCTTGTTGACGCGCCGGCACTCGATGCCGGCCGCGGCAAGCGCGTGAGCCGTGCCCTCGGTCGCCACCAGCTCGAAGCCGCGGGCGATGAGCTTCCTGCCGAGCTCCACCGCCCCGGGCTTGTCCCGGTCGCGCACGCTGAGGAAGCACACGCCCTTGCGCGGCAGGAGCACGCCCGAGCCGCTCTGCGCCTTGGCGTACGCCTCTCCGAAGGTGCGGCCCGTGCCCATCACCTCGCCGGTGGACTTCATCTCCGGCCCGAGGATGGGATCGGCCTCCGGGAACTTGACGAACGGGAACACCGCTTCCTTGACCGAATAGTACGGGGGCACCCTGCCCTCGGTCACATCGAGCTCGCCGAGCTTGCGGCCGCTCATCACGCGCGCGGCGACCTTCGCCAGCGCCAGTCCCGTCGCCTTGGACACGAAGGGCACGGTGCGGGAGGCGCGGGGATTGACCTCCAGCACGTAGACGATGCCGTTTTGGATGGCAAACTGAACATTCATCAGTCCGATCACGCCGAGGCCGTGGGCGAGCTTTCGGGTCTGCTCGCGCAGCTGCTCCTGGACTTCGGCGCTCAGACTGTTCGGCGGCAGGCAGCATCCCGAGTCCCCCGAATGCACGCCGGCCTGCTCGACGTGCTCCATGATGCCGCCGACCAGTACCCGCTCGCCATCGCACACCGCATCGACGTCCACCTCGATGGCAACGTCGAGGAAACGGTCGAGCAGCACCGGACTGTCATTGGAGACCTGCACCGCATGCGTCATGTAGGCGCGCAGATCCTCCTCGGTGAAGACGATCTCCATCGCCCGGCCGCCGAGCACGTAAGACGGCCGCACCACCAGAGGGAAACCCACCTCCCGCGCAAGCCGCACCGCCTGCTCTTCGGTGCGCGCGGTCGCATTGGCCGGCTGCCTGAGCGCGAGCCGGTGCACCAGCCCCTGGAAGCGCTCGCGGTCCTCGGCCATGTCGATGGAATCGGGCGAGGTGCCGATGATCGGCGCGCCGGCCTGCTCGAGCGCGCGGCAGAGCTTCAGCGGCGTCTGTCCGCCGAACTGCACGATGACCCCCTCGGGTTTCTCCTTGGCGAGGACCTCGAGCACGTCCTCCAGCGTGAGCGGCTCGAAGTACAGCCGATCGGAGGTGTCATAATCGGTCGAGACCGTCTCGGGGTTGCAGTTGACCATGATGGTCTCGAACCCGTCCTCGCGCAGCGCCAGCGCCGCGTGCACGCAGCAATAGTCGAACTCGATGCCCTGGCCGATGCGATTCGGTCCGCCGCCGAGAATCATGATCTTGCGCCGCCCCGAAGGCTCGGCCTCGCACTCTTCCTCGTAAGTGGAGTACAGGTAGGCCGTGGAGGTCGCGAACTCCGCCGCGCAGGTGTCGACCCGCTTGTAGACCGGCCGGATGCCAAGATCGTGCCGCTTGCCGCGCACGGCCTGCTCAGGCATGTCAAGGAGGCGGGCCAGGCGGCTGTCGGAGAAGCCCTTGCGCTTGAGTGAGCGCAGCCGGGCGCCGGTGAGCGCCCCGAAGCCCTCCGAGCGCACCCTCGCCTCCTCACCGATCAAGTCCTCGATCTGCGCCAGAAACCATGGATCGATGTGCGACCGCTCGGCGATGCGCTCGAGCGTCCAGCCCGCGCGGAACGCGTCCGCAACATAAAGCAGGCGGTTGGCGCCCGGCGCGCGCAGCTCCTGCGAGAGCCTCGCCTGCGCCTCCTCGCCCAGCGGCGGGGAGAGCACGGGCGTCAGGCCATCCAGACCGGTCTCGAGGCCTCGGAGGGCCTTGTGGAGCGACTCCTGGAAGGTGCGTCCGATCGCCATGACCTCCCCGACCGACTTCATCTGCGTGGTCAGGCGGTCGTTGGCGGCCGGGAACTTCTCGAAGGTGAACCGCGGAATCTTGGTCACCACGTAATCGATCGTCGGCTCGAAGGACGCCGGCGTCGCGCCGCCCGTGATGTCGTTTTTGAGCTCATCGAGCGTATAGCCGACGGCGAGCTTGGCGGCGATCTTGGCGATCGGGAAACCGGTGGCCTTCGAGGCGAGCGCCGAGGAGCGCGACACGCGAGGGTTCATCTCGATGACCAGCAGGCGGCCGTCGCACGGATTGACGGCGAACTGGACGTTCGATCCGCCTGTATCGACGCCGATCTTGCGCAGCACGGCGATCGAGGCGTCGCGCATGCGCTGATACTCCTTGTCCGTGAGCGTTAGCGCCGGGGCCACGGTGATCGAGTCACCGGTGTGCACGCCCATGGGATCGAGGTTCTCGATCGAGCAGACGATGATGCAGTTGTCCTTGCGGTCGCGCACCACCTCCATCTCGAATTCCTTCCAGCCGATCACCGACTCCTCGAGCAGCACCTCCGTGGTGGGGGAGGCCTCGAGGCCGCGCGAGGCGATGTCCTCGAGCTCCTCTCGGTTGTAGGCGATGCCCCCTCCCGTGCCTCCCAGCGTGAACGAGGGGCGGATGACGATCGGGTAGCCCATCTCCGCGGCGATGGCGAGCGCCTCATCGAGGCTGCGCGCGATCTGCGAGCGGGGTGTCTCGAGGCCGATTTCGCGCATGGCGTTTCGAAACAGCCCGCGATCCTCGGCCATGTCGATCGCGGCACGCTGCGCACCGATCAGCTCGACGCCGAAGCGATCCAGCACCCCCTCGCGCACCAGATCGAGCGCCGTGTTGAGCGCCGTCTGTCCACCCATGGTGGGCAACAGCGCCGCCGGACGCTCCTTCTCGATGATGCGGGCCACGGTGCGCCAGTTGACCGGCTCGATGTAGACCGCGTCGGCCATCTCGGGGTCGGTCATGATCGTCGCCGGGTTCGAGTTGACCAGGATCACCCGGTAGCCCTCCTCGCGCAGCGCCTTGCAGGCCTGTGCGCCGGAGTAGTCGAATTCGCAGGCCTGGCCGATCACGATGGGGCCTGCGCCGATGAGGAGGATGCTCTGGATGTCGCTGCGCTTGGGCACGAACGGATCTCTATCAGCGGGTGGTGGCTTGGGCTCGCGCCTGCCCTTCGGCCTCGCGCAGCTTCACCTGCAGTCGGCGCAGCATCAGCTGGACGAAGCGCTCGAACAGCGGCTTGACGTCATGGGGGCCGGGGCTCGCCTCGGGGTGTCCCTGGAAGCCGAACACGGGCTGGCCCCTGAACGCGAGACCCTGCAGCGAGCCGTCGAACAGTGAGCGGTGCGTGGGCACGACATGGGCGGGCAGCGTCGCTTCATCGACCGCGAAACCGTGGTTCTGGCTCGTGATGAGCACCCGGCCGCTCTCGAGATCCTGCACGGGATGGTTGGCCCCGTGATGGCCGAACTTCATTTTCACCGTGCGCGCGCCGCTCGCGAGCCCGAGGATCTGATGTCCCAGGCAGATGCCGAACAGCGGCAGATCGGTCTCGAGGAAGGCGCGGGTGGCCCGGATCGCGTACTCGCAGGGCTCGGGATCGCCCGGGCCGTTCGAGAGAAACAGCCCGTCCGGATTGAGCGCGAGCGCCTCCTCGGCGCTCGTTTCCGCGGGCACCACCGTCATCCGGCAGCCGAAGTCCGCGAGCAGCCGCAGGATGTTGCGCTTGATGCCGAAATCGTAGGCGATCACGTGCAGCCGCTGATGCGAGCGCAGCAGGCGCGGGTTCTGAGGCCACACGCTGCCCTCGTTCCACTGGTAGCTGCGCTTGGCCGCCACCACCTTGGCGAGATCCATGCCCTTCAGTCCCGGGAATTTGCGCGCGGCCTTCACCGCCGCGGCCTCATCGGACTTCTCGCCCGTCATGATGCAGCCGGCCTGCGCGCCGCCCTGGCGCAGGAGCCGGGTCAGCCGGCGCGTATCGATGCCGGCGATGGCCACCACCCGGGCACGCACGAGGAACTCCCCGAGAGACTCGTTGGCGCGCCAGTTGCTCGCCTTGAAGGGCAGATCGCGGATGATGAGTCCGGCGCCGTACACCTGGGCGGACTCCAGATCCTCGGGTGTCGCACCGGTATTGCCGATATGCGGACAGGTGAGCGTGACGATCTGACGGGCATACGACGGGTCGGTGAGAATCTCCTGATAGCCCGTCATCGCGGTGTTGAAAACGACTTCGCCGGTGGTGTTGCCTTTGGCACCAATCGACTGGCCGCGGAAGACGGTGCCATCCGCGAGTGCCAGTACTGCCGGGACGCTCACTTCGATGATTCCTCTCTTCTCAGGTTGTCAGATCGACTCTCGTTTCAGCTGGCCAGGCGTGCGCTGCGCGCCCGGAAGGCGGCAGGCACGGCGCCTCGAGGTCCAAGAGTTGCGCATATACAAAGCGGGAGGCGTTCTCGCGAACGACCTCCCGCCTTGCGTGGACTAACCCGCACACGAATCGGACTAACCCGCACACGGATCAGGGGGAAATTTTACGGGGGTCGGCTGCGGGTGTCCACGGAAAATTCCTGCCGGTGTGGCCCGCGCGAGGGCGCACGAAACACTGTACTTTATTGATTTTTAAACAAAATATCGCGCATCGTGTAGCGACCCGCCGGCTGGTGGGCAAGCCAGAGCGCGGCCCTCAGCGCTCCCCGAGCGAAGATGGCGCGATCGGCCGCCTGGTGCGTGAGGGAGAGCCGCTCGCCCGCACCGGCGAACCACACCTCGTGCTCCCCGACCACGTCCCCGCCCCTCAGGACTGCAAAGCCGATTTCCCCCTGTCTGCGAGGACCTGCCCGGCTCGCGCCCACGGTCGCGGTCGCCTGCCCCGCGGGCAGATTCCGTCCCTCGGCCGCGGAGCGGGCGAGCGCCAAAGCGGTGCCGGAGGGGGCATCCAGCTTCATGCGGTGGTGTCTTTCGAGGATCTCGATGTCGAACTGCGGCGGAAGCGCCCGGGCCGCGATACGCACGAGCTCCGTGAGCAGCGTCACCCCGAGGCTGGTGTTGGGCGCGACCAGCAGGGCGATGTCCCGCGAAGCGGCCTCGAGCTCGGCCTCCACCAGCTGCGGCGCAAATCCGGTGGTGCCGATCAAGAGCGGTTTGCCGGCGGCGCGGCATGCGGCCAGATGCTCAGCCGCCGCCTGCGGGTGCGAGAAATCGATGACCACATCGGCAGCGCCCAGCGCGGCGGGCAGATCGGCGCTCACCGCGACCCCGAGACGAACGCCCGCCGGCTCGCCGGCGTCCCGCCCCAGGCGGGTGCTGTGAGCGGAAGCCACGGCCCCGGTGATCGTAACGTCCGCAAACTCCGCCGCCGTGCGCAACAGCGCCTGGCCCATGCGGCCGGTCACACCGACGATGACTGTGCGGGTTCTTTGAGTCACGGGCGCGTATGAGCGAGCTCAGGCCCCGGAGAAGAAGCGCTTCACGCCCTCGAAGAAGCCCTTCTCCCGCGGCGCATGACGCGAGCCGCCGTGCCTGAGGGACTCATCGAGCTGGTGGATGAGCTCCTTCTGCTCGGCCGACAGGTGCACGGGAGTCTCGATGACCACGCGGCAGAAAAGATCTCCCCTCGAGCTGCCACGCACGGGTTTCACACCCTTGTCCCGCAGCCGGAACACCCGGCCGGACTGAGTTTCCGTCGGGATTTTCAACGCGACATTGCCGTCGAGCGTGGGGACTTCCACAGTGCCCCCGAGCGCCGCGGTAGCGAAGCTGATCGGCACCTCGCAGGAAAGATGCTCGCCATCGCGCTCGAAAATCGGATGCTCGCGGACGTGTACCTCGACGTAGAGGTCGCCCGGCGGTCCGCCGTTGCGGCCTGCCTCGCCCTCTCCGGCGAGCCGAATGCGGTCACCCGTATCCACGCCGGCGGGAATCTTCACCGAGAGCTTGCGGGTGCGGCGTACCCGTCCCTGGCCAAAGCAGGCATCGCAGGGGTTGCGGATGAGCGTCCCGGCACCGCGGCATTTGGGACAGGTCTGCTGCAGCTGAAAGAAACCCTGGGAGATGCGCACCTGGCCCGCGCCGCCGCAGGTATCACAGGTGACCGCGGAGCCGCCCTTGGCCGCCCCGGTGCCGTGGCACACCTCGCACTCGATGAGCTTCGGCACCTCGATCTCGACCGTGTGGCCGAACACAGCCTGATGCAGATCGAGCTCGAGCTCATAGCGCAGATCTGCGCCACGGAAAACCTGGGAGCGTCCTCCGCGGCGGGCCGTCCCGAAGATATCGCCGAAGACATCACCGAAGATGTCGCCGAACGCATCCGCAGGACCGGGCCCCCCACGGCCACGGGCGCCGGCTGCCGCGGCCTCCACGCCCGCGTGACCGTATTGGTCGTACATGGCGCGCTTCTGCTGATCGGCGAGCACCTCATAGGCTTCCTTCGCCTCCTTGAAGCGCTCCTCGGCCTCCGAGTCGCCCGGGTTGCGGTCCGGATGATATTTCATGGCCAGACGCCGATAGGCCTTCTTGATCTCCGCCTCGGTCGCTGTCTTCGGTACGTCGAGTACCTTGTAGTAATCGCGCTTGGACATGAAGGAATGTTAGCGCGAATCATGCTCGCGCAGGCTAAAAGTCAGGTGTCGGAGCACTCCCTCGAGTGCTTTTCCCGGCACGCGGCCCCGGCAGGCGCCCTGCACCGGCCATCTCCCCGTGCAATCGCCGCTTCACGCCGGCCCGGCGCGGCGGCGCCGTCGCTCGCTGCATCGAAGGCGCGCCAGGCGTCTTCGATGCAGCGGGCCCGGGGAAAGCCGCCCGGCGGGCGCGCTCTGCGGCGGCGGTGTTGCGATTCGCGAACCGGTCAGGTCAGGACGCCTTGCGTCCCTTGTCCTTGACCTCCTCGAACTCGGCATCGACCACGTCCTCTTTCTTGGCGCCGCCGGCGCTCTCGGAGCCGCCCGCGGCGGCCCCCTCCGCGCCTCCGGCGCCACCACCCTCTGCGCCCGCTTGGCCGGCCGCATACGCCTTGCTCGCGATGCTGGCGGACGCCTGAGCCAGCGCCTCGGTCTTTTTCTCGATGACAGCCTGGTCGTCACCCTTCAGCGCGGTGCGCAGATCCGAGATCGCCGATTCCACGCCGGCGCGCTCCGCAGCATCCACCTTGTCGCCGAGGTCCTTCAGGCTCCGCTCCACGGCGTGGATCATGCCATCGGCCTTGTTGCGCACCTCGACCAGCTCACGGAACTTCTTGTCCTCGGCCGCATGTGCCTCGGCATCGCGCACCATGCGCTTGATCTCATCCTCGTTCAGGCCGCTCGAGGCCTTGATGATGATCTTCTGCTCGCGGCCCGTCGCCTTGTCCTTGGCGGACACGTTGAGAATGCCGTTGGCGTCGATGTCGAAAGACACCTCGATCTGCGGCATGCCGCGCGGCGCGGGCGGAATGTCCGTCAGGTCGAACTTGCCGAGCGACTTGTTGTCCGCCGCCCGGTCGCGCTCGCCCTGCAGCACGTGGATGGTCACCGCCGTCTGGCTGTCATCGGCGGTCGAGAACACCTGCGAGGCCTTGGTCGGAATGGTGGTGTTCTTTTCGATCAGCTTGGTCATGACGCTGCCCAGGGTCTCAATGCCGAGCGACAGCGGCGTGACATCGAGCAGCAGCACGTCCTTGACCTCACCGGTGAGCACAGCGGCCTGGATGGCCGCGCCCACGGCGACCGCCTCATCGGGATTGACGTCCTTGCGCGGCTCGCGCCCGAAGAAATCCTTCACGTGCTTCTGCACCATCGGCATGCGGGTCTGGCCACCGACCAGGATGACCTCGGCGATCTCACTTGCGGAAACCCCCGCATCCTTCAGCGCGGTCCGGCAGGGCGCGATGGTCCTTTGCACCAGCTCCTCGACCAGCGCCTCGAGTTTGGCGCGGGTGAGCTTGATGTTCAGGTGCTTCGGCCCCGAGGCATCCGCCGTGATGTACGGCAGGTTGATGTCGGTCTGTTGAGTGGAGGAAAGCTCGATCTTCGCCTTCTCCGCGGCCTCTTTCAGGCGCTGCATGGCGAGCGGGTCGCGGCGCACATCGACACCGGACTCCTTCAGGAACTCCTCGGCCAGGAAGTTGATGATGCGCAGATCGAAGTCCTCGCCGCCGAGGAAGGTATCGCCATTGGTCGAGAGCACCTCGAACTGATGCTCGCCGTCGATCTCGGCGATCTCGATGATGGAAATATCGAACGTGCCCCCGCCAAGATCATAGACGGCGATCTTGCGATCCCCGCTCTGCTTGTCGAGGCCGTAGGCGAGAGAGGCGGCGGTCGGCTCGTTGATGATGCGCTTGACGGTAAGGCCCGCGATGCGGCCGGCATCCTTGGTCGCCTGGCGCTGCGAGTCGTTGAAATATGCCGGCACGGTGATCACGGCCTCGGTGACCGGCTCGCCGAGATAGTCCTCGGCGGTCTTCTTCATCTTCATGAGCACCCGGGCGGAGATCTCCGGCGGGGCCATCCTCTTGCCCTGCGCCTCGACCCACACATCGCCATTGTCGGCACGCGCGATCTTGTAGGGCACCATCTTCGCATCGCGCTGGACGACCTCGTCCTCGAACTTCCGTCCGATCAGACGCTTGACGGCGAACAGGGTGTTCTGGGGATTGGTGACCGCTTGGCGCTTTGCCGGTTGCCCGACCAGCACCTCGTTATCCTTGGTGAAGGCGACGATCGATGGAGTGGTGCGATCGCCCTCGCTGTTCTCGATCACGCGAGGCTTGCCGCCCTCCATGATGGCCACGCACGAATTGGTGGTGCCGAGGTCGATGCCGATTACCTTTGCCATATTCTGCTCCGCCGAAAGCTGCTGAAACTGAAGCCGTCTGTGAATGTCGCCGCTGAAGGGCTTTTTGGGGTGCCCGGGAGATGATTCAAGGTCTGCCGGAGGGACTTGCGGCGACTACGTTCCCCGGGAAGGGGCTTTCGAGACAATGACCCGGGCGGGTCTCAGGAGCCGCCCGTTGAGCTCATAGCCGGACTGAACCACCTGCAGCACCGTATTGGGCTCGGCTGTGGCCGATTCCTGGGCCATCATGGCCTCATGCCGGGCCGGATCGAAGGGCTCACCGAGCGGCTGCACGGCGGTAACCCCGAGCTTCTCGAGCGCCTTGACGAGCAGCTTGAGGGTCGCCTCCTGGCCCTGCTTGAGGCTGTGCACGTCGACTTCGACCTGCTGGGCGCTCTGCACCGCGAGCTCCAGGCTGTCGTGCACCGGCAGCAGCTCTGCGACGAACTTCTCCAGACCGTATCGATTGGCCGCCTCGATGTCCCGCTGGGCGCGCTTGCGGACGTTGTCGAGCTCGGCCACGGCCCGCAGGTACTGCTCCCAATGGTTGCGCGCCTTTTCCTCGGCGTCGGCGAGCGCCCGCCGGAGTTGCGAGAGCTCCTCGGGCTGCGCAGCGGTCTCGGTCGGGACAGTCTCGCCCCCCTGGGGGCTCTCGCCGAGCTCGCCGGCCTGATTGATGCTCATCAAGGAACCTCTACAAATTGAAAGTCACGATGGCAAACTGAATGAACTGCCCGAAGCCGCGAACGCACGGGATGGCCTTCCGGCACACGCCTCGGGCCTGGCGGGCTGCCCGCAAAAAGCCGGGCGGACAGCTCTCCTGCAGCGCCGCAGGCGGCTCCGGGCCATGAAATAAGGGATCAGCGCCGGGAATTCAAGGCGGCGCCCAGTAGTTTAGCCGTCATGTCCACGATGGGAATGACCCGCTCATAGGCCATGCGGGTAGGCCCGATGACCCCGAGCACCCCGAACACCGAGCCGGGCGTCCCGTAGGGAGCCGTGACCACGCTGCAGTCATCGAGAATCTGGTAGCCGGACTCGTGCCCGATGAAGATCTGCACCCCATCGGCGCGCAGGCTCTGATCGAGCAGATGCAAAAAGTCACGCTTCTCGTTGAAAGCCTCGAAGAGGCGCCGCAGCCGCTCGACATTCGAGAGATCCGCGACGCTCATGAGGTTGGTCTCGCCCTTGATGATGTACTCGAGCTGCCCTTCCCCCGTCCCGGCCTCGAAGACGTGCTGCGCCATGGAGATGGCGTCCAGCATCACCTGGTTCAGGTGCGCGCGGGTCTCGCTCAGCTGGCGCAGGATCTCCTGCCGGACCTCCGGCGGGGAGCGGCCGCGAAACTGCTCGTTGAGGTAGCTCGAAGCGCGCTTGAGCTCATCGGGCGAGAAGTACCGCTCGAGCTGGACGATGCGGTTCTGCACCTCGCGCTCCCCGTAGACGAGCACCACGAGCACGCGGTTTTCCGACAGGGCGACGAACTCGATCTGAGTCACGGAGGCCTGGGTGGTACGCGGCACCGTGACCACGCCGGCGAGCTGGGTGAGGCTCGAGAGCAGCTGCGAGACCGTGGTGATGAGGTCCTTGGCGCTCTCGGGCGCGCCGGCCTCGAACTGTCGGCGGATCTCGACCTCGGCCGCCGCATCCACCGGCTGCACCTGCAGGAGCGAATCGACGAAGAACCGATAGCCTTTGTCGGTGGGAATGCGCCCGGCGGAGGTATGGGGGGAGGAAACGAACCCGAGCTCCTCGAGATCCGCCATGACGTTGCGAATGGTCGCCGAGGACAGCTGCAGGCCAGACTCGCGCGAGAGAACGCGTGAGCCGACCGGCTGGCCATCGCGGATGTAGCTCTCGATGAGCACCCGCAGCAGGTATTGCGCCCGCTCGCTCAGCAATTCTTCGCGGCTTTCCTGGAACGTGTTCATTCGCTTTAAGGAAATATAGTCGGCGCTGCCAAGGTGAGCGTCAAGCAACCGGCCCGCCGTCCTGCTAGCATTTTCGGATGATCTCCCCCCGCACCTGTGCGCTGGTCGGCAGATTCACGGATCCGCATGTGGCGGAGTCCGCGCAGGCCGTGCTGGCGCATCTGGCGACCCGGCAGATTACCGTACTGCTCGATCAGGCGGGAGCCTTGCCGGACCGGGGGCTGGCCGTACGCGTTCCCGAAGAGGAGCTTGGCCGCCGGGCCGACCTGATGATCGCCGTCGGAGGCGATGGAACGCTTCTTTATGCGGCGGGGCTGGTCGCGCGTCACGGCGTGCCGCTTCTTGGCATTAACCGGGGCCGGCTCGGCTTCCTGACCGACGTCATGCCCCAGGATATCCCCGCCAGCCTGGATGCGGCCCTCGAAGGGCGCCTGCAAGCCGACGAGCGGCCACTGCTCGCGGCATCGCTGCACCACGCCGGCGGCGAGGTGGCCCGTGCGCTGGCGCTCAACGATGTGGTGCTGCAGAAGCTCGCCACCGGCCGGATGGTCGATTTCGAGACTCGGGTCGCCGGCCACTACGTCAACACGCACGCCGGCGACGGCATCGTCGTGGCAAGCGCCACGGGCTCGACCGCCTATGCCCTATCCTGCGGGGGGCCCATCGTCGAGCCGAATCTGGAAGTCGTGGTGCTCTCGCCCATCTGTCCGCACACGCTCTCGGACCGGCCGATTGTGGTCTCGAGCCGCTCGACGATCGAAGTCCGGCTTCTCGATCGGCCCGATGCCCGCGCACAGGTCACGTGCGACGGGGTCATCCTCGGGTCGCTCGAGCCCGAAGACGTACTCTCGATCCAGCCGGCGGACGAGCGGATCACCCTGCTTCACCCCCCCGGTCACGAGTACTTCGAGCTGTTGCGCTCGAAGCTTCACTGGGGCCGCCACGGCGGGGAACGGTAAGGAACGTCTGGCTCACCCATGCTCACCGCTCTGCAGATCCGCGATTTCGCCATCATCGACCAGCTCGAGCTCGAGCTGCGCCGAGGATTGACTGTGCTCACCGGCGAAACCGGGGCGGGCAAATCCATCCTGGTCGATGCCCTGCAGCTGCTTGCCGGCGGCCGGGCCGGCCCCGAGATGATCCGTCACGGCGCAGAGCGCGCCGAGATCTGCGGCACGTTCGATCTCGCCGATGCGCCCGAGGCGCTCGGTGAGTGGCTGCAAGCCCAGGCGCTCTCGGGCGAGGAGCTGATCGTCCGCAGGGTGCTCTCCGCCGACGGCCGCTCGCGCGCCTGGCTCAACGGCCAGGCCGTGCCGGTGCAGCTGCTTCGCGAGGCCGGCAACCTCCTGATCGATATCCACGGCCAGCATGAATTCCAGTCCCTGACCCGCACGGTCTGCCAGCGCGAGCTTCTCGATGAGTACGGCGGGCTCGAGCCGCTGCTCACCGAGGTCGGCGGAGCATACCGGCAGTGGCACGAGAGGCGCTCGCGCGCGCTCGAGTTGGAAAGCGCCGCCCGCGACCGCGAGGCGAGGCTCGAGCTGCTGCGCTACCAGGTGGGCGAGCTCGAGGCACTGGCGCTTCAACCGGGCGAAATCGAGCGGCTCTCGGAAGAGCGCTCACGCCTGATGAACCGGGGCCGCCTGGCGCAAGCGGCTCAGGCGGGTCTCCTGCACCTGTACCAGGATGAGCAGGCCAATGCCCACCTCGGGGTGAGCCGCGCCCTGCAGGCCCTGCGCGCGGCCGCTACGCTCGATGCGCAGATCGCTGCGGTCCTCACCCTGGCGGAGGAGGCCGAGGTGCGCATCCGCGAGGCGGCGCGCGAGCTCGAGCGATACGGGCAATCCCTGGAGCTCGACACGACGCGCCAGAATGAGCTCGAGGGCCGGCTCGCGGCGATCGAGGAGCTTGCCCGCAAGCATCGCGTCGGCCCAGCGGAGCTCATTGCGCGCACCGGGCAGCTGGCCAGCGAGCTCGCCTCGCTCGAGCACGCCGAGGTCGACCTCGCAGTGCTGAGGCAGGAACTCTCCGCAGCGCTCGAGCGGTATCGGCGGCAAGCGCACTCGCTCTCGGATGCCCGCCAGAGGGCCGCTCGCTCCCTCGCCGAGGCCATCACCTCCCACATGCAATCGCTCGGAATGTCGGGCGGACGGTTCGAGGTCACTGTATCAAGCGCCGCCGATGAGCCCGCGCCTCACGGAGACGATGAGGTCGGATTTCAGGTCAGCGCCAACCCCGGCCTGCCGGTGCGCGCATTGGCGAAAGTCGCCTCGGGCGGGGAGCTTTCGCGCCTGTCGCTTGCCGTCCAGGTCGCCAGCAGCGCACGCGAGACGCGCTGCATGGTGTTTGACGAGGTGGACTCGGGCATCGGCGGCGCCGTGGCCGAGATCGTCGGCCGCGAGCTGCGCTCGCTCGGGGAGCGCGGCCAGGTGTTGTGTGTCACGCATCTGCCGCAGGTGGCCTCACAGGGGCATCATCACCTGCGGGTGAGCAAGCGGACCGACGGACGCACCACGCGCACCAGCCTCACCGAGCTCTTGGTGCAGGATCGGATCGAGGAGCTCGCCCGCATGCTCGGCGGGATCGACGTGACCTCCAGGGCGCGCGAGCACGCGCGGGAGATGCTGGAGGGAGCCTCGAGCCCGCCGACGTCGCCAAAATCATCCCGGAGCAACAGGGCCCGCGCTGCACGAAGAGGCTGATCCGGCTCTGCCCCGAGCATCGCGACCGGAGCGCTCCCCTGTGGCGGCGAGGTGCCGAAGGCCTATTGCCCGCTCTTGCGGCGGTGCGGACAGCCGGCGCGGCGGCACTTGCCATAGAGGATGAGGGAGTGATCGCGGATCTCGAATCCGAGCTTGCTCGCCACCGCGGTCTGACGCTCCTCTATCCCCGCATCCACGAACTCTTCGACGTGGCCGCAGTCAAGACACACGATATGATCGTGATGCGTCCCCTGGTTGAGCTCGAAGACCGCCATCCCGTCCTCGAAATGGTGCCGCGTCACGAGGCCCGCAGCCTCGAACTGGGTGAGCACGCGGTAGACCGTCGCAAGTCCGATGTCCTCGTGCGACTCGAGCAGGCCTCGATGGATGTCCTCGGCCGACAGATGCCGCGTGGCGCTGCCGGCCAGGATTTCCAGGATCTTGAGACGGGGCAGGGTGACTTTCAGGCCCGCTTTGCGAAGGTCCTTGCCTTCCACGGCGTCGTTGCCTCCGGATGAGGCCGCGCGAGAGACGCGGCGGGAATGACTCGATCGGGTATGATCCGTCCCCAATCCTCGTTCATTATGGCCCATTGGAGCTCCATGCGACCAGCTCGACCGAATCCGGCGCTCCGGCGCCTCGCTCTGACCCTCGCGGCGCTCTCGATGCTGCTCGCCGGCTGCGTCTATCGGATGGACATTCAGCAGGGCAATTACCTGGATGGACACGACGTGCGGCAATTGAAGGTCGGCATGACCCGCGCCCAGGTGCGCTACTTGCTCGGCACTCCGATGATCAAGGACGTGTTCGATCACGACCGTTGGGATTACGTTTACTACTTCAAGCGCGGCTACGTGCACAAGCCGATCGAGAGCCGGGTTACCGTGTTCTTCCACGGCGACAAGGTATCCAGCTTCAAGCTCTACGACGTCCCCAAGGGCAGCCCCATCGCCCCGGGCAGGCTGCCTTCGGTCGATAAGTTTCCGATTTAGAACCGCTGGATCCGGGCATCGTGCCCGGCCCAGCGCGGCGTTTGCTCACCGCTCGCATTTTGCGCCGCCTCTGCGCGGGCTACGCGCCAGGCAGCGGCGGCAATCGCTTAATGCCTCGACCGGGATCTGCGCTTTTCCTTCGGATCCTGGCGCAGCGGGCGATACAGCTCGATCCGGTCCCCGTCGGCGGGAACGTCGCTGCGGCTGCGAATCTCGCCGAAGACGCCCGCCGGCGCGCTCTCCCACGGAATGTCCTCGTGCGGCGCCAGACGGCGCGCCGCCTCGATAGCGTCCCCGATGCTGGCATCGGTCGGCAGATCCACCGGCAAGAGGAGCTGGCGCAGCCCGGTGGCGTAGGCCACCACGCAGCGCTTGCCCGGGGGAGCGCTCACGGACTCGCGAGGCCCGCGGCGGGCTGCATGGCGCGGCTGCGCACAACGAACGCATCCACCAGCGAGCCGATCGTCTCGGCGAACTTCTGCTCGAACAGCATGGCCGACAGCGTGTGCTTGAATTGGAAGCGCAGCGCCAGCTCCACCATCGAGCCCTCGCCGGCGGGCGTGATCCGCCACTCTCCCTCGAGCATGGTGAAGGGGCCTTTGATGAGGCGCATCGTCACCCGGTGGTCCGGGTCGAGCTCGTTGCGCGTGGTGAACTCCCCATGCAGCGGACCGCGATGCACGCCGATCGTCGCCACGATCTCGCGCTCGGTGCGGGAAAGCACCCGCGCGTGGGAGCACCATGGCAGGAACTGCGGATAGCTCTCGATATCGTTGATGAGCGCAAACAGCCGCCTCGGCGGCAAAGCAACGAGCGCCGAGCGCTTGACTTCTCGCATGACCGGGATTGTCCCAGGATCGGCCCTGCCGCCACAAGAGCCAGCATCCCGCGTGCCCCTGGCCTGCTCACGCTACAATATCCGACTTCCCTCGAATTGCCTCATCGCCCATGCCCCCCAAGGCCGACTCCTCCTCCCGCCCGATCGCCGAGAACCGCAAGGCGCGCTTCGATTACTTCATCGAGGAGCGCTATGAGGCGGGCCTCGTCCTGCAGGGCTGGGAGGTGAAGGCCATGCGTGCCGGTCGAGCGCAGCTCCAGGAGGCGTACGTGTATCTGCGAGGTAGCGAGGCCTTCCTCATCGGCGCGCACATCTCGCCGCTGACCTCCACCTCCAGCCACGTGATCGCCGACCCCGTGCGCACGCGCAAGCTCCTGCTGCACCACAGCGAGCTCAACGGCCTGATCGGCGCCGTCGAGCGCAAGGGCTATACGCTGGTGCCGCTCGAGCTTTACTGGAAAAGCGGGCGGGCGAAGCTTTCCGTCGGCCTCGCCAAAGGCAAGAAACAGCACGACAAGCGCGCGGTGGAGAAGGAGCGGGACTGGCAGCGCGACAAGGCACGTCTGCTCAGGCGCGGGGGTTGAGCGCGGGCTCGCTCGCTACGGCACATCGAAGCTGTCCAGCAAGGAGTGTGTCGTCGGATCCGGCGAGAGATCCTTGGTCGTGAACTGGTAGACCAGATTGAGCGTCATCACCGTGTTCGTGTGCGGGGCGTCCCCCAGCGGCGGATTGGTGTTGTTGGTCGCCTGCATCCCTACCGAGAGCGCGAGGGTCTTGGCCATCTTGACCTGAAGCGACAGATTGTCCATGGTCATGGTATCGCTCGCTCCGGATTCGACCAGCAGGCTGTTCAGCAGTTTCGTCGAGGAGCTGAACGAATACGCGAACTTCATGCCCGCGTGCAGCACCGCATCGCCCACCACGGGCTCGCGCGTACGGCTTTTGACCCCCCCGAAGCTGTTCAGGATCAGCGCCTCCGGCAGCTGGCGTCGATAGCCGGCACCGAGCTCGATGGAAAGATGGGTCTGTTTCGTCCGCATCAGAACCCGGCCGAGACCGCTCGCCGCGCTCTCCTGGTACGCGAAGCCATCGAAGAGGTTGCGGTCGTAATTCAGTCCTGTGAACCAGAACGTGCGCTTACTCAGTGCCATATCGACCTGAAGCTGTCCGTTCAGGTCCTGCTGGGTGGTCACACGATTGGTGCTGGCGTAAAGGGCCGCGAAGGCGCCGCTGTATGTCCAGCGCCCGAGCCTGTGAGCCGCGCTCAGCTTCAGGTCCCCGCTTTGGGTCGTGGTGATCCCGCGGGCCATGACGAATCCGACCTCCCCGTGAGTCGCCCACTTCGAAGGGGCCGGCGCTTTGCGGTGCGGGGCTCGAGGCTTGGCCTGAGCGGCCGGAGCCTTCTGCTGGACCGCGGAAGTGGTGCCGGCGGCCGCCGAAGCCAAGCCTGAAATCGCCCAGGCGGCGCCGAGCAGCGCCACGCTCTTCATCCTCATCGATCGAGCCTCCGAAGCCGGTCCGCGGCTGCGGACTTGAAAAGTGCCGAAAGATACACAAAGCACGCAAATGAGGGAATCTGCTCGAAGCGGCGATGGCGGGTGCGGAAAGTGGACCATACCGAAACCTGCGCAGGGGTAGAAATCGTCTGTGCGGGGCGTCACCGCCGGCTGAAGCGCGCGCCGCCCGGCTTCAGGACCAGCGCCGAGGAATCCCCTGCCCAGCCAGATAGAGGCGTCATGACGCGCTGCGCAAATCGTGCAGGCTCAGGCAGGTTTGAGGTATGCTATGCCTTCCTTTGGGGGCGACCGGTTTCGACGCGGGTTGCGAACCTTCAGAGGCGTACCGAGGCGCAGTGCCCTCGTAAATCACGCTGCAAAACTATAGTTGCCAACGACGACAACTTCGCTCTCGCCGCCTAACCGCGGCTGACCTCCGACCGGTCCGTGCCTGTGCGGTCGACTCGGGGGACGCGCTCACAGGATCGCGATCCGGCGTGCGACGGGCCGGGCCGTTAAGAGTCACCGTCCGCTGGCGCTTCGTCTTCCCTGCCCCTCGGGTAGCGCGGCGCGAGAATCAAAGAGAGGGCTACGTACGTAGAGTCTGAAGTCTAGGACTTGCGGACGGGGGTTCGATTCCCCCCGCCTCCACCAATCGCGCCCGTGTTTCCGCTCGGCCGGAAACACGGGCGGATGCCCGGATACCGAACGCGCCAGACATCTGCCGGAGCCTGAAGCCGCCCGCGCCTGCACGGGAGCGAGAGCCGCCGCTCTCGCAACAGGTCGTCCCGGCGATCGGCTCGGGCAGAATCACCGGCAAGGTGACACTCCACCACACCATTCCCCGCGCGGTACCCGCGTGATCTGCAGCCGGCGGGCTGCGGCTTTGCTTTCACGGGTCATCCCGCATCTTCGAACGGACCCTTGCCGCAGATGCCGGCCGCGGCTCGATGGAGTATTTTCGAGTCACGCCCCGAATCGGCCGCCACAGACCCGCTCAGCGGACCGCCCGCAGGGCATTCGAGAGCCGGCTCCTCGACATCGGCCGCATCAGGCCGGCCGCCAGCCGCCGGCGGCCACGTTGGGCATCCTGAACGGCAACGTGCAACAGCGCCACGGACGTGAAGTTGACTCTCGATGCCGCGATTTGGCATCGATCCCACTCTCGGCGGGCGAGGCGGACTTTTTCTGGCACACCAAATGCCAAATGGGTTAGGCTGCCGCTACCCAATGGGTATCTCGTGCCGCGAGACCAGCCTGTCTCCGGAAAGCGACAGTTAGCTCGAGAGCATCACTGTCTCTGGACGGCGACATTCAAGCGCCACCTTGCAACGAACAATGCATGCAAGTCCGACGGCACCGATGCTAGAAGCTAGGAAGATTGGTGTTATCTGTCCATCGAGCACAGCTGGCCTATTTGATGCTCCTGCTGATGACCTCCGCGGTCGGCCGATCCGCGGAGCCGGGCGCGCATCGCCCGCCCCCCCCTCGACCCCGGCCCTTCAACTTTGGAACCGTGAAGCGCCTGGCCGAGAGACGCGCCGCGGTCCCTTATCGCATTCGCTCCACGCCCCTGCCGCGCGCTCTGGTCCGGCTCTCCTACGCCCAGTATCGCCAGATCCGATTCAAGCCCGACGCGGCTCTGTGGCGCGGCCAGTCGAGGTTCGAGGTCCAGTTCTATCACCGCGGCTTTGCGTTCACCCGGCAGGTGAGAATCTTCGAGGTGCTGCCCTCTGGCGTGCGCCAGGTGCCGTACCGCCCCTCGATGTTCACCTTCGGCCCGGCGGTGCCGCGGATGCGGCTGCCGGACTATCTGGGGTTCGCGGGCTTCTCTGTGCGCTATCCGCTGAACACGCCCGCGCAAGAGGACCCGGTGATCGCCTTTCTCGGCGCATCCTACTTCCGCGTGCTCGGCCGCAATCAGGTCTACGGAGTGACGGCCCGGGGCCTCGCCATCGATACCGCCACGGTCGGCGGCGAGCAGTTCCCCTATTTCACCGATTTCTGGCTCGTGCGCCCGGCCCCGCGCGCCGGCAAGATGAAGCTCTACGCGCTGCTCGAGAGCCGAAGCCTCACGGGAGCCTACCGGTTCGTCGTGCGCCCCGGAGCCATCACCCAGGTGACCGTCACCGCCACGCTC
Organism: Pseudomonadota bacterium; assembly: GCA_021805865.1. Lineage (GTDB taxonomy): Bacteria > Pseudomonadota > Gammaproteobacteria > Steroidobacterales > Steroidobacteraceae > 13-2-20CM-66-19. Next base: position 79,740 of record JAJZDX010000014.1, read on the forward strand.
TACCCGCGGGCTCACGTCTCCAAGCTCGGCATCGCCCCGCTCACCTCGATGTACCTGTACGGGTTGAATTCGGCGCGGCGGCGATTCTATGACTGGCGCCCGCAAGTGCACGACAGCGACGGGCTGATGATGCACACCGGCGCCGGCCAGTGGCTGTGGCGGCCGCTGCAGAACCCGAGGCGGCTCGAGGTCAACCGCTTCATGGACGACAATCCGCGCGGCTTCGGGCTCATCCAGCGCGACCGTGACTTCGCCGACTACGAGGACCCCGACGCCCGCTACGAGCAGCGGCCGAGCTATTGGGTTCAGCCGCTCGGGGATTGGGGCCGCGGCGGCGTGGAGCTCGTGGAGATCCCGAGCACGGGCGATACCAACTACAACGTCGACGCCTATTGGGTGCCGAGCACGCCGGTGATTCCGCACCGGCCGATCTCCTTTTCCTACGTACTGTCCTCCTACCTGTATTCGGGCGAGCGCTGGCCGCCCGGCGGGCGGGCCGCGGCCACGCGCTTCGGTCCCATCATGCGCGCCGGACACCCGGTGGCGGGAATGCGGCGCGTGCTCATCGACTTCACCGGGGGCGAGCTCGGGAGTTTGCGCGCCAGTCAGCCGGTGCGCGCCGAGGTCACGGCGGACGGTGCTGCCGTTTCCCGGATCTCCGTGCGGCGGCTGCCTGAAGATGGCGCGTGGCGCGTCTCGTTCGACGTCAAGCCTACCGGCGGCCGACCGGTGAACCTCAGCTGCTACCTCGAGCTCTATGGCTCGGCCCTGACCGAGACGTGGACATACCAATGGGCGACCTGACGATACAAGCGGCCAGCGTGCGACGCGCCGCGCGCCGACGACGCGCGCTCTTTTTCGGTCTGACGCTGCTCACGGGCGCGGCGGCGACCACGATGATGTGGGACATTCTGCACGCGAACGGCGTGAGCAACCTCGATTGGATCGGGCTCGCCCTCTTCTTCGTCCTGTTCGTGTGGATCTCGAACTCCTTCTGGAGCGCGGTCGCGGGCTTCGTGGTGCGCCTGCGCGGCGGGGATCCGGCCATGCTCGGCGCGGCGCCCGACGGGACCGTGCTCGCGAGCCGCACGGCGCTCGTCATGCCCATCCACAACGAGGACACCGCGCGCGTCGCCGCCGGGATCGATGTCATCTGGTCCTCGGTCTCACGGATGCCCGAGCAGGCGGCGTTCGATTTTTTCGTTCTCTCCGACACCCGCGATCCACAGATCGCCGCCGCAGAGGAGCGCGCCTGGGTGGAGCTCGTGGCACGCCACGACGCCGGCGGCCGGCTCTTCTACCGTCGCCGCACCGAGAACACCGGGCGCAAGGCCGGCAACATCGCCGACTTCGTGCGCAACTGGGGAGGCGCCTACGACTACATGATCGTGCTCGATGCCGACAGCATCATGTCCGGGACGGCGCTCGCGCAACTCGTGCGTCTGATGGACGCCCATCCCCGGGTCGGCATCATCCAGGCCCTGCCGCTGCCTGCGGGCCGGGACACCCTGTTCGCGCGGCTGATCCAGTTCGCGACACGCCTGAGCAGCCCGATGCTCGCGAGCGGACTGGCATTCTGGCAACTCGGAGAGAGCAACTACTGGGGCCACAACGCCATCATTCGCCTGAAGGCTTTCGCCGCCCACTGCGATCTGCCGCGCCTGCCGGGATCGCCGCCGCTCGGTGGCGAGATCCTGAGCCATGATTTCGTCGAGGCGGCATTCATGCGCCGGGCGGGCTTCGAGGTCTGGCTGCTGCCGAGCGATCAGGGCAGCTGGGAAGAGGTTCCCTCGAACGTCATCGACTACGCGGCGCGCGATCGCCGCTGGGCGCAGGGAAATCTCCAGCATCTCGGCCTTCTCCCGGAGCGCGGCCTGTACTGGCTGAGCCGCGTGCACCTCGTGGGCGGCGTGCTTTCGTACGTGACTTCGCCTCTGTGGCTGCTCGTGCTGCTGCTCAGCTCGAGCGTGGTCATTCTGCAGGCGCTGCATGGCCACCAGTACTTCGTGCCCGGCAGCCACGCGCTCTTTCCCATCTGGCCGCACTATCGGGACGGAGAGATCGTGGCGCTGCTGTCGCTCACCGGAGTGGTGCTGCTGCTGCCGAAGGTGCTCGCGGTGGTACTCGCGATCCGGGATCGGGCGCTTCGCAGCGGCTTCGGCGGCGCGCCCCGCCTCATCGCGAGCCTCGTGCTCGAGCAGCTCTACAGTGTCCTGCTCGCGCCGGCGATGATGCTGTTCCACACCACCTTCGTCATCAGCATCCTCGCCGGCAAGCCCGTCGCGTGGCGCGCACAGGAGCGCGGCGACCGCGGTATCGGCTGGCTCGAGGCTCTCCGGCGGCACAAATGGCATGTCGTCATCGGCATGACCTGGGGCGCGCTCATCCTGGAGCTCGCTCCGCGCTACACCGGGTGGCTGCTGCCGGTGCTCGCCGGCATGGTGCTTTCGGTGCCGCTCACGATGTTGACGAGCCGCGCGCAGCTCGGACGATGGATGCGCCGGCGGGGGCTGTTTCTCACCCCCGAGGAGACCAGTCCGCCCGCCGAGCTGGCCGCGCTCGAGGCGCGTCTGCGCGAGGGCGCGCCCACGTTTCCCGCCGGGCGCCCGGGTCCGGCGCGGGCCACCGGCACAGGCGCGCGCGAGGCGCCTGCCCGCGTACCGGCGCACGCGCCGCTACCGATGAAAGCCGAGCCGCTGCACTATGTCGGCATGCGCCGCGCCGCCGATCGGAACAGCCGGCGGACTCAGACCGAATGGCGGGGCTCCTGATGCCCGCGGCAAGGCACAAAAGATCAACCAAGAGGTGACCCGATGAATCGACGCGGTTTCCTGAGGAAGGCCGGCGCAGCCACCGTGACCTCCGTAGCGCCCTGGCCATGGGATTTCGCACAGAAAAAAAAGAAACCGCCTCCGAAACCCCAGCTGGGTGTCACCAAGCTCGGCGCACCCGAGCCTTTCTCCTTCGCGGAGCTGAAAAATCGCGCGCGCTCGATGGCGCTGTCCATGTACAGCGAGCCGGTGCCTCCCCTGCCGCCTGCCATCGCGAAGCTCACCTGGGACCAGTGGGAGTCGATCACCTACCGCCCGAAGCGCACGCTCTGGTACGGAGAGGACCTCTTTTTCCGCATCCGCTTCGACCATCTCGGGTTCACGATGAAACGCCCGGTGTCGATATACGCCCTCGAGGAAGGCAGCGCACGGCGGATCCTGTTCGACCCCACCCTGTTCGACTACAGCGGATCGGGACTGAAGCCCGCCGAGATCCCGCGCAACCTCGGATTTTCGGGGTTCAACGTGCTCTTTCACACCAATTGGGAGAACGACCGCACGGTATTTCAGGGCGCTTCATATTTCCGCGCGGTCGATGGCAGCGGCCAGTATGGCATGTCGCAGCGGGGGCTCGCGATCGACACCGGGCTGCCGCAGCCGGAGGAGTTCCCGGACTTCGTCGCGTTCTACCTGGAGAAGCCCGCGCCGGAATCGACGCTGCTCACCGTGTACGCGCTGCTCGACTCCCCGAGCGTGGCCGGCGCTTATCGTTTCCTCATCAACGTCGCCGAAACGCTGGTGATGGATGTGGACCTCACCCTGTATCCGCGCCGGCAGATCGAGCGCCTCGGCATCGCCCCGGGCACCAGCATGTACCTGGTGGGCGAGAACGATCACCGGGTCGCCGATGACTGGCGGCCGCAGATCCACGATTCCGACGGCCTGCAGATGCGCACCGGCGTCGGCGAGTGGATCTGGCGCCCGCTCACCAATCCGAGCGTCCTGCGGGTCAACTCCTATCTGGATGACAACCCGCGCGGCTACGGCCTGATGCAGCGCGACCACCGCTTTGCCGACTACCAGGACGATGGCGCCTGGTACAACCGGCGTCCGGGCTGCTGGGTGCAGCCGAAGACCGGCTGGGGCAAGGGCGCGGTGATGCTGGTCGAGATCCCGACCATCGATGAGACGATGGACAACATCGTGGCGTTCTGGAACCCGGGCGGGGAGGTCGTTCCGGGCCGGGTGTACGAGTACGGCTACCGCATGTACTGGTGCCGCGAGAATCCCTTCGGTCCACCCCTCGCACACGTGCGAGCGACTCGCGACGGGATAGGCGGCGTCGTCGGACGTCCTCGCACGCAGTTCTCTTGGCGTTTCGTGGTCGACTTCGTCGGCGGGGATCTGCCGATGCTCACGCACGACGCCGAAGTAGTACCGGTCATCACCACCTCGAGCGGCCACGTGCAAATCGTCTCGGCGCGGCCCCTTACGCCGATCAACGGCTGGCGCGCCATGTTCGATCTGGTTCCCGGGCCTGACGTCGAGCCGATCAACCTGAGGCTCTATCTGTCCCTGGGCGGCCAGGCGCTGTCGGAGACCTGGATGTACCAGTACACTCCGCCGCCGCTCGAGCAGCAGCAGAAATACCTCACCGGCTGATCCGGCAGCCTGCTCTACAGCAGCCGGGCGATTTCCCGCGCCAGCCGGGCCGCCGCGCCCTCGGCGAACCCCAGAAAGAGCGAGGGCTCGGCGAGCTCGAGCTCGAGCACCCGGGGCGTTTCCCGCCCCTCGCGCAGCAGATCCACCCGGGCGTACAACGGCGCCCGGGGCGAGCGCCCGGCGGCCGCCAGCGCGTCCAACACCGCCGCGCCGATCCGCAACTGCTGCTCGTCGGGCGTACGGGGCGTGATGTGCTCGGGCGCGAACAAGGCGCGGGTCGGGTCCTCCCCTGGACGCAGCAGCGGCCCCTTGCGCACGGCATGGCTGAAACAACCCGCGAAATAGACCAGGGCCGTCTCACCGTCACGGTCGACATCGGCAAGGTAAGGCTGCACCAGCACGCTGCGCCCCGCCGCCAGCAGTCCGCGGGCGTGCGCGGCGGCTTCGGCGGCACGGGAACGCGAGAGCCGCCGCGCGCCGCGCGAGCCCGCCCCGACGGCCGGCTTCACCACGAGCTCCGCGCACGATTGCCTGCCGAGGAATGCCTCGATGGCCGCCGCCGGATCCTCGCCGGGCTCGATGAACTCGCCCGGCACCGTCGGGACACCGAGCGCGGCCAGCTCACGCAGATAGTGTTTGTCGGTGTTCCAGACGACCAGGGCGTGCGGATTGTGCAGCCGTGTCTGCGAGGAGACGCTTCCCAGCCAGGCGCGAAACTCCCCGAGACGCTCCGTGTAGTCCCAGGTGGAGCGCAGCAGCGCGAGGTCAAACTGCGCCCAGCGCACCGCCGCATCGTCCCATTCCACGACATGGGGCTCGATGCGACATTCCCTCAACGCCGAGGCGAGCGGCGCCATGTCCTCATCGAGGCCCCGGGCGGCGCGGGCGCCGACAAGCGCCACCTTCGCAGTCGCGCCCCGCCCGGATGCTTCCGCCTGCAGGCTCGGGCGCTCGTTGTCATCGCCATTCAGGCGCATCGCCTTGGCGCTCCCTCGCGCAAGGACTGTGTTCCCCGGCAGCCCTTGCGGCTTCGTCGGGCAGCTTTCAGAGCACTCCTCCGCCTTCCTCACCGCAGGTCCCTGGGGCCCTCACGTCCTGTTCGGGCGCCCGCTGCTGCGCGGCGCGCCCATCCAGCGTCACGAGAGCGCCGTACAGATCCGGCCGCCGGTCGCGGAACACAAACCAGTTGTCCCGAAGCCTGGCGGTCTCCTCCAGGTCGAAGGTCGCGGTCAGCACGGCATCGCCTGCCTGCGGCGCCTCGGCCACCTTGGCGCCAAGGGCATCGGTGATGAACGAGGAGCCGTAGAAGCGGATGTAGAGCCCCTCGGGATCCTGCAGGGAGCGCTCCAGGCCATAGCGATTGGCGGCGATGAGCGGCGTCAGGTTCGCCGCCGCGTGGCCCTGCTGGGTGCGCTGCCAATGCTCGCGGGAATCTATCGCGGGCGCCGGCGGTGGCTCGGAGCCGATGGCGGTCGGATAAAGCAGCAGTTGCGCTCCATCCAAGACCATCGCGCGCGCCGCCTCGGGGAACCACTGGTCCCAGCAAATTCCAACCCCGAGGCGCGCAAAGCGCGTCGTCCAGACCCTGAAGCCCGTATCGCCCGGGCTGAAATAGCTCTTCTCCTGGTAGCCGGGGCCGTTCGGGATGTGCGATTTACGATACACCCCGAGCACCCGGCCGTCGGCATCCACGATGGCGATGGAATTGAAATACACCGGCCCCGCGCGCTCGAAGAAGCTCACCGGCAGCACGACCCCGAGCTCTCGCGCCACGTTGCTGAAGCGCCGCACGGCGCGGCTGTCCGCAAGGGGACGCGCGAGCTTCAAGTGGCGGGCGTCCTGCTCGATGCAGAAGTACGGCGTCTCGAACAGCTCGGGCAGCAGGATCACCTGCGCGCCCCGGCCGGCCGCCTCCCGGACCAGGTGCTCGGCGCGCGCCATGTTGGCTTGCGCATCCCAGCCGCAGGCCATCTGAAGGGCCGCCACGGTCACCGGACGGGGAATGTGCCGCAGATGCTCGGGGTGCTCAGACATCGAGTCCCGCCTCCGTCAGCCTGCGGGCCGCCAGCGATTCGTTGACCTGCTCGGTAATGCGCATGGCGGTCTCGAGCGCCGCCAGGCCGTCCTCACCGCTCACCGTCGGCGGGCGCCCCGTCCGGATGCACTCGAGAAACGCTTCGATTTCGGCCTTGAGCGCATCGCCCTGCTCGAGGCTCTGCTCCTCGATCTGGACCGGCAGCTGGCCCGGCGTCCCGGCGCCTTCTCGCTTGCGGATGAGGGTGAGGATCTTCTGTTGCAGATCGAGCGAAAGGTAGGCATCGTCCTCGAATATGCGCATCTTGCGCTCCATCTTGAGGCTGACGCGGCTCGCGGTGGCATTGACCACGCAGCCGTTGGCGAAGCGGATGCGGGCATTGGCGATATCGATCGCGTCCGAGAACACCGGCGTGCCGACCGCATCGATGGTGAGCACCGGCGCCCCGACGATGGTCTGGACCAGATCGATGTCGTGAATCATCAGATCCAGCACCACGTTGACGTCGGTTCCGCGCTCCTTGTAGGGAGCCAGGCGGTGACACTCCACGAATCGGGGCGCGCGCAGATACGGCTCCGCAGCCAGGATGGCCGAGTTGAAGCGCTCCAGGTGCCCCACCTGCAAGGTACGCCCGCCCGCCGCGGCCAGCTCGATCAGCTCGCGCGCCTCGCGGGGGGTCTCGGTGATCGGCTTCTCGACCAGGACGTGAGCGCCGGCGGTGAGAAAATCCCGGGCGATGGAGAAATGCGCCGGCGTGGGCGTGACGATACTCACGGCATCGACCTCACCGAGAAGCTGCCGGTAATCGGCCACGGCGCGCGTGCCGACCTCTGCGGCCACCGCCTCGCGGGCCTCCGGGCGGGGGTCCGCCACGGCCACGAGCTGGCATCGGGCGGACTGGGCGTACTTCTGTGCATGGAACCGGCCCAGGTACCCGACGCCGATGACCGCTGCTCTCATTTTGTCCATGGGTGCCATTATGCCTGCCGCGGTAATTCATGCGAATGTGGAACTTCCACGGCCGGGCATCCGCCATTCTCTGCCGATACGCCTCCGCCGAGCCTCAGGCTCGCCCCACCCGCGCGCAGCGCCCCCGCAAGGGGCCGCGGCGCGCAGCCCATAGGCCGGACGGGCCTGCTACACTGGCGTTCATGCATTCACGTACCCATTCACCCCCCTCTGCCGGCTCAGCCGGCGCCCGACGGGAGCTGCTGCTGTTCGGTGGCGCGCTGGCGTTCGGCTTGGTGGTCATTCCCTTCCTCATCTGGATGGCGGGGCATTGGACGCTCGGGCCCTATACGCACAGTGACACCGGCCCAGGCCACGGTCCGTTGACGCTGTTCGCAGACTATTTCGCGGGACTGTTGCGGGGCTCTACGGGCTACTGGATCGTCGCCGTCGGGCCGGTGGTGCTGCTTGGCGCCATCCGGCTGTGGCTCGCGCTGATCCGACACTTCCCGCGCGACTGAGATTCCAGGCCAATCTCCCCCCTGAACCCGACCTCGATGCCCCACGGATTGCCGCAAGCTACCTCAAGATGACCAAGTCCCTGCGCCACCCTCTCGGCTGGCTCGTCATTGCCACGATCCTGATCGCCCTCGCCGCCGCGCTCATCCTGCAGCGCGCTCCCGCCCGCGCCTCGATCCTGCCTCCGGGGGCGGTCGCCCCGACGGCCAAGCAGCGCGCCATCGCGCGCAAGATCACGCGGATCCTGAAGGAGACCGAGTATCGCCAGCTGCCGATCGACAGCCACTTCTCGCAGCTCGCGTTCGATCACTACCTGCACTTCCTCGACCCTGATCATGAGTATTTTCTGGCCGGCGACGTGCGCCAGCTCTCCCAGTACCGCAATTCCTTCGCGAACCTGATCGAAGCCGGCCGGCTCGATCCGGCCTTCCTCATCTTTCAGCGCTTCAAGGAGCGCAACCGCGAGCGCATGGATTACGCCATCCGGATGCTCGCAAAAGAGCCCGACCTCACCACCAACGCCACGTACGACTTCGACCGCGCACATGCGCCGTGGCCGGCCAACGAGGCGGCGATGAACGCGCTGTGGAAAAAGCGCGTCACGAACGATGTATTGTCCCTGATGCTCGCCGGCAAGACTTGGCCGCAGGCGGCAAAGATCCTGCGGGCGCGCTATAAGGCTGTGATCCGGCGTGTCAATCAGATCAGTCCCGAGGACGTGTTCGAGGACGTGATGAACGCCTACGCACGGACCTACGACCCGCACAGCACGTATTTCTCGCCCATGAACTCCGAGGAATACAGCATCGAGATGAGCCTCAACTATCAGGGCATCGGTGCCTCGCTGCAGCTCGTCGGCAACTACGTCACGGTGATGAACATCATCCCGGGAGGACCGGCCGCCGTGGCCGGAACGCTCAAGCCCGATGACCGCATCACGGGCGTGGGTCAGGGCCTGCACGGTCCGATCACCGACGTAGTCGGCTGGCGGCTCGATGACGTAGTGCAGCTGATCCGCGGCAAGGCCGGCACCACGGTGCGTCTGCAGATTCTGCCCGCGGGGGCACATCCCGGCGCGAAAGAGGAACTCCTGACATTCGTCCGCCACAAGATCACACTCAAGGCGCAGGAGGCGCACAGCAAGCTCAAGATCCTCCACCACGACGGCCGCACCTACCGGATCGGCGTCATCAACGTTCCGAGCTTCTACGAGGACGTCGCGGCGGAAAATGCCGGCGATCCGAACTACCGCAGCACCACCCGCGATGTGCTGCGGCTGCTGCGCAAGCTCGAGCAGGAGCACATCAACGGCCTGATCCTCGATCTGCGCGATGACGGCGGCGGGTACCTGCCCGAGGCGCTCGCGCTGACGGGCCTGTTCATCCAGCACGGCCCCGTGGTGCAGCTGCGCGACCGCACCGGCAGGATCGAGGTGCTCGACGATCCGGAGAAAGTTCCGGCCTACACCGGCCCGCTCGCGGTGCTCGTCAACCGCTACAGCGCCTCGGCCTCCGAGATCTTCGCCGGCGCCATCCAGGATTATCACCGCGGCCTCATCATCGGCCAGAACACCTTCGGCAAGGGCACGGTGCAGAACCTCATCCCGCTCGACAGCTGGAGCCGCAAGCCGGTCGAGGGGCAGCTGACGGTCACCATCGGCAAGTTCTACCGCATCACGGGTCAGAGCACGCAGCATCGCGGGGTGATCCCGAACGTAGTGCTACCCTCGCCCATCAACCCGAAGCAGGTCGGCGAGGCAGACCTGTGGCGATCCCTGCCGTACGACCGCATCGGCGGGGTGCCCTTCCAGCTCTCCACGAGCTACTCGGCGCCGGTGCCCTCGATCGCGCAGCTCGATGCCGAGGAGGCGACCCGGGCCCAGCGCGATCCGAACTACCAGTGGCTGGCCACGGACATCAAGGATATCGATGCGATGGAGGCGCAGCAGACGGTCTCCCTCAACCTCGCCAAGCGGCGCGCCGAGCGCGCCCGCGACAACCACGAGTTGCTCGCACTCGACAACAGGCGGCGGGCGGCGCTCGGCTTGCCGCCGCTCAAGAGCGCGAAGGAGATCGGCGGCAAGCAGGACAAGATTCCCGACGTGGTCCTCGATCAGGCCGCAGACATCATGGTCGATATGATTCGTCTCGATCACGGGCGCCTGCCGCCCGAGCAGACTGCGCAGACTGCCGCTGCGACCGGACGGAGTTAGAGCCACCGCGAGGGCACGGCGCCGCCGGGCGGGAAGCCTCCTTCAACGCAGCAGGATGCCGTGGATGTCCCACGTGTTCTCGGCCAGCACGTTGGGAACACCCGCCATGGGCCCTGCCCCGGTGACGGCGGCATCGGTGTCCGAGGCGAGAAACTCGGCCATGGGAATGGCGTCTTCCCCCGCATCGCGGTACCGCGCCAGCGGCCGCAACCGCTCGGTGCGCTGCTTGATCTCCCGGCTCAGGCTCGCATGCGGCCGCAAGCGCGCCTCCGCCCGCTCGATCTGGCTCATCAGCGCCTCGCACTCGCCCCGAGAGCCATAGGCATCGATCACCTCACGGTGCGAAGCCGCCTCGCGGGCCCGCATGACGAGCAGCGGCATTGCAGCGAGCTTCAGGCACAGCACTTCCGCATAAGCGATGACCGCGAGGTTGATGGCCCGGCGCCCCTCGAGGGACAGGCCCGGGAACTCCGGCACGGGCTCAGCCGCGACGTCCGAGAGCGCCTGAGCAGCGGCTCCGAGGGAAACCTCAGCGGCGTCCGCGCCCGCGCGGGCATGTGCGATCGGCTGCTCGAGCGCGCGACGCTTGAAGAATTGCCAGATGCGGTGCAGCCGAGCGTGCCGCCGCTCGAGCTCGAGCAGGCGCTCGCGCTCGTGATCAGCCAGCTGCCGCGCCATGCGCAGCTGGTGCTCGGCGGCCTGCCTCTTGGCGAACTGGCGCCGGTTGTGCTCCGCCAGGTGCTGGCGCCGCTCGCGCTCGTCCTGCTGGGTGGTAAGCTCGGCGCAGAAGCGTCCGAGGTGCTCGTGACCGCACTGCCACAGGCGCCGAAGCTGATAGAACACCAGCGCAGGATAGGCGGTCTCGCCGAGGCCCAGACGGCTCTCCAGAGTGGCGAGAACATCCTGCACCCGCCGTGTCACGCCTTCCTGCTGCTTGATGCGGTCCTTGAGCCGATCAATTTCTTCGCGCAGGTCGCCGTAGGCCTTCTTGAGCTCCGCCCGATTGCGGAAAAGCGCGAGGACCCGATGGTCTTCGGGTGCGGACTCGCGTCCGAGGGTGAGCTTGAGAAAGCCGAGCTGTCGAAATGCCTTCATGAGGGGTGCGGCAGGCGCCGCCCCGCATCACATCAGGCGGTCGCCGAAAAGCGGTGCCCCCGCTCCGCGCAATACTCCAGCCATTTGTTTAGCATCATATTGCGGGCCCAACGCTGATCGAGTTCACGCTCTGCGACACCCGCTCCCGCCCGGGAGACGCCCTGGCCCCGGCTGGCCGCCCAGTCCCCGGCCTCGACCAGGCGGGCGTCGTGATAAATCCGCAGGTGCATATCCGGACAGTGCACCGGACCGGCCTCCGAGGGGATGAGGTAAGTCAGCTCGACGAGGCTGGTGTAAGGCGAACGTTCCGTGACGATGAGCAGCAGGTCGCAATCACCCTCGACACGCGAGTGGTGCTTGCCGCAGAGACGCTCGAGATCTCCCGCCAGCCGGGCCAGGCGGATGAAATTGCTCTCGTACAGTCCCATGAGCGCCACGAAGCTGCGCGGCCGCGCACGCCAGGAAACCGTGGTCAGTGTGTCATTGAGCATCATCTCGACTATAACCGAGGGCGGTGACAGTGCAAGCCGCCGTGGCGGGGGTTTTGCGCTTGCAAATTTCGTGCAAAGCAGCTTTGCGTCACGGACGCAGCCGCCGCTCGATGTCCGTGGTGTTGAGAATGCGGCTGGCGATCTCCTCGATGGAGCATTCCGTGGTATCGAGCAAGGGAACGCCGTGGCGGGCGAACAAAGCCTCGGCGGCCCGCAGCTCGTAGCGCACCTGCTGCGGTGAGGCGTACCGGCTCTGCGGCCGGCGCTCGTTGCGGATCTGCTGCAGCCGCTCGGGCTTGATGGTGAGTGCGTAGAGCTTGCCTCGATACGGCTCGAGACGCTGCGGCAGACGGCCGGATTCGAGGTCTTCCTCGGTGAGCGGGTAGTTGGCCGCGAATACCCCATATTGAAGCGCCATGTACAGACAGGTCGGGGTCTTGCCGGAGCGGGACACGCCGATCAGGATGACATCCGCATGCTCGTAATCGCCGCCCGTGCCGTCGTCATTGGCGAGCGCGAAGTTGGTGGCGTTGATGCGGGCGGTGTAGACCGCAAGGTCGGCGATCCCGTGCGCCCGGCCGGTGCGGTGGGTCGAGCGGGTGTCGAGCTCCCGCTCCAGAGGGCCGACGAAGGCGGCGAAGAAATCCAGGCACAGGCCGTTCGAGCGCTGTACCACCTTGCGCAGCTCATCCTGCACCATGGTGCTGAAGACGATCGGGCGCATGCCGTCCTCGAGCGCCGCGCGATCGATGCGCCGCGCAGCCTCCTCGGCCTTGTCAAGGCTCGACACAAATGGCAAAGTGATCGAGCGATACGCGAGACCCTCGAACTGGGTCATGAGGCTGTGACCCAGCGTTTCCGCGGTCACTCCCGTCTGGTCCGAAACGAAAAACACGGTTCGTCGGGTCACGGCGCGAGACTCGGCTGCGATTTCCGGGGAGCCTCAAGTGTTCCACCGCGCGCGGCGCGGAGCAAGCGTCAAACGAGGTGACCTTGGACGCATACGTCATTCCCTTCGAGCGGCTTGGAATGGGCGACATCGAGACCGTGGGCGGCAAGAACGCCTCCCTCGGAGAGATGATCGGCTCGCTCACCCAGCTCGGCGTGCGCGTGCCCGGCGGCTTCGCCACCACTGCGCGCGCTTTCCGCGAGTTCCTCTCGCAGGACGGACTCGATGCGCGCATCCGCGCCGAGCTCGCCGCACTCGACGTGGACGATGTGGCGCGCCTGGCGGTCTCGGGCGCTCGCATCCGTCAGTGGATATTATCGACCCCGTTCCCGGCCGCCCTCCAACAGGCGGTCCGCAATGAGCTCGCACGCATGAGCGCGGGTGCAGAGATCGCCGTGGCGGTGCGCTCCTCGGCCACGGCCGAGGACCTGCCGGAAGCCTCCTTCGCGGGCCAGCAGGAGACATTTCTCAATGTTCGCGGCGAGGCGCAGGTGCTCAAGGCGATGCACGAGGTATTCGCCTCACTGTTCAACGACCGGGCCATCGCCTACCGCGTTCACCAGGGATTCGGTCACGACGCCGTGGCGCTTTCGGCCGGCGTGCAGCACATGGTCCGCAGCGATCTCGGCGCGAGCGGTGTCATGTTCACGCTCGACACCGATTCGGGCTTCCGGGACGTGGTGTTCATCACCGCCTCCTACGGCCTTGGCGAGACCGTCGTACAGGGGGCGGTGAATCCCGACGAGTTCTATCTGTACAAGCCGGCCGTGCGCGCCGGCAGGCCCGCGGTGCTGCGTCGCAACCTCGGGGCCAAGGCGATCAAGATGGTGTATGCGCCGCCTGAGTCGGGCGAGCGGGTGCGCACGGTGCAGGTGCCGCAGACCGAGCAGCTGCGCTTCTGCCTGACCGATGCCGACCTCGCCCTGCTCGCGCGCCAGGCGCTCGCCATCGAGGAGCACTACGGCAAGCCCATGGACATCGAATGGGGCAAGGACGGGGAGAGCGGGCAGCTGTTCATCCTGCAGGCGCGTCCGGAGACGGTACAGAGCCGCGCCGGACGCACCATCCAGCGCTTCTCGCTGCATTCGCGCGGCCGGGTGCTCGCCACCGGCCGCAGCATCGGCCAGCGCATCGGCGCGGGCCCGGCGCGCATCGTGCGCGACGTGCAGGAAATGGCCCGCGTACAGGCGGGTGATGTGCTGGTGGCCGACATGACCGATCCCGATTGGGAGCCGGTCATGAAGCGGGCCTCTGCCATCGTGACCAACCGCGGCGGGCGTACCTGCCACGCGGCCATCATCGCCCGCGAGCTCGGCATTCCGGCGGTGGTCGGCTGCGCGGATGCGACCCGGCGCATCGATGAAGGCCAGCCGGTCACCGTCTCCTGCGCCGAGGGTGACACGGGGTACGTGTACGAGGGGCTGCTGGAATTCGAGCGCTCGACCGTCGAGCTCGACTCCCTGCCGAAGATCCCCGTGAAGATCATGATGAACGTCGGCAATCCCGACCGCGCGTTCGACTTCGCGGGCATTCCCAACCGCGGCGTGGGCCTTGCGCGCCTGGAGTTCATCATCAACCGCATGATCGGCGTGCATCCGCGGGCGCTGCTCGAGTACGGGCGCCTGGATGATGCCATCAAGGAGCAGATCCGCTCGCAGATGGCGGGCTATGATGATCCGGTCGGCTTTTTCATCGAGAAGCTCTCCGAGGGCATCGCGCAGATCGCCGCGGCCTTCGCCCCGGAGCCGGTGATCGTGCGCCTTTCGGACTTCAAATCCAACGAGTACGCCAACCTCATCGGCGGCAACCGTTACGAGCCGCACGAGGAGAATCCGATGCTCGGCTTCCGCGGCGCCTCGCGCTACGTGGACGAGAGCTTCCGGCCGTGCTTCGAGCTGGAATGCCAGGCCATCAAGCGCGTGCGCGAGCAGATGGGGCTCGGGAACGTCCAGGTCATGGTGCCTTTCGTGCGCAGCGTCAAGGAAGCGCAGCTCGTGACCGAGCTGCTTGCCGCGAACGGCCTGCAGCGCGGCGAGCACGGCCTGAAGGTCATCATGATGTGCGAGCTGCCGACCAACGCGCTGCTCGCCGAGCAGTACCTGGAGCACTTCGACGGCATGTCGATCGGCTCGAACGACCTGACCCAGCTCACGCTCGGCCTGGATCGCGATTCAGCCATCGTCGCCAAGCACTTCGATGAGCGCGATGAGGCGGTCCGGCGCCTGATCGGCATGGCGATCAGCGCCTGCCGAGCCAAGGGGAAGTACGTCGGCATCTGCGGCCAAGGTCCCTCGGATCATCCGGACCTCGCGCGCTGGCTGCTCGAGCAGGGCATCGAGAGCATCTCCCTCAACCCCGACACCGTAGTCGAGACCTGGCTGTTCCTGGCGGGGTCACCGCCACAGAAGAGGGATCTCTGAGCCGATCCAGGGGTCGAGAGCTGCCTACTCCCGGCGGGGCCATCCCGCGCGCGAGGGGCTCAGCCCCGGTAGGCCGGCAGGAACAGTCTCTCGCGGTAGTACCTGAGCTCCCCGATCGACTCGCGGATGTCCGAGAGCGCCAGATGCGCATCCTGCTTCGCGAACCCCTCCGCCACCACCGGCGCCCAACGGCGCGCCAGCTCCTTCAGCGTGCTCACGTCGAGGTTGCGATAGTGGAAGAAGTGCTCGAGCCGCGGCATGTGGCGAGCGAGGAACCGCCGGTCCTGGCAGATGCTGTTGCCGCACATGGGCGAGGCCCCCGGAGCCACCAGCCTCGAGAGGAACTCCAGCGTACGCGTCTCGGCTTCCATCGCGTCAATCGCGCTCGCTCGCACCCGCGCCACGAGGCCCGATCCGCCATGCTGCTTCTGGTTCCACTCGTCCATGCCCGCCAGAGTCTGCTCGCTCTGATGAATGGCCAGCGCCGGCCCCTCGGCAAGGACATTGAGCTCCTTGTCCGTGACGATGGTGGCGATCTCGATGATGACGTCCGTATCGGGCTTCAGGCCCGTCATCTCGAGGTCGATCCAGATAAGATGCTCGGCGCTCGGCATGCTCGCTCCCCGGCAGGCCCGGCGGGCCCGATCTGCAATAATCGCGGCCCGTGAGTGTAGCAACGTTCGAAGCCCGGGTGATCGCCGCCTTTGGCCGGCACCTGCTGGTGCGCGACGAGCGCGGACAGGAATTCAAGGCACGCCCCTTCGGACGAGGCCTCACCATCGTCTGCGGCGATGGGGTGCGCTGCCGCCACGACGAGCATCATGCCGAAGTCCACGTGCTCGAGGTGTTGCCGCGGCGCACGGCGCTTTATCGTTCCAACGTGCGCGGCGGCTCGGAGCCGGTTTTTGCCAATCTCACCCGCCTGCTGGTGATCATCGCCCCGGTGCCGCAGCCCGACCTGTTCATCGTGGATCGCTATCTGGCCGCCGCCGAATCGGCCGGCATCACCGCCTCCCTCGTGCTCAACAAAGCCGATCTCGGGATCGATGCGGCGTTGCAAGACCAGTTGCAGGCGTACGAGGCGGCCGGTTACGCCTGGATCGCGACGTCGACATCGGCCGGCGAAGGCATGCAGGCGCTGCGCCACGCTTGCGCTGCCGATGTCACGGCGCTCGTCGGGCAATCGGGCGTCGGCAAATCATCTCTGGCTCGCCACCTCCTCCCGGATGCCGACATCGCGGTCGGCGGCCTGATGCGCGCGGCCGAAGGCCGTCATACGACCACCGCCTCACGCTTGTTCGATCTGCCCGGGGGGGGGCAGCTGATGGACTCCCCGGGCGTGAGGGATTTCGCTCCCGCGATCGAGCGTCTCGAACCCCGCCACCTGGGCTTCGTCGAAGTGGCGCGCCTTGCCGGCGGCTGCCGCTTTCTCGACTGTCGGCACTTGCGGGAGCCGGACTGCGCGGTGCGAGCGGCCGTCGCTGCCGGCACGATCCATCCGCGGCGGTACGAGAGCTACCGGCGGCTGCGCCGGCTGCGCGAGACGCTGCTCGATGCGCAGGGCCCGAAGGCGCGGCGGTAGAGTCCCGCAGGCAACGCCGCTCAGAGCGCCTGCCGGCCGGCGAGTGCACGCGCCAAAGTGCCGCCGTCGACGTACTCGATCTCGCCTCCGATGGGCACCCCATGCGCGATGCGACTGGCGGGGATGCCGCGCCGGGCCGCGATCTCCGCCAGAAAGTGCGCCGTCGCCTCGCCCTCCACCGTGGGATTGGTGGCGAGAATCAGCTCGCGCACGAGGCCTTCATCGAGAATCGCATCGAGCTCGCGCATGCCGAGCTGCTCCGGCCCGACCCCGTCGAGGGGCGAGAGATGGCCCATCAGCACAAAGTAGCGGCCGCGATAGCTGCCCGACTGCTCGACGGCCACGACGTCCGCGGGAGATTCAACCACGCAAAGAAGCACCGTCTCGCGCTGCGGCGATGCGCAGATCGAACATAACTCCTCCTCGGCGAGCATGCGGCAGCGCTGGCAGCGTCGCACCGAGGCGAGCGCCGCCTCGAGCGCCTGCAAGAGCGACTGGGCGGCGGGGCGGCCGTCCTGCAGCAGATGAAACGCCATGCGCTGGGCGCTCTTCGGACCGATCCCGGGCAGCGCCCGCAGCGCGTCGATCAGCTGCGCGAGACGAGGAGAGAATTTCATCCTAGAACGGCAGCTTCATCCCCGGCGGCAGCTGCAGCCCCGCGGTCATGGAGGCCATCTTCTCCTGCACCATCGCCTCCACCTTGTGCACCGCATCGTTCACGGCCGCTGCGATCAGGTCCTCGAGCATCTCGCGATCCTCGCCGATGACGGCGGGCTCGATCTGCACGCGCCGGACCTCGTGCCGGCCGCTCATGGTCACCTTGACCATGCCGCCGCCGGCCTCGCCGATGACTTCCAGGCTCGCGATCTGCTCCTGCATCTTCTGCATGTTGGCCTGCATCGCCTGGGCCTGTTTCATGAGCTGGTTGATGTTGCCTCGCATGGGCTCGCTCCTCGATGGTCTCAATGGAATAAGCCGGGCGCCCGGCGCCCGTGCGTGATCGCCGGCTCACTTCACCGGGCGTATGGTCTCGGGGACGGTCGCGGCGCCGAAACGCTCGCGAAAGCCCTGTACGCCGGGATCGGCCTCGAACACTCGGCGCGCCGCTTCCACCTCCTCCTGGGAAGCGCGCTGGCGGGCCTGCGCGGGGGTCTCGGCCGGCTCGCTCGCGGTGACGAACTCCAGACGGACCGGCTCGCCGTAGTGCTTGGAGAGCGCCTGGATGAGCTTCTCCTCCAGCGATGCAGTCCGCAACGAGCGGCTGCGCGGGTCGATCGAGAGCTTCACGACCGAGCCCTCGCGCCCGATGAGCGCGCAGTGGCTCGCCAGCTGGCGCGCGGCGCCCTGCAGATCGAGCTGCGCCAGCAGGCTGTCCCATCCTCCCGAGGCGCTTGCGACCGGCGCGGATGCGCTCTGCGGCGCGCGCGGCGCGGAATTTGCCGCGCTAGCCGGCGCGCGGCCGCGCACGGGCGTCACCGATGTGTGCCCCTCATCGGTCGCGGGGCGGAAGGCGATCATCCGCAGCAGCGTCATCTCGAAGCCGGTGCGCGGATCGGGTGCGAGTGTGAGATCGCGCCGTCCGATGAGCGCGGTCTGATAATAGAGCTGCACGTCCTCGGCCCCGAGCGATCCGGCCAGGCGTGCGATCCGCTCGGCCGGATAGAGCTCATCGCCCTCGTAGTCACTGACCACCTGCTTGATCGCGATGCGTGTCAGGAGCGAGGCGAGCTCATCGAGGAGCTGCGCATAGTCCGGCGCCCATTGCTCCAGCGACTGGGCAAAGCGCACGAGCTCGGCCGCATCCGCCGCGGCGAGCCGCTCGGCGAGCTGCACCACATGATCGCGCGCCACGGTGCCGAGCATGGCGCGCGCCTCGGCCTCCCCCGCGCGCCCACCGCCGAAGGCGATGAGTTGATCGAGAAGCGACAGCCCGTCGCGCATGCTGCCGTCGGCGGCCTGCGCCACGAGGGCAATGCCTGCCGGCTCGAAACCGATGTCCTCCTTCTCGAGAATCGCCTTCAGGTGCTCGCCGATCTGCGCCGTCGGGATGCGCTTGAGGTTGAACTGCAGGCAGCGCGACAGCACGGTCACCGGCAGCTTCTGCGGGTCGGTGGTCGCGAGCAGGAATTTCACGTGCGGCGGCGGCTCCTCGAGCGTCTTCAGCAGCGCGTTGAAGGAGTGAGTGGAGAGCATGTGCACCTCGTCGATGAGGTACACCTTGCAGCGGCCCCGCGTGGGAGCGAACTGCACGTTGTCCAGGATCTCGCGCGTATCGTCGACCTTGGTGCGTGAGGCGGCGTCGACCTCGATGAGATCGACGAATCGGCCGGCGTCGATCTCGCGGCAGCTCGAGCATTCCCCGCACGGCTCGGCACCCACCCCGCGCTCGCAGTTCAGGCACTTCGCGAGGATGCGCGCGATAGTGGTCTTGCCGACGCCGCGGGTGCCGGTGAAGAGAAACGCATGGTGGACTCGGCCGGTCTCGAGCGCATTGACCAGCGCGCGGCGGACATGATCCTGGCCGACGAGCTCGGCGAAGGTCTTCGGCCGCCACTTGCGCGCCAGCGCGGTGTAGGTTTCGCTCATGCCTCGGGCTACCTGAACCGGGAAGGGAGGCGGCCCGCACCAGCGGGTGCTCCGGCACCCGACATCGCCGCTGCCGCTGCTGCCTTCCGGCCCTGACGGGATTCACGACTGGTCGTCGCGGAGTAGCCGATGCGGGCCACCACAGCCATTCATTTTGCAGAAAACCCAGGCCTCTCGAGCCGGGTCAAACCCGCCCGAGCCGGCGTATGCCGACACAGGGATCGGGACTTAAGGGCTCCATCATAGCAGCGCCCGCCAGTCCGTGCCGGGTGATCGGGCGCGACTCACCGGCAGTGCGGCCCGAGGCCTGGGTCGCCGGGAGGGAAAGACGCGCTCATGCCTGGGCGAACGAGCGTTTGCGCGGCACCAGCGCCCAGCGGGGATTGGCCGGCGCCGTTGCGCGAATCGATGCCGGGCTCACCCGGGAACCCTGGCCACTCTTCCGATGAGGATCGGGCGCTGCGCACGCATGCGCTGCCCGCAGGGCTCCCGGGAGGCTCGCGTCCCGCGAACCGCACTCGTGGAGCGGGCGGGACGCGCCGCAAGAAGCGGGACCCTCACCGCGAGCGCGCCTCGCGCAGGCGCAGCAGCTTTCTCCAGGCGTAGAACGTGAGAACCTGCAGGGCCGTGCCCGCCACGACCGCCACGGGGAACGACCAGTCCGGCCGGACCAGCACGAACGGCAGAAGCCCCACCGCCAGAGCCGGGGGCACGTGCAGGTCGAGCACCTGAAGAACCGCCACGCCGGCCAGAATGCTCAGCGTCGCGCCGAAGGGCCCCACCCCAAGCACCGTCACGCACGCCACCCCCGCCACGGCGGTGAGACCACAGGCTGCGAGCAGGGCAAAGGGGCGATTGGCCCAGGGACAATGGGCAGGGTGGGAGAACATCTCGAAGCCGATCACCACGAGGGGCGGGAACAGCACCATCCGGTCGCCGCTCAGCTCGGCTGCGCCGATCACCAGCAGCAGGAACAGAAGAAAGAATGGCACCCAGCTGTAGTCCCCCGGCGCCCGCTCGACCGCATCGTCGTCCGCATCGAGCATCGCCTCGGCGGGCAGGGGGAAGCCGATCCGCCGCCACAGCAGGGAAAGGCCCGCGAGCAGCACGGTGCCGATGAGGATCGACGGCGGATACCAGCCGCTGCGGATCTGAAGCGCGAGCGGCATGAGGCCGGCGGAGATGGCCGGTGCAATCGGCGATTTCAGCACGGCGATCACCACCGCGGACCAGCCGACATCGAGCAGGACGGAGAGCATGCCGTAAGGCAGATGGCGGACGATCAAGGTGCCGCCGACAGCCGTCAACAGCGGGGTCAGTACGAGCATGAGCGGCGCGCGCGCCCACACCCCATGCGGCCGCTTCAGAACGTCATGACTCAGGGCGCCAAGCTCGGGAAACAGCACGTAGAACAGCCCCGTCGCCTGCGCGATGAAGGCGATGAGCCCGATGTACAGGGCGGTGGCGGGCTCGGCGAGCCACGGGCGGCGCGACACTGCGTTGCGCACGGACCCCGCTCTCATGAACGGGCGCCGGGGTCGCGGTTCGGCTTTTCCATGTGGCGCGGCACGGGGCGCATCTTAGCCGAGACCGGAACGAAACGGTCTTGGGATGAACCTTGACGGCCTGTGCCGACTCGTATAGACGAACCAGCCTTGGCGGAGGTACCTCATGGGTCAGTTGATCGACGGTGAGTGGCAGCCGGGCCAGACCTTCGCTCGGGAGACCGGGGAGTTCGTCCGCCAGAGCAGCCGTTTCCGCGACCGGATCAGCGCCGACGGCGGCTCGGGCTTCCAAGCGCAGGCCGGCCGATATCACCTCTACCTCGCCCGAGCCTGCCCCTGGTGCCATCGGACCCTGATTTTCAGGGCGCTGAAGAGACTCGAGGACATCATCCCCGTGAGCTACGTCGAGCCCCTGATGCTCGAGCAGGGCTGGACCTTCGCCGAGCCTGACCCGCTCACCGGTGCCCGCCGGATCTACGAGCTCTATCAACGCTCGCACCCGCACTACACCGGCCGGGCGACGGTTCCGGTACTCTGGGACAAACTCTCTTGCCGCATCGTGAGCAACGAGTCCTCGGACATCATCCGCATGTTCAACTGCGCGTTCGATGCGCTCACCCGGGAGCGCACCGACTACTACCCGCAGGCGCTCGCCGCCGAGATAAACGAGGTCAACTCGCGCATCTACGAGACCGTGAACAATGGCGTCTACCGCGCGGGCTTCGCGACGAGCCAGGCAGCCTACGAATCCGCGATCGGATCTCTGTTCGCCTCACTCGCGTGGCTCGAGGAGCGTCTGACTCGGCGGCGATACCTGCTCGGCGACGCCGTGACGGAGGCCGACTGGCGGCTCTTCCCGACCCTGGTGCGATTCGACGCCGTGTATTACGGTCATTTCAAGTGCAACCTGCGCCACATCTACGAGCATCCGGCCCTGTGGGGCTATACCCGGGAGCTCTACCAGATGCCCGGAATCGCCGCGACCGTGGCGATCGATGAATGCAAGACCCACTACTATGGCAGCCATCGCAACATCAACCCGACCGGGATCGTGCCGCTCGGGCCGATGCTCGACTTCACGGCCCCCCATGGACGCGAGTCGATCGGCGGATGATACGCAGGCCTGGCGGGCAAGCAACGCCGTCCGGCATGCCCGTTGTCCGGCATGCGCGGACCTGCCCCACCTTCGCGCCCGAGGATCGGTTGCGCGTTACGGGGTGGTCTTCAGGCTGACTGTCACCTCGGACGCCTGCTGCAGCGTGGCGAGGATTACGCAGTAACGCTCAGTCGCCCTCAGCACTCGATCGAGCTCAGACCGTTCGGCAGTGGTCTGCAGATCGAACGTGAGCGCGATGTCCCGCATGCCGACCGGCACGGCCTTGTCGACGGCCAAGGTGCCCCTCGCGTCCCAGGCCCCTTCGGCGATCACCCTCCCACCCGCCAACTCGACACCGCTCGAGGTCGCTACCGCGAGGAGCGTGACCCCGGCGCAGGCCGCAAGCGCCTCGAGCAGCAGGTCGGCGGAGCAGGCCGCATCCCCGGCCCCGCCCGTCGCCCGATGCAGACCCGCGAGTCGAGACGAGCCGGAGTCAAGTCGCGCCGTGAGATGCACCGGATCGAGAGCGACCTGCGCGCGCGAGGTGACGAGAGCGGACCGGGGATCGGCGCGGTATTGCTGTTTGAGCGGCGCCTGCAGCGCCCGCAGCTCATCGGCATTCATCGGCATCTCCTGTGATTGAGTGATCCGGACAATACGTCGTGTCCGCGTCCGCGCAAGCGTAACCTTTCTTCGAGCCCCGTGAAATAACCAGGGCGGAGCGGCCGGCCCGCGCCAACGAACAGCCGCACCGCTTCACCGCGTGTTGGTCGAGCCGCCCGCCGGAGGGCGCCGCGGAGACTGCGAATCTGCGCTCATCATGAGCTGTATCACGTAATGTGGATGCCGGTCTTGGCGATATCCGCCATGTCGGATGCGGGCGGCGCCGGCAACGGCCCGGCCACTGCCCAAGTTGCGTCACCGCAGCCCTTGACCCCGCTCCCGCCGTATCGGCACAATTCCCCGTGCGCTTGCGCAATCTTCGGCCGCATCCGAGATTCCCCCGGGAACAGACCGTCGTCGGACGCGCCATTCGAGCAGCGGCCGGCCGCAAGAAGAGGACTCACGCCATGATCACACCCGCGCGCTCCGCGGCCCTCGCGCCCTCCGTTGCGGCCTGCAAACTCGCGCAGGCCTATCAGCGCGTGCGCTCGCGCACGCTGCACCTGTGCCGCACCCTGCGGCCCGAGGACACCGTGGCGCAGTCGATGGCCGATGCCAGCCCCACCAAGTGGCATCTGGCGCATACCACCTGGTTCTTCGAGGAGTTCGTCCTGTCGCGCTGCGCCGACTACACGCTGCTGCATCCCTCCTGGCGCTACCTGTTCAACTCGTATTATCAGTCCGTCGGTCCGATGCACTGCCGCGCCGCCCGCGGGCTGATCACACGCCCTGACTGGAGCGAGGTGCTGGCGTATCGCGCGCGCATCGACGAGCTCATGCAGGAGCGGTTGGAGCGCGGCCTCGAGCCGCAGCTCGAGACCGTGGTCACCCTCGGGCTGCATCACGAGCAGCAGCACCAGGAACTGCTGCTCACGGACATCAAGCATCTGTTCTCCCGCCACCCTGAGGAGCCCGCCTACGACCCGCATCTGCCGCGGCCGGATCCGGGGAGCGCCCGCGCCCTGCTCTATCTGCCGGGACCGGATGGCGCCATCGCCATCGGCCATGACGGTGCGGACTTTTCCTTCGACAACGAGCGCCCGCGCCACACCGTCTGGCTGGCCCCGTACCAGCTGGCCGATCGCCCGGTGAGCAACGCCGAGTTTCGCGAGTTCGTGCTCGACGGCGGCTATCGCACACCGACGCTGTGGCTGTCGGAGGGGTGGCGTTGCACCGAGCAGAGCCGCTGGCGACATCCGCTTTATTGGTCGGATGACCTGCAGAGCGAGTTCACCCTGGGCGGACGCCGCGACCTCGATCCGCACGCCCCGGTATGCCACATCAGCTACTACGAGGCCGACGCTTTCGCGCGCTGGGCGCAAGCGCGGCTGCCGACCGAGCCCGAGTGGGAGGCCCTCGCCGCGGACGCCGATCCCGCGCGTGGTCATTTTCAGGAGTCGGGCCGGCTGCAGCCCTGTGCCACGGCCTGCACGGGCCTGCGGCAGATGCTCGGCGACGTCTGGGAATGGACCGCCAGCGCCTACGTCGGTTATCCGGGATTTCGCGTGCCGCCCGGGGCGCTCGGCGAGTACAACGGCAAGTTCATGTGTGGACAGTGGGTGCTGCGGGGCGGCTCGTGCGCGACGCCACTCGGACACATCCGCACCACCTACCGCAACTTCTTCTACCCGCCGGACCGCTGGCAGTTCATGGGTCTGCGCCTGGCGCGCGACGCATGAGCGCGCCAGGCGCAAGCGTCCAATCGACCGTCCGTCATTTCGCGGCCGAGAGCTTGTCCTGCGTCCTGGTTTCGAAATCCCGCGCATCGTGGCGCTCGTGCAGCTGGCTCGAGGGCTCGCCGCTGATCCGATTCACCATGCGCCCGCGCCGCACGGCCGGCCGCTCGAGAAGCAAGTCAGCCCAGCGCTGGACGTTGCGGTACTCGTGCACGCTCAGGAACTCGGCCGCACCGTAGGACCATCCCTTCGCCAGCCCGCCGTACCAGGGGAAGATCGCCATGTCCGCGATCGTGTACTCGGGACCCGCCACGTACTCGCTCTGCGCCAGACGGCGATCGAGCACATCGAGCTGGCGCTTGACCTCCATGGCGAACCGGTCGATTGCATATTCGATCTTCACCGGCGCATAGGCGTAGAAGTGACCGAATCCGCCGCCCAGATAAGGCGCGCTGCCCACCTGCCAGAAAAGCCACGAAAGGCATTCCGCACGCGCTGCGGCCTGCGCCGGCAGGAAGGCGCCGAACTTCTCCGCGAGATAGACCAGAATCGAGCCGGACTCGAAGACGCGGATCGGCCCCGGGCCGCTTCGATCGAGCAGGGCCGGAATCTTGGAGTTGGGATTCACCGCGACGAAGCCGCTGCCGAACTGATCGCCGTCCGAGATCCGGATCAGCCAGGCATCGTACTCGGCTCCGGCGTGCCCGAGCGCGAGCAGCTCCTCCAGCAGGATCGTGACCTTGACGCCGTTCGGCGTGCCGAGGGAGTAAAGCTGCAGCGGATGGCGGCCGACCGGCAGCTCCTTCTCGTGCGTCGGCCCGGCAATCGGGCGATTGATGCTTGCGAACCGTCCGCCGCTCGGCTTGTTCCAGGTCCAGACCTTCGGCGGCGCGTATTCGGAATCAGCCATCTCAGAGCCTCCGGAACGGACAGACACCGCATACCTTACGGTTCATGCGGATGATTTGAAAATGCGCATCTCATCGCATCCCCGGGCCTGGGCGCCGAGCGCTCAGGAAAGGCCCGTGCAGCCGGCTCATCCCTCGATCAGGCCCGACCTTTCGCCTCAGCACCGTGCCCGGGGAGCACGGCGGTCCGTACGATCTCAGGGATCTCGCCCCTGTCGGGCATCCCCGGGATCACGTACACCTTGCCTCGTCCATCGGCAAACACCAGAGCGGGTGTTCCCTGCAGCCCGAATTCCTCCATCAGCATCTCGTTGTACGCGAGCCGCCTCAAGTCCCCGGGGCTCGGATGCGCCACGGGCGCAATGCCTCCGCGGGAGCCGGGTCCGTGACCCCAGCGCCGCTCGTTCAGTCGCAACGCGGCCGATGGATCGGAGGCATCGAATATGGCCGCGGCCTTGCCCGGGCTGCTCGCGGAGATGACACCGACCAGAATGGCGCGCACCTGCAGGCCCTTGCGGTAATACGGCCTCAACGCAAGCCACAGCGAATGACAGTACGGACAGTTGGCGTCCATGAATACATATATGACGTGGCGCGGATGCGCGCTCCCCTCGGGGATCCAACTGGACTGCCGCAGAGCACGCATCGGCGAGGGCGCGGGCGCGGCCTGCGCCCGCGAGGCCGCCGGGACCAACGCCCAAGCGAGCGCGGCGGCCGCCAGAGCCAAGCCGATCTTACGATAACGGTGCACGCTCGCTCCTTCGCCCGTCCGGGGGAGCGGGCGCCATGCCGCCATGATGCAGGTTTCTAACCGGCCCGGCCAGAATGCGTTTCCGCGGCCGGCAGCCGCGCGGCGCTCAGCGCCGGCAGCACCAGCGCGCGAAACAGCGCGTCCGCTTCGGCGGGCGATGAGGCACAGTCGCTGTCGACCCACCAGTCCAGTACCAGCACGAGCGTCGAGGCGACGTGCTGCGCCACCAGCTCCGTTGGAATCCCCCCCCTGGGAGGCCGTGCCCGGACCTGAGTCGCCCGGGCCATCTCATCCCGGATCCAGCGCGCCAGCACGGCCCGCAGGTGCTCATGGAGAATGGCGCGTCCCCGGCGGCCCATGCGCGCGCCGCCCGCGGCACGGTTCGAGTCAATGTGCTCGAAGACCGCCCGGCTGAAGCCCATGATCGGCCCGACAGGATTGCCGGAGGCCGGATCGGCCGCCCGCATGGACTCGATCGTCTCCTGGATCGCGCTCGCGAACAAATCGTCCTTGTCGCGGAAGTGCATGTAGAAGGTCGAGCGGCCGACGTTGGCCCGCTGCAGAACCTCGCTCACCGAAATGCGATCGTAATCCTTCTCTCCGATCAGTCCGAAGAGCGCTTCGTGCAGCAGGCCGCGCGTGCGGCGGACCCGCCGATCGGCTGCGGGCCCGGCATCGCATGCCTTGTGCGATGGTGCGCTCACGCGCCGCTTCCCCTCGAGGCGAAAATCCGGACAAAGTGCCTCGGGCTGTTCGGTACCGGATACATCGCGGACCCGTGTTCTTCGATATCGGTGAGGGGAAGGGTACGCTTCATACCGAACAGATGTCCATTTCCGGATGACTGACCATGAGCGAAGCTGCCCCTGCCGATGCCTTTACGCGAGGCATGCGCTCCGGCAACACTGCCGCCGCGGGCGCCAGAGGCGTATTGCTGCACAGGCCGCGGCTCTACGACCTCTTCGTCGAGCTGGCCCTCATCGGGCGCGAGCCCTCGTTTCGCCGGCAAGTGCTCGATCTGGCCGCCCCCCGTCCCGGTGAGGCCATGCTCGATGTCGGCTGCGGGACAGGATCGTTGGCGCTCCTGGCCAGAGAGGCTGTGGGCGCCACAGGGGTCATCTGCGGGGTCGACGCTTCTGCGGAGATGATCTCCTGGGCTCGGCAAAAGGCGCGACGCATCGGGGTCGAGGCGGACTTCCGGCGGGCTGCGGCCCAGGCGCTCCCGTACCCCGATGCCTCCTTCGACGTCGTGCTCAGCACCTTGATGCTGCATCGCCTGCCGAAAAGAGCCCGCACGCAGCTGGCCGCCGAAGCGCGCCGGGTGGTGAAGCCGGGGGGGCGCGTCCTCGTGGTCGATTTCGCAGAGGAGTCGCGGCGAAAGGGATTGAGGCGCCATCTGCGCCATCGACAGGGCCTCGTGGCATGGCAGGAGATCCCGGCCCTGCTCGAGGGCGCCGGACTGAGCGTCGTGGCCAGCGGTCCACTGGGGATCCAGACCGTGCACTTTGCGCTCGCGGCCGTTCGATCCAGCTCCTGATTGCCTCGGAGGCCGACGCTCACCTCGCCGAAGGGGGGGCGTGGTACGCCTGGTACGCCCGCAGCAGGAAGACCACGCCCAGCACCAGGAACAAGGCGCTGGCGAGATAGTGAATCGCCTTGAGAGGCACTCTTCCAGAGAGCGTCTTGCCGAGAAAGACCGCCGGAGCGCAGGCGAGCAGCATCCCAGCGGTCGCACCGCCGATCACCGCGATGAGGCTCGAGTAGGCGGCCGCCAGCACCGCGGTCGCAATCTGGGTCTTGTCGCCGATCTCGGCGATGAAGATGCCGGCGAACGCGGCCCAGAAGGCGCTGCCGCGCGATTCCGCGGCGGACTTCACGTTGACGTCCTCGCTCCTGAGCTCCCAGAGCGCCATCACGATCAGGCTCGCCCCGACCAATGCGTTCAGGCGCACGGGGGTCAGGAAATGCCCGAGGCGCTCCCCGATGAGCGCCGCGACGACATTGCTTGCGAGCGCGGCGCAGAGCACTCCCGCCAGGATCGGCCACGGCCGGCGAAAGCGCGCGGCGAGCACCAGCGCAAGCACCTGCGTGCGATCGCCGATCTCGGCGATTCCGATGGTCGAGAGACTGGCGAGGAACGCCTCGATCACGCCGGCCCGCCCGATGCCCGGCGAGGCGCCATGCCGGCCGAGCGGTCCAGCCTCCGGCAGACCTCGATGGGAGCACTTTTCGCGGCGCAGTCGACCGGTTTCGCGCGGCGCCCGTACGGCACTCGCTGTGTCTGTTCGTAGCGCATAATGTTATTGGTACACTTGGAATATACGCAACGAGGGGGGCGCGGTGTCGCAACGAGACGATACCCGACCACGAGCGAGCCAAGGGCACAATCGCATGCAAGCACGAGCGCCGATCCGGCCGCCGGGACGCAAATGGATCATTGGCGCGGCGCTGTCCGCGCTCATCATTCTGGCCTACCTCTGGGCGGGCTACGTGCTCGCGCCGCGATTGATCCGCTCCGAGGCCGCCCGATGGGCCGGCCACCACGCCGGAGTGTCTCTCGGGCTGGGCCCGATCAAGGTCGATCCCATCCATTTCACGGTCTCCGTCCGCGATGTCCGCCTGGCCGATCATGGCCGGCCGCTCGCCTCGCTCGACCGGCTGTTCATCGGGATCTCCCCGCTGTCCTTGCTCGAGTCGAGCTATCACATCACTGCGCTCGATCTGGAGCATCCCGTGCTCCACGTGGTGATCGGCCCGGATGGAAAGGTCAACCTTGCCGCGCTTCTTGCCCCCTCCGCGCACAGCACCGGTCCCACTCCCGTCTTTCGCATCGATGATCTTCGGATCGACCAGGGCGAGCTGAGCCTCACGGACCTCGGACGCAACCCTGCCGCCCGGACCACTCTCGCTCCGATCACCTTGCGGCTCGTCAACTTCCGCACCGAGGGGCGCCCGGACGGCCGCTTCGTCCTCGAGGCGCAGAGCGATGGAGCGATCCTCGCCTGGCAGGGCCGGGTGTCGCTGTCGCCCTTCACCTCACACGGGGCCGTTTCGCTGAGCGGGCTCGAGGCCGGCGTGCTCGCGCAATTTCTGCCGCCCGACCTGCCGATGACGCTGAGCGCCGGCCGGATGAGCCTCAGCGCCCAGTATGCTGTCGCCTACGGGGCGCAAGGCCTCGCCACGCGCTTATCGGCGCTGGATTTTGCCGCCACCGGCCTCGGTCTTCGCGGCAGGGACCTCCCCGGCACGCTGCGGGTCGCCCGCATCGAGGCGAGCGCCGGGGAACTGCGGTATGCGCGCGGCGCGCCGGCCGACGGATCGCTTCCGACCCTGACCCTGCGCGGCCTCACACTGACCGGCACGGGCCCTGCCGCGGGCCAGACCGTGCGCCTCGCGCAGCTCGCCCTGAAGGGGGCCGGCCTCGATGAGGCACGGCGCCGACTCGCCGTGTCGTCCCTCGCCCTGGCGGGCTTGCGCTTGGCCGTACGCCGGTCAAAAGGCGGGATGATCAACCTGATGCGCTTCCTGCCGTCCTCAAGATCGCGGGGCGCACCCTCGATCCCGGCACCGGCCGGCTCTCACCGCGCAGGATGGCACATGGAGCTCGGCCATTTCGCGCTCACCAACTCCGTGGCGAGGATCGAAGACCGGACGGTCTCTCCGGCCGCCCGCTTTGCGATCACGCTGCACTCCTTCACGGCGACTTCGCTCGGCAATGACCTCGAGCGCCCAATCCCATTCAGCGTGCGCGCCAGTGTTGACCGCGCCTATCTGGCGCTGGACGGGCGCGTCACGCCCGCCACTCGAAACGCGGCATTGTGGGTCTCACTGGCACCGCTGTCCCTGAGGACATTCGCACCGTACCTGCCGCTCGCCCCGTCGGTGAAACTGCACTCCGGAGAGCTCGGCGTGCGCGGCTTCGCCGAGCTCGCGGCGGGCGGGCTGGTCCGTCTCAGCGGTCGCGTGGACACCCGCGACGTCCGGCTGCTCGATCGCGCCGCGGACACCGGGCTGTTCGGCTGGCGCGACTTGACCCTGACCGGGGTCGAGTATCGCCCCGCACACCTCGTGATCGGCCTGGCGCGGCTCACCGCACCGACCGGCCTCATCGAGATCCTCCCCAACCGCACGTTGAATCTCGCCGCGCTCGCTCCGCCGCGCGCGCACGCGAGCGCTCGGCCGGCACGCCCCTCCCCGGCGCACGCCCCGTCGTCCGGCAAGGCAGCGCCGGCATTTACGGCGCTGCTGCGGCGCCTCGACATCGAGAGCGGCACGATCACTTTCGCCGACGAATCCATCAGACCGCACTTCCTCGCCCCGATCGATGACCTGCACGGCACGATCGGCGATGTATCGACCTCCAAGACGGCGATCGCGCACATTGACCTTGCCGGCCAGGTGATCGACCGGTACTCGCCCGTGAGCGTCAAAGGTTCATTCAACCCCTACGGCCTCGGCCGCAGCACCGACATTCACGTCGCCTTCGACAACATCCAGCTGCCCATCTTCGACCCGTACTCCGACTTCTATGCCGGCTACGCCATCGCCAAGGGCACGCTCAGCACGCGATTTCACTACCGCATCGTCAATCGCGAGCTCAAGGCCGATCATCACATCGTCGTCGATCAGTTGCAGTGGGGCGGCCCGAGCGGCAGCACCCACCGCGTGGGCTGGCCCATCCGGCTCGCGACGGCGCTGCTGAAGAACCGCGCCGGCGTGATCCGCATCGATCTGCCGGTGAGCGGCTCGCTCAATGACCCCAGATTCGATATCTGGCCGATAGTGTGGATGATGTTGAGGCACTTGCTCGAGAAGGCCGCGCTTGCACCCTTCGATCTCATCGGCAAGCTGTTCGCCGGCGCGCAGCAGGCCCAATACCTCGTGTTCGCACCAGGCTCGGCCGCGCTCGCTGAGGGCGCCGGCGCGAGCCTCACCGCACTTGCCCACGCGCTCGCCGAACGGCCCGGCCTGCAGGTTGACATTCCCGCCGGCGCCGCCGGCCCCGAAGACGCGCGCGCACTGGAGAATGAGCGGATCGATGCGCTCGCGCTCGCGCATCTTCACCGGGCGCCGACAGGCGGTATCGGCGCACTGAGCCTGCAGGAGCAAAAGCGCCTGCTGGCGGCGCTCTACCGCGCGAAGCTCGACAAACGACCCGTTTATCCGGCGCATCTGCCCGCGGAGCCGGGCGCTGCGGCGGGTGGCCGCCACCGCGCGGCGCCCAGTGCACGGCGCGAGCGGCAGCAGGGTGAGATCCGGTGGCTTCGCGAGCAGCTTCGCGCGACCGTGCGCCCCTCCGGCGAGGCGCTGATTGCCCTGGGCCAGGCGCGGGCGCGGCGGGTGCAGGATGCCCTGCTCGCACACGGCATCCTGAGTGCCAATCGGGTATTTCTCACCAGCGATGTATCGGGCGCGGCCTGGCACGGCCGCGTCCGGCTCAAGCTCCAATTGCACTAGTACGACGACACGCAAATATCGAGACGTAGACCGACTGCGCAAGCCAGTAAACGGCGCTTCGTGATCCCACATGGCGCGGTCCCTGACGGTTCGAAATCAAGGTGTCGTGATACTAGAGTTTCGGTCCACCGGCTCAGGACACCGATTGCGCCCGAAGCGGCGCGACCGTTTGAAGGGCAACATGGTCATTCCCGGCACGTGGATCTTCCCCGACGATCCGCGCATCAAGCTCGCCGACAAGCGCGGGTTGATCGTCACGCAGCCTCACGCGATGGCGCTCGGGGTGAACGTCGCGCGCTGGCCGCCGAACGTGCCCTGCAACTTCACCGCGCACCCGAAGATCCTCGAGCGCGCCTGGCGCAACGCGGTGGCCGAATACGATCCGCACCAGAGGATTCTCCGGGAGGTGGGACTGCGCGGGCTGTCGGATGAGTCCTACGCCGCCCTGGACCCGAGTGTGCGCGGCAACGATGCGCGGCTCGGAGCGGTGATCGGCAAGGCGATCGATGCTGAAATACGCATCGTGCGCGCCGCGCATCCGCACGCGCAATTCGTCACAAGCTTCTGGCAGGAGGGCGCGAGGCTCGAGCATGAAGGGGATCTGAGGATCCCGCGGAACGTCATTCGCGTCTGGGCCGACCGCGGCTACGGCATTCCCCAGGACGATGGCGATCTCGCCCCCGGGGAGGGCGTGTACTGCCCCGTGGCGATGATCAACGGCAGCGCCAACCATTTGACCGAGATGATCCCGGTGCATCGCATCTATGCGCAGCTCGGCCGCTGCATCAAGGCACGCGCGACGGCGTACTTCCTGCCGAACGTGAGCAACATTCGCCCCGTGGCGATGACCACGGAGGCGGCGATGGACGTCGCCTTGGGGCGGGGTGCCGGCGGGCGGCGCCCGGGGATTTTACCGGCGCTGGGCGCGCCGGGAATTCGGCCCCGGCGCTACTACCAGGCCCGGATGCTGACCATGATCGCGATCAACCGCAACAGGGTGCGCATTCTGTACCGCGTGGCCCGGGCGGTGCGCGACTTTCGCCGCGGAGAGAAAACCGCGGCGCTCGCCGAGGTGCGCCGCGCCCTGCCCCCATTCCGGCAGATCCGGCGCATGCAGCGCCAGGCCGACTACGGTAAATGGAAGCACTGGTACCGGGGCGAATGGCTGGTCGGCATCCGCCTCACGCGCAAACTGGTGGCCGATTTCATCCGCTACCTGCACGACCCGACGATGACACTGCCGCCGCCGTTTCTCGACAACGGCTGGCAGGGCTACTACCACATCATGAAATTCGAGGGAAATCGCACGGTCAATGTGCGCTGAGGCCGCCCCGGCCCGATGTCCCGGCCCCCGCTGCGCCGCGGGCGCGCATTCGCGCCTCCTTCGACTATCATCTGCCGAACAGGACCGCCGACAGGCGCAGCGCCCCCGCCCAATGACCGATCCCACCCACCGTACTCGATTGCAGCCCGATCCGACTCGCGCTGTCGGGGAAAGCATCCATCGGGCCGCGCGCCAGCTGATCGAAGCCGGCGCCGTGCGCGAGGTGCGAGTGCATCAAAACGGCGCCGTGGTAACCGGGATCGTGGTCTCGCCGCGGCACCCTGCAGGCTCGGGCACCTACCGCGTCTACATCCGGCGTGCGAAGGACGCGATTCAACGGGCCGAATGCAGCTGCGGCGAGCACGGCGCGTGCATTCACGTGGCCGCCGTATCGATCGCATCGCAGGGGTCGCTGCGGCAGGCGCCCCGTGAGTCTCAATCCCGCGGGACGCTCGAGCCGGGGTGGGCCGCCGGATCGGCGGCGGCGTTGCGCGCGCAGTCCGCGCCCAGGCAGCAGCTTTGCTATCTTTTCTCATTGCGCGCAAGCACCACTCACCCGTGCGACTGCGGTGAGCTGCGGCTGTCGGTCTGGGTACAACAGGGACCCGGACCCGGCGCACACTCCTCGACCGCGGTTCCCTACGTGCCACACTCGGCGCAGATGCGCGGCGAGTATCCACGCTACATCGACCTGCTCGATCGAGGCATCCTCGAGACCCTGGGCGACCGAGGCTTCGAGGAATCCCGGAATCTCGAGGCAACCGGCGGCGCGAGACTCTTCGAGCAGGTGGCGCGAAGCGGCCGCGCGTTCTGGGTCTCTTTGCAGTCGCAGCCGCTGCGTGCGGGCGCGCCTCGCCGTGCACGCCTATCGTGGCGATGCGACGAGGCCGGCAGGCAACGCCTCGCCTGTGAGGCCGGCGATGAGGCGCATCCGCTGCTTTGCCTCGAGCCCGCGCATTACCTCGATCCGGCAAGCCTGCAGTGGGGAGCGCTCGAATTGCCCTGCGAGCGGGAAGTCATCGACCGCTACGGGCGCCGCGCAGTGGCCCCGGAGGAGATCGCGGCGGTGAACGCAGCACTTGACCGTGAGCCCGGGACGAGTCCGCTGCCGCGCCTTGCAACCCTGTTGGTGCATCGCCGGCCGCTCGAGAGCCTGCGCGCGAGACTGGCTCTCGGGGCGGGGCCTGCGGCGCGGTTGCAGTATCTTTACAACGGCCTGGCGGTGGACAGCCGCCGACTGTCCGAGTCAGAGGCGCTGGTCCGCCAGGTCTCGGGATCGGAAGTCTACGAGATCCCACGCGATGCTGCGCTCGAAGAGGCCTTCAGAGCGCAATTCGCCGCCGCGCCGGCAACGACGGCGCACCGCGAGGCCTGGCTCGCCTTTCTCCTCGACACCGCACCGCACCTCGAAGCGGCGGGCTGGCACATCGTGATCGAGCCCGGATTCCCCTATCCCATCGTGCGCCCCGAGCGCTGGTTCGGCGAGCTCGAGGGCCGCACCGAGAGTTGGTTTCATCTGCGGCTCGGAGTAATCGTGGAGGGCAAGGCGGTGAATCTGCTGCCGGCGCTCGCCGACTACCTGCAACGCTCCCTCGTGCACGAGACAGCCGCGGTTGCGGGCGATGGCGCGCAGGCGCAGCCCGCCTCCCTCGCCGTGGGTGAGCATTGGCTGCTGCGCCTCGAGGATGGACGCCATGTCCCCATCGCTCTCGAGCGCATCCGCCGCATCGCCTCGATGCTGGTGGAGCTTCTCGAGCGGGATGCCCTCGATGGCGAGGGGCTCACGCTGGCGCGAAGCCAGCGGTATCCGCTTGCGATCCTCCGCCGCGAGCTCGATGCCACATTCCGCTCGGCGGATCCGACGCTCGAGCCGTTGCTCTCGGACCTCGATGGATTCACCCGCATCGAGGCGCTCGCCGCGCCGGAGGGTTTCGCCGCGCAGCTGCGCCCCTATCAGCGCGAGGGGCTCGGGTGGCTGCAGTTCCTGCGCCGCCACCGGCTGGGCGGTGTGCTGGCCGATGACATGGGACTGGGCAAGACGGTCCAGGCTCTCGCGCACCTGCTGCACGAGAAGCTCGCCGGCCGGCTGCGCAGACCCGCGCTGATCGTTGCTCCCGTGAGCGCGCTCGCCCACTGGCAGCAGGAGATCCGGCGCCTTGCACCGGCGCTGCAGGCGCTCACGCTGCACGGCCCTGCGCGCCGCGCCCGCTTTGCGCAGATCGACAATGTCGACATCGTGATCATCGGCTATCCGCAGCTGCAGCTCGATGCGCATGTGCTGCTGCGGCAGGATTTCTCCGTGGTGATCCTCGATGAGGCGCAGATGATCAAGAATCCGCGCGCCAAAGTCTCTCAGGCGGCCTGCGCATTGCGCGCCGATCATCGGCTGTGCCTCAGTGGAACACCGCTGGAGAACCACCTGGGGGAGCTCTGGTCGCTGTTTGCCTTTGCGCAACCGGACCTGTTCGGTGGCGAGGGCGAATTTCATCGCCGCTATCGTACCCCGATCGAGAAGGGCGGGGATCGGCTTCGCGCCGAGGCGCTCGCCGCGCGCCTCAGGCCGTTTCTGCTGCGGCGGACCAAGGATGCGGTGGCGCCGGAGCTTCCTGCAAAATCCGAGATGCTCGAGCCCATCGTGCTCGATGAGCGCCAGCGCGATCTCTACGACGCCATCCGGCTCGCCTCCCACCGGCGCATCCGCGAGATCATCGAACAGGCGGGGCTCGCGCGCAGTCAGATCACCGTTCTCGAAGCGCTGCTGAAGCTGCGTCAGGCCTGTTGCGACCCGCGCCTGGTCGATGCCGGCGCCGGCGCCGACGTCCCCTCGGCGAAGCTCGACTGGCTCGAGCAAGCCCTGCCCGCGCTCGTCGCAGAGGGCCGGCGGATCCTCATATTCTCGCAGTTCACCTCGATGCTGCGCCTCATCGAGGCGCGGGTAAGCGAGCTCGGCATCCCCTACTGCCTGCTGACGGGTGCGACCCGGGAGCGTGCCGCCGAGGTCGAGCGCTTCCAATCAAACGGTGCGCCGCTCTTTCTCATCAGCCTGAGGGCCGGCGGCACCGCGCTCAACCTCACCGCCGCCGATACCGTCATCCACTATGAGCCCTGGTGGAACCCGGCGGCCGAAGCGCAGGCGACCGATCGCGCGCACCGCATCGGTCAGAGCAAGCCCGTCTTCGTCTACAGGCTGATCGCGCAGGGCACGGTGGAGGAAAGGATGCTCGAGCTTCAGGAGCGCAAGCGCACGCTCGCCGCCGGAGTCTACGCCGGCACGGGCGCCTCGCCGCTGTCACTCACCGTCTCCGACCTCGAAACGCTCCTCGCGCCATGAGCACACTCGCCGCCGAGCTGCAGGCCCAAGTCGACTCGCTGCTGCTCGAGCAGGGGGCCTTCGCGCCGCTCGAACTCCTCTTTGCGACCGGCCGCCTGCTGCCCGCCGATTACGCGGCCTGGCGACGCCGGGAAATCAGGGTGCTGGATGAGGTGCTGATGGGCAGCCGCGAATCGATCCGCGAGGAACTCGAGCAATCGGCGACCCACGCCCGCGCCCTCGGCCTCAAGGAGGAGCGCCAGGAGCTCGGCGCGCAGGCGGCGGGTTCCGTGGGCGCCGCGCCGCGCATCAGCGACGATCCGCGGCTCGCCGCGCTGCTCGCGAGCCGTTATGTCCCCGCTCAAAACGCACCGCAGATGGATCTCTTCTTCGACAACCCGGTGGCGGCGCTCACGACCGGCATCGCCGGCGCGCTCGCCGATGCGAATGCGCCCGAGGCTGCGCGTCTGCTCGATGCCCTCTATGCCAAGGAGCCGAACCACCCCGACCTGCCGGCCTTCGATCGCCTGCTCGAGTCGCTCGAGCGGGCCCGCCGGCCGGTCACGGACGCCCGCGAGCTGTTGGAATTCATCACGGCAATCACCCCCGGTGCGCGCCGCCTGCTCGGCGCGCGCGCCCGGGATCTGCTGGTGCCGCAGTGGCGACGCATGGCCGAAGCGGTGCGGGCCCTGCCCTACTCGCCGCAGGAACCGATGCTGCACGCGAGCCACGCGTGGATCCAGGCGCAGGACTGGCAGGAAGCGAGCGGCAGCGTGCGGGCGGAGCCGCAATGGTGGCGGCACGCCGCCCTCGGCGTGCGGCTCGTGGAGAGCAGCCTGCGGCGCCGGCGCCGGACCGAGGGCCTCTGCGCCTGGCTGCAGCTGTGTTGGCACATACCCGGTGAAACCGGCGAGGCCGTCGAGAAGCTCAGGTGGTCTGAGATCCACGCGCTGTGGCAGCGTTTTCTCGACACGGATGAGACGCTCGTTGCGCAGGAGTTTCCCGCCTGGCTGCTGCTGCATGAGCCGGCCCTGGCCCGGACGCTGCCGGCCGACCTGCCGCTCGGGAGGAGCCCCGCCGAGGAGCACTACCGTCTGGTCCACCGCTGGCTCTCGGCGCACGCCGCCGGCGCCGAGGCGCAGGAGCTGGCGCTGCGCAAGCAGCTGAAGGAGCGCCAGCCGGCGCTCTTTGCCTGCCTGTTGAAATCCCTGGCGCGCCGAGACGCTCCGGCGGAGAGGAATTCCAGGGCTCCATGACTTCGCGGTAAAGGCACGGGCTGTGCCGGTGCCACGGGAGCCGGGAGCGCGGCCACACTGCGGGCGCAGCCCGCCCTGGGACCTGAGCTGCTCGGCGCATTGCCCGCAGACGTGCGCGGCACGAGCCGGATCCTGCGCGGGGAGCGGCTGATCTGGGAGAAGCCGTTCCTCACCGGCGAGACCAACATGTCCCACTCGATCTCGAACCTGGAGCATCACCATTTCAAGCACGCCAACTTCCGCCGCCCGGGCGATGTGCACGTGCATTTCTTCGGCACCGCCACGCTGTCGTTCTCCGATCAGGTGCGCTGCGAGCCGGGCGATCCGTTCGAGATCAGCGCCGACGCCTTTCTCCTGCCGCTGCGCAACCGATTGGCGAAGGGCGCGCCGCAATCCTTCGAGGTGTGCCGGCTCTAGCCGAACCGCCTCAAGGCATCGAATCGGAGCGCGAAAGAGGCCGCCACCTTGCCTTTGCCGCCAGGATCTGCGAAATTGTCCGAGTATTGAGCCGAACGGCCGCGGCCTCCGCTGGCCGTTCAACCAAAAAACGGGGGCGTCGTGACCGAGCACACAGTGTCAAGATCAATCCTTGCTGCGGCGGCATGCGCCGCCCTATTGACCGCAACGGGACAGGCCTTGGGCGCGCAGGCGCACCGCGGCCTGTTCGGCACCCTCGCGAACGGCACCCGCATAGAGTCCGTGGAGCTCACGAGCCGTGCCGGCATCCGCGTGCGGATCATCACGCTCGGGGCGCGCATCCAGTCGATCGACACCCCCGACCGCAACGGGAAGCTGGGCGACGTCGTCCTCGGGTTCTCCAACCCGCAGGCGTACGTAAAGTACGGCAACTATTTCGGCGCCACGGTCGGCCGCTTCGCCAATCGCATCGCCCATGGCCGCTTCACCCTCGACGGCCATGTCTATCAGCTCTCGATCAACGACCGC
The DNA here is from genome assembly GCA_021805865.1 of Pseudomonadota bacterium. Lineage (GTDB taxonomy): Bacteria > Pseudomonadota > Gammaproteobacteria > Steroidobacterales > Steroidobacteraceae > 13-2-20CM-66-19. The sequence continues at coordinate 117,901 of JAJZDX010000014.1, forward strand.
GGCAACAGCCTGCACGGCGGAAAGAAGGGCTTCGACAAGCGCATCTGGACCATCGACTCCGTCCACAGCGGTACGAGCGCCTCGGCCGTGCTCTCCTACGTGAGCCCCAATGGCCAGGAGGGCTATCCGGGCACGCTGCGCGTGACGGCCACCTTCACGTTGTTCGACAGCGGAGAGCTGCGCATCGATTACCGCGCGACGACGGACAAGCCGACCATCGTCAATCTCAGCAGCCATTCCTACTTCAATCTTTCCCCCGGCGATCCGCCGCATTTTTCCGTCTCGCACGATATTCTTCAGATCAACGCCTCCCGCTACACCCCGATGAACGCCACGGAGATTCCCACCGGGCAAATCGCGCCCGTGGCGGGCACGCCATTTGATTTTCGCGAGCCAACGCGAATCGGTCTGCGCATCCACGACGGCAGCGATCCGCAGATCCTCTTCGGCCGCGGCTATGACATGAATTTCGTGCTGAACGGCCGGCCGGGCACCCTGCGCTTCGCCGCCCGCCTCGAGGATCCGGACTCCGGCCGGGTATTGAGCATTTACACCACCGCTCCCGGACTGCAGTTCTATTCGGGCAATTTCCTGAACGGCACCATCGTCGGCAGGGGTGGCATCGCCTATCGCCAGGGCGACGCCGCAGTGTTCGAGCCGCAGGACTTTCCCGATGCGCCCAATCACCCCAATTTCCCCTCTGCTACGCTCGATCCGGGCCAGGTCTATCACAACACGATCGTATACCGCTTCTCCGTAATCAGGTGACCATGATGCTCACGGCCTACCGACGCCGCTTCGTGCGCGGCGGCGCACTGGGGAGCCTCGTGGGGCTCGTGGCCGCCGCGCTCCTGTCACCCGCGCATGCCGACGCCCGCGGGCGACTCACGGTGCAGTACGATCATCCGCTGCATGCGGTCAGCCCGACCCTTTACGGGCTGATGACCGAGGAGATCAACCACTCCTACGACGGCGGGTTGTACGCGGAGCTGATCCGCGACCGCGTGTTCTTCAGGCGCGAGCAGCACCAGTTCCTGAAGATCTGGTCCGTCGACCAGAACGCCGCGGACGGCATTTCCATCTCGATCGACAACCGGACCGGACCGAGCCGGGCACTGCCCTACGGCCTGAGGCTGACCGCCGCCCGGGCGAGCCCGAAGGATCCGGGCGGGATCGACAACCCCGGCTACTGGGGCGTGCCGGTCTGGCCGAACACCCTGTACCATGCCTCGATCTACCTGAAGTCTGGCGCTCGCAACCCCGGCCCGGTGACCCTGGCCATCGTGAGCGACTCAGGCAAAGTGATGGCGAGTGCGACCTTCCCGGCTGCGGATTCGCATTGGAGGAAGTACACGGCGACGATGCGCACCGGCCATGTCCCGCAGTCGCAGGACAACTTCGTCCGCGTCACGGTGAGCCATCCCGGGTCGGTGCTGATGAATGTCGTGTCGTTGTTCCCGCCGACCTACGGGAACCAGCCCAACGGCTTTCGGATCGGCCTGATGCGCAAGCTCGCAGCGCTGCATCCGAAATATCTGCGTTTCCCCGGCGGAAATTTCCTCGAAGGCAAGACGCTCGCCGACTGGTACGATTGGAAGCTCACGATCGGCCCGAACGTCGATCGGCCAACGCACCCGAGCCCCTGGGGCTACGAGTCCTCCGATGGCCTCGGCCTGCTGGAGTTCCTCGAATGGTGTCAGGACCTGCGCATGCAGCCGGTGCTCGCCGTCTACGCCGGCTACGCGCTCGACGGCATGCACATACGGCCCGGCCCGCAGCTTCAGCCCTACGTAAAGGATGCTCTCGAGGAAATACAATACGTCACCGGCGCCACCACGACCAAGTGGGGCGCGGTGCGCGCGCGCGACGGTCATCCGGCCCCGTTTGCGCTGCACTACGTGGAGATCGGCAACGAGGACTTCTTCGACCGCTCGGGCAGCTACAGCGGATCGAACGGCCGTTTCGCCCAGTTCGCACGGGCCATCCGCAAGGCCTATCCGCACATCCAGATCATCGCCACCATGCCGGTCGGGGGCGACGTGCAGCCCGATCTGGTTGACGATCATTTCTACCGGACCGCCCGACAGTTTTTGCACGAGACGCACTATTTCGACCACTTCAGCCGCAAGGGCCCGAAAATCATGGTGGGCGAATGGGCGACGATCCAGGGCACTCCGACGCCGGACTTCGGCGCGGCATTGAGTGATGCGGCCTGGATGACCGGCCTCGAGCGCAACAGCGACGTGGTGGTGATGGCGAGCTACGCCCCGCTGCTCGTGAACGTCAATCCCCTCGCCTCCCAATGGGGCACGAACCTGATCGGCTATGACGCGCTGCACAGCTACGGCTCACCGAGTTACTACGCGCAGGTGATGTTCAGCGATTATCTGGGCAACCAGGTGGTCGCCTCGCACCTGAGCGATGCCGGACCGCTGTGCTTCGAGTCGGTCACGCGGGACGCCGCCACGCACACCCTGTACATCAAGATCGTCAACGCCAGTCCCGAGCCGCAGCCCCTGGCGCTGCGCATCGAGGGCGGGGCGGTGGCGGGCCGTGCAACCCTGGTGACGCTGCACGCCGGCAGCACCCATGCCAAAAACACGATCAACGATCCGAACCGCGTCGTGCCTCATACCGCGACGGTGCGCTGGCTCGGATCGGATGTCCGACATACGTTCGCGCCCTATTCGATCAACGTCATCGAAATACACGTGCATTGAGCCGGCGTTGCCAAGATTGAGGAAGAATGAAGAGGAGACGCCTGTTCAATGAAAACTCCCGGCTCTCGTCTTTCCACCTCCTTCTCTCTGTTGCCGCGAAATCGGCCTCGACATACTGGACTCTCCGGCCCGCGTCGCGTGATCTGCGCATCGACCAGTCGGCCCCGGCGCGCCGGAGCTCCATGGGGACTTCTCCCTGTTCTCCTGCCCTGCTGCCTGCTCCAGGGATGCGGCGGCAGCGGCAGCCCCGGCGCGAATTTCTCGCCCTCGCCCGCACTTTCGATCGCGACGTCTTCTCTTGCCGGTGCGACCGCGGGCACTCCATATACCGCAAGTCTCTCTGCCTGTGGTGGCGGCGCCACCGGCTATTAGCCGGAAAGTCTCCTCGGGCTCGCTGCCCGCCGGTCTTTCGCTCGCCGCCGGCGGAACCGTCGGCGGAACGCCTTCCGCTGCGGAAACCTCCGACTTCACCGTACAAGTGACCGACTCCACATCGGATACGGCAACAGCCAGCCTCAGTATCGAGGTTGCCGGCGCGCCGGCTGCGGGGCCACTCTCCAGCCACACGCTCACTGGAGACACTTCGCCCGTGCACGACCCGAGTATCATCCGCGATGGATCCACCTACTACGTATTCTCAACCGACGCCCCCAATCAATCGGGACACATCCCCATCCGTTGCTCCACGGACAAGCTATCCTGGACAGCCTGCGGCTATGTATTCAGCTCTCTGCCTTCCTGGATCCCGACCGCCGTGCCGGACGCCACCGGAATCCGGGCTCCTGACATTTCCTATTTCAACGGCGCCTATCAGCTGTATTACGCGGTGTCCAGCTTCGGCTCGCAGGTTTCGGCCATCGGCCTTGCCACCAATGTCACTCTTGACCAAACCTCCCCGAACTACAAGTGGGTCGTTCAGGGCCTGATCCTGCAGTCCACCACCGGGGACGACTTCAATGCGATCGATCCCAACATTTTTGTGGACTCGAGCGGCTCGGTATGGCTGCAATACGGCAGCTTCTGGAGCGGCATTTTCCAGCAGCAGATAGATCCCAGCACCGGCAAGATCATGGCTGGCAGCCCAATCCATCACCTTGCGGAACGCGCCTCCAGCGTGCCGAATGACCCCCGTCGAAGCATTCTCTCTGGTTCAAGCCGGCAACCACCACTACCTCTTTGTTTCCTGGGATTATTGCTGCGAGTCCCCCCCAAAGCAGGAGCGGGTATACCCGGCAGGCCTGAACGACACACAGTGCAGTACGCGAGGGAAGTGGATCGGAAAGCATCGGCCTCCTTTGCTGACTGGCATATGCTTTGGCAGATGCCATTGATCGGTCATCACGGCGATTGACCCCGGTTGTCCTGTGCGGCTGTTTCGAAACGGCCGGAATCAGGCCTTGCGCATCCCTCGTGAATTTGAGCTGGAGGGGGATCAAGCCATCCTGCGCAAGGTACGGAGATCGCCCGGTGATCGAGCCGGTGCGCAAGGGCCACCTCCTCGCGCTGCTGGCCACTCTGGATCCCATCGAAACCTCCGTTCCGGACGTCAACCTGGCCGACTTGCGTGACCACTGTGCGCAGGCCGCTCACAAAATGTCTCTCGGAAACGCTCGATTCCTGCCCTCGGTGTCCGGACCGGAATGTGCTCAGTCGGGCGCTGAGGACCGTCGGGAGCGCCGCGAGCGAGCAGATACGCGGGGGCATTCATCGCACCAAAGGTCGCCAGCGCTCTCGTGCACGTCACACAGTCGGGTACCCCGACACCGGACAGTCTCGAGCGAGGCATTGATCGGCGAATTCGCCCCACCCGCGCAATTCAGCAGGAGAATCAAAACTCGCGGAGAGGGTGGCCGCCACAAATGACGCAATTCACTGCGTTTCGCACGGCTGGTGCGCACGGCCCTGCGTAATCTCCGGCGGCAGTGACAGGCTGTCCAGTCAACGCGTCATACGAATCGATTCTGCCCCGGCCGACTCGATTTTCCCCGCGTCGCGCTATTTGCCCATTTGCCCATGCGCTCGGTGGCGCTCCCGGCGGCCACCGCCCCGATCCAGTTGTTCAAATGTCAATAATTTTTGACATCACTGCAGGCCTGGCGCATCATCATTCGAACCGTCAGAACACACCGGTTCGTCAGCGGCCGGGGATTTTCAGGATTCCATGATTCTGCGAGTCGAGACCCAAGCGCTACGCATGCTGAAGGAGCTCGGCATGCGGCTACGTGCCGAGCGACGGCGGCGTGGTTTGAAGCAGGCCGAACTGGCCCATGCGGCCTCGGTATCGCGCCCGACGGTCATTGCCGCCGAAGCGGGCCGCGGAGTGTCTTCGCAAAGCCTGGCCGCAATCATGAACGTGCTGACGCTCGACTTTGCGCACCTGAGCGCTCCGGCGCGTCCACCCCTCAAGGATTTGATGAGAACCGAGCGTGAACGGCAGACCCGACGGAGTGTCCCGCTAGAACCTGCGTCCCCGTCGATTGCACGGGCTGAAGGGGAACCACACGGCAAGCGCATCACGAGCAGGGAGGTGGCACAGACGGTCGAGCAGCAGCCTCACCGGCGCCCGTTACTCAGGGAGCTCATGACAGCGGAGCGTTTACGCCGTGATCACCTTGCCCTGAAAGTTCGGCGTGAGCGAGCTTGACGTTTACGTTTCGGACCAGCACGTCGGCGTGCTTCGCGAGGACGTTGCGACTGGCTTGATCGATTTCGAATATCGGCCGGCAACTGCGCCACAGCTCGCGGTATCGCTCGTGATGCCGCCCGGGGAACCGCCCGAGGAGTATCGTGGCTACAGCGGGCTGCCGCCCCCGTTCGAGGTCTCACTTCCTGAGGGAATGCTCCTCGAGGCGATCCGCAACCGCTTCGGAAAACACATCGATGTCGACAGCGATTTCTCGCTACTACGGCTGATTGGCAGGCATACCCTCGGCCGCGTCACCTTCGGCGGTCCGCTCGAACGGGACAAGGGACTGGACGAAGAAATTCTCGAAGCTGCGCGCTCGGAAGGCGCAGCACGACGCCTCGCGACGATTTTGCGCAAGTCGCCGCAGCTGTTCGGCATCGCCGGTGTGATGCCGAAGATGTCCGTGCATCCACACGGCCGAACGCGGCCCGGCACGGTTATCGGGCATGGTTCCATCGTTAAATTCGACACAGCCAGATTCACCGGCGCCTGCCTGGTGGAATACGCGTGCCTCAAGGCATGTGCGGCCGCCAACCTCACCGTGCCATCCGTCGAACTGGCACCGGACCTCACCTCGATCATCGTCGAGCGCTTTGACATTGATGATACTGGCGGTCGCCTGGGGTTCGAGGACGCCTGTGCTCTTTCCGGCATTCGACGAACGGGCAAGTACAGTGGTTCTATCGAGCACCTGTTTCGAATGATCGGGAATTTTGTTGACCCTGCGCACCAAGCCACAGACCGCCGCGCACTGCTCACCCTGATCGTATTAAACGACGTGCTGCGCAATGGGGATGCGCACTTGAAGAATTTCGGTTTGCTCTACGGCGAGGACTTGGCGCAACCTCGTCTGGCTCCCGTCTATGACGTGCTGACCACACAGACATGGATACACGGCGATACACCTGCCCTGCCAATCCTCGCATCCGATCCGGCCGCCGAACAGTGGCTCGACTCGCAGGGCCTCAGGCAGCTGCAAGAAATCGCTGGACTGGCGGATGCGGACCTGACCGGCTTGCGTGATCATTGTGCGCAGGTCGCTCGCAACAGCCTCTCGGAGACGCTCGATTCCTACCCGTCGTGTCCTGAACGGAATGCGCTCGCTCGAGCGCTGAGAATCATCGAGAAAGCTGCGAGCGGGCAGATGCGCGGGGGCATTCGTCGCGCCAAGGGACGCCAGCGCTCGGGTGCGCGCCGCACCGACCGGGACCGCGACCCAGGACAATCCTGAGCGAGGTATGAATTCGCGAATTCGCCCTACCCCGGGGATTCCGCGAACCATCAAAACTGGCGGAGGAGAGGGTGACCGCCACACCTTACGGTATTTGTAGGCCGAACGCACCATCAGTGCGTAACAGGTGCGTAATTCCTGATCGCTACGGCCAACCATCGAACCCGTAAGCATTAAGGCACTCTCGTAGGCTTGACACGCCACGGCCAGTCGACGTGAAATATGCTCAACGCTCGGCTCCCATGGACGGACCGGAAGGACACAGGCGTCGGCTAGCTAGTATGCCGCCGCCGAAGAGCAGCAAGGGTGGACACGCTGCACAGTGCTGCCGAGCGACTCGGGACGATCAGCAAACAGGGCTGCCCGGGTTCCAACCCGCAAATAGGCATAGGGGACGCGGTTA
>JAJZDX010000001.1:0-151577 GCA_021805865.1 Pseudomonadota bacterium
CGACGATCGCAGCCTTCCCCGTTTTGTGGCCGGGTCGGCTTCCACATCAGCCCTTTCGGGGCCTGCACGGCGTTCGCTATCGCTGCGGTCTGCGTGCTCGCCAGATCACCTATGTGATCCTCTACACTGAAGGCTTCGGCCGCTTCGTTTCCTCCGCGACCGCTCCGATTGCTACCGGCTGGAGCGAAAGTTGCCGGGTGGGCTCTAACCCACTGAGGGACCGCGCCTTTTCACGGCGCACCACAAATACGGCACAACCACCGGATTTCCGCGGCACAGCCCGACTGAAAATCGTTTAAGTTCAATGAGTTAGTGGTGGCCAGGGGCGGAATCGAACCACCGACACGCGGATTTTCAGTCCGCTGCTCTACCAACTGAGCTACCTGGCCGCCCGTACGGAGGGGCCGCGTATTACACCGGTCCGGGTGGAACCCGTCAAGGCAGCCTCGGCCTAAGTAATTGACGGCTTTTGCCTCTTTTTAAAGATCGCCGCGCACATTCGCCCATTCCCGATCGCGCCGGGAGCCCCACATCAGCCTACCGCGTGCAATTTCCGGCCGCCTTTGGTCCCCCCGCCCGTCCGATCAGTATCCTGTGCCGTCCCTGCCCGAGGCCGCTGCGCTCTGGCAGCCGCCTCTCCCATCTGGGGGATGGCGGCGCCCGGAAGCCGGGAGACCCACGGCAAATTGTCGTGTGCGACGCGTTACACTGCATGGTGGTGCCGATACGGAAACTTCGCGCCGACGGCTTGGGCCCAACCACGGGTATGGCGCTCGCGCCGCAGAGGGTTGTCCAAGGTGCCCGCCTGGATGGCGAGACCTCAGCCGGTTCCCGATGAGGAGTCGGGCGTACAGGGTTTTGCCGCTGGCAGGCTGCCGGAGGCGGCACCCGCTTTTTGAACTGGAGCGATAAACGAAGCTCATGAGCGCCACTCCGGCCGAACCGGGTTTACGCCCCCGTCTGGCCTCGCCGGGGGACATCATCCCCTGCGTCGAGGAGCTGAGCCACGTCAACGAGTCTCTGCACCGCCAGGAAGCCCTGCTCGCGGCTTCCGCCAGGGCGAGCCGCATGCTTTTGGAGGTCCCCGACGTCAATGGCGCGATCCCGGAGGTGCTGCGCCTGATCGGCGAGGCAGCGCATGTCGATCGCGTGAACGTCATGCTGGCCAAATGCGGCCCCGAGGGCGAGCCGCTGCTGGTGGTCGCCGGGGAGTGGACGGCCAAGGGTGTGCCACCGCACATCGGCGATGCCGAGGCGCACGCCTGTGACGAGCGGGAGATCGCTGCGGTAACCGCGGAGCTGCGCGCCGGCCGCAGCGTGTGCCTGAACGCCGGCGATGGCGTCAATGGCTGCACCTCGATTACCCGCTTCGAAGGTATCGGCACCCAGAGCAAGGCCGTGGTGCCCATCGTGGTGGCCGGTGAGTTCATCGGAGTCGTCGGCCTCGACAACACCCGCCAGCACCGCGCCATCGAGTCCGCCGAGCTCGCCGCGCTCGAGACCGCCGCCAGCGTGATCGGGGCGGCGCTGCACCGTCAGCGGCTCCTCGATGACATGCGGCGCGAGCGCGAGCGCGCCGCCGAGGAGCGCGCCACGGAGCTCGCCAAGGCCAACGCCGTGATCCGTGGCAACCTCGAGCGCTTGGCGAGCGAGCCCGACCTCAACAGTTTCCTCGGGCACCTGCTGCTCGAGGCCGTGCGCCAGTTCGATGCGGATTCCGGCGCGGTGGTGGTCTCGCGTGACAGCCTGCAGGAGTGGCGGATCGCCGCGCATGTGCGCGAGGGCAGGCTGGAGGAGCCCCCGTATCAGATCAGCGTCTCCACCGGCTCGCCCTTCGGCAACCGCTTCGGCCAGCCGCACGAGCCGATGTACCTTGAGGTCGCGCAGCAGCACCAGGAGTTCTGGCCCGGCATGCTGGCCTTCGACCAGCGCGAAGGCCACATCGGCAAGGTCGTCTACCCGCTCGTGTTCGGCTCACGCAACGTGGGCTTTCTGATCCTGCGCTTCCGGCGAAACGCCGAGGACGTGCCGCACAGCGAGCTGCTGGTGGCGCTCGCCCAGCAGGCGACACTCGCCGTACAGCTGACGCGCCTCGCGTACCAGGCCAAGGAAGCGGCGGTGCTCGTCGAGCGCGCCCGCATCGGCCAGGAGATTCACGATGGCTTGGCACAGGCCTTCACCGGAATCCTCATGCAGCTCGGCGCGGTGGAAGAGGCTCCGCCCTGCAAGAACAAGGGCTCGAGCCTGGCGATCACGCTGCAGCGCATCCGCGACCTGGCGCGCGATGGACTGGCGGATGCGCGCCGCTCGGTGATGGCGCTCAGGCTCGACCAGACGCGCCGAGCGGGCCTGGAGCTCGCGCTTCGTCAGCTCGCAGAGCGCTCCACCGTACCCGGCGGCGTGACCTGCGCCTTCGAGGGTGGCGGCATCACCACGGGGCTCAAGCCGGAGCACGAGCATGAGCTGCTGCGCATCGCCCAGGAGGCGGTCAGCAACGCCGTGCGGCACGCCCGCCCACGCACGATCCGCATCACGTTGGCGGACGAAGACGCGCATTGGGTCATGACTATCGAAGACGACGGCCGCGGCATGGGCCAGAGCCCCGAGCGTTCCGAGCGCCACGGATTCGGCCTGAGCAGCATGCGCCAGAGGGCCGGCGACATCGGCGGCGAGTGGCGGATCGAGAGCCGGCCCGGAGCCGGCACCCGCGTGAGTGTGCGCATGCAGAAGCGAAAAGCAGCGTAGAGGTACAGATGGCGGCGGTGTTGCAGAAAAAGATCCGGGTGATCCTGGCGGACGATCATCCCGTGGTGCGCGACGGACTTGCGGCGATGGTCAACCAACAGCCGGACATGGAGGTCGTGGCGGAAGCCGGTGACGGCGAGGAGGCGATCGGGCTCTACGAGCGGCACAAGCCCGATGTGATGGTGCTCGATCTGCGCATGCCGAAACTCGATGGACTTGCGGTGGTGCAGCGGGTGCTCGAGATCAACCCCAAGGCGCGGCTGCTCATCATGACCACCTACGACGGCGATGAGGACATCTTCCAGTGTCTCAGCCATGGAGCCAAGGGCTACCTGCTGAAGGACACACCGCGCCAGGAGATCCTCTCCGCCATCCGTGCCGTGAGCGAGGACCGCCCTTACACCTCCTCCACCGTCGCGGCCAAGGCGCTGCAGCGCATGGCCAAGCCCAGCCTCACCGAGCGCGAGCTCGATGTGCTGGAGCTCGTCGCCCAGGGCCGCAGCAACAAGGACATCGCGCGGCGCCTGTCGATCACCGAGGGCACCGCCAAAACCCACGTGAAGTCCATCCTGACCAAGCTCGATGCCATCAGCCGTACCGAGGCGGTGGCGGTGGCGCACAAGCGCGGGCTGATCCGTTTGTAGCAAGCGTCGCGGCGGCCCGCGCCCGCACGCACCCGGGCCGCTGTCCCGCAAGCCGCCCGTCCGCATCCGTGACTTCGCCCGGAACCGACGAGCGGAGTGACGGTTCTGTGACACCTCGGCGGGCCATTCATGGTTTCCTTAGACCTATGCACCAGATCGGCGTCGTGGGCCTGTCCTACCGGCATGCGGGAGTGGACGAAGTGGCCCGGCTGTCCATCCCCAAGACAGACCTCCCCCTCCGGCTGCCCTCGCTGCGTGAAGCGCTCGGCGTGGCGGAGCTGCTGTACGTCGGGACCTGCAATCGGGTCGAGCTCCTTTACGCCACGGCCGATGGGGCGGCTGCAGAGGACCTGCGCCCGCAAGCCCTCGAGCAGCTCTCGGGGCAGACCTCGCCAGCGGGGGCGGCGCCACGCCTGCTGCGCGCCTGGGCGGGCGAGTCGGCCATCGAGCACCTGCTGCTGCTCGCCTGTGGTCTGGACTCCGCCCAGGCAGGGGAGCGGGAGATCGCCGCACAGCTGCGCGATGCCTGGGAGACCGCCCGCCTTGCCGGCACTTCCGGTCCGTTGCTCGACCGCCTGCTCGGCGAAGCGCTCGGTATGGCCAACCGCATGCAGCGGCTGCAGGCCGGCGTGCGCGCCCCGTCGCTCGCGGACCTCGCCGCCGAGCGCGTCCAGTGGCATCTGGGTGGTGTCGTCGCGCCGGTCGCCCTGATCGGCGTCTCACCCATGACCCGGCGCTGCGGCCTCGCGCTGCGCGAGGCAGGCCTTCCGCTGCGGGTGGTGAACCGCACGCTGGCCTCGGCGCAGGAATTTGCCGAAACCGTCTCAGGCCAGGCGCTGTCGCTCGAAGCATTCCGCGAACAGCCGCCGCCCTCCGGCGCGCTGATCCTGGCCGCCGGCGGCGGCGAGCCGATCCTCGACGAGCCTGTCCTGCGGCGGCTCGCTCAAGGCGCCAGAAGCCTGCGCATCGCAGCGCCGCTGATCATCGATTTCGGCGTTCCACCCAACGTCGATCCGGCCGCAGCACGGCGCGCGGGCCTTGCCCGGATCGGAATGGAGGAACTCGTCCAAGCCGTCCAGGAGCGGCGCCTGACCGAGCTCATGCGCCTGGCTCCGGTGCGCGCGGCGATCGACGAGCGGCTGACTCGCCTGCGCACCGAGATGGCCACCCGCGCCATCGGTCCTCGCCTGGCGGAGCTGCGCGCCCAGTTCGAGCAGATCGCGGCCGAGGAGGCTGGACGGGCGCTGGGAACGGAGCTGCATACCCTGGACGCCGGTCAGCGTGAGGCTGTGCTGCGCCTCGTCGAGCGCGTGGCGCACAGCCTGGCGCACCTGCCCATCGCGGGGCTGCGGGCCGCCGCCGCCCAAAGCAGTCCGGACGCGCTCGAGTCGTTCTTCCGCGAGGCCCGGCCGCATCGCCGCAGCCACCCGACGCATCCCGAACTGCCCGCCCCATCTCCTTGAAAGAAAAGCCATTACCATATCCGCCATGACCCATCCTCGTTCCCAAGCGCTGTACGAGCGCGCCTGCCGCGTCATCCCCGGAGGCGTCAACTCGCCCGTGAGAGCGTTCCGCGCAGTGGGGGGCACACCGCTGTTCTTCGCGCGCGGAGACGGTCAGCACCTCTTCGATGCCGATGGGCGGCAGTACCTGGATTTCGTCGGCTCATGGGGTCCGTTGATCCTGGGCCATGCGCATCCGGAAGTGGTCGCTGCCATCACAGAGGCAAGCCGTGCCGGTACAACGTTCGGTGCGCCGTGTGCCGGAGAGGTCGAGCTGGCGGAACGGGTGGTGGCGTCCTACCCCGGCGTGGAGCAAGTCCGCTTCGTCTCCTCGGGCACCGAGGCGACGATGAGCGCCATTCGCCTGGCCCGCGCCTTCACGGAACGCGACCTCATCGTGAAATTCTCCGGCTGCTACCACGGCCATGCCGACCACCTGCTGGTGGCGGCGGGCTCGGGGCTCGCGACCTTCGGCCAGCCCTCCTCGGCCGGCGTACCGGAGCCGTTCACGGCCTGCACCCGGGTACTGCCGCTCGATGAGGAGACCGCGCTCGAGGCGTTGTTTGCCCGAGAAGGCGGACGAATCGCCGCGGTGATCATCGAGCCGGTGCCGGCCAACCACGGTCTGCTGCCCCAGCGCCGCGAGTTCCTCCTCCGGCTGCGCGAGATCACCCGCCGACACGGCGCGCTGTTGATCTTCGATGAAGTCATCTCCGGCTTCCGGCTCGCCCGCGGCGGCGCGGCCGAGCAGCTCGGCCTGACGCCTGACCTGGCCACCTTCGGCAAGGTGATCGGCGGCGGTCTGCCGGTGGGCGCCTTCGCCGGGCCCCGTCACATCCTCTCGCGCCTCGCTCCCGATGGGGACACGTATCAGGCCGGAACCCTGTCGGGCAATCCCGTGGCCATGGCGAGCGGCACCGCCACGCTGGATGTGCTCATCCGCGAAGACGGCTGGAAGCGGCTCGAGGCGCTCGGGGCGCAGTTGGAACAGGCCCTGAGGCCGGTGTTGGGGCGAGCCTCTTTCCCGGTGCACCTGGTGCGCGTGGGCTCGCTCTTCTGGCTCTCACTGCACGAGGCCGGCGCCCCGCGTACCGCCGAGCCTCTGCCGCAGGAAGCCGTACGGCGTTTCGGCAGGGTGTTTCACGCGCTGCTTTCGGAGGGCATCTACTTCCCGCCCTCGGCGTATGAGGCCTGCTTCCTGTCGCTCGCCCACACGGCCGCGGATTTCGAGCGGCTGGCGGCGAGCCTCGGCCGGGCCCTCGCCGCCTCATGACCTTCCGCGCGACAAAAGGCCCGCGCATTCTGCAGCTCACCGTCATGGCGCTGGTGGCGGTGTGCACGGTGCAAGTCGGCTGGTGGCTGTACGACCAGCATCGCTATGCCGTGGAAAAGGTGCGCGAGCTTCAGGCTCAATATGCGCAGCAGGCCGCCGCGGCCAACGCCCTGTTGGCCGCCGGCATGCCGGCGGCCAAGGTGCTCGCGCTGCTCCCGGACGTGGTGCTCGAGCGGGGGCGGGTCGAGGTCTCGCCCAATGCCGAGCGGAGCCTGCTGGCGGAAGAGCACGTGCGTATCGTCCAGTATGCCTGGGAGGGCGGGTTCTTTCTGCTCGCCCTCGTCGCCTGCCTCGTGGTCATCGCGCGTGCACTACGCGCCGAGGCGCTGGTGATGCTGGAGCAGGACAACTTCCTGCAGCTCGTCTCGCATCAGTTCAAGACCCCGCTCGCGAGCCTGCAGCTTTCACTCGAGACGCTGGCGCTGCGGCCTCTGTCGGCGGAGCAGTCCCGGGTGCTCACCGAGCGGATGCTCTCCGATCTCTCGCGCATGGAGGGCATGGTGAGCCGCATCCTCGAGAGCGCGCGGCTCGAGCGCGGCCGCGTCGAGCTCAGGCACGAGCCGGTCGAGCTCGGCGGTGCCGTGAGAAGGGTCGCTGCGCAGATGGAGGAACGCGCCCGGGAGGAGCACATCAGCCTCACCGCCGACATCGAAGCCGGCCTGGTGGTGCTCGCGGACCCGCTGGCCCTCGATGTCATTCTGCGCAATCTCCTGGAGAACGCCCTCGCCGCGGTCTCTCCGGTCGGCGGCGGCAGCATCGTGCTCAGCGTCCGGCGCGCGGGCTCCGAGGTGGAGCTGACGGTGCGGGATAGCGGCATCGGCTTCCGGCCGGCCGACGGCGCACGGCTGTTCGAGAAATTCACCCGGCTGCACCCCGGCGGCGGCAGCTACCACGGGACGGGCCTGGGGCTGTACATCGTGCGGCGGCTGATGCTGCTGATGAACGGGCGGGTCAGCGCATACAGCGAAGGGGCGGGACAGGGCTCGCGCTTCGTGCTGGCCTGGCCGGCTGCAGTGGGGGAACACCCGTGAGCGTCACGGCGGAAAACACGCGCCGCATCCTCGTGGTCGAGGACGATCCGCACCTCTCGGCCGGTGTGGTCGAGAATCTGCGCGCGGAAGGGTACGACGTGGACGCCGTCGGCGATGGCCGTCGCGCGCTCGAGTCGCTCAACGGCCAGACCTACGGGCTCGTGCTGCTCGATGTGATGCTGCCGGAGCTCGACGGCTTCACCGTCTGCCGCACCCTGCGGGAACAGGGCAACAACACGCCGGTGCTCTTTCTCACCGCGCGCGGCGACCCGGCGGACCGGGTGCGGGGCCTGGAGGCCGGCGGCGATGACTACCTGCCCAAGCCCTTCCACCTCAAGGAGCTGCTGCTGCGCGTGCGCGCCATCCTGCGCCGCTGGGATTGGTACCAGAGCGCCTCGGCAAACACCGGTCCGCTGCGCTTCGGGGGCAACGAGGTGGACTTCCGAGCCTTCCGAGCGCGGGCCTGGAATGGCCAGACCCAGGAGTTGACGGAGAAAGAGGCGATGATCCTGAAGGTGCTGGCCGAGCATCCCGGGGAGATCGTCTCACGCGAGGACCTGCTCGAGCGCGTCTGGGGCTATGACGTGTTTCCCTCCACGCGCACCGTGGACAACTTCATCCTGCGGCTGCGCCGGCGCTTCGAGCGCGATCCGGCCAACCCGAGGCATTTCCTCACCGTCTGGGGCGTGGGCTACCGGTTCGTGACCGAGGGCGAGCCATGAGCGCGCCGCTGCGTATCGGTACGCGCGCCTCGGCGCTCGCCCTCTGGCAGGCCCGGCATGTCGAGAGCCTGATCGGCGCGCTGGGCGGCGCTCCGGGCGTCGAGCTGGTGCCGGTCATGACCACGGGTGACCTGCAAACGGAGGTGCCGCTGTGGGCGGTTCGCGGCCGCGCCTTCTTCACCAAGGAGCTCGACCGCGCCCTGCTCGAGGAGCGCATCGATCTCGCGGTGCACAGCCTGAAGGATCTTCCGACCGAGCTCGAGCCGGGGCTTGCGCTCCTCGCCGTGCTGCCCCGGGAGGATCCGCAGGATGCACTCGTCAGCCACGGCGGCCAGCCGCTCATCGAGCTGCCGCCGGGCGCCCGGATCGGCACCAGCAGCCTGCGACGGCGCGCCTTCCTCGCCCGCGCCCGACCCGACCTCGAGCTGCACGAGCTCAGAGGCAACGTGCCCACACGGCTGCAGCGGCTGCAGCGGGGGGACTACAACGCCATCGTGCTTGCCGCGGCGGGCCTGAAACGGCTGGGCCTGCAGGAGCACATCACGCAGCGCTTGCCGGTCGAGGAGTTTCCACCGGCGGTCTCGCAGGGTGCCATCGGCATCTGTGCCCGCACCAGCGATGCGCACACGGCGCGCTGGCTCGCGCAGCTCGATGACCCGGCGACACGGCTCGCCACCACGGCGGAGCGCGCTCTGCTGCAGCGCATCGAAGGCGGCTGTCAGGTGCCGCTCGGGGCGCTCGCGACGCTGTCGGGCTCGACACTGCGCTTAAGCGCCACCGTCTGCGCGCTCGACGGCTCGCGGCACATGAGCGCCGGCGGCGAGACGGACGCCACGGCCGCCGGAGCGCGGGCGTTGGGCGAGCGGGTGGCGCAGCAGCTGCTCGCTCAAGGCGCGGCCTCGCTCATCGCCGAGCTGCGTGCGGTCCCCGCGCCGGGGAGGGACTGACGGTGGTGAGACCGGTCGTGGTGACGCGGGCGGAGCCGGCCGACGGGCCCCTGAGCCGCGAGCTCGAGCAGCTCGGCGTGCCGGTGCTGCGCTGGCCGGCGATCGGCATCGTGCCCGCCGATCCCGCGCAGCTCGCACAGGCGTTGACCCACGAGGCCTTCGATTGGATCGTGCTCACGAGCCGCCACGGCGTCGCGGCCCTGACCGAGCTGCTGCCTGCGCCCCCTCAGGGGGTGCGCATCGCAGCGATCGGACCGGCCAGCGCCCAAGCCCTGCGTGAGCGGGGCTGGCCGGTCGACCTCACCGGCGAGGCCGGCGCAGAGAGCCTGCTGAAAGCGCTCGAGACGGCAGGCATCCGCGGGCGGCGAATCCTCCACCCCGCCAGCTCGCGCGTGCTGCCGGCGCTCGGCGAGGGGCTGAGGCGCCTGGGCGCCGAGGTCGTGACCGTCGAGGCCTACCGCACGATTCCCACCTCCCTTGATGTCGAGTCCTGCCGCGCCACGATTGCGCGCGGGGACATCGGCGCGGTCACGTTCGCCAGTCCCTCGGCCGTCATCGAGCTCGAGCATGCGCTGGGGAGCGGCGATTTCCAGCGTCTGCTTTCGGCCGCTCCGGCGGTGACCATCGGCCCGACCACGGCGCGTGAGTTGACCGTGCGCGGGCTCTCGCCCGTCGTGGCCGAGCCGCACACGCTGCATGGGCTCGCGGTGTGGTGTCATGCGCTTGTGCACGGGATTGAACCTGGCTCGCAAAAAGCGAACCCCGAACATGATGCGGCGCGAGGCGCCGAGAAGAGGCTCGAACCATGAGTTTTCCCACCGAACGGCCCCGCCGGACACGCCAGAGCGATCTCTGGAGGCGCATGGTCCGCGAGACCCGGCTCACGCCCGATGCGCTCATTTATCCACTGTTCGTCGTGCCCGGAGAGGGCGTGCGCCATCCGATCTCGAGCATGCCGGGCATCTCGCAGCTCTCCGTCGATGAGGCGGTGAAGGAGGCCCGCGCCGCGGCGGACGCGGGTGTGCCGGCGGTGCTGCTGTTCGCCGCGCCGGAGCAGAAAGACGCCCGCGCCAGCGCCGCGCTCGATCCGCACGGGCTGGCTGCCCAGGCCATCACGGCCATCAAATCGGCCTGTCCGGGTCTCATCGTGTGGGCCGATGTCTGTCTGTGCGGCGCCACCGACCACGGTCATTGCGGGCACGTCCTTGCGGGTGGGGCGATCGACAACGACTCCTCGATCCAGACGCTTGCCCAAGTGGCGCTCAACTACGCCCGCGCCGGCGCCGATGCGATCGCGCCGAGCGACATGATGGACGGGCGCGTGCAGGCCATCCGCCGGGTGCTCGACCGGGACGGCTTCGCCATGACCCCGATCATCTCGTACGCCGCCAAGTACGCCTCGTCCTTCTACGGCCCGTTCCGCGAGGCGGCCGAGTCTGCGCCCGCCTTCGGCGACCGCCGCAGCTACCAGATGGACCCGGCCAACGCGCGCGAGGCGGTGCGCGAGGTGCTGTTGGATATCGAGGAGGGCGCCGACCTCGTCATGGTCAAGCCCGCCGGGCCCTACCTCGACATCATTCACCGGGTGCGTGCGGCGGTGCAGGTGCCGGTGGTCGCCTACCAGGTGAGCGGGGAGTTCAGCCTGATCAAGGCCGCCGCCGAGCGCGGCTGGATCGACGAGCGCGCGGCGGTGCTCGAGACCCTCACCGGCATTCAGCGCGCGGGCGCGGACCTCATCATCACCTACTTCGCGCCCGAGGTGGCACGCTGGCTGAGGAGCCTCTGATTGACCGCGCCCGCCGCCGAGACGTCCGTCTTTCTGGCCGCCTGCCGCCGCCGGCCGGTGCCCTACACACCCATCTGGATCATGCGCCAGGCGGGCCGCTATCTGCCCGAGTACCGGCAGCTGCGCGCCAAGGTGGACTTCGAGACGCTCACCCGCACGCCCGAGCTCGCAGCCGAAGTCACGCTGCAGCCGCTGAAGCGCTTTGCGCTCGATGCGGCCATTCTTTTCAGCGACATCATGACACCGCTCCAGGGCATGGGCGTCGATCTCGGCTTCGATCCGGGCCCGGTGGTGCGCGAGCCGATCCGCACTCTCGCGGCGATCGAGGCCCTGCGCGCGCTCACGCCCGAGCGGGACGTGCCCTTCGTGTTGGAATCCATCCGGCTGGTCCGTGCCGCAGCGCCGCGGGACGTGCCCCTCATCGGCTTTGCGGGCGGCCCGTTCACACTCTTCTGTTATCTCGTGTGCGGGCGCCCGGAGAAGGAATTCGAGACGGCGCGCGCGTTTCTTTATGCCCAACCGGAGGCGAGCCTGCGCCTGCTCGAGCGGCTCGCGGACGCGATGGCCGCCTACCTGGCGGCCCAGGCGCGCGCCGGCGCGCAGGCGCTGATGCTGTTCGAGTCCTGGGCGGGGCTGCTCGCGCCGCCCGCCTTCGAGCGTTTCGCGCTGCACGCCGCGCAGCGCACCCTGGCGGCGCTGCGCGGCGCGGGCGTGCCCAGGATCTACTATGTCAACCAGGGTGGCGCGCTGATGGAGGCCGTCGCCGGAGTCGATGCCGAGGTGATCGGCGTCGACTGGCGGGTGCCGCTCGATCAGGTGCGCCGGCGCCTGGGCCCGCAGAAGGCGGTGCAGGGCAACCTCGACCCGGCGGCGCTCTTCGCCCCCCCCGATGAGCTCGAGCGCCAGGCCGCACACGTGCTCGCCGAGGCCGGGCCCGCGCCGGGACACATTTTCAACCTGGGCCACGGCATCTGGCCGCAGGCCGACCCGCAGGCCGTGGCGCGGCTGGTTGACTACGTCCACGATCGCTCCGCACGAGCGGCGCCCGCCGAAGGGGCCAGCTCTTGAGCTCCCCGGTTGGCGGCGAGGATCTGGCCGAGGCCGCGGCAGCGTATTTCCGCGACCTGCAGGCGCGCATCTGCTGCGCGTTCGAGGCCCTGGAGCCCTCGGCCCGCTTCGAGGCGCGCTCCTGGCGCCGGCCCGAGGGTCATCGCCTGAAGGGTGGCGGGGAATCGCGGCTGATGCGCGGAGAGGTGTTCGAGAAAGTCGGCGTGAATGTCAGCCACGTCTGGGGTGAGTTCTCCGGGCAAGCCCGCGGCCAGGTGCCTGGCGCCGAGGAGTCGGGCGGGCGCTTTCTCGCCTGCGGGATCTCGCTCGTGGCGCACATGACCAATCCCTACGCTCCCGCGGTCCACCTGAACCTGCGGTATCTGCGCACCAGCCGAGCGTGGTTCGGCGGCGGGACGGACCTGACGCCGACCTTCCCGTTCGAGGAAGACACGGCGGACTTCCACGCCGCTCTGCGCTGCGCCTGCGACACGTACCGACCCGACGCATATCGGCAGTTCAAGGAATGGTGCGACCGCTACTTCTACCTCCCCCATCGGCACGAGCCCCGCGGCGTCGGCGGCATCTTCTTCGATGAGCTCGCCGGCGCCGACGCCGAGATCGATTTGGCCTTCGTGCGAGAGGTGGGCGAGGCGTTCCTCGCCGTCTATCCCCGCCTCGTCGCGCGACGCAAGGACCTGCCTTATGATGAGGCGGCTCGGGAGAAGCTGCTCCTCAAGCGCGGGCGGTATGTCGAGTTCAACCTGGTCTATGATCGGGGCACGAGATTCGGCTTCCAGACCGATGCCGATCCCGAGGCCTACCTCATGAGTCTGCCACCGCTTGTCAGATGGTAAAGCACACCGGTCTGAAACTCAGAAGCTGTACGCCGCTGCTGTGCGCGGTGGGATTGGCGTTGAGCGCGTGCAGCCAGCAGGGCTCGGACTTCCTGTCGAGCCCCCCGCCCCACGCCGTGCCCTCCGCCCCCGCGCCGCCCGCGCCCCAAGGGCCGCGCGCCGCGCTGCGCGCCTCGACCCTCATCTCCATGCCGGTCGAGTCCCGCTCCGGCCGGGTGCTCGGGCGCATCCACGACATCGTCTTCAACCCCAACGGCAACGGGCGTGCAACACACATCGTCATCGCGTACGGCAAGGGTGACGCCGGCCACAGACTGGTGGCGATTCCCTGGTGGACGGCGATGTCGGACATTCACCACGGCGCCCTGGTGTTGAAGGCGGCGCGGCTCGAGGGCGCCCCCAGCTTCGAGCCCGGCAACTGGCCGGACCTCAGAGATTCATCGTGGAGCGACGCCGCGGATGACTATTGGACGGTGCCGGTCGATTCGACCTCGCGCTCGCGCTCCCGTCCGCCTCTTTGAATGCGGACCTTCCGTTGGATCCTCGGGATCGTGGCCGCGCTCGTGCTGCTTTTGGCCGCAGCGCTGATCACCGTCACCCTGGTCATCAACCCAAACCACTATCGTGGCCAGATTGACCGGCTGGTGAGCCGGGCCACCGGCCGCACCTTCGTGATCGAGGGGAATCTGCGCCTCTCGTGGTTCCCGTGGCTCGCCTTGCGGGTCGGACCGGCGCGCCTCGGCCCCGCCCCGGGACAGCCGGGACCGGACCTGATCGACTGGCGCTCCGCAAGCGTGAGCATCCGGCTGCTGCCGCTGCTGTTGCACCGGCAGCTGGACATCGGACAGATCCGGCTGCGGGGCGCCGACATTCATCTGTGGCGGGAGCCCGATGGCCGGGGCAACTGGCAGAACCTGCTCACCCGATCGCACTCACAGGCCGCGACGCCGGCTCTGCCGGCGTTCGGCGGACTCGACATCGTGGACGGGACGCTGCATTACGTGGGCCGGCCGGGAGCGCCGATCACCCTGACACACTGGCGACTGCGCGTGAGCCCCTGGCACTCGGGCGGACCCCTGTCGGTGAGCAGCCGCTTCCGGCTGCGTGCCGGCCCGCTGCCGCAGTCGGGGGTGCAGGTACGGTTGCGTCTCGAGCGGCTGCGGCTCAAGCCCGCCCCGCTCGCCGTCTTCGCGCCATCGGTGTTGCTCGAAGTGTCGGACGTGACGCTGCGGGGCACGACAACGCTCACGCACGGCACAAACGGCTTCGACGCCGGCGGCTCCCTGGCGCTCACCGTCCCTTCGGTCCGTCATCTGATCACGCTGTTGAACATCAAGACGCGTCTGCCGAAGGATCCCAAAGCGCTCGGCAAGCTCTCGCTGAGGGCTCGCTGGCGACTGAGAAACGGCGCGCTGGCGCTCAATTTGCTCACCGCGCGGCTCGATGCGACGACGCTCACCGGCTGGGTGGATCGATCGGGCGGCTCGCAGCCGCTGTGGCGCTTCGCTCTCGATGCCGACCGGATCGACTTCGCGCATTACCTGCCGCCGACGAGAAAACACCCCAAGCCGCTCGTGCTGCCGATCCAGGCGCTGCGCACGCTGCATGCGTGCGGCACGCTGACGGTCGAGCGGGCGAGCTTCAACGGGACGACTCTGCGGGACGTCCGGCTCGAGGTGCAATGAGCAGGGACAAGCCACGCCGGCCGGATGCGGCCCGAGTGGCCGACGCCGGCCCGAGCTTTGCGGGCGCGCTGATCGAATGGCACGCCCTCGGCGGACGGCACGACCTGCCGTGGCAGCGCGATCGCAGCCCTTACCGGGTATGGGTCTCGGAAATCATGCTGCAGCAGACCCGGGTCGGCACCGTGATCCCCTACTACGAGCGTTTCATGCGGCGCTTTCCTGACATCGTGGCGCTCGCCGGCGCGCCGCTCGATGAAGTGCTGCACCTGTGGTCGGGGCTCGGGTACTACGCGCGGGCTCGCAACCTCCACCGCGCCGCGGTCTGTGTCCGCGAGGAGCACGGCGGGCGCTTTCCGGAGAGCTTCGAGGCGCTGGCCCGCCTGCCCGGCGTTGGCCGTTCCACCGCCGGGGCCGTTCTGGCACTGAGCCGCGGTCAGCGCCTTCCCATTCTCGACGGCAATGTGCGCCGTGTTCTGACCCGTCAATTCGGGGTGGAGGGCGGCGCATCGGACCGCACTGCGATGCAGCGGCTGTGGCAGATCTCGGAAGAGTGCACGCCCACGCGGCACGTCGACGTGTACACGCAGGCGATCATGGATCTGGGTGCCACGATCTGCACGCGCCGCAACCCCGCCTGCGGGCAGTGCCCGGTGGCCGAGCGTTGCGTCGCACGCCTCACCGGCCGCCAACACGAGCTGCCCGCGGCCAGGCGCCGCCCCGAGCGGCCCCTGCGCCAGGTCTTCATGGTCGCGGCGCAGCGACACGATGGCGGCGTGTTGCTCGAGCGCCGGCCCGAGAGCGGCATCTGGGGCGGTTTGTGGTGCCTGCCGCAATTCGACACGCGCGCCGAGGCCGAGGCGTATCTCAGACACGCCCTGAACGGCGCCGCGCCCCGGCCGCTCGAGGCGCTGCGGCATGCGTTCACCCATTTTGATCTTGTCATCACGCCGCTTCTGGCCCATTGTTCAGCCACGAGCGCGCCGGACCCGGCGCGCCATGCCTGGTACCGCGCAAGCGCCCCCGACGCACTCGGTCTTCCCGCTCCGATCTCGAAGTTCCTGCGGCGACTGGCGACCGACGCGGTCCAGGAGCAGCTTTTGGATTGACAGCAACTGGAGACGGCCGTGGCCCGAATGGTGCAGTGTGTGGTGTTGAAGCGCGAGGCGCCCGGCCTCGACCGTCCGCCCTATCCCGGCGAGCTGGGCAAGCGGATCTATGAGCAGGTCTCGCGCGAGGCCTGGGCCCGCTGGATCCAGCACCAGGTCATGTTGATCAACGAGTACCGCTTAAGTCCCATCGAGCCGAAGGCCCGCCAGTTTCTCGAGGCCGAGATGCAGAAATTCTTCTTCGGCTCAGGCTCGACCCGGCCCGAGGGCTACGCGCCGCCCGAGGAGCAGTGAAGCCGATGCGCGAGTCCCCGACCCTCAACCCCCGCGTCCGCGAAGTCACCGAGCGTATCCGCGAGCGCAGTGGCGACTCGCGCCGCGCCTACCTCGAGCGCATGACGGCCCAGGCCGGCGGGCCGGCCCGCAAGCAGCTCTCCTGCACCAATCTGGCGCACGGCTTCGCGGCCTCGGGGTCCGACAAGGAGGCGCTGAAGGCGATGCGCTGGCCGAACCTCGCCATCGTCACCTCGTACAACGACATGCTCTCGGCCCACCAGCCCTTCGAGCGCTTCCCCGGCCTGATCCGCCATGCCGCGCGCGCGGCCGGCGCCATCGCGCAGGTCGCAGGCGGCGTGCCGGCCATGTGCGACGGCGTGACCCAGGGCCAACCCGGCATGGAGCTGTCGCTGTTCAGCCGCGAGGTAATCGCGATGTCCACCGGCATCGCCCTCTCGCACGGCATGTTCGATGCGGCGCTGTGCCTGGGGGTGTGCGACAAGATCGTGCCGGGACTGCTGATCGGCGCACTCGCCTTCGGGCAGCTGCCGACGGTGTTCGTGCCCGCGGGCCCCATGCCGTCCGGCCTTCCCAACAAGGAGAAGGCGCGCATCCGCCAGCAGTTCGCCGAGGGAAAGGTCGGCCGCGAGGCGCTCCTTCAGTCCGAGGCCGACAGCTACCACTCGGCCGGCACCTGCACCTTCTACGGCACCGCCAACAGCAACCAGATGCTGATGGAGGTCATGGGGCTGCACCTGCCCGGCAGCGCCTTCGTCCCGCCCAACACGCCGCTGCGCGATGCGCTCACCGCGGCGGCCACGCGCCGCGCCGCGCAGATCACGGCGCTCGGCAAGGAGTACCTCCCGCTCGCGCAGGTGCTGGATGAGCGCAGCATCGTCAACGCCGTCGTGGGTTTGCTCGCCACGGGCGGCTCGACCAACCACACGCTGCACCTGGTGGCCATCGCGCGGGCCGCCGGCATCCTGATCGACTGGGACGATTTCGGCGACCTCTCGGAGGTGGTACCGCTGCTGGCGCGCATCTATCCGAACGGCAGCGCCGACGTGAACCAGTTCCATGCCGCGGGCGGCATGGGCTTTCTGGTGCGCGAGCTGCTCTCGGCCGGTCTGATGCACGGGGATGCGCGCACGGTCTCGGGCGAGGGACTCGAGCCCTACACCCGGGAGCCCTGGCTCTCGCCCGCGGGGCTGGCGTGGCGCGACTCGCCCGCCAACAGCGGCGACACAGAGGTGCTGCGGCGCGTGTCCGATCCGTTCAGCGCCGACGGCGGCCTGAAGCCCCTGCGCGGCAACCTCGGCCGCTCGGTCATCAAAGTGTCGGCGGTCAAGCCCGAGCACCGGGTGGTCGAGGCGCCGGCCCGCGTGTTCGACGGCCAGGAAGCGGTGCTGCAGGCCTTCCAGGCGGGTGAGCTGGCGCGCGACGTGGTCGTGGTGGTGCGCTTCCAGGGCCCGCGCGCCAACGGCATGCCCGAGCTTCATGGCCTCACACCGGCGCTGGCCTCGTTGCAGAGCAAGGGACATCACGTGGCGCTGGTGACGGACGGGCGCATGTCGGGTGCCTCGGGCGTGGTGCCGGCGGCGATTCACCTGACGCCCGAGAGCACGTGCGGCGGCCCGATCGGCAAAGTGCGCGACGGCGATCTCATCCGCCTCGACAGCGTCAAAGGCACTCTGGAGGCGCTGGTGAGCGAGAAGGAATGGCATGCGCGCCCCAACGCCACCGCCGATCTCGATGCCAACGGTTACGGCATGGGCCGGGAGCTGTTCCGCCTCTTCCGCGCCCACGCCGCCCCGGCGGAGCAGGGCGGAGGGGTGTGCTGAGGCCGGGGCGCGGGCGCCCCTCGAGGCGGGTGAGGGCACTTCCTCGGTCCGCTCGGCGTCCGGCCGGCTCGGAGCCTGGAAACGCTCGCGCCGAGGCGGACACGATGAGCCCGAAGAGGATCATCGCGAGCAGCTTCTCGATCACCTTCGCGGAGCTGAGGTGCGGGTGAAAAGGTGCGGCCGAGAGCGGCACGACCGCGAAGTTCATGACGAGATCGATCAAAACGCCATAGGCCGCGGCGTCCCGCCCGCACGGGCCGCACTGCGTTTGAATCGGTCAGGAGCCCCCCCATGAGCCTCGCCGCAGAGCGCAGTATCCGGCTCACCGACGAGGGCAGGCAATCACCTGCGCCGCGCGGGGGCGCACGCCCCCGGGGCTTCGCGAGGAGTGCTATATACGCTCAGCCGCCCTGCTTGTCCGGCAGCGCCACGCTGAGCTCGAGGACCTCGTGGCCTTCCTCGCGGTCGAGATGCACCTGGACCGCCTCGGGATCCACGTTGACGTACTTGTGGATCACCTGCAGGAGCTCGCGCCGGAGCAGCGGCAGATAGTCCGGCGCGCCGCGCGTGCTTCGCTCCTGCGCCACGATGATTCGCAGGCGCTCCTTGGCGATGCTCGCCGTGGAGGGCTTGCTTCGAAACAGGGCCAGCAGTCCCATGTCACCCTCCGAACATGCGGGCGAGGAATCCCCGCTTGCGCTCTTCGAGGAAACGCAACGGCAGCTGCTCGCCGAGCAGGCGGCCGACCGCGTCCTCGTAGGCGTCGGCGGCGTCGCTCGCGTCATTCAGAATGACCGGCACGCCGGAGTTGGAGGCCGCCAGCACGTCGGTCGACTCGGGCACGACGCCGATGACATCCAGCCCCAGGATCTCCTTCACGTCATTGACGCTCATCATCTCGCCGCTCGCTACCCGCCGCGGGTTATAGCGGGTCAGCAGCAGATGCTCCTTCACCCCGCCGTTGCCGTTCTCAGCGCGCCGGGTCTTGCTCGCGAGCAGCCCGAGGATGCGATCGGAGTCGCGGACCGAGGAGACTTCCGGGTTCACCACGACGACGGCGCGGTCGGCGAAGTACATCGCCAGGTGCGCGCCCTTCTCGATGCCCGCGGGCGAATCGCACAGGACATAGTCGAACCCCTCGCTGTTGAGCTCATCGAGAACGCGCTGCACACCCTCCTCGGTCAGCGCATCCTTGTCGCGGGTCTGCGAGGCCGCAAGCACGTGCAGGCCCTCCACGCGCTTGTCCTTGATCAGGGCCTGCTTGAGCGTGCAGTCGCCATTGATGACGTTGACGAAGTCGTAGACCACGCGCCGCTCGCAGCCCATGATCAGGTCGAGATTGCGCAGTCCGATGTCGAAGTCGATCAGCGCCACACGCTTGCCGCGGCGGGCCAACCCGCAACCCAGGCTAGCCGAGGTGGTGGTCTTGCCGACCCCGCCCTTGCCCGAGGTCACCACGATGATCTCACTCAAGTTTCTCTCCTCGAAGATTCTGTTGGGCGGGGCGCACTCAAGCGCCCAGCCGCTCAAAATGCAAGTCGTCGCCATCCAGCCACGCCTGCACGGGCTTGCCGGCAAGCTCCGGCGGCAACGTCTCGAACACGCGGAACACGCCGGCGATGGACACCAGCTCCGCTCGGAATTCCTGACAGAACACCCGCGATGCGGGCTCACCGCGCGCTCCGGCCACCACGCGCCCGCGCAGCACCCCATAGACATGCACGCAGCCATCGGCGATCACCTCGGCTCCGGCGCCGACGGTGGCGATGACCACCAGATCGCGGCCGCGCGCATACACGCGCTGGCCGGAGCGCACCGGTTGCTGATGCAGCTGTGCCGCGACCGGCTCGGGCGGATCGTTGGACGGTGCAGCCGGCCGCGCCGCCTCGGACTGCTGCACGGCCTGCACCGGCGGGCGAAACTGCCTGAAGGGCGGCAACACCGGCAGATCGAGGGGCTTGGAGAGCGCCTGCGCGGCCTCGGTACCGCTCGCCAGGCCCACCGGGCACATGCCGGCGCGACGCACGGCGTCCAGCACACCGTGCATTTCCTCGACCGTGGGCTCGCGACCGAGCGGCCCCAGATCGAGCGACACGGCGGTGCGCTGAAAGAAGTTCGGTGCGGTGGCGACCCGTCCGGTCAGCTCATCGAGAATGGCGCCCGGATCGGTGGTCCAGATGAGCACCTGGATGAGGCCCACCTGTCCGAAGCGGATGTCGATGGCCGGCGCCTGCGCGGCCTCGGCTCTATTGGTTGTCATGAATCCCTGGCGCGGTGCATGAGCGGCTGAGGGAGGAATGCAAGCGCGCAGTGTACCGGCTCAGGGCCGCCGCCGCACGCCCCGCACGGGCTGCGCCTCGAGGGGATTCTCCGGCCAGTAGTGCTTCGGATAGCGGCCGCGCAGGTCCTTGCGGACCTCGCTGTAGGAGCCGCGCCAAAAGCCGGCGAGGTCGCGCGTCACCTGCACAGGGCGATGCGCCGGCGAGAGCAGCTTGAAGGTGACCGGCACCCGAGCGCCGCCGAGCCGCGGGGTCGCCTCCAGGCCGAACACCTCCTGCAGGCGAACGGACACCGCCGGGGCGCTCTCATCGAGGTAGTCGACGTGGATGCGCGAGCCGGTGGGCACGGTGAGGTGGGTGGGCGCCAGCACATCGAGCTCTCGGCGCCGCTCCCAACTCAACCGCGCGAGCAGCGCCTCTTCGAGGGGAATTCGGGCGAGGTGCTCACGGCGGGTCAGCCCGGACAGCCACGGAGCCAGCCACTCGGCCAGGGAGGCGAGGAGCGCGGTGTCGGACAGGTCGGGCCATGCCTCGTACGCCGCGCCGAGCCGGCGCACGAAGGCCGCACGTCCCTGCAGGTCTCGCGCCTCCCGTGTCCAGGGAAGCGCCTCGATCCCGAGCTCGTGCACGCCCTCGAGCATGGCCCGGTACGCCTGCTCCGGCGGCACCTCGGACAGGGGACGCTCTTCCAGCACCAACTCATCGAGCCGCAGCTCCCGCCGCGCGAGCACGGCCTGCTCGCGCCGGCTCCACTCCACGCTCTGGCGCCACTCGAGACGCTCGGGCAGGGCCGCGTCCAGCTCCTCGCGCGCGAGCGGTGCGGCCAGCAGAATGCGGGCATCGCGCTCGCGGTCGTCCAGGCTCACCGCGACGATCAGCTCCTGCTGCGAGAGGCTCTGAGGCTGCGGGAAGTATGCGCCCCGGCCGTTGGCCAAGGTGAAGCGGCCCTCCGCTGCGCCGCGGCGCCGGCCGATGCGGTCGGGGAAGGCGAGTGCCAGCAGCGCGCCCGCCGAGCCCTCCGGCCCGGTGGTGCCGGCCGTCACAGGGGATGCGCCGAGCTGGCGCATCAGATCCCGGGCCGCGCTTCGGACACTGCGGACCCCGAACCGGTCGGCGTCCCCGCCATCCCCTCCCCGCAGAATCTCGAGCCGGCTGCGGATATCGGCGTCACGCCCACCCGCGGGCCCACGCAACAGATCGCGCTCCGACAGCAATGCGGCCAGATCCGCGGCCAGGGGCAGAGAGCCAAAGGCCCGGGCCCTGAGCAGCATGTGCGCCAGGCGCGGGTGCACACCCAGACGGGCCATCTCGCGGCCGTGCGCGCTGATGCGTCCCTCGCGCTCGAGCGCACCCAGCCTCGAGAGCAGGTCGCGGGCGCTCGCCAGGGTGGCCGCGGGCGGCGGATCGAGCCAGCTGAGATCCTCCGCCTCGCGCACCCCCCAGCAGCCCAGCTCGAGCGCCAGGGGCGCAAGGTCCGCCTCCAGAATCTCCGCGGGCGTGAACGGCGGGAGGCTCTGGTGGGCCCCTGCGCTCCAGGCGCGGTAGCACACCCCGGGGCCGAGCCGCCCTGCGCGGCCCTGGCGCTGATCGGCCGATGCGCGTGAGATGCGCTGCACCGCAAGGTGGCTCATACCGCTCGCCGGATCGAACCTCAGGCGGCGCGCCAGGCCGGAGTCGACCACGACACGCACGCCCTCGATGGTAAGACTGGTCTCAGCGATGTTGGTGGCGAGCACAACGCGGCGGGTACCGGGAGTGCGAGCCAGTGCGGCATCCTGCTGCTCGGAGGGCAGATCGCCGTAGAGGGGCAGGATGCGCGCGCGCGCATCGGCTCCCGCCACCTCGAGCAACGAGCCGACCCGGCGGATCTCACGGGCGCCGGGCAGAAACACCAGCACATCGCCGTCTTGCTCGCCGAGCGCCCTCAGGATGAGCCGTGCCACGAGCGACTCGGGACCCTCTTCTCCGCGCCCCTGCGCCTCGGGCAGCAGCGGCAGTCCCTTGCCCGAGAAGCGCGTCTCGACGGAAAAGGCGCGCCCCTGCGCGCTGACGACGGGGGCATCGCCGAGCAGCCGCGAGACCGCGGCGGCCTCGAGCGTCGCCGACATGACCAGGATCCTGAGATCGGGCCGCAGGGTCTGGCGCGCATCGAGCGTGAGCGCAAGGCCGAGGTCCGCCTGGAGGCTGCGCTCGTGATACTCGTCCAAGAGCACAGCCGCGACGCCTTCCAGCGCCGGGTCGGTCTGCAGCATCCGTGTCAGCACGCCTTCCGTGACGACCTCGACGCGTGTGTCACGCGAGACACGCGTATCCCCGCGCATGCGGCAGCCGACGGTCCGGCCGACAGACTCGCCCAATGTACCGGCCATGCGCTGCGCGACCGCGCGCGCAGCCAACCGCCGCGGCTCCAACATGAGGAGCCGCTTGCCCGCCGCCCACGGCTCTTCGAGCAGCGCCAGCGGCACCACCGTGCTCTTGCCGGCCCCGGGCGGGGCGGTGAGCACGGCGCCGGCGTGCTCCGCCAGCGCGCGCCGCAGCGCCGGCAGCGCCTCCTCGATGGGCAGCCCGGAGTTCACCATCCGCTCAAGGGATCAGCTGCGCCAGAGGCCGTAGGCGAACAGCAGCCAGCCGCCGATGAGCGCCACACCGCCAACCGGCGTCACGAATCCCGTCCAGGGCGGCGCGCCCAAGCTCAGTCCGTACAGGCTGCCGCTGAACAGCACGATGCCGGCAGACACCCACCACGCGGCCGCACGCACGATCCGCAGATGCCCCCGGTCCGCTGCCTGTCGCTGCTGATCCGCTGCGTACCGACCCTCTCCCCTGAGCACGAGGCCGATCCCGAGCAACCCCAGTGAGTCGTAGAACTGATACCGAACGGCGACGTCGTAGACGTGCATGCGGACAGGCGCCCAATGGGCGGACAGCACGTGCGCGCCCACCGCCCCGGCGACCGTCGCCAGCGCGAGCAGCAGGCCCGCGGCCGCAAGCGGCCGCCGTCCGCGGGACCCCGGGCTCCGCATGCCTCATCCACCCTGGCGCGAAGCGCCACCGAGCCGCTCGATCCACGGCCCGAACAGGTCGATCGGCATCGGAAACACGAGCAGCTGCGACTTGTCGTGCGCGATGTCGGCGAGCGTTTGCAGATAGCGCAGTTGCAGCGAGCTCGGCTGCTGTGCCAGGGCCTTCGCCGCCTCCACCAGGGCCTGCGCCGCCTGCTTCTCACCCTCGGCGTTGATGACCTTCGCGCGCCGGTTGCGCTCGGCCTCGGCCTGCCGGGCCATGGCGCGAACCATGCTCTCATCGAGATCGATGTCCTTGAGCTCGACGTTCGTGACTTTGACGCCCCAGGCCTCGGTGGTGTCGTCGAGGATGCGCTGGATGTCGGCGTTCATCTTGTCGCGCTGCGAGAGCAGCTCGTCCATCTCATGCTGGCCGAGCACCGAGCGCAACGTGGTCTGCGCCACCTGGCTCGTCGCCTCCCAGACGTTGGCCACCTGGACGATGGCCCTCCCCGGGTCGACGATGCGGAAGTAGAGCACCGCGTTGACCTTGACGGACACGTTGTCACGGGTGATGACGTCCTGCTTGGGGACGTTCAGCACGATGACGCGCAGGTCCACCTTGGTCATCCTCTGGATCACGGGCCAGAGAATGATCAGGCCCGGCCCCCGGATCCCGGTGAACCGTCCCAGGGTGAACATCACCGCCCGCTCGTACTCGCTCAGGATCCGGACGGAGGCAAACAGGAGCAGCGCGACCAGAACGACGACTGCGATCAGATAAGCCATGGACTCCTCCCGAGGCTACCGTCTGTTACAGCGGCTCGACCCACAATTGCAGACCCTCGACCTTCACGATGCGCGCCCGCTGCCCCTGCTTCAGGGGAACGGAGGTCACGGCGCTCCAGAGCTCGCCGCGGTAGCGGACCCGTCCGCGAGCGGTGAAATCCTCCAGCGCCTCCACAGTGGCGCCGAGCATCGCCTTCACCCCGGTGGCGACCGGGCTGCGGTGCGCGCGAGTAGCAAGATACACGATTCCGAGGATGACCAGCCCCCCCACGGTGGCGATTCCACCGATCAGTGCGCGGCTGATGCGCATGCCCGGCACATCCGAATTGAACAGGATGAGCGAGCCGACGACGAAGGCGATGAGCCCCCCGATGCCGAGCGAGCCGTAGGTCGGGAAGAAGAACTCGGCGGCCATCATGGCCGCGCCGATCATGATCAGCACCAGTCCCGCGAAATCGGTCGGCAGCAGCTGGAAAGCGAACAGGGCCACGAGGAGCGAGACCACCCCCACCACCCCGGGCAGCACGCCGCCGGGATGGAAGCCCTCGAAGATCAGGCCCCCGAGGCCGATCAGCAGCAGGCCATAGGCAATCATGGGATTGGTGATGGCGGCAAGCAGCCGGGTGCGCAGGCCGGGCTTCAGCCACACCACCCGCACGCCCGCCGTGTCCAACCTGACCTCGCGCCCCCCCACGCTCACCTCGCGGCCGTCCAACTGCGCGAGCAGACTCGTCAGGTTGGGTGCGATGAAGTCGATGACGTGCCGCGCCAGCGCATCCTTCGCCGGCAGACTCGCCGCGCCGCGAACCGCCTGCTCCGCCCAGTGTGCGTTGCGGCCGCGCAGCTGCGCCAGGGAGCGGATGTAGGCGATCGAGTCATTCAGGACCTTGCGCTGCTCGGCTGTCATCCGCGGCCCCGGCGGCTGCGCGGCGGTCTTCTTCCCCGGCCGGGCGGGATGCGCCGGCGGGGCGGGCTCCGAGCCCCCGAGCGTCACCGGAGTGGCCGCGCCGACATTGGTGGCGGGAGCCATGACGGCAATGTTACACGCGTAGAGAATGTAGGTGCCGGCGCTCGCGGCCCGCGAGCCGGGCGGCGCGACATAGCCCACCACAGGAACGGGCGATGCCAGGATGGCCTGGATGATCTGCCGCATGGAGGTCTCGAGGCCGCCGGGGGTGTCCATCCGCAGGATGACGAACGGGCTGCCGCGGGCGGCGGCCGTGCGCAGGCCGTTCACGATGTATTCCGCGGTGGCCGGGCCGATCGCGCCCTGAAGCTCGAGTCCGGTCACGGGAAGGGACGCTCGTGCCTCGGAAACCGCCTGCGCGGGGGCAGGGGATGGCGGCGCCGGTGATGCGAGGGCGCTGGCACTTGCTGCCAAACCCGCCAGAGTCAGCGCGAGCGCACAAAGCGATGCCCTCATAAGCCGGCGACGATACCCCTTCCGGGCAAGCTCCGGCAACTCGTCGCCCTAACTGTTTGACCCACGCGCGCCGAGTTCCGGCAAGTACGTATTCCAATGCCGGATGGAACCGGAACGATTCCGCTCGCCCGAGCGTCGAGCGCCTCACATCTCATCCGAGACCGAACGCGAGGCTCCACGCCTCGGCACGGACGCGACGAGCCGCCGGCCCACTCCACCCCCGTGGACGCTGCCGTCGACGAGGCCGCTGGGTGACAGGAGCCGCGGTCCGGGTATCCTGTGAGTCCATCATGAAACCGTACGTGATCTGCCACATGGTTGCGAGCATCGACGGGCGCATCCTGCACAGTCGATGGCGCCCGCGCACGACCGATGGCGGAGCCCTCTTCGAGCGGCTGCACGAGCGGCTCGCCGGCGATGCCTGGCTGGTCGGACGGGTCACGGGCCAGGAGTTCGCCCGCGGGGCGCCCTACGCCGATCACGCAGACCGGCCTTACCCGAGAGAGCCGTGGCTCGCCCGCCGCGATGCCAAGGCCTACGGCGTGGTGCTCGATGCTCGCGGCAAGATCGCCTGGGGCCGATCGGACATCGGGGGTGATCCGATCGTCATCGCGCTGACCGAGCAGGTTTCCGATGCACATCTTGCCGGATTGCATAAGGACGGCGTGTCCTACTTCTTCGCTGGCGAGCGCGAGCTCGACCTGCGGCTCGTGCTCGAGTTTCTCGGCCGCGAACTCGGTGTGAGACGGCTGCTGATCGAGGGCGGCGGAAACACCAACGGCGCCTGGCTTCGCGCCGGTCTCATCGATGAGATCAGCCTGGCCCTGTGCCCCGCCGTCGATGGAGCCGACGGCGCGCCGAGCGTGTTCGACTCCAGCGTCCGGGATGCGGATCTGACAGCGCCGGTCGAGGAGATGTCGCTCGAGCGCTGCGAAGTGCTGGATCGCGGCGCCGTGTGGCTCCAGTATCGACTGCGCAACGGCGGCAGCTGACGATCCGGTCGCCGCTTCGCACCGCCGGGCGCCCCTCGGCACGTCTGCATCCGAGCCCTTCGGGACGCCTGGATTACATAATGAAATGAGGCTCCCTGGGACACCGCGGACCGACCTGTCGGAACACCTTACACCCGGCCTTTCGCCCGCGGCTTCCTGAAAGACAAGCAACTGATTTCATTGTGCTTTTCAATGATGGCATGGACGTTGCTGAATACGGTGTGCCAGACATTGCATAAATCCGGGTGATCCTTCGCAGGAGTGATCCTTTGCAGGACAGCAGCAGTTGAAAATGACCGCGCCCGGCATCCGGTCTCGGCCTGACACCGGGACGGGACTCTCGCGCCGCCATGAGCGGCGCACGTTTCCCGAAAGCGTCAATGAAACTGTGAGGCAACGAGGGTACTGCCATGCGACGAACGAGCACCGACGAGCGAATGAGCGCATGGGTGGTCGATTACAGTGAGGCGAGAGCCAGGGCGATCACCTGGCTGGGTGATCGCTACCTGCTGGCGAAGCCCGTGAGACGACGCCACGGCGCGATGCAAGGCAAGATGACTGTCACGACAGCTGTCCGCGATCGCTCGGCCGCCTGATCCGCCTCGGACCCGCACCCGCTCGGCCGCACGCTCGTGTCCCCGGCGGACCTGTCGCGGGACGGGATGGCCTTTGCCGGTCGATCGGGGCTGCATGCCGTCAAAAGATCGGGTCATCCGATGAGCGATTACCGGCTTGCGACACGGATGGGAAGGCAAGGCCGGTGACAGCGTTCGCAGCTCAGGACACGCTCTCGGCGCTGTAGCGCGCCAGCAGTCCGGTGCGCAGGGCGTACCGGAACACCCGCGCGAAGAAATAGCCCGCCAGCACGATGTCGAGCAGCGCAAGCGCCGCGCCGAGCGCCAGGTTTCCCGCCGAGGCAGCGCGCCCTGCGAGGATGGCGCGCATGCCTTGGAACACGTACGAGGGGGGCAACAGAAGGCCGACGTCCTGCATCCAGCGCGGCAAGGTTGCAAGCGGATAGAAGACCCCGACGAACGGCGAGAGGAGCGCGGGCATCGGCCAGACGAGCCACTCGGAAGCCGGGCCGAGGCGCAGCACGAGTCCGCTGGCGAAAATGCCGAGAGCGATGCCGAAGCCGAACAGGACGAGCAGGAAAGGGATCAGCATGAGGCCGAGCGAGAAGAACGACAATCCGAACGCGGCCGAGGCCAGCACGAGCATCACGAGGAGGCCCACGGCGCTGGTGCCGATGCTCGTCAGCACGAGGCCGGTGATGTACTCCGGCGTGGTAAGCGGCGTGGCGAAGAGATTGAGGAAGTTCCTGGACCACACGTCCTCGAGAAACGCCGTGCTCACGCCCTGCATGATCCGGGTGAAAAAGTCCCACAGCAGCACCGCCCCGAGCAGGGTCGGCACATAGTTGAATCGCCCGGCGCTCATCGTGTTGAGGTAGCGCGTGATGAATCCCCACATGACGATATCGATCGCCACCCAGGCGAACATCGGCAGCGCCCGCACCGGACTGCCGCGGATCAGGTAGAACTGGCGCAGCAGGATGCCTGCGATGGGACGGGCTCTCAAACGGCTTGCTCCAGGGACTCGCTGAGCGGCTCGCGTGCCAGGCGGATGAACAGCTCCTCGAGCGTCGACGCTCCGTGCTGCGAGGGCAGCCGCCGCGGGTCGCCCTCGAGGAGGACCCGTCCGTGGGAAAGGAACAGCACGCGGTCGCAGACCTCCTCGACTTCGTACATGTTGTGGGAGGTCCAAAGAATGCCGCAATCCCCCTCCGTCGCGAGCCCCCGGATCCGCGAGCGCACGGTCTGCGCGGCAGAGGGGTCGAGCGAGGCGGTCGGCTCATCTAGCAGCAGCAGCCGGGGCCGATTGAGAACGGCCTTCGCGAGCGCGACCCGTGTCTGCTCCCCCGAGGACAGCACGCCGCATTTGGCGTCCTTCAGGTGCTCGAGGTCGAATTGCTCGAGCAGCCAGCCGACCCGCTCGGCAAGACCGGCGATGCCGTACACGAGCCCGAAGAACATGAGGTTCTGCCGGACGGTGAGGTTGCCGGGCAGGGAAGCGTAGACGGCTGAGAAATTCGCTTGGGCGAGGGCACGGGCCCGATGCCGCGCCAGATCGACTCCGGCGATCCGGATGCGGCCCGAGGTGGGACTGAGCACCCCGAGGATCATGTTGATCGTGGTCGTCTTGCCGGCGCCATTGGGACCTAGAAGGCCGACCACCTCGCGGCGGCGAACCTCGAAGGAGACCCGGTCGACGGCCACGACTTCCGGATAGCTCTTGCGCAGCTCCGTAACGCCGAGCACGACGTCCGGGCGCGTCTCCTCTGCCGTTTCATCATCGGCGCACGACTGACGCCGTGAAAGTCTGTCCGGGGGAGCGCGCATGGGCGCACACGATACCAGCTAATCAGGTGCCACACGGCGCGGCGAGCCCACTCCCCCGGCCTCACACGAAAGCAGCACGGCAGCGCCGGTCAAAAGATCTCGAGTGCGAGGCCGGCGGCGAGGACGGCGCCAAGCTCCTCGCAGCGCGAGAGATCCGCCGGGCTGATGGTCTTGGGCTTGAGGATCTGCTCCGGTGTCTGCGCCTGCGTGCAGACAATGACCGCCGGCGCGATCGCGCGCAGTCGCCATCCCGTGGCGATGCGCGCGATCTGCCGGGCGGCATTGGCGCCGTCGCTCCCGGCACAGACGAGGCTCGCGTAGGGGCGGCCTTCGATGCGATCCAGCACGGCATAGTAGCTGCGATCGAAGAAGTCTTTCATCAACCCCGACATCGCCGCCAGATTCTCCGGGCAGGCGAACAGATATCCGTCCGACTCGAGGAGCGCTTGCGGGCCGCTCTCGGCGGCCGCTTCGAAGCGTACGCGCAGGCTCGACTCGCGGCGGGCGCCGGCCGCGGCCGCGCGTGCCATCTGCAGCGCGCCGCCCGTGACGGAGTGATGGACGATCAGCAGGGTTTTCATAGAGCTACCGCAACACGCGCCGGCGCTGCCGTGCCCTGACAGCGCTGCGGCGGCCGCCATCGTTATATCACGCTCGGGCGGCGCACCGCAGACACCGCCCTCGCCTCCCGGGGCTTGATCGCCGCAGCTCGCGTGTCGGGGCGCGTGGCAGGTCTGTCATCCCCGGCGCGCGGCCGCGCTCGGATTCATTCGGCGAGAGGGAACAGCGCTGCCGGCCGAGACGTTGCCCGTGCGATGCGCCCTGACGATCGCGTCCGTCAAGCCGTCCGCTGCCGGCGAGGCGGTGATTCCGCGGCCGCCCCCGCACCGGCAGCGGCCGCAGGTTACTATGCGCCGGTGACAGTGTCGGAATTCATCCCCGCGCAGAGCAGCCGCCGCGGCGCCGAGACCGAGTACCGGGTACGTCTGGGTGACGGACGCACCCTCGCGTGCCTCGGCCTCGGGGATCCCGTTGGCTCGCCCGTGCTGTACTTTCACGGCTTTCCAGGCTCGCGCCTCGAAGCCCGGGTGGCCGCCGCCGCAGCCGGCCGGCTGGGACTGCGGCTGTTGGCCGTCGATCGTCCGGGATTCGGGGAGTCTGCCTTCCAGCCCGGACGGCGCATCGGGGATTGGCCCACCGACATAGCCGCCCTGGCCGATGAGCTCCGCCTCGAGCGCTTCTCGATCGTGGGGGTGTCCGGGGGGGCGCCGTATGCGCTGGCCTGCGCCGCCTCGCTCGCTGACCGCCTCGCCGGCGTCGCGCTGCTGTGCCCCCTCGGCCCGCTCGCCATTGCCGGAAGCACGGCGGGAATGGTCACGCATGACCGGGTGCTGCTGGCGCTTGCCGCTCGCGCGCCGCCGCTGGCCCGCGCGGTGGCCCACCTGCTCGCGCACTGGATACGTCGCGGCCCGGACCAGTGCCTCGAGTTCCTGACGGCCGGACTGGACTCGCCCGACCGAGACCTGTTTGCCGATTCCGGCTATCGCTCGCTCATGACGGAAAGCATGATGGAGGCCGTGCGTCAGGGCGGACGGGGCGCGGCATGGGAGCTGACGCTGATTGTGCGGCCCTGGGATTTTCGCCTCGAGAACGTGCACATTCCCGTCAGCCTCTGGCAGGGGCTCGCCGATCAGATTCTCCCCGCGGCCATGGCCCGCAGGTGGGCGGCGCGCCTGCCGGCGTGTGACAGCCGCTACATAGCGGGCGAAGGGCATCTCTCGCTCGTGGTGCATCGCATAAGTGAGGCCCTCGCCGAGCTGCGCCCGGTCGACTTGGGGCGCTGATCGAGGCGGAGCGCGCCGGGGTCGGGCGATCGGCCGGGGTGCGTCATTGCCGGCCGTGCAACAGGGTCTGCCAGGCGAGCAGGAACGGATGCCAGGCCGGCCGCACGTGCCGGCGGAGAGCTGCGAGCGCAAGCAAAGACAGCCAGAGGATCGCGTCCCAAAGCGGCGTGTGATGCGGAATCCAGCCGAACACCGCGCCGGTCGTGATTGGCGAGAGCAACGCCAGCAGCCATCCCAAGGTCACCAGCGCGGCAAGCAGACCCAGGGCGGCCCAAATCAGCGCGCAGAGGATGTGAGCCAGGGGCGGCAGCGGTTGCGGCGGGACCGGACCCGGCGGCGCGCCGGCGCAGCGATGGGCGCGCCGCTCGGCCTTGCACTGTGCCCGTGCCTGGCGCCATTCGGCTTTTTAGTGCGCGCGCGCCTCGGCCGAGCCGTTGTGGGCCGCGGCATGAGCGGCGGCCTCGGCGAGCTGTGCCGCCTTGAGTTTCGCCCGCTCGACCAGCACCCGCGCATTGAAAGGCAGACCCTTCGCGACCGCATGCTCCTCCGGGGTGTTGGCGTAGGGCACGATGAACATCATGACGACGTACGCCAGGATCGCGAGTCCGCCCGTCAGCACGGCCGCGATCATGAACAGGAGTCGCACCAGAGTGACATCGACGTCCAAGTAGACGGCAATGCCTCTGCATACTCCACTCACCAGCGCTCCGTCGCTGATCTGGTAGAGACGCTTCGGGGCCGCCGCGGCGCCAGCCGTTTCATGTGCTTTCGCAGCCGATTC
Organism: Pseudomonadota bacterium; assembly: GCA_021805865.1. GTDB lineage: Bacteria > Pseudomonadota > Gammaproteobacteria > Steroidobacterales > Steroidobacteraceae > 13-2-20CM-66-19. The sequence continues at coordinate 31,035 of JAJZDX010000001.1, forward strand.
CGCAGACCCTGCATCCGGGGCGGCGCCGCAGTCCACGGGCCCCATCTCGCGGATGATTTGCTCGATCCCGCCGCGGACGATGACGGTCTTGTGCGGATGGAGGCAGCGCTCGCACTTGTCCGCGATCGCCTGCTCCAGATCGGCCAGGATCTCGGCTCGATCGGGATTGGGCGCGAGCGTGCGCTCGGCCGAGTCGAGATAATCCGCCAATGCCGCGCGCGTCGTCCTCGAGCTGGTAGGCCCGGGCATGGAGGCTCACGGAAATAACCGGCCGCATGTCTCAACTCCCCAGCGAATCGATCGTCTGATTGAGGCGCGCCCAGTAGGCGTCGAATTCGCTCAGCTGCCGCTCACCGGCGGCGGTGAGGCGGTAATACTTGCGAGGCGGGCCGGCTTCGGATTCCTGCCACTGGTAATCGAGCAGCCCTTCGCGCCTCAGGCGGCTCAGGAGCGGGTACAGCGTGCCTTCCTGGGTAGCAAAATCCGTCGCCGCCAGTTTCCTCAGAATGTCGGCGGAATAGACCGTCGAGCCACTGATGATCCGCAGCACCAGGAATTCCAGGAATCCCTTGCGCAGCGCGCCGAGTTTCGGGTCCTCGCTCATTGGATACAAAGCTACCTTGTTGCAGAAAGGTACAAAATTAACACCATCCCATCAAGCGCCGCGAGCCGTGCCTGAATCGGGACGGCTATGATGGGTCGGTCATGCCCGATGAGAAACCCTACGCCGAGGCCTGCGACCGCAATCGGGATCCGATCCTCGAGGTGCTTCGAGGACACTTCGCGGACCGGCGCCGTGTGCTCGAGATCGGCAGCGGGACCGGTCAGCACGCGGTGCACTTCGCCGCGGCCCTGCCGCAGCTCGCCTGGCAGACCTCAGACCTCGAGGCGAACCTGGCCGGCATCCGTCTTTGGCTCGAGGAAGCCCGCCTGCCGAACCTGCCGCCGCCGCTGGCGCTCGATGTCTGCGACCCCTGGCCCGCCGCCCGGTTCGACGCCGTATTCACGGCGAACACCTTGCACATCATGAGCTGGGAGGGCGTGCGCGCACTGTTCGCCGCACTGCCCGGGGTGCTGAAGGAGGACGGCGTGCTTGCCGTGTATGGGCCTTTCAACTACGGCGGCGCTTTCACCAGTGCGAGCAATGCCGCGTTCGATGCCTGGCTCAAGCGGCGCTCCCCGGCCAGCGGGATCCGGGATTTCGGCGCGGTCGATGCGCTCGCCCGCTCATCCGGGTTGACACTCGTGGAGGATCGGGCCATGCCCGCGAACAATCGCGCCCTGGTGTGGCGGCGATCAGGGGGAGCTCTTCGCCCGTAAGGCCTGCGCGTGAGGCGCAGGCTGATTCAGAGCCGCGGCACCTGGAACGTCGCCCTGGACAGCGAAGTGGACGGGCGCAGAGCCCGGCGCTTCGGGGCTCGCGGGGCCGGGCGGGAATATCCGGATCCGCCGCTGAAGATCGTCTGCGCATGGGCGTGCTTCGCAGTCCAGAAGCCCATTCGGATCTCGTTCTGGAGCTGACCGGGCGCCCAGCCGGCGTGGCCGGCATAGATCCGCAGACCCTGCATGGGCTTTTGCCGATCAAACAGACGCAGGAGCAATCCCGGGTCGGAGCTCAGGTACACCCCGTGCAGAACCTGGACGGCGTGGGGGAAAGCGCCCTGCGCGCGGAACAAGAACCACACGGAGCCGATCTCGACAGGGCCGCCGAAATACACCGTGTCGCGCGCGTGCGCGAGGCGCTTGATGCTTGGGAACAGGGTCGAGACGCGGATCGAGGTTGGCTTGTTGATGATGAGGCCGATCGGAGCCGGGCCGAGATCGTTCATCACCAGCACGATCGATTTCGCGAAGAAGGGATCGGACAGCTCGCCGCGGGCGACGAGAAAGATCGCCGAGAGAGGTCTCACGTCGGCGGGTACCGCAGACGACCCCGACAGAAGCAGAAGCGCGCACAGTATTCCCGCCACGCAACGCTGTAAGCTGAAACCGCGTTTCACCATGATGCCCGGCATGCAAGCCCGGCGCATCAGGCCGGGCGGGAAGTCAAGCCGCGTACGATACCGCTGGAATTCTACGCCGTCGGCGCGGCCGGGGTCCTCACCGGCGGGGGATGCGCGGCAGGCCCGTATGCTGGGTGCGAAAGGGGCGAGCCGTGCTCGAGCGGCGCGCGCCCGGCCGGGAAGGCTTGGCGCCCTGAGGCTCCCCGTCGCGCAGTCGCGGAAGTCCCCGGGGAGCGGCCTGACGAGGAGGGAATTTCCCCTGGGAAACGCCTGTTGCCGTGACGGGCGACCCTTCGGCGGGACTCCTGCGCAGAACACCATCGCCGGTACCGGGCGGCTGGTAAGCCGGAACCAAGTGCCGCTTGCCGCTGCCGATCAGATCGGTGCGTCCCATGCGCCGCAGCGCTTCGCGCAATTCCGGCCAGTTCTGCGGATCGTGATAGCGCAGGAAGGCCTTGTGGAGCCGGCGCACCTTCAGGCCCTTCGGAACGTGTACATCGCCGCCTGCACGCCGGATTCGCTGGAGAGGATTCTTGCCGGAGTGGTACATGGCCGTGGCGCTCGCCATGGGAGAGGGCAGGAATGCCTGCACCTGGTCGGCGCGAAAGCCATTGCGCTTCAGCCACAGCGCAAGCTCAAGCATGTCCTCATCGCTCGTTCCGGGGTGCGCGGCGATGAAGTACGGAATGAGGTACTGCTCCTTGCCGGCCTCGCGCGAGTAGCGGTCGAAGAGCTCCTTGAAGCGGTCGTAGGCCCCGATCCCCGGCTTCATCATCATCGAGAGCGGTCCTTCGGAGATCGCCTCGGGGGCGATCTTCAGATAACCGCCGGTGTGGTGCTGCGCGAGCTCCCTCACATACTCCGGCGATTCGACCGCGAGGTCATAGCGCACGCCCGAGGCAATCAGGACCTTGCGGATCCCGGGCAGCTCCCGCACCTTTCGATACAGGCGCACGAGAGGCGCGTGATCGGTGTCGAGGTTCGAGCAGATGCCCGGATAGACGCACGAGGGCCGCCGGCAGGCGCTCTCGATCTCTCGGCTGCGGCAGGCCAGGCGGTACATGTTGGCCGTGGGCCCGCCCAGATCCGAGATCACCCCGGTGAAGCCCGGCACCTCGTCGCGGATGGCCGCGACCTCGCGCAGGACGGACTGCTCGGAGCGGCTCTGGATGATGCGACCCTCGTGCTCCGTGATGGAGCAGAACGAGCAGCCGCCGAAGCAGCCGCGCTGGATCGCCACCGAGAAGCGGATCATCTTGTAGGCCGGAATATTGGCCGCGCCGTACCCCGGGTGCGGACGGCGGCTGTAGGGCCGCTCGTACACCCAGTCCATCTCCGCCGTGGTGAGCGGGATGGGCGGCGGGTTGAGCCAGACGTCGACGTCGCCGTGCCGCTGCACTAGCGCTCGGGCATTGCCCGGGTTGGCCTCCAGGTGCAGGATGCGGGAGGCATGCGCATACAACACCGGGTCGGCCGCCACCCGCTCGTGGGAGGGCATGCGGATGACGCTGCGTGCGCGGTCGGCGTTGCTCACCCGCCGCGCGAGACGAACCACCGTCTCCGCACCGTCCGATGCGCCGGCACGCGCATCCTGCGCTGCCGGACGCTGCGGCTCCATGGCGTAGGGATCGGGACGAGGCGCGAGCGGCCCCGGGTCATCGATGGTCGTGGAGTCGATTTCGATCCAGTGCGCCGGCATCGATTTGCGTGTGAAGGCCGTGCCACGCACATCCGTGATGTCGCCGATGGATTCTCCGGCGGCGAGGCGGTGTGCGATCTCACAGACCTGGCGCTCGCCGCTGCCGTACACCAACAGATCCGCCTTGGCGTCGAGCAGGACGGAGCGGCGCACTTTCTCGGACCAGTAATCGAAATGCGCGATGCGTCGCAGCGACGCCTCGATGCCGCCGATGACGATGGGCACGTCCTTGAAAACCTCCCGTGCGCGCTGCGCGTAGACGATCACCGAGCGGTCCGGCCGCCGGCCGGCAGCCCCGTCCGGCGTGTAGGCGTCGTCGCTGCGCCGTCGCCGGTCGGCCGTGTAGCGATTGACCATGGAGTCCATGTTGCCGGCGGTGATGCCGAAGAACAGGTTCGGCCGACCCAAGGCGGCGAACGCCTCGGCGCTGTGCCAGTCCGGCTGCGCGAGGATGCCCACTCTGAAGCCCTGCCCCTCGAGCACCCGCCCGATGATGGCCATGCCGAAGCTGGGCAGATCGACGTAGGCATCGCCGGTGATGAGGATGACGTCGCAGCTGTCCCAGCCGAGCTCGTCCATCTCGGCGCGCGACATGGGTAGAAACGGCGCGGCGCCGAAGCGCTCCGCCCAGTATTTGCGGTAGCTGGTGATATCGCGCGCGGGCTGCACGGGGGCGACTCTGTGGGCGCAGGCGCTGGCGCAGCGAGGCGTTCGGCCCTCGCGCCGGCCGATTGCGGAAAATCAGTATATCAGAAAGGGCTGACGCTCGGCCTGCCAGGACGCCTCGTCGGCAGCGGCGAGCGTCTCCAGATCGGCGGCGGTGGCCGCCGGATCATCCACCCAGCGGCGCAGCAGCTCCCCGCCGGTGATGACATCGATTGCCAGCCGCTCGCGCTCGTACTCGTACGGGAAATCCCGCCACAGGGGGTACGCGGGCCACAGCCGCCGCAGCGCCTTGAACGCGAGTGCCATCAGCCGCCAGGGCCGGAACGCCTCATGCTGGTAGTAGAGCGGATCCTCGACGTGAACCTGCACCCCGGCGCAGAGCCGCCCTGCGTGCTTGTGGAAGGTCGGCTCGAACCAACAGGGCCGCAAGCGGCAGCCGCGCAGCCAGCGCGGAGAGAGCCGGTGCATCGCCTCGAGCAGCGCCTGCGCATCGAGATCGGGCGCGCCGAAGCACTCCAGCGGCCGGGTCGTGCCGCGGCCTTCCGACAGCGTCGTCCCTTCCAACATCACGGTGCCGGGATAGCAGCGCGCCATCCACAGATTGGGCGCATTGGGGCTCGGATTGATCCAGGTGCGCGAGCCGGCCGGCCACCCGTGCCCGGGAGGGGCGTAAGGGTTCCAGTCCTCCATGGGGATGACCTCGCAGTCGACATCCAGACTCAGCGTCTTCACCAACCAGCGCGCGAGCTCGCCCAGCGTCAGTCCATGGCGCATCGGCAGGGGGCCCGCGCCGACGAAGCTCTCGCAGCCGGCGAGCAGCCTCAGTCCCTCGACGGGCCGGCCGATAGGGTTCGGCCGATCGAGCACCCACACGCTCTTGCGGTGGCGGGCGGCCTCCTCGAGCGCGTAGCGCAAAGTCGTCACGAACGTGTAGACGCGGCAGCCCACATCCTGCAGATCGATCAGCAGCACATCGAAGCTGTCCATCATGGCGGCGGTCGGCCGCCGCACCTCGCCATAGAGGCTGAACACCGGGATGCCGTGCACCGGATCGGTGAAATCGGCGGATTCCGCCATATTGTCCTGCTTGTCGCCGCGCAGCCCATGCTGCGGCCCGAAGGCGGCGCTCAGGCGGATGTCCGCAAGTCCCGCCAGGGCATCGAGGGAATGGGTGAGATCCCGGGTGACGGAGGCCGGATGGGCGAGCAGCGCCACGCGCCGGCCGGCAAGCGGCTTGCGCAGCGAGCGCTGGCTGAGCAGGCGATCGATGCCGAATTTCATTCAGTGAGAACCGGTTGTGGGCGACTGGTCGATCAAGTCCCATGCAGCGTGAGCGCAAACGCGTCCGGATGATGGAAATCCGGCCTCCCCGGGGCATGGCGAAGCGCCCAGTATGACAGGGCGCCCGTCTCCTCCTCCACCACGGCGCTCAGGGCCAGACGAAGCCCCTGCTGCGCGGGCGCAAAGGGCACGGGCAGAGGGACGATCGCCTCGAGGACCAGCGCATCATCCGTGCGCACTGCCGGGTCCGCCGGTCCCTGATCGCGCTCCCGATACCCGACGGTGATGTACGGCGGCGCGGGCGGCTCGGCGGGCGTCATGCCCTGCCGATAGCCGCTGAAGCGATAGACCTGCCATGCGCCCGAGGGCGAGAAGTTGAATTCCAGATAGCCGGGCACGGCGGGGTGCCGTACGAACGCCTCGAAGCACGTGTGCCGCCACAATCCATCGGCGCGCACCCCCGCACCCGCCTGCGCAATGCGAATCCGGCGCAGATCGCCCGTCAGGGTGAAATGAACGCCCAGCACGCCGGGCCGCAGCGCACGCGCCTCGGCCTCGAGCGAGTGAACCGGCCGGCAGAGCGAATCGGCATGGGGGAGCAGGCGAGGACGGGTCATGGCGCCATTATGCCGTGGAGGACTGCCGTCCGAGGCATCCACAGCCTGCGTGGCCCGCGCGCGCATTGCGCCGGCATTCGGCGGGCGCGCATATCGGTCGCGCCGGGCCCGGGCGGAATCTTCGCAGCGCTCAAAGTTGTGGCGGCAGAGCGATCATGCGGGCCGCGGCATTTGCCTTGCGCGCGCGCCCGCGTAGCTGAACGTCCACACGACCGCAAGCACAGTCGCCGTGCCGAGCACGATGGGGGAGATGGCGAGGACCAAGGCCGGCGAGACGGTATAGATCAACACGACCCGCAGCAGGAACTCACCGAAGAACACCAGTCCCCACACCAGCGTGATGATGCGTTGCACGCGGCGAAAGCCCGGATACTGCCAAAGCTCATCGAAACGTGCGCACCTGGCCGGATCGGCGCCTGCGGCGAAGAACCGTCCGAAGAAGAACATCACCGGGCGGCGCGAGGGCAACAGAAGGGAAATGAGGCAGGCGAGCCCCAATGCCCCGGTGAACAGCGATTCGCGCACGAGCAGCAGCTTCGGGCCACCGCCGAGCAACAAAGCCGCGAGGCCGGACAACAGGCCGAAAAGGATGAGGACGCTCACCGGGTCGAGCACACGCCTGCGCCGCAGCCCGTAGAGACTCTTCAGCATCGGGAAGATGCCGGCCGCGAGCAGTGCGATGACCTCCGAGGGTGAAAGATAGGTCATCGACAGCCAGTAGCAGCCGAGCGGAACACCCGCATCGATCGCCATCTCGAGGATCATCGGCAAGACCTTCGGGCGCTGCTGCGTGCCGATCGCCTGGTCGGATTGCGCAGCCGCGGGCGCGGCGGCGGAATCGGTCGGCAACGGCTGCTCGAGTCGGGTCATGGTGCGGCTCCCGGGCGCGAACGGTAACTAACGAGCGGCAAGAGGGTCTTGGGATCCACGATCCAATTCTCTCTCAAGCCCCACCGCCGAAACATAGCCGGAGTGGCTTCACAGGGACAGTGTCAATCGTCAGATACCGCGGGGGACGCATGTCACCTCGGCGCCCAGCCACCCGGCCGCCTCGACAGGCGCCGATACGCCGGCCCGGACGGCGCGCCGCCCGATGGACGGGACCGGAGCGGCGGTTCACGCTGCTCGGACAGCTGTCCAGTAGGTGCAGATCGTGCGCACTGTACACAGCGTACTCGATTCTCCCCTGGCGCGGATGCCACGCCGCGCGAACGCTTTCCGGTAGAATGGTGGGCGTTGTGCGCCGCTCGCGCACGGACACCCCCGAGTCGATCCGTCCCATGGTGAAGGAATGACCGACACCCCCCGAGACGTCATCCGCGTGCGCGGCGCGCGCCAGAACAACCTGAAGAACCTCGACATCGACTTTCCGCTCAACGAGCTGGTCGTGGTCACGGGCGTCTCGGGCTCGGGCAAATCCTCGCTCGTGTTCGACACCCTGTATGCCGAGGGGCAGCGCCGTTATGTGGAGACCTTCTCGCCCTACGCGCGTCAGTTTCTCGACCGCATGGACAAGCCGCAGGTCGACGCCATCGCCGGCATTCCGCCCGCCATCGCCATCGATCAAACCAACCCGGTGCGCACCTCCCGCTCGACCGTCGGCACGATGACCGAGCTCAACGATCATCTGAAGCTGCTGTTTGCGCGCGCGGCGACGCTGTATTGTCAGGGTTGCGGCAGGCCGGTCCGGCGCGACACCGCCGAGAGCATTCACGCCGATCTCATCGAGCGCGCGGCCGCCGCGGGCGACCCCCGTCTGCTCATCGCCTTCCCCGTGACCGTGCCGCAGAGCTTTGAGGAAGGCGAGGTCCGCGCCCTGCTCGAGAAGCAGGGCTACACCCGGTTCATCGAGCCGGCCGGCGCGCCGGCCGCGCCGGCCCCGGGCAAACCCGGCCGCGCGGGCAAGGGCCGGGCGGGCGCATCGGCGCCCAAGGCATCGGCGCAGCTGGAGGTGCTCCAGGACCGATTCCGCGCCGGCCGCACCGAGCGCAGCCGCATCCTCGAATCGCTGGAAACCGCGCTGCGCGTGGGCCGCGGGCGCCTCAACATACACCACGTCGATGAGGGCGATCCGCCACGGACCGAGGCGGTTTGGCGCTATTCGAGCGCCCTGCACTGCCCCGAATGCGACCTGTCGTACCAGGAGCCGACGCCGAGCCTCTTTTCCTTCAACTCGCCGATCGGCGCCTGCGAGACCTGCCGCGGGTTCGGCCGCGTCATCGGCATCGACTACGGCCTGGTCGTGCCCGACGGCGGCAAGTCGCTGCGCGCCGGGGCGGTGAAGCCCTGGCAGACCCAGTCCTATTCCGAGTGCCAGCAGGACCTCGAGAAGTTCGCCAGAAAGCGCGGCATTCCGCTCGATACGCCCTGGCGCGAGCTCACCTCCGAGCAGCGCCGCTGGGTGATCGAGGGCGAGGGCCCCTGGAGCAAAGGAGTTTGGTACGGTGCCAAACGCTTCTTCGACTGGCTCGAGACGAAGTCCTACAAGATGCACGTGCGCGTGCTGCTGTCCCGCTACCGCGCCTACACGCCGTGCGAGACCTGCGGCGGCGCGCGCCTGAAGACCCAGGGGCTTCTGTGGCGGGTAGGGGGGAAGCCGGCCGATGCGGTACCCGGCGCGGGCGCGCCCTTCCGCCCGCGCGGGGTCGCCTGGAGCGAGCAGACGCTGAAGGGGCTGCCGGGACTGTCCATCCACGACCTCATGCTGATGCCGGTGGAGCGGGCGCGGGAGTTTTTCGGGGAGCTGACACTCCCCCGCCCGCTCGATGAGGCGGCCGACCTGCTCTTGACCCAGATCCGCGCCCGCTTCGGCTATCTCGCCGACGTGGGACTCGGCTACCTCACTCTGGATCGCCAGTCGCGCACGCTCTCTGGCGGGGAGGTGCAGCGGATCAATCTCACCACCGCGCTCGGCACGTCCCTGGTCAATACGCTGTTCGTGCTGGATGAGCCGTCCATCGGCCTGCATCCACGCGACATGCAGCGGGTCATCACGGTCATGAAGCGCCTGCGCGACGCCGGCAATTCCCTGCTGGTGGTCGAGCACGATCCGCAGATCATGCTCGAGGCGGACCGCATCCTCGACCTCGGCCCGGGTGCGGGCGAGCGCGGCGGCGACATCGTCTTCTTCGGCACCCCGCGCGAGATCCGCCGCAGCGCACGCTCGCTCACCGGGGAATATTTGAGCGGCCGACGGGCGGTGGGGGCGGCCGCGCTCCCGAAAGATGCCGGCAAGCACCGCGCCGCCCTTGCGGCCTCGCCGGATTCGAGGGGCGAAGTCATCGCCGAGGCTCGCTCGAACCGCTGGCTGGAACTGCGGGGCGTCTCACAACACAACCTGAGGAGCATAGATGTCCGCATTCCGCTCAAGCGCCTGGTCTGTGTCACGGGGGTCTCGGGATCCGGCAAGTCCACATTGATCGAGGACGTGCTTCACCCGGCGCTGCTGAAGTATCACGGCAAGCCGACCGAGGCGCCGGGCGCCTTCACCGCCCTGATCGGCGCGGAGCTCATCGACGATGTGGTCATGGTCGACCAGAGCCCCATCGGCCGCACCACGCGCTCGAACCCCGCCAGCTACGTGGGCGCCTTCGACGGCATACGAGCGCTGTTCGCGGCCGAGCCGTCCTCCCTGGAACGCAAATACACCGCCGGCACGTTCAGCTTCAACTCGGGCAACGGGCGCTGCCCGACCTGCAGTGGCAATGGTTTCGAGCACGTCGAGATGCAGTTTCTCTCCGACGTGTATCTGCGCTGTCCGGACTGCAATGGCCGCCGCTATCGCGAAGAGGTGCTCGATATCCGCCGTGAGGGCGCAGATGGCCGCCGCGCGAGCATCGCCGACGTGCTCGATATGACGGTCACCGAGGCCATGGAATTCTTCCGCGACTCGCGCGAGGTGTGCGCGCGCCTGACCCCTCTCGCCGATGTCGGACTGGAATACGTGAAGCTCGGCCAGCCCGTGCCGACACTCTCCGGCGGTGAGGCGCAGCGGCTGAAGCTCGCCGGGCATCTCGCTCAGGCCGGCTCGGTGCTCTCCAGCATCACGCACAAGGGCAAGCTCTTCCTGTTCGACGAGCCGACCACGGGACTGCACTTCCAGGACGTCGCGCGGCTGCTCATGGCGTTTCGCAAACTGCTCGCCGCCGGCCACTCGCTGCTGGTCATCGAGCACAACCTCGACGTGATCCGCGCCTGTGACTGGATCATCGACCTCGGGCCCGAGGGGGGCGAGCGCGGCGGGTCGATCGTCTGCACCGGCACTGCGGCGGAAGTGCGCCGGCATCCGGCCTCGCACACCGGCCGGGCGCTGCTCGAGTACGAGCGGGCCCTCGCCGGTGACATGGCGCCCGTGGTGCCAGCGGCGAAAGTGTCCGAGCCTCAGGTTCCCTACGGCGGCGGCCTCGGTGCGCGCAACGCCATCGTCGTGCATCATGCACGCGAGCACAACCTGAAGAACATCGACGTGCAGATCCCGAGGAACCGCTTCACCGTGATCACCGGCGTGTCGGGCTCCGGCAAGTCGACCCTTGCCTTCGACATTCTGTTCAACGAAGGTCAGCGCCGGTACCTCGAGTCATTGAACGCGTATGCTCGGCAGTTCGTGCAGCCGGCCGCGCGGCCGGACGTGGATGCGATCTTCGGCATCCCGCCGACGGTCGCCATCGAGCAGCGCACGAGCCGCGGCGGACGCAAGAGCACCGTGGCGACCCAGACGGAGATCTACCACTTCTTGCGCCTGCTGTACGTGAAGCTCGCCACCCAGTACTGCCCGGACTGCGATGTCGCCATCGAGCCGCAGAGCGCCGATTCCATCGCGGGGCGGCTGCTGCGCGACTACAAAGGAAAGAACATCTCGCTGCTCGCGCCGCTGGTGCTCGCGCGCAAGGGCTATTACACGGACCTCGCCAAGTGGGCGCATAAGAGGGGTTTCAGGACTCTGCGCGTCGATGGCATCGCCGTGCCCACGGGGCAATGGCCGCGGCTGTCACGCTTCAAGGAGCACACGATCGAGCTGCCCGTCGCGGATATCGAGGTCGGCGCCAGGACCGACGTCGAGCTGCATCAGGCGCTTGCGCGCGCGCTCGATTTCGGCAAGGGACTGGTGCACGTGCTCGCCCCGGGCACGACCCGCGTGACGGTCTTTTCCACCAAGCGGGCATGCCCTTCCTGCGGCCACAGTTTCGCCGAGCCCGACCCACGACTCTTCTCCTTCAACTCCAAGCACGGCTGGTGCGAAAGCTGCTACGGCACCGGCCTCGCCATGGCGGGTTTCGATGCGCAGCAAAGCGGCGAGGAGCACTGGTGGAACGAGTGGTATGAGGGTGAGCCGCAGCCCTGCCCGGCCTGCCGGGGCCGGCGCCTGAATCCTGTCGCCCTCAACGTGCGCTTCCGCGAGCGCTCCATCGCCGATCTCACGGCCGACCCGGTGCAGCGTGCGGCCGCATTCTTCCAGCGCCTGAGGCTCTCGGCGCGCGAGCAGCAGATCGCGCGCGATCTGCTGGCGGAGATCCGCTCGCGGCTCGCCTTCCTGGAGCGCGTGGGACTCGGCTACCTGCAGCTCGAGCGCTCCGCGCCCACGCTCTCGGGCGGGGAGGCGCAGCGCATCCGCCTTGCCGCCCAGCTCGGCTCAAACCTGCAAGGCGTGTGCTACGTGCTCGATGAGCCGACCATAGGCCTGCATCCACGCGACAACGAGATCCTGCTCGACTCGCTGGCCGAACTCGCGAGTCATTGCAACACCCTGGTGGTGGTCGAGCACGATGAGGACACCATCCGGCGCGCCGACCATGTCATCGATCTCGGTCCCGGTGCGGGCGTGCTCGGCGGCCAGATCGTCGGGGCCGGCACGGTGAAGGATCTGATCCGCAACGGACAGTCGATCACCGGGCGCTTCCTGCGCCATCCGCTGCGCCATCCGGCCGAGCCGCTCCGTCCGATCAACGGGCGCACGGCGCATCTGACGCTGGAGCGGGTGGCGATGCACAACGTCAGGGCCGATGTCCGCATTCCACTTGGCAGACTGGTGGTCATCACAGGCGTGTCGGGCTCGGGGAAATCGACGGTCGCCCGGGATGTGCTCTACACCAACCTGCGCCGGCTGCTCGGGGCCGCCGGCAATGTGCCCGTCGGCAAGCCCTCTGCCAGGCGCAAGCGTGCGCGCGCGTCGAAGGGCGACCTGTCCGGCTGCCGGGCCGTACACGGCCTGGATCACGTCCACCGCGTGTTGGAGGTGGATCAGACCCCGATCGGCAAAACACCGCGCTCCTGCCCGGCGACCTACATCGGCTTCTGGGACGACATCCGGCGCATCTTCGCCGCCACCAGCGAGGCCCGCCTGCGCGGGTACACCGCCAGCCGCTTCTCCTTCAACACCGGCGGCGGCCGCTGCGGGGCGTGCGAGGGCCAGGGGGTGAGAACCATCGAGATGAGCTTCCTTCCGGACGTGAAGGTCCTGTGCGACGTCTGCGGAGGCAGACGGTTCAACTCCGAGACGCTGTCCGTGCTCTGGCGCGAGAAGAGCATCGGCGATGTCCTCGCGATGAACATCGATGAGGCCGTGGGGTTTTTCCAGGCTCATTCGCGCATCCATCACGCGCTGAAACTGCTGCAGGACGTGGGGCTCGGCTACCTCACGCTGGGCCAGCAGAGCCCGACGCTCTCCGGCGGCGAGGCCCAGCGCATCAAGCTGGTCACCGAGCTCGCCAAGGTCGCAGGCGGCCCGTCCCGTCCCTCGCCGGGCGGTCTGCGACCAAGCCCCAGACATACCTTGTACGTGCTCGACGAGCCCACCGTGGGCCTGCACATGGCCGACGTGGAAAAGCTGATCCACGTACTGCACCGGCTGGTGGATGCCGGCAACACGGCCGTCGTGGTCGAGCACAACCTGGATGTGATGGCGGAAGCCGACTGGATCCTCGACATGGGTCCGGAGGCCGGCGAGGGCGGCGGGCGCATCGTGGCCCAGGGAGCCCCGTCAGAGGTGGCGCGCCGGCGCAGGCAGTCCCACACCGGGCGGGTGCTCTGGGATTTCCTCGAGGATCGCCGCCGGCGGGAGTAGAGTAGGCACGCAGCGCTTGAGGATCCTCACGGGCTCACGGCCATGGCACACGACCTCGTCTGCTGGAAGTGCGGCGCCTCGCTCGCCGCGTTGACGCTGCCGCTGCGGCGCCTGGAGGAATGCCCGAAGTGCCGGGCGGAGCTGCACGTGTGCCGGATGTGCGCGGACTACGACACCCGTGTGGCCCACCAATGCCGAGAGCCGGCGGCCGAGGAAGTGCGCGACAAGGCGCACGCCAACTTCTGCGATTTCTTCAAGCCGCGGCCCGCCGCCTACATCGCCCCCGACACCACCGAGGTCGAGCGGGCGCGGGCGGAGCTCGACCGACTGTTCGGCAAGCGTTAGGTGTGGCCGGCCGTCAGGACTTCCTCACCCGCTCGCCCAACCGCTCCAGCAGCCGAGTGAAAGGCGCGCTCTTCTCGGCCTTGCGAGATTTCCCGCCGCCGATGACGAGATCTTTGCTGTCATCGATGGCGAGCTCATGGGCGCCCAGGATCTCCAGCGTCTCCTCCAGAGTCTGCGGCGTGCGGCGCTCCCGAGCGTGGACCTTGCCGCCGGTTCCTGCCCGCGTTGCGGCAACGGGGCGCAGCTGCCGCACCGCCCCGCCCTTCGCCGGTGCGCCGGCAGAGGCCGCCGTGCCGGCTGGCTCCGGATGGTCGGCATCGAACAGCTTGAATTCGCCAGAGGCGTGCGTGCCCGCACCGTCGCTCTTCGCGGGCGCGGTACGCAGCGGGACGCTGCCCTTCTCCCCGCCGACCCGCTTGCGCTCCTCGGCGCTCACGGGCACGACTGCGACCGAGGCGAACTCCGATCTCACGTAGCCGGCGACCTGCTTGGCCGAGATCGGATCGTTGAAGAATCCGAGCCGCAGGCCGTGCCACTTGCGCCCCTCGCGACTGCCCTCTATGCAGTACAGCGTGTAGGCGCTGAAGATCGCAAGCGGCGGCACCTTATCGAGCGCGATCGGCTGCACCGACCACTGCAGCTGCACGGCGAAGGCCGCCGGCCTGGCGCCCTCCTGGGGGCGGGTCTCCAGGATCTGAAGTGCCTGCGCGTCGGTCAACGAGACCTGCGGCTCGCGCGCCGGCTTGGGGCTCGCCCGGATCTCATCGGCCGCGTCCCCCGCGGCATCGGGCTCCTCGAGCGAGGCCAGCACCTCCTTGATGTTGGAATTGGCGAGCGACGCGGTGGCCGGCCGAGTCGCAACCGGCTCCGCGGGGCACTTCGGCGCCGCCTGGGGATCCGGCTGCCGCTCGGCGCGTGCGTCGCGTGGCGACCTCACCGCCTCAGGAGCTTGAGCGAGGGCGAGCGCCTCGGCGGCCGGGCGCAAGGTCGGCACTCGGGCTTGCAGGTCCACCGGTGCAGGCGGTTCATCTTCCGGCGCAGCAGTTGCAACCGCAGACGGTTCAGGCTCGGCAGTCACCAGGCGTGGTCCGGCCGCGTGCGCGGCCTGCGCCGCGGCGGCAGCGGCGGCGCGGGCCCGCAGCTTCTTCCCCGGCGCCTCGCCCGCCCAGGCACCCGGGTAGATCTCGCGCACCAGGCCGATCCACCCCTCCGCCTCGGTGAGCGTCTCGAAGAATCCCATGTGCAGCCGGAAGCGCTCGCGGCCCTCCTCGAAGCGCCGGCTGACGAAGAAGTTGAACTGCTTGAGTTCCGGCAGATCCGCCCGCGGCAGAGCCATCGGCGTGCTCGAGGAGCACAGGTTGATGACGAACGGACCCGCACCGGGAGCGGGCTCTTCCGGGGAGCCTGCGCCGGCATCCGCCCTGTGCGCCAGATTTTCCGCTGCTGTCATGTTGGTACAGACTCTCGCTCGTTGATCCTGGGCGGGGCGACGGGATGAGGGGGGAGCGAGCGAGCGCGCCTGGCGCGCGATCGTGGCGGCCCCGCCGTCATGGGAATCGTCCCGAAGACCGGTGGCTTTGCGTCCCCGCCTTTCGACGGGTTTGCCTTTGTCACTGACGCAAAGTGTCAGCGGGCTGACTCAGAGTGTCAAGCGCTTGGATTGAGGCGCAACTCTCAGGGTGCGGGAACTACGTATCCCCGGGCGGCGCCGGGGGCGGCTTATGTTTCAAGGGCGGCGCGATATGTAATGCCCGCGGCAAAGATGCCGCTTATGCCAGATCAGGCAAGGATGCCGGGCAGGTCGAGCCCGTGGCGGCGCGCGCAATCGAGCGCTTCCGGGTAGCCGGCGTCGGCGTGGCGCATCACGCCGCTCGCCGGGTCGTTCCACAGTACGCGCGCGATCCGTCGGGCCGCCTCCGGCGTGCCGTCGCACACGATGACGAGGCCGGCGTGTTGCGAGAAACCCATGCCGACACCACCGCCATGGTGGAACGAGACCCAGGTCGCCCCCGACGCGGTATTCAACAGTGCGTTGAGCAGCGGCCAGTCGGACACCGCGTCCGAGCCATCGCGCATCGCCTCGGTCTCGCGGTTCGGCGAGGCTACCGAGCCCGAGTCGAGATGATCCCGTCCGATCACCACCGGAGCCTTGAGCTCCCCGCGCGCGACCATCTCGTTGAAGGCAAGTCCCAGCCGGTGCCGGTCGCCGAGACCGACCCAGCAGATGCGCGCCGGCAGCCCCTGGAAGCGGATCCGCCCGCGCGCCATGTCGAGCCAGTGGTGCAGATGCGTGTCGTTCGGCAGCAGCTCCTTCACCCGGGCATCGGTCCTGTAGATGTCTTCCGGGTCACCCGACAGCGCCGCCCAGCGAAACGGCCCCATGCCGCGGCAGAAGAGCGGCCGGATGTAGGCGGGCACGAAGCCGGGGAAGTCGAAGGCATTCTTCACGCCTTCCTCCAGTGCCATCTGCCGGATGTTGTTGCCGTAGTCCACCGTGGGTACGCCGGCCTCGTGAAAGTCCAGCATCGAGCGCACATGCGCGGCCATCGAGGCCCGGGCGGCCCGGCTCACGGCGGCCGGATCGCGCGCGCGCATCTCGAGCCAGCGCTCGACCGTCCAGCCGGCCGGCAGGTAGCCGTTCACCGGATCGTGGGCCGAGGTCTGATCGGTGAGCAGGCTCGGGCGCACCCCGCGCCGGAAGATCTCCGGCAGCAGCTCGGCGGCGTTGCCGAGCAAGCCTACGGAGGCGGGCCTGCCCTTCGCCCCGGCCCGCTGCACGATCTCGAGCGCCTCCTCCAGGCTCTCAGTGGCGTGATCGAGGTAGCCCGAGCGCAGCCGCATGTCGATGCGCGAGCGCTGGCACTCGATGGCGAGACAGGAGAAACCCGCCATCGCCGCCGCGAGCGGCTGCGCGCCGCCCATGCCGCCGAGGCCCGCCGTCAGCAGCCAGCGCCCGGCAAGATCGCCGCCGTAGTGGCGGCGGCCCATTTCCGCGAAGGTCTCGTAGGTGCCCTGCACGATGCCCTGGCTGCCGATGTAGATCCACGAGCCCGCCGTCATCTGGCCGAACATCATCAGCCCCTTGCGGTCGAGCTCGTGGAAGTGCTCCCAGGTCGCCCAACGCGGCACCAGGTTGGAGTTGGCGATCAGCACACGCGGCGCATCCTCGTGGGTCCTGAAGACCCCCACGGGCTTGCCCGACTGGATGAGCAGCGTCTGGTCGGCTTCGAGCCGCCGCAGTGTCGCGACGATGATGTCGTAGCTCTCCCAGTCGCGCGCCGCGCGGCCGATCCCCCCGTACACCACCAGCTCCGAGGGTCTCTCGCCGACCTCGGGGTCCAGGTTGTTCATCAGCATGCGAAGCGGCGCCTCGGTGAGCCAGCTGCGGGCGGTGCGCTGCGTTCCGGTCGGCGCGCGAATGACCCGGGTGGTATCGATGCGGGTTCGTTGAGCGGCGGGTGATGTCATGGAGTCATGCCTCAGGAGCTTGCGAAATCGACACACGCGCGCAGCACGCGCTCGAGCAGCGCACGCAGAGGTGCCGCGCGGCCCGGATCGTAGGGCGGCGGCCAGTTGCCGGCATCGGGAATGACCGGCTCATCGAGATATCCGCGGCAGGCGAGCTCCATCTGCACGGCGTGGACACCGTGCGCCGGGTTGCCGTAGCGGCGCGTCGTCCAGCCGCCGACAAAGCGACCGTCGGTGACGCGGGTGAAGCGCGGGTCCTCGCATCCGGCCTCGATCCTTTGGGTGAGCACCGGATCGCAGCTCGCACCGCGGTACGTGCCGATGTTGAGGTTCGGCAGCTCGCCCTCGAACAGCCGCGGCACGCGCGAGCGGATGCTGTGCGCATCGTAAAGCACGACACGCGCGTGCTTCTCTCTCGTGCGCTGCACTTCCGCCAGGAGCGCCGCATGATATGGCTCGTGCCAGCTCGCCCGCCGGCGGGCAATGGCGGCTGCATCAGGCGCCCGGCCCGGGCGATAGAGCGGCTCGCCGTCGAAGGTCGTCAGCGGGCACAGATCAGTCGTCGCCTGTCCGGGATAGAGGGACGCTCCGGAGGGGTCGCGATTGACGTCGATGACGGTGCGCGAGAGGCGGGTGCGGACCGTCGTCGCTCCCAGCCCACGGGCCATGTCGTAGAGCCGATTCACCCACCAGTCCGCATCCTTGCGCGCGAGCCACGGGGAAAGGAGGCACGGCTCGAGCTCGGCAGGGATGTCGGTGCCGGTGTGCGGAAAGCTGACGATCACCGGGGCATCACCGCGATGGATCTCTAGCCAGCCGGTCACGAGCGCTCCACCGTGGGCAGCGGCACGCCGCAGACCGCCTGGATCAGCGCGCGGCCGCTGACCAGCTCGCTCGCCGCCTGCAGATCCGGATGCAGGTAACGATCGTCGGTGAGCGGCGCGATTCGCGCGCGCACCGCTTTGCGCACCGCTTCGAGCGGAGCGCTCGAGCGCAGTTCGCCGTAGAAATCGCAGCCTTGGGCGGCGGTGATGAGCTCGATGCCGATGATGCTCGCGGCGTTCGCCACCATACGGTGCAGACGCCGCGCTCCGTGCGCGGCCATCGACACGTGATCCTCCTGATTGGCTGAGGTCGGGATGGAATCGATGCTGGCCGGATGCGCGCGCTGTTTGTTCTCGGACACCAGCGCCGCGGCGGTCACCTGCGGCAGCATCAATCCGGAGTTGAGACCGGGATTGGGGGTCAGGAAGGCCGGCAGCCCCGAGAGCGCCGGATCGACCAGCATGGCGATGCGCCGCTCGGACAGCGAGCCGATCTCGCACAGCGCGATCGCCATGGCGTCGGCGGCGAAGGCGACGGGCTCGGCATGGAAGTTGCCTCCCGAGAGCGCCTCATCGGTGTCGGAAAAGATCAGCGGATTGTCGGACACCCCGTTCGCCTCGCACTCCAGGGTGCGGGCTGCGTAGCGCAGCAGATCGAGCGCAGCGCCCATGACCTGGGGCTGGCAGCGCAGGCAGTACGGATCCTGCACCCGTGGATCGCCCGTGCGGTGCGAGGCGCGGATCGCAGAGCCCGCCATGAGCGCGCGCAGCGTCGCCGCGGTCTCGATCTGCCCGCGATGTCCGCGCAGGGCATGGATGCGCGGATCGAACGGTGTATCGGAGCCCTTGGCCGCCTCGGTCGACAGCGCCCCGGTCACCAGCGCCGACTGGAGCACGGCCTCGACGTCGAACAGGGCGGCCAGCGCGTTGGCGGTGGAGAACTGGGTGCCGTTGAGCAGCGCCAGACCCTCCTTGGGCGCGAGCGTCAGCGGCGAGAGGCCGGCGGCCTTCAGCGCCTCGAGCGCCGGCCGGCGCTGCCCCGAGGGCAGCTCGATCTCTCCGACCCCGATCAGCGCCCCTGCCAGGTGCGCGAGCGGCGCAAGATCTCCGGAGGCGCCGACCGAGCCCTGCGAGGGGACCACGGGTGTCAGGCCCTGCTCCAGCAGAGCGCACATCAGTCTCACGGTATCGGGCCTGACACCCGAGGCTCCTTGCGCCACGTTGGCGATCTTCAGCGCCAGCATCAGGCGCGCCACGGCGGCGGGCATGGCCTCCCCGACGCCCACACAGTGCGACAGCACGATGTTTCGCTGCAGCCGCTCGAGATCGGCGGCCCCGATGCGCACGCTCGCGAGCCTGCCGAATCCGGTGTTGATACCGTACACCGGCTCCCCGCGCGCCAGAATGCGTGCCACCGCCTCTGCCGCGGCTGCGATGCGGGCAAAGCACGACTCGTCCAGGACCACACCGGCGCCGCGATAGACGGCCGCCCATTCCGTCAATGTGACTCGTCCGGGCCGGACAACGACTATGCTCACTCGCCCCTCCAGATACGCTTGTGCAAGGGATTGCGGCCGATCCAATAGACCAGCTCGGCCGGACGCTCGACGTCCCAGATCGCAAGGTCCGCCCGCTTGCCCGCTTCCAGCGTGCCGATCTCGCGCGCACGGCCGAGGGCATGAGCCGCCTCGCGCGTCACACCGGCCAGGCATTCCTCGATGGTGAGGCCGAACTGCACGGCGGCAAGGTTCAGGGCGGTCAGGATGGACAGCAGCGGCGAGGTGCCCGGATTGCAGTCGGTGGCGAGAGCCATGCGCACGCCTCTGCGGCGCAGCTCCGCGACAGGAGGCTGTTGATGCTCCCTCAGGCAGTAGAACGCCCCCGGCAGCAGCACCGCCACCGTGCCCGAGCGCGCCAGCGCGGCCACCCCCTCGATGTTGGTCCACTCCAGGTGATCGGCGGAGAGCGCCTGGAACTCGGCCGCCAGCGCCGCGCCGCCGCCGTCGGAGAGCTGGTCGGCGTGCAGCTTCACGGGCAGCCCGGCGCAGCGCGCGGCCGCGAGCACCGCGCGGATCTCGACCGGCGTGAAGGCGATGCCCTCGCAGTAGCCGTCGACCGCATCGGCCAGGCCTTCGCGGGCGGCCTGCGGAATGAGCTTGCGGATGACCAGATCGAGGTAAGAGGCCCGGTCGCGGTCGGGCGGAACGGCGTGGGCGGCGAGCAGCGTCGTGGCTACCTCGACCGGGTGCTGGCGGCCGAGCGCGCGGGCAACGCGCAGCATGCGCAGCTCCGTGAGCAGGTCAAGACCATAGCCTGACTTGATCTCGACAGTCGTTACCCCCTCGGCCATCAAGACGCGCAACCGCTCGCCCGCCGAGGCCGCCAGCTCCTCGTCCGTCGCTGCCCGCGTCGCCCTCACCGTGGACAAAATGCCCCCACCGGCCCGTGCGATGCTCTGATAGTCCGCTCCAGCCATGCGCATCTCGAACTCGCCGCTGCGCTCGCCCCCGAACACGAGATGGGTGTGGCAGTCGATCAGGCCGGGGGTGACCAGACGTCCCTCGAGGTCGAGGACCTCCCCTGCATCGGCTCCAACGGGCAGCTCCGCCTCCGCCCCGGCGAAGGCAATGCGGCCTCCCGCGACGCCGATGGCGCCCGGCTGCACCCATCCGACGCCCGGACGCTGCGGCGCCAGGGTTGCCAGGCTTGCGTTGCGCCACAGCCGCTCGAATCGCACGGAGAAGGGCCTTCTAATTTGCCTAGCCAAATCATAATATGCCTAGACATATCAGGGAACCCCTGGCGGTGAATCCCGAGAAGCGCGCCATGAGCCGGACATTCTTCTTTGACTCCGCCTGGCTGCCGGACGGTTGGCGTCGCAATGTGCGCGTCTCGGTCCGCGCAGGCGTGATCGAGCGCGTGGCCCTGGATGCCGTGCCGCACCCGGGCGATGAGCGCTCGAGCAGGGCCATAGCGGGTCTGCCCAACGTCCACAGCCACGCCTTTCAACGCTCCATGGCGGGCCTGGCCGAGCGCCGGGGCCCGCAGGGCGCGGACGACTTCTGGTCCTGGCGTGAAGTCATGTACCGCTTCCTGGCGAGGATGGGGCCGGATGATCTGGAGGCGATTGCCGCCTACGCCTACGCGGACATGCTGGAGGCTGGATTCACCAGCGTCGGGGAATTCCACTATCTGCACCTCAGCCCCGAGGGAGCACCCTACGGGAATCCCGCGGAGCTTGCTCTGCGCCATGCCGCGGCGGCCGACCTCACCGGCATCGGCCTCACGCTGCTGCCGGTGTTCTACGAATCCAGCGGGTTCGGTGGCGCTGCCCCTACACCCGGCCAGCGCCGATTCATCACGGACCTCGACACCTTTGCCGATATCGTCGCCCGAGTGCGTGCACACCTCGGCCAGGGCGCCCACCGTAACACCGGAATCGCCCCGCACTCACTGCGGGCGGTGACGGCGGATCACCTGCACACCCTGCTCTGCCAGAATCCGCCGGGGCCCGTGCACATCCACGCGGCGGAGCAGATGAAGGAGGTCGAGGATTGCCTCGCCTACTGTGGCCTGCGGCCGGTCGAGTGGCTGCTGCGCCGGACGGAGGTCACGGCACAATGGTGCCTGGTCCATGCAACTCATCTCACAGCGGAAGAAACGGCGGAGCTCGCCCGCAGCGGCGCGGTGGCCGGACTGTGTCCGCTCACGGAGGCCAACCTGGGCGACGGGATCTTCCCGGCGGCCGCCTATCACGGCGCACAGGGCCGTTGGGCGATCGGGACCGACTCGCACATTCTTCTCGATGCCGCCGGCGAGCTGCGCCAGCTGGAATACAGCCAGCGCCTGACACTGCGCTCACGCAACATCCTGGCGAGCCCCGGACAGCACTCGACCGGCGAGACCCTGTACCAGACCGCCCTGGCCGGCGGCGCGCAGGCGCTCGGATTGCCGGTGGGCGCCATTGCGAAGGGGTGCCGGGCCGATTTTTTGATCCTGGATGCCGCTCATCCGGACCTGGCAGGACGGGGCGAGGATGCCGCAGTCGACACCTGGGTGTTTGCCGCCGGGCGATCGCTGATCCGCGATGTCATCGCCGCGGGGCGCACGGTGGTGAGCAACCGCCGCCACATCGAGCGGGACCGGATCGATGCTGCCTTTCGTCGCACCATGACCGGGCTGCTGCGGGCCGCATGACATGAGCGATGCCGAGCCGCGGAAGAGGACCGACACGGCAGCCCTGCCACGGTACCGGGAGATATGCGATGCGCTGCGGCAGCGGATCGTCACCGGCGCCTGGGCGCCAGGTTACAGGCTGCCCTCCGAGCACGAGCTGGCGAGGTCCTTCGGCTGCGCCCGAATGACCATCAGCAAAGCGCTCGGCGCGCTCGCCGAGCAGCGGCTCATCACCCGCCGCCGCCGCGCGGGCACGACGGTGAACGCGCCACGGGCCCAGGAATCGATCCTGGAGATCCACGATATCGAGGCGGAGCTCGTGGCGGCAGGCTCCTCTTACGAATACCAATGTCTCGATCGGGAGATTCGACCGGCGAGCGAGGAAGATGCGGCCGCGCTCGGCGTGGCCGCGGGCACGCCAGTGCTCCGGCTCACCGGAGTGCATCGCGCCGACGGACGCCCGCATGCGCTGGAGGAGCGGCTGATCAATCTGCAGTCGGTACCGGAGGCGAGCGGCGAGCGGTTTACCGGCACCTCCCCGGGAGGGTGGCTGCTCAAACGGATCCCCTGGACGGACGCCGAGCATCAGATCTCGGCGCTGAATGCCGATGCCGCCATCGCCCGCCGCCTCGACATCCCCCGCCGCAAGGCCTGCCTGTGCATCGAGCGCAACACCTGGCTGGACGCCAAGCGGGTGACGCACGTGCGCCTCATCTACCCCTGCGATCAGCATCGCCTCATCGCCCGGTTCCGGCACAAACGGGCTTGAGCCGCCGTCTACCGGTCGAGCGACCACTGCAGGCTTTGCGCGCGCGGCGGCCTGAATGACAGGACATCGAGGCCTCCCGTGCGCCGGGTGTTGAGACCGAGCCGCCGGCAGGCGATGTGGAACCGGTTGCGCAGCAGTTGCGCGAACGGCCTGCGGCTCCATGCGCCGCTTCGACTGCGGATCCAGCGTGGTGATGCTGATGCCGACGCTCACCAGGTTCTCGCGAGCCATCCGCGTGAGCAGATCGAGGTCGCGCAGCACCAGCGCGCCCTTGGTGATGATGGTGAGCGGATGGCGGCAGCGGGCGAGCACCTCGGGGATGTCGCGCGTGACGCGCCGGCGCCGCTCGAAGCGGCCGGCAGGGCTCGAGAGCGCCCCATGGCCCCTCAGAGGCGTCTGACTCGATATGTCGCCCGCCGCCGCCATCAGAGGACTGTGCATCCATGAGTAACTGGATATTTGTCAAAGGCCTCCATTTAGCTGCAGAACAGGCATTCTTGGGCTATGGACGAGGCCCCAAAGCCCGTTGGAGGCACCGACTACCCGGCCACCTGGAGCCAGTTTCTCGAGTGGTTCGGCAATGAGGCGGTGTGCGCTCGGAACCTGGAGCGAGTGCGTTGGCCGGGGGGGTTCGCTTGCACGGCCTGTGGGGTGGTGGGTGAGCCGTATCGAGCCAGTCGGGGCGATTGATGTGCCGCGCGTGTCGCCATCAGGGCTCGGTGACCGCCGGGACGATCTTCAGAGAAGACGCGCACACCGCTGAAGGTGTGGTTTGCCGCGATCTGGTATCTGAGCAGCCACAAGCACCGCGTGAGCGCTCTGGGGCTGCGGAGGGTCCTCGGATTGGGCAGCCATCAGACGGCCTGGACGATACTGCATCGATTGCGTCGGGCGATGGGGCGGCCGAAGCGTGAGCGCTTGCGTGGGGCTGGTCGAGGTCAAGGAGGTCTACGTCGATCTCGGTGACCGGGCGGTTGGCCGTAAGAGGCTGAAGGGTAAGGGAGAAACGACCCAGTTAATCGCAGCGGTAGCAGCGGAAGTGCTCGAGCCCAAGGGCATCGGGCGGATTTGCTTGCGCCGCATCGAGAGCGTCTCTCAGGAGCACGTACAGCCCTTCGTGGAGGAATCGATCGAGCCCCCGGCGCAGGTGCATACCGACGGCTCATGGGCGTACCGATTCCTCCAGGGGAAGGGGTACGTGCAGCAGCGCGCCGCCGTACACCTCGGCGGAAAGAGGGTCGCCAGCCTTCCGGTCGTCACCCGAGTCGCCGCGCTCCTGAAGCGCTGGCTGCTCGGTACTCATCATGGGGCGGTTCAACCGGCCCAGCTCGATCACTCTCTCGAGGAGTTCGCCTTCCGCTTCAATCGGCGCACCTCGCGCTCGCGGGGGCTGCTGTTCCATCGCCTGCTCGAGCAGTCCGTTCGGCACGATCCAATCACCTACCGGGATGTCGTTCATTCGAGCCGCAACCGGCAGGTCGCGCTTGACTGGAGCTAAATGGATACCCCTGACATCCATCCAGTAATGCTGCCGGATTTGGAGCTGGCTGGATACGCGTCACATCCATCCAGATTTGTCGTAAAGCGGCCCGAACCTGACTCCGGTCAACCTCGCGCCAGGCCGGGACTGGACGGCGGGGGACGGCGCTGCCACTCTTACGCCCCCCGACGAGCAACCGCTTCAATCAATCAATTGGCGACCTGCACGCCTGCGGCCCGATCCGTCAATGGTCCCGAACCGTGAAAACCGGAGAACGATGAACAACGAATCCCCTTCCCGGCCCATCCCGGCGCCGGACGTCGCAGCCGAAAGCGCCGCGCGCGCGCGCCAATCCCAGCTCACCAAGCCCCCGGGCTCACTCGGACGGCTGGAGGACCTCGCCTGCTGGCTCGCCGGCCGACTGGGCCAGCCCGTCCCCGACATGCCTCACTGCGAAGTCGTCGTGTTCGCTGGCGATCACGGCGTGGCCGCCCAGGGCGTCTCGGCGTTCCCGCAGGCGGTGACCGGCCAGATGGTCGCCAACTTCGCAGCCGGCGGCGCGGCCATCAATGTGCTGACCAAGCTCCATGACTGCCGGATCGAGGTGGTGGATGTCGGGGTGGCCACCGACGCAGCACCCCCTTCGGGCGTGCGCAACGAGCGGGTGCGGGCCGGAACTCGTGACCTGTCGGCGATGGCCGCCATGACGGCTGAGGACACCCGCAAAGCGCTCGATGTGGGCGGGCAGTGCGCCCGCCGGGCGGTGGACCGGGGCGCGCGCCTGTTGATCGCCGGCGACATGGGCATCGCCAACACCACGGCCGCGGCGTGCCTGATCTGCGCGCTCACCGGCAGCGAGCCGGCACGCATCGTGGGGCGCGGTACGGGGGTGGACGAGCCGGGCCTGAAGCACAAGATCGCCGTGGTGCAGGCGGCGCTCAACCGTGTGGCTGCCGCCCGCCCCGGCCGCTCGCTGCTCGATGTGGCGCGGTCATCGGCCGACGGCGAGCCGCGCGCGCAGGCCGCATTCGAGATCCTGAGCGAGCTCGGCGGCCTCGAGATCGCGGCCATTGCCGGCTACTACCTCGAGGCGGCGCGCCTCGGCGTGCCGATGCTGGTGGACGGCTACATCTCCACCTCGGCGGCACTCACCGCCGTCCGCCTGGCTCCCGCGAGCCTCGAGTGGATGCAGGCGGGCCATCGCTCGGCGGAGGCCGGCCATCGCGTTGCGCTCGAGGCGCTCGGCCTCGTGCCGCTGTTGGACCTGGACATGCGCCTCGGAGAAGGCACCGGCGCGGCGCTCGCGCTGCCCATCGTGCGCGCGGCGCTCGCGCTGCATCGCAACATGGCCACCTTCGCCGAAGCGGGAGTCTCGGAAAAATCCGCCCCCGCATGAAGCCCGCGTCCGGCACGCGCCTGCGGGGCCTGAGGCTGGCCACCCAGTTCCTCACCCGCCTGCCGGTGCGGCCGGTCGAGGACTACTCGCCGCTCGAGCTCTCGCGCTCGGCTCTGTGGTTTCCCGCCGTGGGGTTGGCTCTGGGGATCGTCACGCTGTTGCCGGCGGCCATTGCCGGGCACCGGCCGCTGCTGACCGCCGCGCTCGGCGTGCTCGCCTGGACCTGGATGAGCGGCGCGCTGCACCTCGACGGGCTGGCGGATCTCAGCGATGCGCTGGCCGCTTCGCATCGCGACCCCGATCGCTTCCTCGCCGTACTGTCCGATCCGCACGCGGGCACTTTCGGTGTGGTGAGCGTCGTGCTGGTGCTGCTGCTGAAGGCCGCCGCGCTCGACTCGCTCGCCCACCTGCCGCTGTTTCCGGCTCTCCTGAAGCCTCACGGCCTCCTCGTCGATGCCCTGCCGCCCTCCGGCGCGGCGCTGTGCGCCGTGGCATTGATCCCGGCCTGGGCGCGCCTGGGGCCTCTTCTCTGGAGGCGCTGGCTGCGGCCCCTCAAGCCCGGTCAGGGTGAGCGCTTCGCGCAGCAGCCGCTGCACGTCGGCTGGATCCTCTCGTGGACGGTCGCGCTGCTGGCCGCCAGCGCGCTGCTCGCGCCGGTCTTGTGCCTGGCGCCGCTCGTGATCGCGGGCTGGGGATACTGGCTTAAGCGGCGCGTCGGCGGCATGAGCGGAGATTGCCTGGGGGCGGGCATCGAGGTCTGCGAGACGGTATTGATCATCGCGCTGGCGCTGGTGAGCGCCTGATTCCGCCCCTATTTCAAACGCAGCGCCAGCCCCGCCGTCACGAAGAACACCTCGTCGCAGGCCGCCGCCACGGCCTGATTGAGCCAGCCCTGCTCGTCACGGAACATCCGGGCGGCGGAACTCGCGGGCACGATGCCGCCGCCGACCTCGCTGCTGACCAGGATCACGGGACACGTTAGGCTCGAGAGCACCTCGATGAGTGCGTCCCGCTCGCACCGCCAGCCATCCAGGTCGGCTGTGATCTCATCCCGCGTTTCGCCCGACACGTTTTCCGGGGGCCACAGACAATTGGACACCCACAGAGTCAGGCAATCGATGAGCACCACGCTTCCGGGGACAGCCTCCTCGCGCAAGGCGTCCGCTAATGCAATCGGCGCCTCCCGTACACGCCAGTGGCCGGGACGCTCGCGCCGGTGCGCCTCGATGCGGGCGGCCATCTCCGCATCCGTCTCGCAGGCCGTCACGATGCAGCGGACCTCGTCGCAGCATTCGGCCGCCTTGCGCGCGGCGAGCGCGCTCTTGCCGCTGCGGGCGCCGCCGAGAAACAGGACTTTCATGTCAACACGCATCCTTCAGCGCGATGCCCGGATCGGCCAGCCGTTGCGGATCGGGGCGCACGCGCGCCGCAATGAGCTTGCGTGCCGCCATCTGGTCCTTCGGCGTATTGATGCTGTCGAGAGCGATCAGCTCGCCATCGCGAAGGTAGCAGGCGCTGAAGGCGCGCGAGGCCGGATCGCCCCGCGGCACCACCGTGTCATACCCCTGTCCGATGCCGACGATGACGAGCTTCAGGTCATACTGGTCAGACCAGAACCAGGGCACCTTGTCGTGCGCCGTGCTCATCCCCAGCAGATTGAGCGCTGCGCTCGTGCCCTGCTCGAAGGCGTTGTCGACCGATTCCAGGCGCAGCCGCCGCCCGTAGTGCCGGCTCGGATGGTTGGCGCAGTCCCCCGCAGCATAGATTGCCTGATCCGACGTACGGCAGTACTCATCCACCACCACACCGTTGTCGCAGGTCAGTCCAGCCTC
The DNA here is from genome assembly GCA_021805865.1 of Pseudomonadota bacterium. GTDB lineage: Bacteria > Pseudomonadota > Gammaproteobacteria > Steroidobacterales > Steroidobacteraceae > 13-2-20CM-66-19. Next base: position 58,651 of record JAJZDX010000001.1, read on the forward strand.
GGCAGCCAGCTCCACGGCGGGCACTACGCCCACGCCGATCAGCACGATGTCCGCCGGATACTCCCCGCCGTCTTCGGTCACCACCCCGCGGAGCCGCCCATCGCTTTGTGCGGACAGCGCGCGAATCCGGACATTGCGGTGGATGGACACTCCGTGACGGGCATGCTCCGCTTCGTAGAGCGCAGAGACCTGCGGACAGGTGACACGGCCCATGACCCGGTCGGCCATCTCCAGCACCGTGACCGTCAAGCCGAGTTCCCGGGCGGTGGCCGCGACCTCCAACCCCACATAGCCGCCGCCCACGATGACCAGGCGCGCACCGGTCGACAGGCCGCTGCGAATCCTGTCGGCGTCGGCGAGAGTTCGCAACCTATGGACTCCCTCCAGATTGGTACCCGGCACGTCGAGCGGCCTCGGTCGGCCGCCCGTGGCGAGCAGCAGCGCGTCATAGGCCAGGCTCGAGCCGTCATCGAGGCGTACGCGCTGCTCGCGCCTGGAGATCTCCTCGACTCGCCGCCCCGACCGCACCTCGACCGAGTGCTGCTCATAGAATTGTTGCGGGCGCAACAAGAGTCGCTCGCGCCCCAGCGTGCCGGCCAGGTACTTCTTCGAGAGCGGCGGCCGCTGATACGGCAGCCACGGCTCATCCCCTACGACGATGAGGTTGCCCGCGAATCGATTACGACGCAGCGTATCGATGGCCTGAACGGCGGCCTGGCCGGCGCCGACGATCACGATGTTCTCAAGCATCTCCTCAGCTTACAGGACCGGCCCCCCTGGCCGCACCAGCCGGGAGCGAATCCCGAGGACAGGCGCGCCATAATGGTGCACGGTCAGATCGGCCAACGCGCCTCGCAGGCCAAACTTAAGCATTTGTGCCCATTTCCCGCATGGCATGAAAACTGCAAAAATGCCTCTGCCGGGGAGCCCCGACAGGCTCCCATACCGCCTGCGCGCGTGCAGCGCCTCGCGCTGCGACACGCTAAGCTAGAAGACAACGCCCATCCGGAGAGCCCGCACATGAAATTGGTCACCGCGATCATCAAACCGTTCAAGCTCGATGACGTGCGCGCCGCGCTATCCGAGATCGGTGTTTCGGGCATGACGGTGACGGAGGTCAAAGGCTTCGGCCGCCAGCGAGGCCACACCGAGCTCTATCGCGGCGCCGAGTACGTAGTGGATTTCGTGCCCAAAACCCGCATCGAAGTGGCGGTACGCTCCGACCTGGTCGACGCGGTCATCGAAGCCATCCTCAAGTCGGCCAAGACCGGCAAGGTGGGCGACGGCAAGGTGTTCGTCACGGATATCCAGCGGGTCATCCGTATCCGCACGGGCGAGACCGACGACGCGGCGCTTTAGAGCTCAATAGCGGCAACCGCCGGGAGCGGTGGCCGCGGCCCGCCCGCCGGCGCTCTCGGGCGCCCGGCCATGCGTGACGCGTGTGCCGGCCGGGCTTGCGGCTCACGGGCGCTTGCAGCAGCCGGCCGATTGACACGGCACCGCATCGGGACAGCGGGACGTGCCCACCGCAGGCGGGGAGCGGCGGACGAGACCCACGCCCCGCTGCTTCGGCGCCGTCCGGTGCTTTAGCGCACCACCCGCATGGGGCGTGCATTGCGCCCCATGCCGAGCGCGCCGCTGCGCACCACCTCGAGGAGCTCCGCGCTCCGAGCCAGATCGACGGTGAAGGTATTGATCTCCGCCTCGCTCGCGGTCAACTCGACGATGAAGCCGTCCGCGGCCGGATCGAGCACCCGGCCACCGGTACGCACGACGTAGCCCCGGACCGCGTCCGTCTGTTCGGGCTGGACTTTGAGCTTGAGCAGGACCAGCTCGCGCTCGAGATGCTCTCCCGTGGTCATGTCCTCGACCTTGACCACGTCGATCAGCTTATTCAGCTGATTGACGATCTGGGGGATCACCGCATCCGACCCCTTGGTGACCAAAGTCAGTCGCGAGACGGTCGGATCGTCCGTGGGAGCCACCGAGAGCGACTCGATGTTGTAGCCGCGGGTGGAAAAAAGGCCCGCGACCCGGCTCAGGGCGCCGGCTTCGTTCTGCAGCAGGATAGCGATGATGTGACGCATGACGCTTGGGCTTCGAATAACGGCCGGAAACCTTCAGAGAATAAAGGAAAGAGACGGTCCGCGGCCATCGGTGCGGGTCCCGGGACTTGATTCACCGCAGGCACCGGCGGCAGGTGCCCGCGCAAAAAGCTCCGGCCGCGGCGGGAGGTCGGAGAGCCTTCGCGTAAGCCCGCGTGCTCGCGTTGCCCCGGTAATCGCCCGCTGATAGTCTCGGGCCATCTCCCTTTTCGGATGCTTGCCACCACCACATGAGTGCGCCCCCATGACCGAGACCGCCCCACAGCCCCGCCACGAAGCACACCCGCTCGCCGGCCAGAGAATGTCCGGTGCACGGATGATCATGCAAGTGCTGGCGGACGAAGGGGTAGAGGCGATCTTCGGTTACAGCGGGGGCGCCATCCTGCCCACCTATGACGCGGTATTCCTGTACAACGAGGAGCACTCGAGGGCGGGAGGCAGGCAGATCCCGCTCATCGTGCCTGCCAACGAGCAGGGCGCGGCATTCATGGCGGCGGGTTTCGCGCGTGCTACGGGCCGTGTGGGAGTGTGCCTTGTGACGTCGGGTCCCGGCGCCACGAACACCGTCACGCCCGTCCGGGACAGTATGGCCGACTCGGTACCCATCGTGGTCATCTGCGGACAGGTGGCGCGCGCCTCGATCGGCACCGACGCCTTCCAGGAGGCCCCGGTCACCGCCATCATGGGCTCGGTCGCCAAGCATGTCTTTCTCGTGACCGAGCCGCAACGGCTCGAGGCGACGATGCGCACCGCGTTCGAGCTCGCGCGGACCGGCCGCCCGGGGCCAGTGGTGATCGATGTACCCAAGGACGTCCAGAACTGGGAAGGCATCTTCGAAGGCGGCGGCAGACTGCCCATTCCGGGCTACCGTCGCCGCATGAGAGAACTCGCCGAGCACGCACTCGATGAGCGCGAGGCCGCGCGGCTCTTCGAGATGCTGGGCGAGTCGCGCCGGCCGCTGATCTATGCCGGCGGCGGCGTCATCCACGGTGCGGCGGCCACGGAGCTCACCGAGTTTGCCGCCACGTTCGACATCCCCGTGGTCACCACGCTCATGGGCATCGGGGCGATCGACACCACCCACCGCCTCTCGATGCGCATGCTCGGCATGCACGGGGCGGCCTTCGCCAACTACTCCGTCGACGATTGCGACTTCCTCATCGCTGTCGGCGCCCGGTTCGACGACCGGGTGGCCGGCGTGCCCGCCAAGTTTGCGCGCGGCGCCAAGCGGATAGCACAGCTGGACATCGACCGCGCCGAGATCAACAAGGTCAAGCGCGTGCAGTGGAGCCACGTGGGAGTGCTGCCCGAGGCACTTCGCGCCCTCACCGCCCATGGACGGCGAAGCGGTTTTCGGCAGGATCTCGCGCAGTGGCACGAGGCGCTCGCCGCGCTCAAGCGCCGCCACGCCATGGGCTACGACCGCGAAAGCCCGCTCATTCAACCGTACTACGTGATCGAGGAAATCAACAAGCTCACCCGCGGCGAGGCAATCATCTCCACCGGCGTCGGCCAGCATCAGATGTGGGCGGCACAGTACTGTGATTTCCGCCGGCCACGCCTGTGGCTGACCTCCGGCAGCATGGGCACCATGGGCTTCGGCCTGCCCGCGGCGATCGGCGCACAGCTCGCCCATCCTCGCACACTGGTGGTGGACATCGACGGGGACTCCAGCATCCGCATGAACCTCGGCGAGCTCGAGACCGTCACCACCTACGACCTGCCGATCAAGATCGTGGTGCTCAACAACTTCGGCGACGGCATGGTCAAGCAGTGGCAGAAGCTGTTCTTCAAGGGACGGCTCTCGGCCAGCGATCGCTCGCTGCACAAGAAGGACTTCATCAAGGCCGCCCAGGCCGACGGTTTCCCGTATGCGGTGCGCCTGGACCGAAAGGAGGACGTGCCGCGGGTGGTGGCGGAATTCCTGAGCTCCCCGGGGCCCGCCTTCCTTGAGGTGATGATCGACCCCGATGCGGGGGTGTACCCCATGGTCGGGCCGGGCCAGACCTACGAGGAGATGATCACGGGGGACTTCATTCCCTCGCGCACCAAGGTGGATATCAAGCCGCCAGGACCTTCGGAAATGTTCTAGGCTCCCCCGGGAGGATCTGCCTATGAAATACCTGCACACCATGGTTCGAGTGACCGATCTTGCGGCCTCGCTGCGCTTCTACTGTGATGCGCTCGGCCTGAGGGAACTCTCGCGCAAGGACTACCCCCAGGGCCGCTACACGCTGGTGTTCCTGGCCGCCCCCGGCGACGATTCGGCGCAGGTGGAGCTCACCTACAACTGGGATCCGGAGAATTACACGGGAGGGCGCAATTTCGGCCATCTCGCCTACGCGGTCGATGACATCTACGCGACCTGCGGGCGCTTGCAAGACCACGGCGTCGTGATCCACCGCCCCCCCCGCGACGGACACATGGCCTTCGTGCGCTCGCCGGATGCGATCTCGATCGAGCTGTTGCAGCGCGGCGAGCCGCTGCCGCCCGCCGAGCCATGGAAATCGATGCAGAACGCCGGCAGCTGGTAGCAGCCGGCTCCATCCCCGGCGCGCAGCCGGCCATGGCGACCGAGAGCCCCGAGGCGCTGATCGAGCGCTACCTGCACGAGCAAATTCCACTCTCCGCGGCCATGGGCGTGCGCGTTGCGCACGCGGCGGCTGACTGTGTCCGGCTCACGGCGCCCCTCGCCCCGAACATCAACCACAGCGAGACGGTGTTTGGCGGCAGCGCCGCATCGGTGGCCACACTGGCGGCCTGGGCACTGTTGCACCTTCGACTCACCGGCGAGGGACTGCGCGCGCGGGTGGTCATCCAGCGCAGCGGCATGGAATACCAGCGTCCCATCCCGGGGAGCTTCGAAGCCCGTTGCCGCTTTGCCGATGCGGCTGCCTGGGAGCGCTTCCGCACCCTGCTCGGACGGCGGGGCCGAGCCCGCATCCGGCTGACCGCGGAGCTCTTCTACCGGGACGAGAGGATGGGCGCGTTCGAAGGGGAGTTCGTGGCGATCGCCTCGCGCTGAGGCGCCAGTGGAACTGCGGCGCGGGACGGCGCACAATGTGCGCAGTTGGAATCGCCCGATTCCAAACCCAGTCCGCAAACGCGTAACGACGCAAGCAAGGGGAAGCTCGCCATGAGTAACGCCGAGATTCGAGGACTGTTCGTCTGGCACGAGTTGATGACGACCGACCCCCAGAGCGCGGCGGCATTCTACGCCGGGGTGTTCCGCTGGAAGGCGCAGCCCTCGAGCGTGCCCGGCTACACACTGTGGATGAGTGGGGAGGTCGGGGTGGGCGGCCTGATGGCCCAGCCCGAGGAGACCCGCATGGCCGGCATGCCGCCGAGCTGGCTGGCCTACCTGGGCACCCCCGACGTCGATGCCACGGTGCAGGCGGCCCAGCGTCTTGGCGGCAGGGTCGTCAAGGACGCGGTCGACATCCCGGCCGTCGGCCGTTTCGCCGTGCTTGCAGACCCTCAAGGCGCAGTCTTCGCGGTCTTCACGCCAGCCGCTCCGCCACCCAAGGATGCCGCCGCCTCCGGGGTGATCTCGCAGTTCTCCTGGCACGAGCTCGCCACCTCCGACCCTCAGGGCGCGCTCGATTTCTATTCAGCGCTGTTCGGTTGGAACGGTGGGGAAGCCCACGATATGGGCGCCGGCAACCTCTACCAGATCATCGAGCGCGAGGGTGCGGCAATCGGGGGCATCCACCGGCTGCAGGACCCTTCCATGCCGCCGTACTGGCTGGCCTATGTCAAGGTCGACGACCTCGACGCCAGCGTGGCCAGCGTCCGAGCCGCCAGTGGTCAGATCGTCCAGGAGCCGCGGGAGGTGCGTGGCGGCGATCGGGTCGCCCGGATCCTCGACCCACAGGGAGGCGTCATCGCGCTGCATGAGCGGCTTACGGCAAGCGCCTCGCAAGCCGGCAAGGTTGCCCGGAGGCCTGCAGCCGGCAAACGCTCTGGACCGCGCACCGTGAAACGGCCGCCCACCCGTGCCGCTGGATCCAAGGCGGCTCCCCGTCCCAAGGCCAAGGCCAAGGCAAAGACCGCCAGATCCAACGCTCCGGTGCGCAAGACCGCGGCCAAGCGCCCGACAGCCAAGGCCCCGGCACGCAAGACCGCGGCCAAGCGCCCGACAGCCAAGGCTCCGGCACGCAAGACCGCGGCCAAGCGCCCGACAGCCAAGGCCCCGGTGCGCAGGAACGTGAAGCTGAAGAAGGCGGTGAGAGCCGGCTCGGGCGGGAGAGCGGCTCGCAAGCGCAAGGTGGCCCGGCGACGCTAATCTGATGCGCTGACTCCGAATCTTTGCGCTGCCCTCGCCCCGCTGCGCTTTCCTTGCCCTGGAGCGCATCGGGGGCGGATTTCTCCCCGAGCGAGGCAAGAGCCGCTCCCTGCTTCGCGCGATCGTGGGCCATCCAGGGCTCCCGCGCGGGCGAATCAATGGCTCGCTCAAAGGCACCACCTCGCCCTGCGCCCATGCCTCCGGATCGGATCATCGTGGTTCACCGATCACCGGTGGACCTCAAACCTTGACCAGCGCCTGTCCGAAATGCTCCCCGCGCAACACTTTATCGAGCTGCGCCGGCGCGTTCTCCAACCCGTCGATCACCTCTTCCCGGCACGCGAGCCGGCCGGCCCCGTACCAGGCGATGGCGTCCTTGAAGAACTCGGTGCGACGATGCTCGTAGTCGCGCAGATCCAGGCGCAGGATCCGCATCTTGGCCCGCGCCGCAAGCTGCTCGCGGCCTGTGCTCACGTGGCCGGGATCGTGCGGACCGAGCACCACACGAGCGCCAGGCGCCAGATGCTGGCCGGCGAGCAAGGCATCGAGCAGCTCCCCGCTGCCGACGTCGAAAAAGATATCAAAGCCCCGGGGAGCGAGCTGCCAGAGACGCCTGCTGAGACTCTCCGTACGGCTGTTGATACAGGTGGCAAACCGGGCGTGTCGGGTGGCCCAGGCACATTTCTCCGCCGTATCGTCGATGCCGACCGCCCGCGCGTCTTTGATCACGGCCACCTGACCCGCCGTCGCGCCCGCTACGCCGGATGCGGCGGCGATCAGTACGGTCTCCCCGGGCCGCACGCCCGCCAGATCGATCAGGCCAAAATAGGCCGCCATCCCGGGCGGGCCCAGTACGCCGAGCGCCGTCCAGGGCGGAGAATGTCCGGGATGAAGGGCGATCACATGATGTCCGTCGCTCACGCAGATCTCGCGCATGCCGCAGTCCAGCACGATGGACTGGCCTGCGGTGAACACGTCGTTGCGGGATTCAATGACTTCATAAACACCCAGCGCCGGCACGACCTCGCCGGGTGTGGCCGGGCCCGCAGACCGGGTGAGGAAAGGGTCCACGGCCAGCCAGCGAGCGCGGCAGAGGATACCGCCGTTGGTGAGGCGGGGAGCCTCGGCCGGCACGACCTCGAACTCGCGGGGCGTTGCGGGAGCGCGCTTGAATCTGACTTCTAAGTTGCGCATGGGTGGAGCTCCTGCGGTCCGGCTTTTTCGGCTTTCACAAATAGCTTAAACCCGATTCGTCTCTGCGGCACAATGTGGCATTGCATGGCAAAGCGATCTCAATCCCCTACGCAAGCGGCAGCCCCGGCGCGTGTCCGGCGCAGCTATTTCGAGTGCCTTTACGGCCAGTTGCACGTCCATCACGCGATCCCTGCCGGAGGCGGTTTCGAGGAGGCTCCCCCCCTGCTGGCGCTGCATGCCGCGGCGCGGACCGGCCGCATGTTCGGTGGCATTCTGGCGGCGATGGGCGCCGACCGCTCGGCATTTGCGCCCGATCTGCCGGCTTTCGGACAATCGGACGGGCCATGGGAGGCGCTCACCGTCACCGATCATGCGGCGGCCATCGGGGATTTCCTCGACGCCATGCGCCTGCGGCAGGTGGATGTCCTGGGCTGTGGCCTCGGTGCCCTGGTGGCCGTTGAGCTCGCACTGTCGCGACCCGGTGTGCGGCGGGTAGCCGTGATGCCGCTGCCGCCGGAAGCCGAGCAGCGGCACTATCCGCTCAGCGCGCAGATGGCGCGCATCGCTCAGCCCACGCTGCTCCTGTATCCGCGTGACATGCCGCAGGCACTGCTCACAGCGGCAGCCGACCTGCCGGTCCGCGCGCGGCGCGAGTTGCCCGGCGACCTCTCGCTGCTCGAGACCGCTCCCGAGACGGTCGCGGATGTGCTCAAGGACTTCCTCGGCTGAAGCGCCCATGACCAGTCCCTACATCGAACAGATCCTCAAGGCGCGCGTGTACGACGTCGCGGTCGAGTCCCCCCTGGAGGAGGCCCAGCGCCTGTCGCGTCGTCTGGGCAATCGCATCCTGCTGAAGCGAGAAGACCTCCAGCCGGTGTTCTCCTTCAAGCTGCGCGGCGCCTACAACCGCATCGCCCGCCTGTCCGACTCGGCGGCGCAGCGCGGCGTGGTGTGCGCCTCGGCGGGCAATCACGCCCAGGGTGTGGCGCTGGCTGCGCGCAAGCGCGGCATCGCCGCCGTGATCGTGATGCCGCAGACCACTCCCCGGATCAAGATCCAGGCGGTGATGGACCTCGGCGGCGAGGTCGTGCTGCACGGCGATGATTACGATACGGCGTGCGAGCACGCGCTGCAGCTGGCGCGAGAGCGCAACCTCGTGTTCGTCCACCCCTTCGACGATCCCGACGTCATCGCCGGACAGGGCACCATCGCTGTGGAGCTGATCCGCCAGACGGGCGGCAACCTCGACGCCCTGTTCGTGCCCGTAGGCGGCGGCGGTCTCATCGCCGGCATCTCGGTCTACGTGAAGTATCTCTACCCGGCCATCCGTATCATCGGCGTGGAGCCGGAAGATGCCGCCGGAATGTACGAGTCGCTCAAGGCCGGACGACGTGTGACGCTCGAGCGGGTGGGCATTTTCGCCGATGGCGTGGCCGTCAAGCGTGTCGGCGAGGAGACATTCGGGCTGTGCCGCCGGCACGTCGATGAGATCGTGCTGCTCGACAACGATGAGATCTGCGCAGCCATCCAAGACGTGTTCGAGGACACCCGCTCCATCGTGGAGCCGGCCGGCGCATTGGCGGTGGCGGGCCTGAAGAAGGTCGTCGCCCGCGAGGGCTGGCAGGGCAAGCGCCTCGCCGCCATCACGAGCGGCGCGAACATCAACTTCGACCGGCTGCGCCACGTGGCCGAGCGCGCCGACCTCGGCGGCGAGCGCGAAGCGCTCCTTGCGGTCACCATCCCGGAGCAGCGGGGAAGCTTCCGGCGTTTCTGCGAAGTCCTCGGCCGGCGCAGCATCACGGAATTCAACTACCGGTACGAGAGCGAAGCGGCGGCCCAGGTCTTCGTCAGCTTCGGCCTCGCCCAGGGCAGGGAAGAGAAGGAGAGCGTGACGCGCGCCCTGCGCACAGCGGGCTATTCGGTCACCGACATGAGCGACAACGAGATGGCGAAACTCCATGTCCGCCACATGGTCGGCGGCCGTGCGCGCGGCATTCGCGACGAGCTGCTCTACCGGTTCGAGTTCCCGGAGCGGCCGGGAGCGCTGCTGAAATTCCTGGATGCGGTCGGCTCACGCTGGAACATCAGCCTGTTTCATTACCGCAACCAGGGCGCAGACTACGGACGCGTGCTCGCCGGCATCCAGGTTCCGCCGAAGGAGCGCGCCGAGTTCCTGCAGCATCTGAACGACCTGCACTACGCCTTCGCAGAAGAGACCGGCAACCCGGCCTACAAGATGTTCCTGGGAGCTTAGGGGCCTGTCGGATTCAGGAGCACCCCGTCCGCGAGGCGCTTCCCCAACAAACGACGTGCCGCTTCGGCTCGACCGCGGGGGGGCGAGCCTGAATCCGACAGGCCCCTAGCGCATTCCGTCCAGCAGCGAGCCCACGATACCGCCCACGACGCCGGCCTCCGCCGCCTTGCCGGCGCCGCCCGCGGGCAGATAGTCCCGCAGCGCATGCGCGAGATTGGCGATCGGCAGCGTCTGCAGCCACACCCGGCCCGGCCCGGTGAGCGCGGCCAGAAAGATGCCATCACCGCCGAAGATCATGTTCTTGATCCCGGCCACGCGCGCGATCTGAAACGACACCGACGACTCGAACGCTCCCACGTGTCCCGGATGCACCCGCAGCGTCTCGCCCGGGCGCAGGTCCTTCACCACGACCTCGCCCGAGAGCTCGAGCCACGCCGTGCCGCTGCCACCGACCTTCTGCAGCAGAAAGCCGTCGCCCCCGAAGACGCCGGCCCCGAGCGACTGTTGGAACCCCAGGCCCAGTGTCACCTGCTCGGTCGCGCACAGGAAGCCGTGGCTGTGAATGAGGAACTCGTGCTCCGCATCCAGTTGTATCGCCAGGATGTGGCCCGGCATCCGGGCCGCGAACGCCACCTCGCCCGCCCCGCCGGCCGCACGGTACTCGGTCATGAAGAGCGTGCCTCCGCCCGTCACCCGCTTGAGCGCGCCGAACAGCCCGCCACCGCCGGCCATCTGGGTATGCGTGCGCATCTGAATCGAGGCCGACATCCACGACAGCTGGCCGGACTCGGAAATGATCGCCTCGTTCGGATCGAGAAGAAATTCGATGGCGGGCATCGTAGTGCCCACGATGCGTTGCTGCATCCCGCGCTCCTGGTCGTCTAACCGTGTATGTAGCTCTCGAGCTGCTCGATGGTGCGCTGCTGCTCCTCGATCACCGACTTCACCAGATCGCCGATCGAGATGATGCCGATCACCCGCTCCGCCTCCATCACGGGCAGATGGCGGATGCGCTTCTGCGTGACCAGTGTCATGCACTGCTGCACGGAAGTGTCCGGCGAGACCGTCACCACCGGCGAGCTCATGATCCGGCTCACGGGTGTCTCGGGCGAGGAGCGGCCGAGCAGGATGACTTTGCGCGCGTAGTCCCTTTCCGACACGATGCCGGCGAGCTCCTCGCCGCGCATGACGAGCAGGGCGCCGACGTGATGCTCGGCCATGGCGCGCACGGCCTGCAGGACCGAGTCCTCCGGAGCAACGGTAAACAGCGCAGACTGTTTGCGACTGAGCAGGTGACGGACGGTGATCATGCCGGTCCCCTCCACGATGCCGCGACCCGCGGTTCTCTGCGCAGAGCCTACCTCGCCCGCGGAGCGACCGCCACTGTCAACGTGACGCTGGCGGAGACCTCGACGGGACCCGTCTCGATCGGTGTCGGAAGCCTCGCCTGGGCAAAGCTCACGCCAGCCTCCCGGGGTCTGAGCACCGGCACCACCACGGGCCGGCTCTCCTCGACCGAGAGGATCCGCACGACCCTGAGGTTGAGCGCGGCGGCGAGCGCCTGCGCCTCGCGGCGCGCCGCGACCGCCGCCTTGCCCAGGGCCTGGGTCTTCGCGGCCTCTTTGCCTCGCAACGTGAAGCGCATGTCCTGCAGGAGGTTGGCGCCCGCACCGGTCGCGGCATCGATGACGTGGCCGATCCTGTCCAGGTGATCGAGCCGCACCTGCACCACGTGGGTGGCGGTGTACCCCTCGAGCTTGGGCGGGGCTCCATTGGCGACGTACCGATATCTCGGGGCTACGGAATAGTCGGTGGTCATCAGTCGAGTGCCGGGACCTGCCGCCGCCCGCAGCGCGGCGAGCACGGCGGACATTCGTGCCGCATTGTGCGCGACGGCAGCCTGCGGCTTCGCCGCCTGGGTTCTCACTCCGATGTCGATATAGGCCTGATCCGGCGCTTTCGACACCTCGGCATGACCCGTGACCTGGATGGTCGCGGCAGATGACAGCGCCGGCGGTCCGGCCACCGCCAGACCCGGGACGGCCGCAAGCGCCAGAATGGCGAGGTATCTCATGACGACTCCTTAACTCAGGTCTTCCCATGCGACCCGTGTGATCAAACCTTCGTTCCGCAGTCCCGACCGTGCCCCCGCCCTACCCGAGCAGTCTCTCCCGCCGATACAACCGTCCGGCGAGCCAGATCAGCGCCGCCGCCGACACCAGCGTGACGCCGACCGAGACGAGGGTGTAGGACGCCGGCAGGGGCTCGGCGCGCAGCACGCTCATGATGAGGAACTGCTGGCTCAGAAACGGTACCGCCATCAGCGGCAGGCTCGACCGCAGCCCCAGGATGCTCGCAAACATCAGCGGCATGGTCGGAATGAACACGATGAGCGAGACGTAGGTCTGCGCCTCCCGGTAACTGCGCGTAAACGACGCCACCAGAGTCATCAGCGCCGCGCCGAGCGGAATCAATGGCGCGCACTCGAGCACGATCGCCACCACACCCGCGGGACCGAGGTCGACGCTCATGCCGAGCCGAGCCAGTCCCACATGCTGCAGCATCACATCGAAGCCCGACACGGTCAACGCCAGGGACACCAGCATCATCGCGCCCGCCGCCAGCGTCTTGCCGTAGACCAGCTGCTCGCGCTCGACGGGCAAAGTGAGCAGCGGCTCGAGCGAGCCGCGCTCGCGCTCCCCTGCGGTCGCGTCGATCGCCAGATACAGTCCGCCCATCATCATGGTGAGCAATATGACGTAGCCCAGGCCTCCCAGCACCAGCACGGAGCGGCTTTGAGGCGTCGAGATGTCGACCGGATGCAATGCGATGGGCGTCAGGAGCAGCGGATTCAGGCCCCGCGCCACCAGGCGCAATCGGGCGATCTCCCCGCCGTAGGCTTCGACCAGCCGGTCCACCCGCTCGAGCGCCCCCTGCTCGGATCGATTGGACTCGTTGGCATACAGGCGCAGCGACGCGGGCCGCCCGGCGGCGAGTCGGACGCCGAACCCGCGCGACACATAGATCAACGGCCTGTGCAGCCGCTCGACCAGAAGGCGCGCTCCTGTACGATTCGTCTCGACGTCCACGGTCCGCACGCCGTATTGATGCAGGAAGGACAACAGATGCGGCGCACGCCCCGCATGCGCCACCGCCAGATGAACAGGCCGGGTGCTTTGGGTCCTGCCGTGATGGATGCCGATCGACAACAGGGCGGCGAACAACGCCGGCATGAGCACGGGCCCCACGATGAGCGCAGTGATCAGCGAGCGCCGATCGCGCAGGTTCTCGCGGAACTCCTTGCGAAAGACACGCCAGATCGCGTTGCGAGGCTTCATGGCCTGATGCCCGCCTCGGACGCGCTCTGCGCATCCTCGATTCCGACCAGCCGCACGAAAGCCTCTTCCAGCGATTCCGTTCCGGCCTGCGCCCGAAGCTCGTCCGGAGCTCCGTGTGCGGCCACCTTGCCATGCGCGATGACGACCACCGTGTCGCACAGTGCCGCCACTTCCTGCATGACGTGACTGGAAAACAGGATGCAATGGCCCTGATCGCGCAACCGGCGCAACAGCCCGCGCAGCGTCCTCACCGCCATGACATCGAGTCCGTTGGTCGGCTCATCCAGCAGCACGTTGCGCGGATGGTGGACCAGGGCGCGGGCGAGCGCCGTCTTCACCCGCTCACCCTGGGAGAATCCCTTCGCCGCCCGGTCCGCGAACTCCCGCATCTCCAGCTGGCCGATCAGCTCCTCGGCGCGCGCGCGCGCTTCGCTGCGCGCCATGCCGTGCAGCGAAGCGAAATAGAGGATGTTCTCCCGTGCCGTCAGGTGAGGATACAGACCCGCCCCGGACGGCAGCACCCCCATGCGCCGGCGCGCCTCGAGCGGGGCCGTAAGGACGCTCGTGCCGTCGATCCAAGCCTCCCCGCCGTCCGGCGCCAGGACAGTGTAGAGCATGCGCAGAGTGGTCGACTTGCCGGCGCCGTTGGGGCCGAGCAGGCCCGTGATGCGTCCGTCGGGAGCGTTGAAGCTCACCCCGTCGACGGCGGTGACGGTGCCGAAGCGCTTGACCAGGCCGCGGGCGTCGATCATGCCGGCCCCTCGCTCACGGGCCCGGCCCGTTCGGGGTGAGGAAGAAAGGCATCGGGCGCAGGTTGCGCAGACACTCGGTGTCGAGGCCCGCCACCGAGGCGCGCCGTACGAACTGCGCCATCACCCGGCCCATGCACGGGTCCATCAGCTGCCCGTGCCCGAAGCCCGGAATCACCAGGCTCAGACTGTGCGTGAAGCCGCGTGCGGCTTCGGCGGCATAGCGCGGCGGGGTGATCGGGTCATCGCCCCCCGAGAGCAGCAGCGCCGGGACGTCCGAATGCAGCGGCGCGTGAAAGTCCGCGCCCACCGGCCCGTGCGGCCACAGCCTGCACAGCTCTTCCAGATCGTCTATGGGAGCCGTGCCGAGAAAGGTGCGTCGCATCCGGACACGTTGCGCGGCGGTGATGTGAAAGAAGGGAACGTCCTCGGAGCACACCACGGTGTTGTTCATGCCGTCCGCGATGGCATTGCCATAGACCCGATCGATGAGCGCAAACTGGCCCGCCAGGGGAGCGAAGTCTCCGGCGGCGGCCTCGTGCAGGTCGAGGGGCAGGAGCGCCGCCAGCGCCGGCGTGTAGCTGGCCAGGCGCAGCACCTGCGCCAGTCGATAGTTGGTGAACTTCAGGCGGCGCGGCTTGCCGTCCCGGCCCGCCAGGGTGACCGGCGCTGGATGAGCGGCGAGCGCCCTGCGCACCCGGCGGTACAGCTGCTGCGGGTTGCCGAAACGCGCGCGGCAAGCGCCACTTCGTACGCAAGCGGCGAAGATGCGCAACACCGCGCGCTGCGCATCGATCGAGCTCATGGCGCCGATGGCCACCTGGGGCGGCACCACGCCGTCCAGGATGACGCTGCGAACCCGGCTCGGGTAGCGCCGGATGTAGGCCTGTGCGACCACCGTGCCGTAGGAGGATCCATAGAGGTTGATCCGCCGGTATCCCAGCGCGGCGCGCACCCGGTCGAGGTCCTGCACCGCCAGGTCGGTCGTATAGAAACGCACCCGTGCATGCTTGCGCAGCCGCCTCAGGCAGCGCTCGGTCTCGGCGGCGATCTGCGCCGGGGTCGGCGGGCCGCCCTCACCCGTGCCCGGTCCGCACTCGAGGGCGTTGGATCCGGCCGTGCCGCGCTGATTGACCAGGACGATGTCGCGGTCGCGGTGGATCCGCGCAAACGCGGACGCGACGCTCGCATAAAAAGCTGTCGCCGCCTCCCCGGGACCACCGGCCAGCACGAACAGCGGATCGGGCCGCCGGACCGTGCTGATCGCCGGTACGACCGCCACGGTGAGGCTGATCTGCCTCGCGGCCGGCCTCGCAGGGTCCTCCGGCACCGAAAGGTGCCCGCACCTGGCCTTCACCAGGCTCAAGCCGCCGGCGGAGCGCAGTTCGCAAGGCTTGAGCGGCAGCGGTCGGTGCGCCGGCGCGGCGTGGCCCGCCGCGCTGACAGCGGCAAGCCCCAGGCTCAGCAGGACGATGGCCATTCGCACGGTGCGCGTCATTCTAAAGCAAGGGTCCCGGCAGCGCTGTCTTGGCTCGCCGACCGGTATCATCCGGCCGTCTATTGCGGCCAGCCGCCGATCGGCCCCGGCCTCGCTTCGGGCTCGCGAGGGGACAAGCCGCTCCCCCGCCGGACGCCCAAAGCGCCAGAAGCGCTTCGGGCCGTTACAATAGGTGGATGCGTTTCGACCACCCCTTCGAGGTCATCGTCATCGGTGGCGGGCATGCCGGCACGGAAGCGGCGACGGCCGCGGCCCGCATGGGAGCCCGCACCCTGCTGCTGACCCAGAGCATCGAGACCGTGGGCCAGATGAGCTGCAATCCGGCCGTCGGCGGCATCGGCAAAGGTCACCTCGTGCGGGAGATCGATGCCCTCGGCGGCGCCATGGCGCGCGCCACCGACCGCGCGGGCATCCAGTTCAGGACGCTGAACGCCAGCAAGGGCCCGGCGGTGCGTGCCACGCGGGCACAGGCCGACCGGCAGCTGTACCGCCAGGCGATCCGGGCGGCGCTCGAGAGCGAGCCGCATCTGTCGGTGTTTCAGCAGGAAGCGGCGGACCTCGTGGTCGAGGGAGAGAGCATCCGGGGCGTCATCACAGTCACCGGAATCGCCTTCGAAGCACCTTGCGTGGTACTCACCGTGGGCACCTTCCTCGGCGGACGGATCCACGTGGGCTTGGACAACCATGCCGGCGGCCGGGCCGGCGACCCGCCCTCGAGCCGCCTGGCCGCGCGCCTGCGGGAGCTGCCGCTGCGCGTCGGGCGGCTGAAGACCGGCACTCCACCGCGCATCGACGGGCGCACGCTCGATTACTCCGTGATGATGCGCCAGGCGAGCGATGATCCGCTGCCGGTGTTCTCCTTCCTGGGACGCGCGAGCGAGCATCCGCGGCAGGTGGACTGTTTCATCACCCACACGAACGAGCACACGCACGAGATCATCCGGGCGGCGAGCGAGCGCTCGCCGATGTTCACCGGCGCAATCGAGGGCGTGGGCCCACGCTACTGTCCGTCCATCGAGGACAAGGTTTTCCGCTTCGCCGACCGGACTTCACATCAGATCTTCGTCGAGCCCGAAGGGCTCGCGACCCACGAGATCTACCCCAATGGCATTTCCACCAGCCTGCCGTTCGATGCGCAGTACGCGTTGGTGCGCAGCATTCCCGGATTCGAGAATGCACATCTGACGCGCCCCGGCTACGCGATCGAATACGACTTCTTCGATCCCCGCGATCTGCGCCCCTCGCTCGAGACCCGCGAGCTGCGCGGCCTGTATTTCGCCGGCCAGATCAACGGCACCACCGGTTACGAGGAAGCCGCGGCCCAGGGGCTGCTCGCCGGCATCAACGCCGCGCTCGCCGTCCGGGGACGCGAAGCGTGGGTGCCGAGGCGCAGCGAGGCTTATCTGGGCGTGCTCGTCGACGATCTGGTCACCCGCGGCACCCGCGAGCCGTACCGCATGTTCACCAGCCGCGCCGAGCACCGGCTGCTGCTGCGCGAAGACAACGCCGACCTGCGGCTGACGCCCATCGGACGCGAACTCGGCCTCGTGGACGATGAGCGCTGGCGGCTGTTCGAGGCCAAGCGGCACCTCGTCGATCAGGAGATCGAGCGCCTGCAGAGCGTACGGCTGCGGCCGGATGACATCAGCGCGCGATGGTGCGAGCGTATTCTCGGTGGAATGCTCAGCCGCGACGTATCGGCGTTCGAGCTGTTGCGCCGCCCGGAAGTCGGCCATGAGGTGCTGTTGGAAGTCGCGGGCGCGGACACGGCCGCCGCAGTCGACGACCGCCTGCCCGCCCAGGTGCGCGTCCAGGTGGAGGCGCAGGCCAAGTACGCCGGATACATCGAGCGCCAGCACGAGGAAATCGACCGCCAGCGCCGCAACGAGGAGACCGTGTTGCCCGAGGACATCGACTACACACAAGTGGCGGGACTCTCGCACGAGGTGCGCGCCCGGCTCATCGAATATCGTCCGGCCACGGTCGGACAGGCAAGCCGGGTGCCGGGCGTGACGCCCGCCGCCGTGACCTTGCTGTTGGTGCACATGAAGAGACGCCGCCTGGCCTACGGCGAGCGCGCGTGAGCGCCTTCCTCAGCCGACTCAGAAGCAGCTGGGAGCGCAGCGGCTCGCTCGTGTGCGTGGGGCTAGACCCGGAGATCGAGCGGTTCCCGCCCCAGGTGGCCGATCACCCCTCGCCCATCTTCCAGTTCAACAGGGCGATCATCGACGCCACGGCCGACCTGGTCTGCGCCTACAAGCCGCAGTTCGCCCACTACGCGGCCTACGAGGCCGAGGATCAGCTGCAGCGCACGATCGAATACATCCACAGCGCCTACCCTGGCGTTCCGGTGATCCTCGATTCCAAGCGCGGCGATGTGGGCAACACGGCCGAGCGCTACGCCATCGAGGCCTTCGAGCGCTACGGCGCCGACGCCGTGACGGTCAACCCCTACCTCGGCGGGGACTCGCTCGAGCCCTTCCTCAGGCACGAGGACCGGGGCGTGATCGTCCTGTGCAGAACTTCCAACGCCGGCGCCCGCGACCTGCAGGATCTCTTCGTCGGCTCTGGCCGGCGGCTGTTTCACGCGGTGGCGGAGCTGGCCACCCGGCAGTGGAATTCCCGGGGCAACGTCATGCTGGTGGTCGGCGCGACGTACCCGGCGGAGCTTTCCGAGGTGCGGGCCATCGTCGGTGACATGCCGCTGCTCGTACCCGGCGTCGGCGCACAGGGCGGGGATGTGGCCCAGGCCGTGCGCAGCGGACAGACGAGCGAGGGCACGGGGCTCGTGATCAGCTCCTCGCGGGGGATTCTCTATGCCTCGGGCGGCGAGGATTTCGCCGCCGCGGCCCGGACGGCGACGCTCGAGCTGCGTGAACGGATCAACGCCCAGCGGCTGCGCCCGGGGCGCTGATCCGCCATGGGGCTCGCGATCCGCGGTGGCGCGGCCCTGCTGATGCTGGCGGCGCTTGCCGCTTGCTCGCGCTCCCCCCAGGGGAACTCCCCGCGAGCGCACGGAAGCGGCCCGATCCTGCTGCGCGGCCTCGGCCTGGATCCCGGCTCCCTCGATGCGCAGAAGGCCCGCTCTGTGGAGGCGCAGAGAGTGCTCATGGACATCTGCGAGGGTCTGACCACCCTCAATCGCCGGGGTGGGGTCGCGCCGGGCATTGCCAAGACGTGGACGATCGGCCCCGGCGGCAAAACCTACACCTTCCACCTGCGCCACGACGCCCGGTGGTCCACCGGCCAGCCGGTGGTGGCGCAGGATTTCGTGGCGGGGTTGCGCCGCCTCGTCAATCCGCACACCGGCTCCGACTACGCCGAGGTGGTCAACGTCATCGTCCATGCGCGCGGCATCATCGCAGGACGCCGGCCGCTCGAGAGCCTCGGGGTCCTCGCCCCCGATCCCTACACCGTGGTCATCAGGCTCCGCACCCTCGCCCCTTATCTACCTGCGCTGATGGCGCACCCGGCGACCTGCCCGGTCGATCCGCCGCTGCTCGCGAAATACGGAGCGAGCTACGCGCAACCCGGACACCTGCCCTCGGACGGCGCCTTCGTGCTCTCTCAATGGGTACGCGGCTCCTACATCTACCTGACACGCAACCGGTACTACTGGAGAAATTCCGCCACGCGTCTCGAGGGGGTGAAATACCTGATCAGCGTCGATGAGAACGCGGAGCTCAACCTGTACCGGGCCGGCGAGGTGGACATCATCGATGTGATCCCCAGGAGCGAGTTCGGCTGGATCAAACGCCATCTCGGCGCCCAGCTGCACATCGCCCCGCTGCTCGCCACGTACTACTACGGGTTCAATCTGCGGCGCGCGCCGTTCAAGGGCCAGCCGGGGCTGCGCCGGGCGCTCGCCATGGTGATCAACCGCAGGAGACTCACGCGGCTGGTGCTGCGCACCGGCGAGCGCCCGGCATACGGCTGGGTCCCGCCGGGGTTCGCCGGATACACGCCCCAGTCACCCGCCTGGCGGCGGCTCACCCTGCCTCAGCGCATCGCCGAGGCACGCCGGCTGTACCGGCAAGCCGGCTACTCCGCCGCCCGGCCGCTTCGCTTCACGCTGAAATACAACACCGGGGAAATCCATGCCGAGCTAGCGATCGCGGTCGTCTCCATGTGGCGGCGTGCGCTCGGCGTGCGCGTGCGGCTCATCGCCGAGGATTTCAGCTCCCTGATGCGGGACATCTACCGCGGCAATGTCGAGATGTTCCGCTCCAGCTGGAGCGCCGATTACGACGATCCGTATACGTTCGCGCAGTACTTCGAGAGTAATTTCGGCATCAACCTGCCCCATTATGACAACCCGGAATACGACACCCTGGTCAACCGCGCCGAGGCCGAACCCGACCCTGCGAAGCGCATGGCGCTGCTCGAGAAGGCCGAGCGGCTGATGCTGCGCGATCAGCCGGTTATCCCCCTCTATTTCTACGTGAGCAAGCACCTCGTAAAGCCGCAGGTGACGGGTTGGTACGACAACGACATGGATGTCACCTACAGCCGGCACCTGGGACTGCGGGGAACACCGTAACGCGCAGGAGCACCACATGGAACATGCTGAACATATGTTGATCGAGCGCATCTGGTCGGGCAACGCCTACCGGAATTTCCACTATCTGATCGCCTGCGCCGAGACCGGCGAGGCCCTTGCCGTCGATCCGCTCGAGTGGCGCCTGTGCCTTGCAGCGGCGCGCCGGCGCGGCTGGACGATCACCCGTATCCTCAATACGCACGAGCATGGGGATCACATCGGCGGCAACGCGGGCCTGGTGGGAGCCACCGGGGCCAGGGTCCTTGCGCACGCGGGGGCTGCCAAGCGCATCGGCGGCGTTGACCAGGGGCTCACCGAGGGCGACGTCATCCGAGTCGGACGAGTCGAGCTCGAGTGCCTGGACACCCCCGGACACACGATGGCGCATATCTGCGCGCTGGCGCACGGGGAGCGGCCGGCGCTGTTCTGCGGCGACACGCTGTTCAACGCCGGCGCCGGCAACTGCCACAATGGCGGACACCCCGAGCAGCTCTACCAGACCTTCGCCACGCGTCTCGCAAGCCTTCCCGATGAGACACGGGTGTTCCCGGGGCACGAGTATCTGGTGCGCAATCTGCAGTTCACCCTGGACCGTGAGCCCGACAACATCGCGGCGCGCGATCTGCTCCATTCGCTACGCCAGGACGATCCGGCGGCGACGCCCGTGACCACCCTCGGCGAGGAGCGGCGAATCAACACCTTCTTCCGCCTGGCGAGTCCCACCGTGATCGAGCGCCTGCGCGCGGCGTTCCCGGACCTCGGGGAGCGGCCGGATGCGCGCACGGTGTTCCTGAGATTGCGGGAGCTGCGCAACCGCTGGTAAGCGGCATGAGCGTCGCGCGGCGAAACTCCGCCGCCGTGGCCGGCGCGACCCGCCGATGCGAGAGTCGGTGCCCCGGGAAAACGGTCCGGAATCAAGGCGGACTCCGCGGGCACCGGTCAAGTTAGTCGGGGCGCTCGCCGAAAGTGCCGCGGGCTCCCTTGGGCCAATGGGGTAGAATGGGCGCGCAATGACCCTCGATCCCATCCTCGAGCCCCTCAACGAAGCCCAGCGCGCCGCGGTCACCGCGCCCCTCTCCCCCGTGCTGGTGCTGGCGGGCGCCGGCAGCGGCAAGACGCGCGTGCTCACGCATCGCATCGCATGGCTGATCGAGGCGGAGGGGGCCTCCCCGCATTCCATCCTGGCGGTGACCTTCACCAACAAGGCGGCCGGCGAGATGCGCGCGCGCGTCGAGCATCTCCTCGGCACACCGCCCGGGGCGCTCTGGATTGGCACCTTTCACGGCATCGCGCACCGGCTCCTGCGCCGCCACTGGCGCGAGGCCGGACTGCTCG
This sequence comes from Pseudomonadota bacterium, assembly GCA_021805865.1. GTDB lineage: Bacteria > Pseudomonadota > Gammaproteobacteria > Steroidobacterales > Steroidobacteraceae > 13-2-20CM-66-19. The sequence continues at coordinate 79,949 of JAJZDX010000001.1, forward strand.
AAGGCTTCCAGATCCTCGACGGCGAGGACCAGCAGCGTCTCATCAAGAAGCTGCTGAAGGCCCAGCAGCTCGATGAGTCGCGCTGGGTGCCCCGGGAGGTGCAGTGGTTCATCAACTCCAACAAGGATGAGGGTCGCCGGCCGAAGGATCTCAAGGCCGGCAACGACCCGGTCCGTGCGCAGATGATTCGCCTTTACGGGCTGTACGAGGAGGCCTGCACGCGCAACGGCGTGGTGGATTTCGCCGAGCTGCTGCTGCGCGCCTTCGAGCTCTGGCGCGACCAGCCGGCGCTGCTCGCGCACTACCGCCAACGCTTCCGCCATGTGCTGGTCGACGAGTTCCAGGATACGAACACCATACAGTACGCCTGGCTGCGCCTGATTGCCGGTCCCGACGGTCATCCGTACGTGGTGGGGGACGACGATCAATCGGTGTACCGGTGGCGGGGGGCGCGCGTCGAGAACCTGCAGCAGTTCCAGCGTGACTTCGCCGGCTCCAGGCTCTACCGCCTGGAGCAGAACTACCGCTCCACCGGCACCATCCTGGCCGCCGCCAACGGCCTCATCGCCAACAACTCAGGCAGGCTCGGCAAGACGTTGTGGACCAGCGGCGAGCGCGGCGAGCCCGTCCGCCTGTACGCCGCGTTCAATGAGCGCGACGAGGCGGAGTTCGTGAGCCACCGCATCCGCGATCACGTGACGCACGGCGGAGCGCGCCGCGACATCGCCGTCCTTTACCGCTCCAATGCCCAGTCGCGGGTGTTTGAGGAAACGTTCCTCGCCGCGCGCATCCCCTATCGCGTTTACGGCGGTCTCAGGTTCTTCGAGCGGGCGGAGATCAAGGATGCGCTGGCGTACCTGCGGCTGCTGGTGAACCGCCGCGACGACGCCTCCTTCGAGCGCGTCGTGAACCTGCCGACGCGCGGCATCGGCGCCAAGAGCCTGGATACGATTCGCGAGGCGGCCAGGAGCTCCGGCGGCTCGCTATGGGAGGCGGCCGGCTGTCTCGGGTCGACGCTCGGCCCCAAGGCTTCCGGTGCGCTGCAGGGCTTCACGGGGCTCATCGAGCGGCTCGCCGCCGAGGTCGCCGGGCTCCCGCTGCACGAGCAGGTCGACCGCGTGCTCGCCTCGAGCGGCCTGATCGAATTCCACAAGCGCGAGAAGGCCGAGCGCGGAGAGGCCCGGGTGGAGAACCTCGAGGAGCTCGTGAGCGCCGCCCGCGGCTTCGGCGCCGAGGGCACCGATAACGAGCTTGCTCCGCTCGAGGCGTTCCTCGCGCACGCGGCGCTGGAGTCCGGCGAGGGTCAGGCCGATGCATGGGAGGACTGCGTGCAGATGATGACGCTGCACACCGCAAAGGGCCTGGAGTTTCCCGTGGTGTTTCTCTGCGGCATGGAGGACGGGCTGTTTCCCCACCAGCGCTCGATCGGCGATCTCGAAGGCCTTGAAGAGGAGCGCCGTCTCTGTTACGTCGGCATGACCCGCGCCATGAGGCAGCTCTACCTGACCTACGCCGAGCAGCGCCGCCTGCACGGCATCGACAGCTACAGCCAACCCTCGCGCTTCATCAAGGAGACCCCGGAGGAGCTGCTCGAGGAGATCCGGCCGCGCCTGCAAGTGACGCGGCCCGTCGCCTTCGGCACGGCCCGCGCCGGCGGCCCTCCCTGGCGGCAGGGCTCCCAACCCCGACCTCCTGCCGGAGCGTTCGGCGCTTCGCGCCTCGCCCACCTGCGCCGCGAGCCGGACATTCCCGGCATTCATCTCGGGGCACGGGTGCGCCACGGCAAGTTCGGCGAGGGCGTCATTCTCAACCTCGAGGGCTCCGGCCCCCAGGCCCGTGTGCAGGTCAATTTCGAGCGGCAGGGGACCAAGTGGCTGGTCGTGCAATACGCCAACCTGGAGCCGTTGTAGAAAAATGAAAATACTCATCCTCGGCGCCGGCCAGGTGGGCCGCACGGTCGCCCGCCATTTCTCGCGCGAGGAGGCCAACGATGTCACCGTCGTCGACATCGACGAGGACGTGCTGCGCGACCTGCAGGACCGGCTCGATGTGCATACCGTGGCCGGCAACGCCGCCCATCCGGGGGTGCTGCAGGCGGCGGGCGCGGCCGAGGCCGACATCCTGGTCGCATTGACCAGCAGCGATGAGGTCAACATGGTGGCATGCGAGGTGGCTTTCTGCCTGTTCCGCACGCCCACCAAGATCGCCCGTATCCGCTCCGCCGCATACACAGGAAGACCCCAGCTCTTCGGCGAGCAGGCCATCGCGGTCGATGTGTTCATCAGCCCCGAGCAGCTGGTGACGGAAAACCTCGAGCAGCTGATCCGCCATCCGGGCGCACTGCAGGTGCTCGAGTTCGCCGGCGGCACGGTGCGCCTCGCCGGCGCGCGCGCCGAGCGGGGCGGGTCGATGACCGGGCGCAGGCTGCGCGAGCTGCCGGATCACCTGCAGGGCGTCGAGGCTCGCGTGGTGGCGATCTACCGCGGCAGCCGCGGCGTCCCCGCCGTTGGCGACACGGTGATAGAGGAGGGCGACGAGGTCTTCTTCCTCGCCGCCCGCGACGACCTCCACCGTGTGATCGTGGCGCTGCGCAAGGAGAGCGCCCGCCTCCGCCGTGTCGTCATCGCCGGCGGCGGCAACATCGGACTGCGGCTCGCGCGGGCACTGGAGGACACCGCCCAGATCAAGCTGATCGAGCACGACACGCGCCGGGCCCGCCTGGCGTCCGAGCAGCTGGAGAACACCATCGTGCTGGCCGGAGACGCGGCCGACGAGGAGCTGCTGATCGAGGAGAACATAGACAGCGCGGACGTGTTTGCGGCCGTGACGAACTCCGAAGAGGCCAACATCCTGTCCGCCATGCTCGCCAAGCGGCTCGGCGCGCGCAAGGTCATGGCTCTGGTCAACAGACCTTCCTATGTCGACCTCATCGAGAGCGGCAGCATCGATGTGGCGATCGCTCCGCAGATCATCACCATCGGATCGCTCCTGGCCCATGTCAGGCGCGGTGAGTTGGTGCGGGTATATTCGCTGCGGCGCGGCGCAGCGGAGGCCATCGAGGCGATCGCTCGCGGCGAGGAGGGCAGCTCGCGGGTGGTCGGCCGCATGGTCGGCGAGATCGAGCTGCCGGAGGGCGCCGCGATCGGGGCCATCGTGCGCGGGGAGCGGCTGATCGTCGCGCATCACGACACGTCCATCCAGGCGAACGATCACGTGATCCTCTTCCTGCCCGATAGGCGCCACATCGAGGCGATCGAGCATCTGTTCACGCGGGCGGCGCCCTAGCCGGGGCGCGGCGGAGGGGGAGAGCATGCTCGGCGTGACGTATTTTCTCGGGTTCATCCTGGCCGCGTTCGGGCTCGTATACCTGCTTCCGATCGGCTGCTCGCTCGTCACCGGAGACGGGTTGTGGCCCACCTTTCTCCTGTGCGCGGCGCTCACCTCGGCGACCGGGCTGTTGCTGGCCGCCGCCACCTACCGGCACCGCCGGGAGCTCAAGCCGCGCGACGGCTTCATGCTGGTGACCCTCGCCTGGATCCTGCTGCCGGCCTCGGCCACGCTGCCGCTGCTGCTCGCCATTCCGGGACTGACCTTCACACGGGCATTGTTCGAGGCCATGTCAGGCCTCACGACCACCGGCTCGACGGTGCTCACGGGCCTCGGCGCCCTGGCGCCATCGCTGAATTTCTGGCGTGCGTCGCTGACCTGGGTCGGCGGCCTCACGGGCATCGTGTTAGCCATGGGCGTCATGCCGCTGCTCGGAATCGGGGGCATGCAGCTTTACAAAGCCGAGGCGCCCGGGCCGGTCAAGGACGAGAGGCTCGAGCCGCGCATCACCGAGGCGGCCCGCTCCGTCTGGCTGGTCTACCTGCTGCTCACCGTCGCGGGCATCGCGGGACTTCGGCTGTCGGGCATGAGTTGGTTCGATGCCGTCTGCCACGCCTTTTCCGCGGTATCGCTCGGCGGGCTCTCGACACACGACGCCGGCATTGCCTATTTCCATTCGGCGGCGGTGCAAGTCGTGCTGATGGTGTTGATGCTGGCCGCGTCGATCAATTTCACCCGCCATTTCGTGGCGCTGCGGCGGATGACATTGAAGCCCTACGGCAACGACCCGGAGCTCAAGGCCATGGCCGTCGTGCTCGTGGTCAGCATCGCCGTCATCGCCGGGCTGCTCACCGCCGACCATGTGTACCCGACGTTCAATACCGCGCTGCGCTACGCGGCCTTCAATGTCATTTCAATGGCCACCACCACGGGCTGGGTGGCGACGGGGCACGCCTCCTACACAGTCTGGCCGGTGTTCGCGCCGATCTGGCTGCTGTTCCTTTCCGGCATCGTGTGCAGCACCGGCACCTCGGGCGGCGGCATCAGGATGTTTCGCACGCTGGTGCTGGTCAGGCAGGCCGGCAGGGAGTTGAAGCTTCTGGTGCACCCGAACGCAGTGGCGCCCGTGCGCATCGGCGGCCGCTCGATTCCCCAGCGCGCCGCGAACGCGGTGCTGGCGTTCATCTTTCTATACTTCATGGCGGTTGCGCTGCTGCTCTTCTCCATGCTGCTGACGGGCATGGGATTCGACACCGCCTTCCGCGTGGTCGTCGCCTCGATCAACAACACGGCCTACGGGCTGGCGGGCCAGACCGGGTGGAACCTGCACAGCCTGAGCCCGGCGCAGACCTGGATCTGCACGGTGGCGATGCTGCTCGGGAGGCTGGAGATCTTCAGCGTGATCGTGCTGTTCACGCGCACGTTCTGGCGGAAGTAGCGAGCACCCCCGCCCGCGGCTCAGCCACGCGCAACGTGCACAGGCCGCCGATCAGCAGGCTCACGCCTCCCAGTACCAGGCCGAACACCGGCCTGTCGCCGAAGAACACGCGCAGCAGCACGCCGAGCGCGCTCGCCGCCAGTATCTGCGGAATCACGATGAAGAAATTGAAGATCCCCATGTACACGCCCATCTTCTCCGCCGGCAGATTGTCCGCCAGCAGTGTGTAGGGAAGCGAGAGGATCGATGCCCAGCCGAATCCGACCCCGAGCATGGAAAGCAGCAGCCAGTCCGGGTCGCGGACCCAGAGGAAGGAGATCAGCCCGAGCGCGGCCAGCGCCAGATTGACCACGTGACTGAAGCGCAGCCCCGCCAGGCGCACCATCAGCGGAATGACGGCCGCCGCCAGCACCGCGAAGCCGTTGTATGCGCCGAACAGCACGCCGACCCAGTTCGCGCCCGCGTTGTAGGCCGCCGAGAGGGGGTTGGAGCTGCCGAATTGCAGTGAAGTGACCGCGGGCGTGGTGTAGATCCACATGGCGAACATCGCGAACCACGAGAAGAACTGCACCCAGGCGAGGCGCCGCATCGGTCCCGGCATGCCGTAGAGATCGGCCATCACCTGGCGAGGCATCCCGCGGCTGCGCGTCGCGCTCAGCCACAGGAACAGCCCCCCGGCCAGCGCAAGTCCAGCGGCCAGCAGATACAGCTGCCGGCTCAGTGAGAAGTGCCGGATCGCCCAGGCCGCACACGCACCGAGCGTCAGCCAGACGAGCCCCGGCCGCCAGGCTTTCGACACATCGGTATCACGCGCCGGCGGCGAGTCGCTGAAACCGTGCAGCTGCTCGGGCGGATATTCGCGCGTGGTCAGAACCGTCCACAACACCGCCCCGAGCAGCGCGGCACCGCCGATGTAGAAGGCGATGCGCACCGTGGCGGGAATCTGCCCGGGCGGCGCCACATTGGCGACACCGAACCGGGTGAGCACCCACGGCAGCACCGAGGCCAGCACCGCGCCGAGGCCGATGAAGGAGCTCTGCAATGCAAAGCCCAGTGGCCGTTGCGAGGCCGGCAGCTGGTCGGCGACAAAAGCACGAAACGGCTCCATCGAAATGTTGATGGATGCATCCATTACCCATAGCATCACCGCCGCCACCCACAGCACGGGGGACTCCGGCATCGCGAGCAACGCCAGCATGGTGAGGACCGCGCCGGTGAGAAAATATGGGCGCCGCCTGCCGAGCCGCCCCCAGGTGTGATCGGAAGCGTGGCCGATGAGCGGCTGCACCACGAGCCCCGTGAGCGGGGCGGCCACCCACAGCAACGGGATCTGCGCGAGATGCGCCCCGAGGGTCTGGAAGATGCGGCTGACGTTGGCGTTCTGCAGCCCGAAGCCGAACTGGATGCCCAGAAAGCCGACAGACATGTTGCAGATCCGCCGGAACGACAGCGCAGGCCTGCCGCTCACCGCCGGCGCTCCTGCGCGAGGGGTGCGATTCGTAGTCCGTAGATCTTCGCGCTGTTGACCGGGCCCGTGACCCCGCCCTGGCCGCCGGTGTAGTACGCGTAGTGCGCCAGATCGCTCATATTGAACCCGCCGGTGAGGCTGAACACGCAACGCTCGCCCGCACGCGCACGGAACCGGAGCACAGTGGAGGCCTGCACGCCGTCGCTTTGCGGCATGACCAGCGGACGCTTCCTGGGAGCCTCACCACCGCAGCGGATGACCATGCGCCGCACCGCCGCGGTGATGCCGGTGCTGATCGGACCATGATCATTGTCGTAGTCCACCCAAGCGAGGTACACCCCGGAGCGCGGCGGGCTCCAGTGGCGCGGCCAGGCCGAGCCCACCGTGCTCATGGGACCGACGCAGCGCGAGCGGCTGTGCAGCGACTGCAGGCCGCCCGCCCCGAGGGCGGTGACGCTGAAGCATTGCAGCCCGTTGCGCCGCGCGACCGAAGCCCTGCCCGAGATCGGTCCCCATCGCCGGCCGTTGACGTAAAGAATGCCGGGGACGGCCGAGCGGATGCGCCAGCGCGTCCCGCTCGCAGTCACTCCGGGCTCCGGCGGCGTTGCCGGCAGATACATCGGCGCATGCAGCCGCAGCGCAGCGCAGGCGACGCGGCGGCTCACGAGCTGAACCTTCGTCCAGCGTCCCCGCCGCCGGACCTTCCCCGCCACCAGGAGATTGCCCTCGATGTGCGCCGGCCGCTCGAGCACGATACGCCGGGCGCCCAGGCTCAGGCGGATGGCTCGGCCGGCGCCGAACAGCATCGGCACCAGTGAGACGGGCAGCTCTGGATGAACGCTGCCGTCGTCACGGACGCCGAAAACCCCACGCACCACCATGTCGAGATAGCCGGCCACCGACCAGAGCTGCCGGCGCGAGTCGACCACCGGACCGCCGAGCCGGCCGGGCACATGCGTCGACTGTGCACGGAGCGAGAAATTCTCCATGTTCGAGCCGCTGAGCGCCGCGCCGCGCACCAGCGAGCGCAGCTCGTGGGCGATGAGCGGCGCATCCCGCACCCGGCGCGCGGCGCGCAGTGTGAAATCACTGACAAACGGCCAGATGGCCCGATTGTGGTAGATGGGCTGGTCGTGCCGCTCCGGCCAGATCACGGGGCTCCCGGCCGGCCAGGTGGGATAGCGCGCGAGCACGAGCCGCGCCCGCGCCGGCGTGGCCACTCCGCTGATCACCGCCAGATCCAGTCCGAGCAGATCGTACGCGTCGTACGGGGCCGGATGCACCCGCCCGCCGATGTAGCTCATGTACAGATCCTGCCCGGGCTGCCAGAAACGGCGGTTGATGGCCCGCTTCAGCGCCGCCGCTTGCGCCCGGTAACGCCGTGCGCGGGCCGCGTGCCCGCGTTGGCGCGACATCGAAGCGGCCAGCCGCAGAGCCTCATAATGCAGCACGTTCGTCGAAAGCGAGAACGACTGCGCGATGAAGACGACGTTGCGCGCGGTCCACTCCGGATAGGTCTGTTGGCGCCAGTCGAGAAATGAGGTCTCGCCGCGATAGAGTCCGACGTGGGGATCGAAGGCATAGCGTCGATCCTGCGCCAGATTGTCCTGCACCGCCTGGTAGACCGTGGCGGCGAAGTGACGGTTGCCGAGCAGATGCCGCGCGCCGAGAAACCACACCATCCGATCGGTGCTGACCGGCCAGCTGCCGCCCGACCCGGTGTCCTCCATGACGTACAGTCCCGGTCGCACACCGCTCGCGCGTACCGGCGAGAGTTTGAACAGCAGCGAGTCGCGTGCACGCCTCGGATCGAACCGCCACAGCGCAAGATCGGTGGAGTAGGACAGATCACGCGTCCAGGCGAACGGCCAGTCCTTGCCCGCGATGAAGCAGCGGCAGGGGATGGGCTTGCCGTGATTGAAGGCCGGATCGTGTATGGAGCTCACGGAGTCCTTGCGCAGATCCGATTGCGCCATCGCGAACAGCGCATCGAACAGCGGGCTCGCGGTACGCACTCTGAAGCGCTGCCGGTGAATGAGCCGCTCGCCCGCAGGCGAGTGCAGCAGATAACCGCCGGGCCGAAGGCTCACCCAGGCCTTCCGTCCCCGCCACGCAAGCCCCTCGTGCCACGCGCGCGCCCCGGCTGCGGCGAGCGCCGGGATGAGGATTGCGCAGACGAGGACGGCCGCCCGCAGGCTGTGCGCAACCCCGCCTCTCAGAGAGCGCCCCGGAGCGGGTTCCCCCGCGATGCGCCCGCGGCTGGGGGCCGTTTCCCAATGCGGCTTCCGGCTCACGATCGCGCCTCTCTGAGGGTGCTCGTTTTGCACGCGGGCGCATGCCGCCATCGCGGCTCGCCCACTCGGCTCATTGCTCAAGGGTGGCTCCGTAATCAGCCGGGACGCTGACCGCGACATTACCACTGCTCAGCGCTCGAATATCACCGGTCGACAGGTCCTCCACGACGGCTTCCCCGGCAGACACCGATTCCGGCGTTCTCGGGAATCACGGCCCGGACCGCCTGGCGCCCGGGCACCGCCGCCCCGGAGGGGGACCGCGGCGGCGCCAGCGCCGGTTGCCCTGGTAGTCATATGGACATTTCATCGATCGACCCTCCGTTCAGGCGGTCCCTTGCATGACTGCTCCCACCCGATCGTCCTGGCCGGGCATCGGCTGCTCTGCATCGCCTCACCTCCGGTTCATCCGGGTGATCTGCGCCCACGCCCGGTCCGGACCCCGGGCCGGGCGCGTGGGAAGCTTCATTCAGTGAGCCGTTGGGCTTCGCGGGGCGTCCGCCTCCTGGATGCTCACCCGGTAGGCGCGACCGGCGGGCACGGTGACATACGTCAGGGCACCGCCAGGGTTGTGGCCGTGCGCCCAACAGACCGTCGTGCAGCCGCTGAGTGCCGCCAGGTTGGCCTCGGGCCTTAGCATGCGGCCATCGAGGGTCAGGCCACGGGCCTGAACCCGGGCCACCACGAACAGGAAGCGGCGTAGCGCCGGCTTATACGTCCCCTTCGGCGCGCCTGTGCTCAGAGTGACCTCCCCGCCCTTGGCATCCGCGCCGATACGCTGCAGGAAGTAGCTGCCGCGCTCGTACGCGTAGGTCTCCCCGTCGTCGTCGTAGTAGTCGAAGTGGGTCGGGTGCGCGGCCGGATAGACGTGCACGGTGACCTCGGTCACGGGATGTTGCCCGATGTATTGCATCAACGGCCCGGTCGGGATGATGGCGCCCTGACGAATGAACAGCGGAATGTCCGTCCAGGTCTTGTAATCGAGCGCCAGCGTGTAGGTCCGGCCGCCGCGGTACACCCGGCCGGTGAAGAAATTCGTCCAGGTGCCCGGGGGCAGGTACAGGAGCTTCACACGCTGGTGGCGGTGCACCACGGGGGAGACGAGCAGCCACTTGCCGAACATCCAGGCGCTGTAGTCGTTGCGCACGCGCCGGTCATGCGGCCAGGCGAAGGTCAGCGGCCGCACGAGGCCGATGCCCGTGACGTGCTCGTGCCAGGCCTCGGAATAGATATAGGGCATCAGCCGATAGCGTAAATCGAGCGCCGCGGTGGCGGCGCGGGCGGCAGTCTGGCCGTAGATCCACGGCTGGCGGCGCTGCAGATGGCTGCCATGCACACGGCAGATGGGAGCGAAGGCGTCGAACTCGAGCCAGCGGGCGTAGTTCTCGCCCGAGGGATGCCCGTGGAAGCCTCCGCCATCCATGCCCCACCACATCTCTCCCACGTCGATGGCGCTCAGCATGCGCTGGCGCTGCGCGGCCATGCTGGCAAAGCCGCTCCTGATATCCCCGGACCACAGTCCGTAGGCGTAGCGCTGCGCACCGAGCCAGAAGTTGCGGTTCAGGGACCAGACGCGCTGCTTGAAGTACTTGCGTTGGCCGTCGTAGAGGGCCCGCTCCATGTTGAAGAACTGCGTGTCATGGCCGGTCTCATCGTCCTCGTCGTTCCACCAGCCGACGATGCCGGTCTCGAAGCTGTGGCGCAGCGCCGGGTTGAAGAACCATGTACGGGTCGCCGGGTCATCGAAGTCGAGGGTCTTGACGGGTTTGTGCGAAAAGTAGTCGATGCTTGCCCTCTCCCCGGGCATCCACAGATGATGTGTGGTGGCATACTGCCCTTCGACGGTGTGGGTGTGGATGCGCGGCTTCATGATGCCGATGAGATGAATGCCGAGCGCCGTCAGCTCGCGGCCGAGCTTGCCGCTCGGGCCATCGGGAAATTTCCTGGTGTTCCAGCGGAACTCGCCGTAATTGTTCCGGCCCCAGGCCTTCCAGTCGAAGTCGAGCGCGAAGGCGTTGATCGGAATGCGCAACGCCCGGTAGCGGCGAACGATGTGCAGCAGCTCTTTCTCATCGATCCCCCACTGACTGTTGATGAAGCCGAATGACCACTTGGGAAACATCGGCGCATGGCCGGTGAGCTCATCGACGGTGGAGAAAATGCGCTTCGGGGCACCGAGGATCAGGTAGTAATCGAGATCCGGGCGCGTCTGGCGCAGGACCTGGATGGTGCCCGGCGTGAGATCAAAGAGGGTTTTCTGACTGTCCACCAGCACGGCGAAGCCCGCCGTGCTCCAGAGGAGCGGCGCCCCCGCATCGCCCTGGAAGCCTGCGGTCGCAAGTTGCCGTCCTGTGCGCAGCAGACCGGCGCGGGCCGGTTGAAATGCATTGAAGCCATGCAGACCGTAAAGCGCCGCCGACATGGGCGCAAAGTACAGGGTCAACCTGCGCTCGGCGAGATCGGCCAGATTCTCCTGGCCGAGGACCACCCCCGGCTTGCCGGCGCGAAAGACGCGCAGCGTGTCCGTGGCGCGGTCGAACGCGATCCGCATGATGCGGCTGTTGAGCACCAGCTCGCTGCCGTGCTCGCGAACGGTCACGGGAGCGGCGGCCGCGCGCGGCGCGCGCGGTGACATCACCAACGCGGGCGGCGAAGCATGGCCACCCGGAAGAAAGTGCACGCGCAGCACGTTGCTGCGCACCAGGATCAGGTGCAGCGAGCCGCCCGCGAGCGCCACATCGACACCCTTCGGCAGCACTCGGACTGCGCCACCGGCCGCGAGCACACGCCGGCTGGTCCCTACCACCATCACGCCGGCCACCGCCATCGCGGCCCATCGATGCCCAAAACTCATCTCGCCCGATCCCCCTCAAAGCGCAGCGCGCGTGCCTCGGGGCATTGTCACATGGGGTCTCTTCGGAGACGAGTTCCGTCGACAATGCCGCGCGTGCGCACGTGGCCCTCCGAGCTGTAGCGGCAGAATGCGGCCGCGGTGCCGGAGCTGGCAACGTCTTGCATACGTATTCATTGCAACGCCACGTGCAACCCTCCCGAGAGCCCACCTCACCCGGCCGGCGACGCGCAGTGCTGCGCAATGAATTGCTCGTGAGCGCTCATGCGCTGCGCGGCGCCGTGGATCAGCGCGCGGATGTTGCCGAGGAACTCGTCCAATTGCTCCGCAGGCAGGTTATCGGCCCCCGGATGGTAGCGGCGCGGCCGGATGCCCTGCCCGAGCAGGACCTGCAGCCACGATTGCTCCGTGAACAGCTCCTCATTCTCCCGGAAGATCTGTCCGGTGGCCTGGAAAATCTCGAGCTTGCGGGCGAGTCCGGCGGGGGCCGGCAGGGCCGCGCAGTGTCGCCAGAAAGGCGTATCGCGCCGCTCGGTCGCGCGATAGTGCAACACCACGAAATCACGCACCTGCTCATACTCCTCGCGCATCTTGCGGTTGTATTCCTCGGCAATCGCCGGATCGAAGCCGCCGTCGGGAAAGAGCGCGAGCAGCCGGCCGATACCGGACTGCGCGAGGTGAATGGCCGTCGATTCCAGCGGCTCGATGAAACCCGCGGCGAGCCCGATCGCCACGCAGTTGCGCAGCCACAATCGGCGCCGCACGCCGGTCGAGATCCGAATGACCCGCGGCTCGCTCAACGCCGGCCCCTCGAGCCCCGCCAGCAGCAGCGCGGTCGCCTCGTCGTCGCTCATGTACTCGCTGCAATACACGTGCCCGTCACCGCTGCGGCGTTGCTGCGGAATGCGCCACTGCCACCCCGCGGGCCGGGCCGTAGCCTGGGTGAACGGGCGCACCGCGGCGCCGTTTGCCGCCGTCGTCGCCACGGCCCGATCACAGGGCAGCCACTCACGCCAGTCGTCGAATCCGCTGTGCAGCGCCCCCTCGATGAGCAGGCCGCGAAATCCTGAACAGTCGATGAAAAGATCTGCCTCGATGCGCTCGCCGCTCTCCAGCACCACAGCCTCGATGAAGCCGTCCGTCCCACGCAGCTTCACCTCGACGATCTTGCCTTCCGTGCGGATCGCGCCGAGATGCACGGCGTACTCGCGCAGCATGCGCCCATAGAGCGCCGCGTCGAAGTGGAATGCGTAGTTGATACCGCCGACCGGCGAGTTGCCGATCTTCTCCACGCGCGCCATGCGATGCGCGCGCGCCGCCACGCCGTTCAGCGAATAGGCCCACAGGTCGGCTGCGGCCGCGGCCTTCCGGCTGCGCAACCAGTAGTGCTGAAACGGCAGCGGCCCGAGCGGCAGGCCGATCTGCCCGAAGGCGTGCAGGTAGGAATGTCCGAGGCGCAACCAGTCGTTGAACTCGATGGCCAACTTGAACGTTCCGCCGGTCGCGCACAGCATCGCATCCTCCTCGATGCCGAGGAAGCGGTTGACGTTGCGGATCTGGGGGATCGTAGCTTCACCGACCCCGATGATGCCGATTGCGTCGGATTCGACGACGCGCACCTCCAGACTCGCGGTCATGGCGCGGGTCAGCACCGCAGCGCTCATCCAGCCGGCGGTGCCCCCGCCGACGATGACCACACGCTTGACCGCACGCTCAGCCATCACAGCCCTCCTGCATCGAACCGGCGGCGCACTGCCGGCTCCCCCCGCGACTCCCGCCCGCAATCCCTCACTCGGGAGGGGACCGTGCGAGCCGGGCCCGCCGGCGGGTGCCGCGCCCTTCTATCCGTGTCCGATCAATCAGTAGAAGTCATAGGAAAATCCGAGTTGATACGTGCGCCCGTACTGCTCCCAGAGGACGATCTGCCGTGGATCGTTGTTCTGGTAGACCTTCTTGACTTCATTCCCCAGGTTGTAGCCCGAGGCGATCAGAGTCAGGCCCCTGAGCATGCCGCTGCCGAACGCGTAGCTGATCTGGGCATTGAGCCAATGCTGGCCCGCCTGAGTATCGTACTGGCGGGTCTCGCTGATGCCGTACATGCGCGTAAGGGATTTGGTTTTCGAGCTCAGGTTCACTTCGCCCTCGAACCCGTCACGCCCGTAGTACAGCGTATAGTTCTCCACCCACTTCGACAGTCCGTCGAGCGCCTGGGGCAGCGTGCTGCCCGCGTAGACGACCGAGCTGCGGGTCAGCGTCCCGCTGGCCATCAAGCCGAAGCCGTTCAGCCATGGGCTCAGATCGCCCAGCGGCAGGTTGGTCGCGAGCTGTGCCCCATAGATGTGCCCCGCGCCGTTGTTTTCCGGCACGGTCAGCAGGCCATACGGCGTGCCCAGAAGCTGTTGCTCCGCAGGGGTCAGATAGGATGGCTCGAACGCCGAGAAGTCGTACAGCGTCGTCGCCCCCGGGTTGATGTAATTTGTCAGCCTGTAGTAGAACCCGGACAGCGTTATGTATCCGGTGCCGCCGGTGAGGCACAGCGACGAATTCCTCCGCTGCTCGCTCGCGGTGCACTGATACGCCCGGCCCGAGAAGTATTTCGACAGGCCGACGTTGACGTTCGTGGCCATGGTCGGCAGCAGATCCGGATTGCCCCCGCCGCTGCTGAAGTACGACAGGTTCGGATTCCTGATGGTCAGGTGGGCCGGAGTCGTGGAGATGTTCAGTCGGGCCGCCATGTCGCTCACCGGCGGCCGGGCCATGGTGCGCGCGACGCCGAGCCGCGCCTCATAGCCGTGCGGGAACGAGAACACCAGATTCAGGCTGGGCAGATAGCGCGTGAAGCTCGTTCCTCCTGACATCGGTATCAAAACCACATTCGACGAGCCGCCCGCGGTTGAGGCAGCCGCGATGCGCGATCCAAACGACTCCTGTGTCGTGTGGGCGACCTGCACGCCGAAGTTGCCGCGCAGGCCGACGTCCGGACCGATGGAGGTGCGGATGTTGAACTGCAGGAAGCCATATGAGTCGTTCTCCTGCAAATTCCATCCCGGAGGTCCCATGGGGCCGGTGTTCGACGCCACGGTGGGGTAGAACACGTCGACGCCGCTCGCCAGCAGCGTCCACGGATTGTATGTCACCTGTGGGCCGAGACCCATGAAGCCGAGGGCGTCCACCGCGCCGGTCATCGCGCCGGCGGGAATCGCAGCGGTCTCGGTCGGCGTGCAGGTGGTGCTGAAGACCAGGCAGTCGTGCCCGGGGGTTTGCGGCAGTACGACGAAGTCCTGGCGCAGCGCGGAGTTCTTGTGGTGATGCGCGTAGTCGCCGCCGATCACGACACTTGAGATGGGACCGCTCTCGAAGTAATGCTTGGCTTCGGCGCGCAGGTTGGCGAGGTATTCCTCGTTGTGCTGCTGGTTGAGGAAGCCTTGCTGGACCAGGCCGGCGCCGGCGCCCCAGCCAAGCGGATCGGTCAGCACGATCGAGGAAGCTGCGAAATTTTGCGGCGAGTTCAACAGCAGCTCACCGTCCGGTGCGTAGCTGAAGTTGACGGTCGTCGGCATGACGGTCGCGTGGTTGGCGGCGCCGTCGTAGCCGAAGCCGGAATAGCTCTCGAGCTTGCCGTAGGTCCGCTTGGCGCTGTTGTAGCTCAGGCGGATGCTCCCCGTCCAGCTGTCGGTGAGTTTGAACTGGTTGTTCCAGTCTATGTCGTAGACGCGGTCCTTGTGCCGGTCATAGTCGTTGCGGATCACCGGATAGACATTGCTGTAGGTTCCGCTTTCGACGAATCCGTTGACTATCGGACCGACTCTGGACAGCGTCGTGTTGTTTCCATAGGCGAACTGCAGCTCCATGCCTTTGCGTTGGGTTGTCTTGCGGTAGTTTTCGTAAAACAGATCGAGCGTGCTGGTGTAGAAGCTGTTGGGCCGGTATTGCAGCGTGGCGAAATACGCCTGACGCTTCCTGAGGGTGGAGTAATTGTAGTTCTTCGAGCCACCGATCACGAGGTCCCCGGCCGAGTCGGTCGCCTGCCCGTAGGGCTTCTGGCGGAATCTCTTCGAGGGATACAGATCGAGATCGACACCGACGGCGATGCCGATCTTATGATCATCGAACTGATTGAGGTACATCCCGTTGATGCCGTAGCCCTTGTCACCGACGCCGGGACCCGGCATCAGATCCCCCGGGCTCTGCCAGTAGGAATTCACGTTGATCGAGGCCATCGGGCCGCGCTCATCGAGCGGCCGCCAGGTCTCCATGTCGAATGTGGCGCCCATGCCCTGGCCGATCAGGTCGGCCTTCGGGCTGATGTAGACCTTGATGGCCTTGAACCAGCCCGGAGGATACTGGTTGAAATGCACGCCCCGGTCCTTGGCGGTGGTCACCAGCGGAACCCCGTTGAGCAGCGCGGTATTGAAATCCTGACCGAGGCCGTGAACGCTCACCGACTGCGGCCGGCCGCCGACCATCTCGACGGCGACGCCGGGCAGCTGGCTGAGGGCGGAGGCGATGTTCGTACCCGGAAGCCTGCCGATATCCTGGGCTGAGATCGCCTCGACGATGGAGTTTGAGTTCTTCTGAATGGCGATGGAGTTCTGGATGCTGCTGATGAAGCCGTTGACCACGACTTCATGCAGCAGATTCGCGTTGACGACCCGCTTGTGGACCTTGTTGTGGTGGGCGCTCCGTGCGCTCGCGCTCTGCGGCGCGGCGACGGCCGTTGCCGGGGCGGCTCCGACCACGGCGGCGGTGCCGAAACATGCGGTCGCGACCGCCAATTCTAGAATGTTGCGCTTGCGGCTTGTAATCACGTCTATCCCCCCTCAGGGATGAGTTGGCGGTCTCGGCGGACCTTGAGCCCCGGATTGCGACCCGGCGCCGGCGGAACGGACACGGGTAGCGCGGCTCGCCGGCGTCGCGAAGCCGCCACGAATGATTCGCAACGCACCCGATGATTGCAAGAGATCGCATACGTATTCATTGCGTCATGAGGCGTCAACGAGGCGCGGATGGATCCACGAAGCATTGGCCATGACATGAATACGTATGCGACACTCCATACGAATACGTATGCGGAGACCGGAACGTGGGCCCACCGGCGAAAAGCTGTGTCACATTAGGATGATCGATGGGAAGCACACGATCATGACTGACATTCCTTGGTGGCGGGGAGCGGTGATCTATCAGATCTATCCGCGCAGCTTTCAAGACACCGACGGCGATGGCGTTGGCGATCTGCCCGGGATCATCCGCAGGCTCGGGTACGTCGCGAGCCTCGAGGTCGATGCGATATGGGTGTCGCCGTTCTTCAAGTCCCCCATGGCCGACTTCGGTTACGACGTGTCGGATTTCCGCGCCGTCGACCCGCTTTTCGGGAGCCTCGCGGACTTCGACCGGCTGGTCGCCGAGGCGCACCGCCTGGGCCTCAGGGTGATGATCGATCAGGTGATGAGCCACACCTCAGCGCAGCATCCCTGGTTCCTGGAAAGCCGCGAGAGCCGTGACAACCCGAAGGCCGACTGGTACGTCTGGGCCGACCCGCGTGATGACGGCTCGCCCCCCAACAACTGGCAGTCCATCTTCGGCGGACCGGCCTGGCGCTGGGAGTCGCGCCGGGAGCAGTACTATCTGCACAATTTTCTGGATTCCCAGCCGGACCTCAACTTTCACAACCCGCAAGTGCCGCCGGCCATGTTGGAAAACCTTAAATTCTGGCTGGATCGCGGCATCGACGGGGTGCGGCTCGATGCGATCAATTTCTGCTATCACGACCGCCTGTTACGCGACAATCCCGCCAAGCCCGAGAGCGAGCGCGCAGGGCGCGGCTTCAGCGCGGACAATCCCTACGCATATCAATACCATTGGTACAACAACACCCAGCCGGAGAATCTCGCCTTCGTCGAGCGGATTCGCCGGCTGCTCGACGCCTATCCCGGCACGGCAGCACTCGGGGAGATCTCCTCGGAGGAGTCCCTCGCGACGATGGCGGAGTACGTCGGCGAGGGCCGGCTGCACATGGCGTACTCCTTCGAATTGCTGACCGAGCGGTTCAGCGCCGCCCACATCTGTGACACGGTGGAGGCTCTTGAGCGGCAAATGCCGCAGGGCTGGCCGTGCTGGACCATTTCCAACCACGATGTGGCCCGGGTTCTCAGCCGCTGGGGCGGGTCGAATGTCTCTCCCCGGCTCGCCACACTGCTCTCCGCCATGGTCTGCTCGCTGCGCGGCTCCGTGTGCGTCTATCAGGGCGAGGAGTTGGGCCTGCCGGAGGCGGACTTGCCGTTCGAGGCACTGAGGGACCCGTTCGGGATCGCGTTCTGGCCCAACTTCAAGGGGCGCGACGGCAGCCGCACCCCCATGCCGTGGCGGGACAGTCCGGACGGGGGCTTCAGCACTGCCGCTCCCTGGCTGCCGATCCCCCCCGAGCATCTGCCGCGAGCCGTCTCCCGACAAGACCCCGACCCCGGCGCACCGCTCAACGGCTTCCGCCGGTTTCTGCGCTGGAGACACGAGCAGCCGGCGCTGCGCTGGGGCGAGATCCGCTTCCTCCCGATGCCGGAGCCGCTGCTCGCCTTCACGCGGTGCCTGGGCGGGCAGATCCGGCTGGCGGTGTTCAATCTCTCGGGCAAGGAGGAGCAAGCCCGGTTACCCGTCCTGGGCAAGGCCCACCCTCTGGAGGAGCACGGCCTGCCGGCGGCGCGGCTCGACGGTGAGACACTGCACCTGCCGGCATACGGCGCATTCTTCGCGAGCTTGGACTGAGCAGTAATAGCCACCATGGATCGCGTCCCGATGTGTGGCGTTGCGCATATGCAACATATCCGATTTTGGGCAACAGGATGGGATGACTTAGACTAACCGCCACGATGAGCAAAGATTGGAGGGGGCGGCCCATGGACCATAGGCTTGCGCATGCGAGCCGGGCCGACGGCCGCGATTGCAGTGAGCGGCGCACCGAGAATTCGACCGGGGACGTCGCGCATGCGTGACAGGCGCCGCAAAGCCAATTCCTGGGACATCGCCCACCTGGCCGGCGTTTCCCAGTCGACCGTCTCCCGCGCCCTGCGCGGCGATCCGATGGTCTCCGCCGCCACGCGGGAGCGCATCCTGGATGTGGCCCGCCAGCTCAATTACCACGTCGATAAGAATGCCTCCAGCCTGCGCCGGCAGCACACCGGTACCCTGGCGCTGCTTTTCTTCGAGGATCCCACGGCCGACGACTCGGCCATCAATCCGTTCTTCCACTCCATGCTGGGCTCGATCATCCGGGCCTGTTCCCGGCAGGGCTACGATCTTCTGGTCTCCTTCCAGGACCTGCTGCGCGACTGGCTGGCCGATTACGAGGACAGCCACAAGGCCGATGGCATCATCCTGCTCGGCTACGGCGACTATCTGGCATATCGCAACCGGCTGGAGGCTTTGATCGAGCATGGCGCGCACTTGGTGCGCTGGGGGCAGGTGCTGCCCGATCACCCCGGGGTGTCGATCGGCTGTGACAACCCGGCCGGCGGACGGCTGGCCGCCGAGCATCTGTTGCGTCTGGGCCGCAGACGCCTCGCGTTCATCGGCGAGGTCGCCCCGTCGGCGCCCGAAATGGAGGATCGCTACCGCGGCTATCGCGAAGCGCTGATCGAGGCCGGCCTGACGCCGGACCCGAGGCTGCAGGTGGCCGCGGTCTCGACCGAGTCCTCGGGGAGCGAGGGCTTGCGGACACTGCTTGCCCGCGGAGTACCGTTCGATGCCCTCTTCGGCGCCAGCGATCTCATTGCCATCGGCGCATTGAGCGCGCTCAGGGCTGCCGGCCGCCGCGTGCCCGAGGATGTGGCGGTGGTCGGGTTCGACGGCATTCCCATGGGAGCCGTCACTCGCCCCTCGCTCACCACAGTCGCGCAGGATACCAAGCGCGCCGGCGAGGCGCTGGTGGCAAGCCTGATCAATCAGATCGACGGACGCCCGGTGGAGAACATGATCCTGCCGCCCCGGCTGATGGTCCGTGAGTCCTGCGGCGGCGGCGCCACGATCGATCTCGTATGAAGCCCGGGTCGGACTGCTGCGCTCATCCCACCCTGGAACTCCCCCTCCGGCGGCGGACACTCGCCTGTGCCCATGGTGCATGCTCATGACTCATACCTACCTGTTCGAGCCGGGAATATGGACGGGCACCGGAACGTTCTGGAGGGAGGACGGGGAGCCGTTGCTGGCGCAGTGCCGGACGGAGGTGGCGCATCAGGGCGATTGCTGGCTGATCTGCGCCACGCTGAAAGTGCTGGGCGCACCGCCCGTGGAATTCCTCACCGCCTGCCAGATTGAGCCGCCCGGCCGAAAAAAAGGAGCGTGTCTGAAGTGGACGTCGGAAAACGCCACGCTCGGCAAGCTGCAGGGAACGTACTCGGTGCTGGAAAGCTGCATCGTATCGGTCTACCGGTGCAGCGCTTCGGGCTACCACGGCGCCGAGCACTACGGGCGGATCGACGCCGAGCACTATCGGGCCGCGGGGGTGCTGCTGCTCGAGGAGCGGCGCCTGTCCTCGTGGGAGCTGCTGCTCACACGCGAAAGAGCAGCTGCGTCGTCGGCAGATAGTGATCGACCAGCAGCGCCGTGAACAGCCACATCAGGTAGCTGATCGAGTAGCGGAACAGGCGCATCGGCAGCTGCGGCCGGGGTCTGAGCTTGAGCCGGACGGCGTAATAGAGAAAGCGCGCGTCGAGCACGAGCACGCAGGCGAGGTAGATGAGGCCGCTCATGCCGGTGATGAACGGCAGCAGCGTCACCAGCACCAGCAGCACTGAATACAACAATATCTGCAGGCGCGTGTGCTCCACACCGTGCGTGACCGGCAGCATCGGAATCCGGGCGCGGGCGTACTCGTCCTTGCGCGCGATGGCGAGCGCCCAGAAATGCGGCGGCGTCCACACGAAGATGATGAGAAAGAGCAGCAGCGCGTGCGGATCGACGGTGTTGGTCACCGCCGCCCAGCCGAGCACCGGCGGTGCCGCACCCGCCGCTCCGCCGATCACGATGTTCTGCGGGGTGGCGCGCTTGAGCCAGGCGGTGTAGATGACCGCATAGCCGATGAGCGACATGAAAGTCAGCATCGCCGTCAGCGGATTGACCAGGAACGACAGAATCATCATGGCCAGCACGCCGAGCACCGCGGCGAACAGCAGCGCATTGCGCTCCGTGAGCTGCCCTCTGGGCAGCGGCCGCGAGCGCGTGCGCGTCATCTGCTCATCGATGCGCCGGTCGAGGACGTGATTGATGGCCGCCGCGCACGCCGCGGCGAGGCCGATGCCGAGCGTGCCGAACAGCGCGGCGCGCAGCGGCGGCCAGCCGGGGCTTGCGAGCAGCGTGCCGACAAGCGCAGTGAACGTGATGAGCGCGCAGATCCGCGGCTTGGTGAGCTCCAGATATCGACGCCAGAACGTGGGTCCGGCGGCCGCCAATTGCGATATCGTCTGCACTAGACTCGTCCCGCCCTTACGTCCGCGCGGCGCGCAGCGAGCGCAACTTGTACACGAGCGCGAGCGCCGCCATCAGCAGCAGCGCCGCCCCGGCGGTATGCGCCGTGGTGAGCCCCAGTGGGAAGGACTTCAGCACCATGAAAATCCCGATGGCGAGCTGCAGGATGAGAGCCGCCAGCACCGCATAGGCATACGCGCACGCCTCGAGCAGCGCCCGCCGGCGGATGACATACACCGATGCCGCCCCCAATGCCACAGTCACCGCGAGCGCCCCCAGGCGGTGCGCCAGTTGGATCGCCACGCGAGCCGCGCTCGGGAGGATGCCGCCCTGGAAATCGGCCGAGATGCCCCGCCACAGCACAAAGGCCTGGCGAAAGTCGGCATGGGGCCACCATGCGCCGTTGCAGGTGGGAAAATCCGGGCAGGCGTACGCGGCGTAATTGGCGCTGGTCCAGGCCCCGAGAAAGAACTGAACGCCGAGCACAATGAGGCCCAGAACGGACAGCCGGTATGCCAGGCGCAGCGCTTCGGCCGCCGCGGGCGAGTCGCGCAGCGACGCTCGACCACGCGGGCTGCGTGCACCGGAGGCGTCGCCGGCCGGGATGGCCGGTGGACTTTTCCCGCCACCGTCCGCGGCGCCGGAGCGCTGCAGCGTCAGCCACATCCACCACAACAGCGCGAGCGTGATCATCCCGAAGATCAGGTGCGCCGTCACGATGAGCGGATTCAGCAGCCAGGTCACGGTGAGCATGCCGAGCAGGACCTGCGCGATCACGGTGGCGAACAGCGCCACTGCATAGCCCCTTGCGACGATCCGTCCCCGCGAGGCGATGGCCAGCGCCGTGATCACGAGGATGACGAGGCCCAGCACGCCCGCCGCATACCGGTGAATCATCTCGTGCCAGGCCCGCTCGACACCGAGTGGACGGCCCGGGAAGCGGGCCTGGGCGGCCGGGCTGTCCGCCGCGCCCAGGGGCGTGAGGTGCCCGTGGCACTGCGGCCAGTCCGGGCAGCGGATGCCCGCATTCGTCAATCGGGTGAATGCGCCGAGGAGAATGACGACGACGCACAGCAGCACCCCGGCGAGCGACAGGGCTCGAAGCCAGCGTTCGATGGCTGCGGGGATCAACGTTCAGCTCCGACATCGGCAGAAATACGGATAGACGGGGTCCAGGGTGCGTGATCCTAGCATTGGAGAGGCCCTGGGGGCCTGTCCGGCTCATGACCGCCGTCGCGGGGGCGGCCCAGACCCTCAAACCTCGCTCCCGGCGATTTTTTCCCGTGGCCATTTGCGGCGCATGGTAAGCGCCTGGTACCGGACAGGATTGCTGAAAAGTGCCGCCATGAGGCGGCCGCTCAGGACGGCACCCGCTTCAGGCCCAGCGCGCCCCAGATGACCAGCGCCGCCGCGGCGAACGCCCACCATTGGATGGCGTACCCCCAGTTCTCCAGGGCCGGCATGCCCGGAAGACGCCAGTCCCGCTCATAGCCATTGGGCGCGGCGGGATCGAGCAGCAGGATGCGTGGGTCCACCGGGCGGCCAAGGGAGGCGCTGAGCTCCGCCACCGTGGGAAAGCTGGTCACCTTGGGCCACTGGTTGCCGGAAGGCGGGGGTGCGCGCCCGAATGAAAGCCCCGGCGCCGGCAGGCGCCCCACCCGTCCGGTCACGCTCACCGAACCGCTGCTCTTGAGCGAGACGCCGGGCAGGCGGGCGCGGTTTCCCGTGAATGGCACCCATCCCCGGTCGATGAGTACGGTGTCTCCGTGGGCACGGCGCAGGGGGGTGAGCACCTGGTAGCCGTCCTGGCCTCGGTGGATGCTATTGTCGAGCAGGAACTGATGTGCGCCATCATAGCTTCCGGTGAGGCTGACGCGCTGATAGAGAGGCACTTGTGTCAGCGGCACCCACGCCAGCGCCACCACCTGATCGGCGCCACGCTGAAAGCGCTCGAACTCGACCTCACGGGCATCTCCCACCCGCCACTGCCAGCGGCCGAGAGCGACAAAGACGGCCGCGAGCACGAACATCAAGCTCGTCAGGGCGATGGAAGGCGCGAACACGCGGCCCCCGAGTCTCAACCGAAAAGCCATGCTGCTGATTTAACGCGGTACAATCGGGCGATGCCACCCTTGTTCCGGCTGCTGATCATTGTTGCGCTCGCCGCCATCATCGCGAGCCTGGGCTCGGCACTGTTTCACCTCTCGCGCGGCACCGGCGAGGAGGACTCGCGCAAGATGGCTCGCGCGCTGACGATCCGCATCGCACTGTCATTGGGGCTGTTCGCGCTGCTCATGATCGCCTGGTACGCGGGGCTGATCGCGCCGCAAGCCGTCATACCGCACTGATCGAATCAATCAGCTGCGCGGCGCACCGGGGAAGCGGCCGATCAACTCCGCACATGAGTCCTCAAAGCCAATAGACGAAAATAAACAGACAAAGCCACACGACGTCGACGAAGTGCCAGTACCAGGCGACCGCCTCGAAGGCGAAGTGGCGCTCCGGCGTGAAATGCCCGCGCATCACGCGCAGCCAGATCACCACCAGCATGATCGCTCCGATGGTCACATGCAGACCGTGGAAGCCGGTGAGCATGAAGAACGTCGTGCCGTAGATCCCGGTCGTCAGCTTCAGGTTCATGCGGGTGTAGGCCCCGATGTACTCGTGGGCCTGCAGCGCGACGAAGGTGAATCCCAGGAGAAACGTCAAGGCGAGGAACACCTTCAGCCGGCCGCGCTTGCCGCTGCGCAGCGCATGATGAGCGATGGTGATGGTGAGGCCGCTCGTCAGCAGGATCAGGGTGTTCAGCGCGGCGATGCCCGTCGGGCTCATCGCCTCGAAGTGCTCACCGCCGAGGTGCCCCGGTCCGTTGGTCGGCCATGTTGCCTCGTAATGCGGCCAAAGCAGGAAGTTGGTGAGCGCCTTGACG
The DNA here is from genome assembly GCA_021805865.1 of Pseudomonadota bacterium. Classification (GTDB taxonomy): domain Bacteria; phylum Pseudomonadota; class Gammaproteobacteria; order Steroidobacterales; family Steroidobacteraceae; genus 13-2-20CM-66-19. Next base: position 103,709 of record JAJZDX010000001.1, read on the forward strand.
CCCTGTCCGCCCAGCCATGGCACCGCGAACATGCGCGCGTAGAACAGCGCGCCGAAGAAAGCGGCGAAGAACATCACCTCGGAGAAAATGAACCACATCATCGCCAGGCGGAACGAGCGGTCCACCCGCAGGTTGTAAACCCCCTTCTGGTTCTCGCCTATGACCGTGGCGAACCAGCCGATGAACAGGAATATCAGCAGCAGCGGCCCCGGCAGCAGCGACCACGCCGACGTCACCCCGTCGAGGAACAGCACCGCTCCCAGCATCAGGCAAAACAGCGCCAGGGCGGCGACGATCGGCCAGGGACTGCCGTGGGGCACGTAGTAGTTGCTGTCGGCGTGTGCGTGTGCGTCTGTCATAGGGCGCCTTTCGTGGCCGTGTCCGCCAGGTCGTTCACCGGTGCATCCGGATCGTCATGTAGATCATGTAGCCGAAATAGATCCCGAGCACGATGAGCCAGACGACCCAGGCGGTGCGCCGGATTCCTCGGCGCTGCTCGGCGGAGACCCCCCGGGGCGTCTGCCGCGGGGAAGGTATCGAGCTCATGCGCGCGGCCCCTCAGTGCTCGGCACCGTGTGCGAGCATCGCCTCCGACGGTGGGCTCTGCCAGGAGTGATACGGCGCCGGCGAAGGCAGCTCCCACTCCAGGCCGCGGGCGCCGTCCCAGGGCCTCGCCTCGGCCGGCTTGCCGGCGCGGACGCACCTCCAGATGATGTATGGGAACAGCAGCTGCGAGGCGCCGAACACGAATCCGCCGATGGAGGAGACCATGTTCCAGTCGGTGAACTGCGGAGCGTAGTCGGCGATGCGGCGCGGCATACCGGCGAGGCCGAGGAAGTGCTGCGGGAAGAACAGCACGTTCACGGAGATGACCGACAGCCAGAAGTGCCATTTCGCGAGCCGCATGTCGTACATCCGCCCGCTCCACTTGGGCAGCCAGTAGTAGATCGCCCCTATGATGGCGAACACCGCTCCCGGCACCAGCACGTAATGGAAGTGCGCGACCACGAAGTAGGTACCGTGGTACTGGTAGTCGGACGGCACCAAGGCGAGCATCAGGCCCGAGAAGCCGCCGATGGTGAACAGGAACAGGAACGCCACCGCGAACAGCATCGGGGGCTCGAACGACAGCGAGCCTCTCCACATGGTCGCCGTCCAGTTGAACACCTTCACGCCCGTCGGCACCGCGATCAGCATGGTCGAGAGCATGAAGAACAGCTGCGCGGCCACCGGCATCCCCACGGTGAACATGTGGTGGCCCCAGACGATGAACGACAGGAAGGCGATGGAAGCGGTGGCGTACACCATGGCCTCGTAGCCGAACAGGGGCTTGCGCGAGAAAGCGGGGATGATCTCGGAGATCACGCCGAAGGCGGGCAGGATGAGGATGTAGACCTCCGGATGGCCGAAGAACCAGAAGATGTGCATGAACATCACCGGGTCGCCGCCGCCGGCCGCATTGAAGAAGCTGGTGCCGAAGAAATGATCGGTGAGCAGCATGGTCACCGCGCCGGCGAGCACCGGCATGACCGCGATCAGCAGGTAGGCGGTGATCAGCCACGCCCACACGAACAGCGGCATGCGCAGCAGGGTCATTCCCGGGGCGCGCAGGTTCATGATGGTCACGATGATGTTGATCGCGCCCAGGATCGAGGAGATGCCGAGCAGGTGGATGGCGAATATCACCATCGGGAAGGAAGCTCCGAACTGCTCCATCAGCGGCGGATACATGGTCCAGCCGCCGGCCGGGGCGCCGCCCGGCACGAAGAACGAGCTCACGAGCAGCGCGCCGGCGAACGGCAGGATCCAGAAGCTCAGATTGTTCAGGCGCGGCAGCGCCATGTCCGGGGCGCCGATCTGCATCGGGATCATCCAGTTGGCGAGACCCACCCACGCCGGCATCACCGCGCCGAAGATCATCAGCAGCGCGTGCATGGTCACCAGGGAGTTGTACACCCCGGGGTCGAACAGCTCCATCCCGGACTTGAACAGCTGCGCCCGGATGGCCATGGCCGCCGCGCCGCCGAGGAAGAACATGACCCCGGAGAAGATCAGGTACATCGTGCCGATGTCCTTGTGGTTGGTGGCGAACACCCAGCGCCGCCAGCCGTGCGGTTTGTGCTCGTGATCTGCGTGGGCGGTGCTCTCGTACGGCTGGTCCATGGGACGACCTCTCGAGGACTGTTGGGCTTTGACGGCTATGGAACTTGGGGAAGCGACCTCAGGTGCTGACCGCGGCCGACGTCGATGCCGGCGCACCGGCCGAAGCCTCCTTCCCGGCGGCCTCCTTCTGCTTCAGCCATGCCTGGAAGGCGGCCGGAGTCACCGCCCGGACCACGATCGGCATGAAGGCGTGGTCGCGGCCGCAGAGCTCGGTGCACTGGCCGCGGTACACCCCCGCCTTGGACGGGTTGATGATGAAGGATGCCTGGTTGATGAAGCCGGGGATGGCGTCCTTCTTCACCCCGAGGTCCGGCACCCACCAGGAGTGAACCACGTCGACAGAGGTGATGAGCAGGCGGATCTTCTCTCCGACCGGCACCACCAGCTGATGATCGACGCTGAGCAGGTAGTGCGGCACGCTGTTGACGTTGATGCCGGAATCGAGCATGCGGGCGGCGTCGCTGGCCATCGAGAGCTTGGAGATGATGCTCACGTTGGTGCCGAGGTATTTGTACTGCCAGCCCCACTGGAAGCCGTTGACGCGGATGCTCAGCTGGGAATTGGTGTTGTTGTTGATCCTCACCAGCAGCCTCGCCGCCGGGAGCGCCATGCCGACCAGGATCAGCACCGGGATCGCCGTCCAGATGACCTCCACCTTGGCGCTGTGCACCAGGGTCACGTCGGGCACCGCGCCGCGCGACTTGCGGTGGAAGATGAGCGACCAGATCATCACTCCAAACACCACCGCGCCGATGCAGACGCAGACCCAGAACGCCATCATGTGCAGGGCGTAGATCCGGGTGCTGACGTTGGTGACGCCGCGCGGCAGATTGACCTGCCCCCAGTCCGAGGCGGCGGCCGGCAGCGCGCCGAGCGCGGCGGCGGCGAGGGAGGCGACCCCCGCCAGTTTCCCGAGTCCTGCTCGATTGGCCGGCCGTTTCCCGAGGCCCCGCGGGGCGCATGTGCGGGTCTCAGAGCCCTCCCGGCCTACTTCCGCTGCGCGGTCCCTGCCCTGCGGAAGCCCAATGAGGTCATCCCGACCGCCCGTGCGAGGCGGTGTGTCGCACCCCGCGCTGTTGCGGGGGCCGCGCTTGCGCGCGTCATAAATTTCTCCCGGAAATTTATTCATCGTTGTCTAGCCCCCGACGCGCCGCCTGCGGAATCGCAGGGGGCGCGTGAACCGGTAACCGAACTCGAACCTGCTCCGACTCCGTCAGTGCCCCACGGCGAGCGGCGGCGACTCATTGACGCGCCCGATCAGGCGCCTCAGCCGCAGTGCCAGTCCGCGCCGCTCTTCCTCCGTCAGAAAGCCGCCCACTTCGCACCGGCGGCCGTGAGACTCGATGGTGAGCCGGCTCGGGTGCAGCCGCGATGCCGGACAGACCAGCCTCACCTGCGCCCAGTGCCGCTGGAATACGACTTCGCGGCGGCTCAAGCGCTCGCGCAGCTCGACGCTGACGTCGGAGTCGGTGATGGTGAGGGTCTGGCTCTGGTGGCGCCGCGCGAGACTCTCGTGCAGCGCCCAGCCGAGCAGGAGCATTTCGAGGCCCGCGGCGGGCAAGACGGGCCAGAGGCCGAAGAAGGCGAACACCGCGCCGATGCCGAGGGACAGTGCGCAGGCGCTCGAGAAGAACATCAGAGCGCCTCGCACGCTCAGCGAGCAATTTGGGCAGATGACGATGCGCAAGAACGGCATGTCGTAGCCGAAACTGGCCTCAAATCGCCTCGGGACGCGGCTCTCGGGCCGCAATCCCACACTCTCCCCCGGCAGTTTCCTCTGTACCGGCGGCAACCTCCGTTCAGCGAGATCGAGCGTCCGCGCGCCGGTGTCCTAAGATGACGGATGTCATGGTATTGCGCCCACCGTGACGATTGCAAGGCCAGGTGGGCCTCGGTCTGAGCGGTTCAAGGAGCCTTGGGGCGTCCGACAGCCCTAGAGACCTTCCAGCCTGGCCGCAGCTTCCCCGAGATCGGGCGAAGCGCCGCGGGGGTCGAGCGAGGGGATGCGCGCCAGTGGCTCGCCGAGCCGCCCCACCAGCGTGGCCAGGTTCTCAGTGACACGCTCCATCGCCGGATCGATGCCGTTCGCCACCCATCCGGCGAAGCTCGCGCCATGCGCGCGAATGGATTCCTGCGTGAGAAACGCGTGATTGAGGCAGCCCAGGCGCAGCCCTACCACCAGGATCACCGGGATCCGAAGGGCAAGCGCCAGGTCGGCCATGGCGGTGCTCTCGGTGATGGGCGCGAGCCATCCGCCCGCCCCCTCCACCACGACGCAATCCGCGCGCCCGGCCAGCGCATCGAAGCACCCGCGAATCACGGCGAGATCGGTGACCGCACCGCACTCATGGGCGGCGATGTGGGGGGAAACGGCCGGGCTGAAGCAATAGGGGTTCACCGTTTCGTAGGGCGCCGGCACGTTGGCGGCCGCCATCAATGCCAGCGCGTCGGCGCTCCTCAACCCCTCGGGAGCCGGCTCCGCACCCGAGGCCACGGGCTTCATGACGGCCACTCGCCGCCCGCGTACGGAGAACGCGCGAGCCAAAGCGGCGGCCACCACGGTTTTGCCCACCCCAGTGTCGGTGCCGGTGATGAAGAACCCTTTCGCGCTCATGTGCGCTCCTTTCGGCGGATCTGCGCGGGCGGGATGTGGACTTCGGCCGGGGGCGTGTTGTGGGCGGCGCGGCTCGGGCGCTCGCCGCCGTCGCCGCTCGCCCAAGCAGCCCCATAGATCACTTCGTAGGTCGCCGGAAGCCGCCCGTCGCGACGGTACGCTTCATAGCGCTCCGTCATGCGCTGCAGGCGCCCCTTTCCGGTGAGCCCGCGCCACCTGCCCGCGGTCATGTTGCGCGCGCCGATCAACTTCAGGTCTCGCATCAGCGAGCGCACCTCGGCATAGGAGACCGTCAACCGCTCGACATCCAACACCGGCTCCGTGAAGCCGGCGCGCACCAGGGCGTCGCCCACATCATGCATGTCGAGGAAGCGGTTGACATGGGTGCTCGCATCGGCTTCGCCCCAGGCGTTGCGCAGCTCCTTCAGCGTGTCGGGACCGAGCGTGCTGAAGGCGAAGAACCCCCGGGGCTTGAGCACGCGCCGTACCTCCGCCAGGACGCTGTCCGGGGGATCGCACCACTGCAGCATCAGGTTGCTGAAGACCACATCGGCGCACTCGGACGACAGCGGCAATCGGCCGGCATCGGCGCAGACCCGGTCGAACCGCCGCAGCCATCCCTGGTGGCGCGCCGCCTCACGGAGCATGCCGGGCGCCAGATCCAGCGCAATGACCCGGGAGCGGCGGTAGCGGCGCTTGAGCCGGCCAGAGAGCCTGCCGGTCCCGGCGCCGAGATCCAGGGTCACTGCAGGGTCGAAATCAAAAGGCTCCAGACGCTCGAGCAGCTCCTCACCCACTCTCGCCTGCAGCACCGCCGCGGCATCGTACGTCGCGCCGGCCCGATCGAATGCCGCACGCACGCCGGGCCGGTCGAGCCGGAAAGGGTCATGCACGCTCATGATTCAAGGAACTCGGTCATCAGGCCGGCGATCTCGCTCGCATGCGACAGGAAGGGTGCGTGAGCGGCGCGCCGGATCTCCACGTAGCGTGCCCGAGGCATGGCCTCTGCCAGTGCCCGCGATGCCGCGGGCAGCACTACGCGGTCGTACTGTCCGGCGACCACCAGCGCGGGCGTGTCCATGTCGCCCATCCCCGTCCGCAGGTCCGTCTCGCGCAAGATATCCAGGCCGGCTGCCAGCGCCTGCGCAGAGGCCTCCCCATGCGCAAAGAGTGCCGCGCGCAGCTGCGCCAGCACCGCCTCTCCCGAAGTGCTGCCGCGCACCTGCAGCTCGAGAAAATCGCTCACGGTACGCCGATAATCGCTCCTCAAGCCTTGCGCGAGGCGCTCCAGCCGCTCCTCGGGCGCTCCGTACGGCCAATCGGGCGCCGAAGTGAAGCGCGGTGTCGCCGCGAAGAGAACCAGGCGCTCGAGCCCCTGCGGCCGCGCCGAGGCCCACTCCAACGCCAACTCCGCGCCCAGCGACCAGCCGAGCAGCGCATAGGGGTTGTGTCCGAGGAGGGACGCCACGGCGGCGCGGATCCCCTCCACCTGGCGGCGCGCCGTGGCGCGCGCCGGCTGCCAGGGGCTGTGTCCGTGTCCGGGCAGGTCCAGGGCGATGAGTCGGAATCTGCCCCCAAGCGCCTCGGCAAGCGGGTCCCAGACTCGCACATTCAGACCCCAGCCGTGCAGCAGCACCAGGGCGGGGCCTTCTCCGCGAGCCTCGACATACAGCCCGGTCATTGCCCGCACACCCGGCTCAGCGCCTCGACCAGCGCATCGACCTGATCCTCGCGGTGCGCCGCGGTCAGCGTCACCCGCAGCCGCTCCTGCCCCGCGGGCACCGTGGGCGCGCGAATTGCCACCACCCAGAAGCCGGCCTCGCGCAGCGCCTGCTGGGCCCGCAGCGCCGCGCCGGCGCTGCCCAGGGGAACGGGCTGAATGGGCGTTGCCGAATCGGCGAGTGGAACACCGGCCTGCCCGGCCGCCGCGCGAAACCGGCGGGTGAGCTGAAGGGCCCGCTCGCGCCGCCAACACTCCCGCTGCATGATGCGCAGCGCCTCGCGCGTGGCGGCGGCGACCGGCTGCGGCAGCGCCGTCGTGTAGATGTAGGAGCGGGCTTTCTGCAGCAGCAGCTCGATGAGTGCGCCGGAGCCGGCGACAAAGGCGCCGAACGAGCCGAATGCCTTGCCCAGGGTGCCGACCAGCACCGGCACGTCGTCGGCCGTCAGGCCCGCCGATTCCAACACGCCGCGGCCGTTCGGCCCCATCACCCCGATACCGTGGGCATCATCCACGACCAGCCACGTCTCGTGCTCGAGGGCGGCCTGCGCAAGCTCCGCAAGCGGCGCGATATCGCCGTCCATGCTGAACACCCCGTCGGTGGCCAGCACGGCGGTGCGCCGGGAGCTGTCGGCGAGCATGCGCCGGGCCGCGCCGGCATCGCAATGCGGATAACGCCGGAAGCGCGCGCCCGAGAGCCGGCCGCCGTCGATGAGCGAAGCGTGGCTCAGGCGATCGAGCAGCGCGGTCTCGCCCCGTTCCGCCAGCGCGCTCATGACCCCGAGGTTCGCCAGGTAGCCGGTGGAGAAGAGCAGCGCTCGCTCGCGGCCCGTGAAGGCCGCGAGCTCCTCTTCGAGCGCCGCGTGCTCGGCCCCGTGGCCGCTCACAAGGTGCGAGGCCCCGCTGCCTGAGCCGCAGCGTGAGGCGCACTCGGCCATGGCCGCCGCCAGGGCGGGATGGGCGGCGAGGCCAAGGTAGTCGTTGCTGCTGAAATCGACGAGCCGCCGGCCCTCGACGATCACCTCGGCGCGGCTGCCGCGCTCCGGGAGGCTCTCGATGGTGTGGCGTCGGCGGCGAAGATTACGGAGCTCGAGCCGCTCGAGCTCCGGCTCAAGAGGCTGTCTCTGCATGCGCGTGCAAGCGGGAGCAGCCGCAGCCGCCGCTTTCCTGTCCCGGGGCGTTTCCATGGCCATCCCCGTGCCCGCTCTCGCGCCCGCTGGAGGTTTCGGCTCTGAGGCCGAGCCGCTCGAACAGCTGCCGGTCGCGCTCGACATCCGGATTGCCGGTGGTGAGCAGTTTCTCTCCGTAGAAGACCGAGTTGGCGCCCGCCATGAAGCACAGCGCCTGCATCTCCTCGCTCATTGCCTGGCGGCCCGCGGACAGACGCACATGCGAGCGCGGCATGAGGAGGCGCGCCACCGCGATGGCGCGCACGAACTCGAACGGAGCGAGCGGCGCGGTGCCGGCGAGCGGCGTTCCCTGCACCTGCACAAGCTGATTGATGGGAACACTCTCGGGGTGCTCGGGCAGATTGGCGAGGGTGAGCAGCAGCTCGGCGCGATCCGCCGGCGACTCGCCCATGCCGAGGATGCCGCCGCAGCAGACCTTGAGGTCGGCCGCGCGCACCGCCCGCAGCGTGTCGAGACGATCCTGGTAGGTGCGGGTGGTGATGATCTCGCCGTAGAATTGCGGCGAGGTGTCGAGGTTGTGGTTGTAGTAGTCAAGACCCGCTTCCTTCAGCTCCTTCGCCTGCTCCGGGCTCAGCATCCCCAGCGTGGCGCAGGTCTCGAGCCCGAGCGCATGGACCTCGCGGATCATCTGGGCGATCACCTTGAGCTCCCTGGCCTTGGGCGAGCGGTAGGCCGCACCCATGCAAAAGCGCGTCGCTCCGGCCTCTCGGGCACGCAGCGCACTCTCGCGCACCGCGGCGACCTCCATCAGCGCCTCATGCGTAAGCCCGGTGTCGTAGCGAACGCTCTGGGGACAGTAGGCGCAATCCTCCGGGCACGCACCGGTCTTGATCGAGAGCAACGTGCTCATCTGGACGGTGTTCGGCTCGTGGTGCTCGCGGTGCACGCGTTGAGCGTGAAACAGCAGGTCCATCAGTGGCAGGGCGAACAGGGCCTGCACCTCAGGCAGCGTCCAGTCGTGGCGGATGGCGCCAAGGGGGAAGGCAGTCGGCGAGGTCATGAGCGGTCCGGTGGCGGTGGCGGTGGCGGTCGAGTTTCGGTCCTGAGATAGTCGCGAGCGGCGGCTCAATTGTCAACGGATCGCCCGTCTTTCAGTCGACGATTGCTTATTCTCCGGGCACCCAGGCCACTTCAGCGGCGCGCGACATGCACGGCCAGGGCGATGGCGACGGCCACGGCGCCGAGCGCCGCGATCAGCACCGCGGCGGCCGCACAGTCCTTGACGATGCGGATCCGCGGGTGCTGCTCGGGATGCAGATGGTCGGCCAGGGCCTCGAGCGCGGTGTTGAACAGTTCCGCCGCCAGCACCCCGGCGCTCGCCAGCATCACCGCCGCCCACCACAGTGGTCCCGGGCGCAGCACGATCAGCAGCACAACCACCAGCGCGAGCACGACCGCCTGCGTGCGCAGGCTGCGCTCCACCCTCAGGGCATGCCCCAGCCCGGCAAGCGCGAAGCCCAGGCGTCGGACGAAGGTTTGGTTCTTCTGATTGCTCAAGAACGGGCCGGCTGTCAGCTGCCGGATCGATGTCGCGGCATCCCCACGCTCGGCACTTTACTCCATTCCCACAACCGGCGCCCGGGACCAACCTCCGAGAAGGCCTTCGCGACAGCTGCCATTGCATCCACGACGTACGTGCGCGTCGCTGAAGCGGCGGTCAGGCAGGCTGCCCATCCGTCCCTGAGGGAGGCCGAGGCCTTCGAGCGGCCGAAGCCGGCGCATTCCATCCCCCGGGCGCCACGCGAAGGGCGAGGGCGGCGAGAACGGGTCCAAGGCCCCTCATTCCCGCAAATTGCCGCGCGCGACGCCGGGCTCTCCCGGAGATATAGTTGATGCGGCTCCAGCCGCATGGCGCCCGGAGCCCAGACGTTCCCACTTCGGAGTCCTGCGATGGAAGATATTTGGCTGGCGTGGGCCAAACGCCTGCAGAGCGTCGCTTCCACCGGACTTCACTTCGCGCGCGACGAGTACGACCGGGAGCGATATGCGCAGGTGGCTGCGATCGCGAACGAAATGCTGTCGTCTCTCGCCGGCGTGCCGATCGGCAGGATTGAAGATCTGGCGTCCGATTTCGCCACGGGATACGCGACACCGAAGGTGGACGTGCGCGGCGCGGTGTTTGATGATGAGAAGATTCTGTTGGTGAGAGAGAGGAGCGATGGCCTGTGGACGCTGCCGGGTGGCTATGCGGATGTCGGCATGTCCGCGAGCGAAAACGTCGTCAAGGAGATCCGGGAAGAAGCGTCGCTCAGGGTGCGGGTGAAGGCTCTTTACGGAATTCGCCACAAGGCGAAGCACGAATATGCCCCGGACCTCAGGGACTTCTACAAGCTTTTCTTCCTGTGCGAGCGAACCGACAGCCTGGCGCCGCAACCGGGGCTGGAGACCGCCGAGGTGGGTTTTTTCGCGATGAGCGAGCTGCCGCCGCTCTCGAAGGGGCGGACGTTGGAGAAGGACATCGTGGCGGCTTTCGCGTTCAAGGGCGATCCACGGAAACTCGCATTGTTCGACTGAGCCGGACGGAAATTCCCGGGCGCGGCGCCGCGGGCTCGATCGTTTTCACCGGGGCTTGCGGACGGGAGAAGCTCCGAGGCGCCGGCCGGGCCCGGGCCACGGAGGCATTCGCCGCGATCACGGCTTGCCGGCCGGATCCAGCGCGACCCCTCGGCCGGGGACACCGGGCCGCCGGCGGATCAACAAAGGCAGCGCCAGGATGGCGGCGAGCAGGACCGCGAGGCACAACAACGACCCCTCGGGCCCGTCCGTGCCGCCGCTGAGATGCGCGTTGCCGTGCGGCAGCAGCGTGAACAGCCTGCCGGAGGAGTACATACCGCTGTCGGCGCTGCCGAAGAAATAGCTTTCGGCCCAGTCCCAGGCTGCATGGCAGCCGATCACCCACCACAGCGTGCCGGTGCGGAGGATGGCGAGGCAGAACAATACGCTCACCACCGCGGTGGTGAGCAGGCCGATGAGATTCTCGTCGGGATTGTGGCCATGCGCCACCATGAACAGGGCCGTGACCACCAGAGCGCCGATCCAAAAGCCGTATCTCTCGCGCAGAATGGTGAACAGATAGCCGCGGAAGGCGATCTCCTCGGTGAAGCCGATCAGCATGGCCGCCACCGCCCACGCCAATCCCGACCACAGCGCCACCGCCCATCCCGCCGTCGGCGGCTCGAGCCGCCCGAACCCGAACGCCAGCAGCGCAGCCACCAGCAGCCCGATCATGCAGAATCCAACGGCGCATCCTGCCGCGAGGTCGCGCAGCCACCGAGCCCGCGGCAAGCCGATGCTGACGAAAGGACTGCCGTCGAGCCGGGTCATGACCCACGTGGCGAGCAATGTGCAACCGAGCAGCATCACCTCATCGAGGATGAGGATCCAGGGCGGAAGGTTGCCGCCGGCTTTCACGTGCTGCTGCACCGCATGGATGCGCCGATACAGCTCCGGAACGGAGGAGATGACGCGCTGGAACGTGATGAAGGCGATCACCAGGAAAATCGCGAAGAGGGCGATGAATAACAGTGCTCGGGCCCAGCTGCGCACGCCGCGCTCATCGAGCACCAGGCGCATCAGGCCTCCCCGGACACCGGAAGAGGGCACCGCCGCCGGCCGCTGCAGACACCCGCGTAGATTCATGGGACAGCCCCTGATTCCAACGTTTCAGCTGGTTCCCGTCGAGGCCGCGGAACGACCCGGCGGGAATCGAGATCAGACCGACCGGCCACCAGATGCCGAGGCCGCCTGGTGCCGGTCAGGGTCCGCCCCGCGGAAAGAACCCCGCCGGCGGGAAAAGGTTGCAGATCGCTCAGCGGACGTAGACGTATTGCAGCGCCACACCGGCGAAAATCGCCATGCCGACGTAATTGTTGTTGAGGAATGCGCGCAGGCAGGCAGCCGGCTCGCGCTTGCGGATCAGCCACTGCTGATAGAGAAACAGCACCGCCGCCACGGCAATTCCGGCGTAGTACCAGTGGCCGAACTTCAAGGTCCGCCCCGCCAGCGCCAGCGCGCCGAGCATCACCACCTGCATCACGCCGATCAGGAGGCGGTCGAGGTCCGCGAACAGGATGGCGCTCGACTGCACGCCGATCCTGAGGTCATCGTCCCGGTCGACCATGGCGTACATGGTGTCGTACACCACCGCCCATACCACCGCTGCGATATACATCACCCAGGCGATGCGCGGCAGCGCGTCGCGCTGTGCGGCAAAGGCCATGGGGATGCTCCAGCCGCCGAACGACAGCCCCAGGTACAGCTGCGGCAGCGGGAAGAACCTCTTCACGAACGGGTAGGACGCCGTCAGCGCCGCGCCGACCACGGCCAGCTCGACCGTCAGGACATTCAGCCGTGTGACCAGCCACAGCGCGGCCAGCATGAGCGAGCCGAACAACGCCAGCGCCTCGGCGGGCGAGACGCGGCGGGCCGCGAGCGGCCGGTCGCGTGTGCGCTTGACGTGTGGATCGATGTTGCGGTCCGCGAAGTCGTTGATGATGCAGCCGGCGGCCCGCATGACGGCCACGCCCGCCACGAAGACGATCAATACGGTCTGACCGGGCCGTCCCGCGCCCGCGATCCACAGCGCCCAGAGCGCCGGCCACAGCAGCAGCCACGTGCCGATCGGGCGATCGATGCGCGCAAGCCGCCCGTACTCCTGTGCCCGCCGCGCCAGGCGGTGCAGGAACGGCGCTTCCTGCGGCTTCAGGCCGGCTCCGACCGGCTCAATCGTGGCTGACATCGATCCTACCCCACCCTGCCGTATTGCTCGCCGCCGGCGATCCAGCGCGCCGATAAGGCGGCGATGATATCCGGATAGCGCTCGATCAGCATCTGTGCTGCGGCCTGTACACGCGGCAACAGATCCGCATCGCGGCTCAGGTCCGCGACCCTCAGCTGCGCCAGCCCGGTCTGGCGCGTGCCGAGCAGCTCGCCCGCCCCGCGCAATTCCAGGTCCCGCCGCGCGATCTCAAAGCCGTCATTGGTCCGGCGCACCACCTCCAGGCGCTCACGCGCGAGCGGCGACAGCGGCGCCCGGTACAGCAGCACACAGGTGCTGGCCTGCGCTCCCCGGCCCACGCGGCCGCGCAGCTGATGCAGCTGGGAGAGTCCCATGCGCTCGGCGTTCTCGATGACCATCAGCGTCGCGTTGGGCACATCGACGCCGACCTCGATGACCGTGGTCGCCACCAGCAGCTGGATGCGGCCCGCCTTGAAAGCGAGCATCGCCTCATCCTTCTTCGCCGAGGGCATGCGGCCGTGGACCAGCCCGACGCGGACATCCGGCAGAGCAGCCTCGAGCGCGACGGCGGTCTCCTGCGCCGCCTGAGAGCGCAGCTCCTCCGACTCCTCGATGAGCGGGCAGACCCAGTACACCTGGCGGCCCGCGCGGCACGCCTGATCAACACGCGCGACCACCTGGTCGCGCCGCTGCTGCGGCACGACCACGGTCTGCACGGGTGTGCGGCCTGGCGGCAGCTCATCGATCACTGAAATATCGAGATCCGCATAGGCGGTCATGGCCAGAGTGCGCGGGATGGGCGTCGCCGTCATGATGAGCTGATGCGGGAAGCGCCCGAGCTTGCGCCCTTTTTCCTGCAGGCGCAGCCGCTGCTGGACGCCGAAGCGATGCTGCTCGTCGACGATGACGAGCGCCAGGTTCGCGAATTCGATGCCGTCCTGGAACAGCGCGTGCGTGCCCACCACGACGCGCACTTCACCCGAGGCCACGGTCTCGAGCACGCTGCGCCGCGCACGGACCGGTTGTGTGCCGGAAAGCAGCGCCACGGGCAGCCCCAGCGGCTCGAGCCAGTCGCGAAAATTGCGCCAGTGCTGCTCGGCCAACAGCTCCGTGGGCGCCATGAGCGCGGCCTGCATGGCGCTGCCCGCGGCCCGCGCCGCGGCCACGGCGGCGACCACGGTCTTGCCGCAGCCCACATCACCCTGCACCAGGCGCACCATGGGCACATCGGACCTGAGGTCGGCTTCGACTTCGGCGAGGGCGCGCGCCTGGGCCTTCGTCAGCTGAAACGGCAGAGACGAAAGCAGCCGCGCAGACAATCCGGCCGCGTCCGCGAGCGCCGGCGCCGGGTCCGTCCGGGCCGCCTGCTTCAACAGCCTCAGGCTGGCGTGGTGCGCCAGCAGCTCCTCGAACGCCAGCCGGCGCTGCGCCGGATGGCGGCGTGCGATGAGTTCCGCGAGCCGCGCGTCCTTCGGCGGCCGGTGCACGTAGCGCAGCGCCTCGCGCAGCGGCGGCAGGGCCAGGGTGTCGGTGAGCTCGCGCGGCAGCCAGTCGCGCACCCCCGCGGTGTCCAGCTCCCGCAGCGCCTGCGCGATCAGCATGCGCAACCGGCCCTGGGTCACCCCTTCCGTCAGGGGATAGAGCGGCGTCAACGTATCCTCCACCGGCTCCGACTGATCAGTGACCCGTCGGTACTCGGGGTGGACCATCTCCAGGCCCTGCGGACCGCGCCGCACCTCGCCGAAACAGCGCAGGCGCGTGCCGCGCTCGAGGCCCTCCTGTTGGGTGGAGGAGAAATGGAAGAATCGGAGCGTGAGGAATCCCGAGCCGTCGGACAGCCGCGTCAGCAGCTGGCGCCGGCGACGGAACGCCACTTCGGTGAGCTGGATTTCGCCCTGCACGACCGTGCGCATTCCCGGAACGAGTGCGCCCATGGCCGTGCGGGTGGTGCGGTCGTCATAATCGACGGGCAGGACGAACAGCAGGTCCTGCACCTGGGTGACGCCGAGACGCCGCAGCCGCTCGGCGAGCGCCGCTCCGACCCCGCGCAGCGCCGTGACCGGGCGCTGCTCGCTAGCGCCCGGCTCGCGGGCCGTTTCAGCCAAGGTACAAGATGCACTCGGCCTCGACCCGCGCGCCCCTGGGCAACTGCGCAACGCCGACGGCCGCCCGCGCCGGGTAGGGCTGCGGGAAGTACTGCGCCATGATCTCGTTGACCTTGGCGAAGTGCCCGAGGTCGGTCAGGTAAAGGTTGACTTTCACGGCCTGCGCCAGAGTCCCGCCGGCGGCCTCGGCCACCGACCTGAGGTTCTCGAACACGCGACGGATTTCGGCCTCGATGTCGCCGCTCACCAGCTCCTTCGTGGTCGGGTCCAGCGGGATCTGGCCGGAAAGGTACACGGTGTCGCCCGCGCGCACCGCTTGTGAATAGGTTCCGATCGCCTGCGGCGCCTTGTCGGTCTGGATGATCGTGCGGCTCATGCTGCTCCTCGTCAAGGGTTTTCCGAATTCGAATCCTGCTCGTCAAAATCGTCCTCGGTCCGCCCGTCGCGCGCATGCGCGGCGATCGTGCGGCTGACACGGGTCACGTCCGGCAGGCGGCGGATGACACGCATCACGCGCGCCAGCTGCTTGCGATCGCGCACCTTCAGCTCGAACGTGAGGATCGAGGCATCGCCTTCCTGCTCCTCGATCGAGACATGATGAATGTTGGTATCGGCGCTGGCAATGGCCGCCGCCACCCTGGCGAGCACGCCGGTGCGGTTGACCACGTACACGCGGATCTCCGAGCTGAACAGCCGCTCCGGCGCGCTCTGCCAGCTCACCGGCAGCCACTTCTCGGGGTGCTTGCGATAGTCCTCGACGTTCACGCAGCGGTCGCGGTGGATCACCACGCCGCGCCCTGCCGAGAGGAACGCGAACACCGGGTCGTTCGGCAGCGGGAAGCAGCAGCGCGCGTAGGTGACCAGCAACCCCTCGGTGCCGGCGATGGCGAGCGGCAAAGGCGTGCCTGCACCCCTCTCCGGCGCCGCGCCGGGCAGCAGGCGGCGCGCCACGAGCGGCGCCAGGCGCTCCCCGAGGCCGATCTTCTCGTACAGATCGTCGATGTTCTTCATGCCGAGCTCGCCCACGATCGCCTCGCGGGTCTCCGCATGGACGTCCTCCAGGGACAGATGAAACTCGGCGAGCGCCTGCGAGAGCAGCCGCTGGCCGAGCTCGATCGCCTCGGTGCGCCGCAGGCCCTTCAGGTAGTGGCGGATGGCGCTGCGCGCCTTGGCGGTGACGACGAAGCCGACCCACGCGGGATTGGGCACCGCGCCCTTGGCGGTGATGATCTCCACCGTCTGGCCATTGCGCAGCACGGTGCGCAGCGGCGTCAGTCGCCGGTCGACCTTGGCCGCGACGCAGCGGTTGCCGACATCGGTGTGCACCGCGTAGGCGAAATCGACCACCGTCGCGCCGCTCGGAAGTCTCAGGATCTTGCCCTTGGGAGTGAAGACATACACCTTGTCGGGGAAGAGATCGACCTTGACGCTCTCCAGGAACTCCTCCGAAGTGCCGTCTTCCTGAAGCTCCACCAGCCCCGACAGCCACTCCCGCGCGCGCTCCTGTTGCATCGACTCTTCACTGCCGCCGGATTTGTATTTCCAGTGCGCGGCGATGCCGGATTCGGCCACGCGGTCCATGTCCTCTGTGCGGATCTGCACCTCGATCGGCACGGCGTTGGGACCGAAGAGCATCGTATGGAGCGATTGGTAGCCGTTCACCCGCGGGATGGCGATGTAGTCCTTGAACCGGCCGGGCATGGGCTTGAACACCGAGTGCACCACCCCGAGGGCGCGGTAGCAGGTGTCGAACTCGTCGACGATGATGCGCAGGCCGTAGACGTCGACGATCTCGGCGAGCGAGGCGCGCTTGCGCAGCATTTTCTTGTAAATGCTGTAGATGTGCTTCTCGCGCATCTCGACTCGGGCGCGGATGTCCCGCTTCTCGAGCGCGGCGGACAGCTGCCGCGCGATCTTCTTCAGGAACTCCTTCTGGTTGCCGCCCGCCTTGCGCAGCGCGCGCTCCAGCACCCGGTAGCGCTGCGGATACAGCGCCTGGAAACCCAGCTCCTCGAGCTCGAGTTTCAGGCTGTACAGGCCCAATCGCTCGGCGATGGGCGCATAGATGTCCAAGGTCTCGCGCGCGATCGCGCGCCGCCGGTGCGGCGGCATCGCGTCGATGGTGCGCATGTTGTGCGTGCGATCAGCGAGCTTGACCAGGATGACGCGCAGGTCGCGCACCATCGCGAGCAGCATCTTGCGGAAGGATTCCGCCTGCGCCTCCTCGCGGCTCTTGAACTGGATGGCATCGAGCTTGGTCACCCCGTCGACCAGCTCCGCCACATCGGCGCCGAAGCGCGCGGCCAGCTGATCCTTCGGCGTCGGAGTATCCTCGATGACGTCGTGAAGGATGGCGGCGACGAGCGTGTCGGGATCGAGATGCAGGTCGGCGAGGATCGCCGCGGTGGCCACGGGGTGCGCGATGAAAGGCTCGCCCGAGAGCCGCTTCTGCCCCTTGTGGGCCGAGGCGCCAAACTCCGCAGCTTCGCGTACGCGCTCGACCTGCTCCGGCGGCAGATAGCCGCCGACCGTAGCCAGCAGCTCCTTCAGCCCGGGAGTACGCCTTCCGCCGGGAAGCAGCCCCAGGAGAGAAGACGCATAGTCCATATGTTCACTGGGGCAGACCGGTCCCCGGTATCAATCTCCCAGACCAAACTGCGGAGCACGGAAGGTGGACTGCATGTCCAGCTCCGCAACGGCCGGGGCGGCCTCGGCCGCCGGCGGCTCGGGCTCACGGAGCATATCCACCGTGACGTTGCCGGCGGCGATCTCGCGCAACGCGACGACGGTCGGCTTATCGTTCTCGAGCGGCACGGTTGGCTCGGCGCCATTGGCAATGCGTCGGGCCCGCTGGGCCGCCAGAATCACCAGCTGGAAGAGGTTATCGACGTTTTGCAGGCAGTCTTCGACGGTGATTCGAGCCATGACGATCCGGGAACCAGCGGTTAAAGGGCGCGGCCAGCGCGCAAGGAAGCCGTATTGTACGGCAAAGAGGGGGGCTCAGGCCAGCAGCCGCTTGAGGAGCGGGGCCAGATCCGGCCGGCTCGCCAGGAGCGCCTCGCCGCCGCCGCCCACGATCCGCATCAGGTCCGCCACCGCACGCTCGAAATCGTCGTTCACCACGACGTAGTCGAATTCATTCCAATGGGACATGTCGCTCACTGCGTCGCGCAGCCGGCGGACGATCACTTCGGTGGAATCCGTGGCCCGTCCGCGAAGCCGCTGCTCCAGGGACTCCCGGGACGGCGGCAGCACGAAGACGGTCAGGCAGGAGGGCATGGCGGCCCGGACCTGCCGCGCGCCCTGCCAGTCGATCTCGAGCACCACGTCCCTGCCCTGCGTGAGCTTCTCCTCGACCGGCTCACGGGCGGTGCCGTAGCAATTGTCGAAAACCCGGGCGTGCTCCAGGAAGGAGCCTGCGTTCACCATCCTCTCGAATTCCGCCACGGTGACGAAGCAGTACTCCCGGCCTGGAATCTCGGTGGGGCGCTGGGGCCGGGTAGTGTGCGAGATGGACAGCTGCAGCATCGGCATGCGCTGAAGCAGCTCCCGGACGAGCGAAGTCTTGCCGGCGCCGGAGGGGGCGGCCAGCACGAACAGCCGGCCCCGCGCCCCGGACCTGCCGGATGGCTCGCCGGGGGAGTGCTCGAAGAGCGCGCGGGCACCGCACGCCAATGCCCGCAGGGCCTGCCCGCGATGGCTGACCGCGTTCTTTTCGCCCGCATCGAGCTCGGCCGCGGTGCGCTGCGAGCCGGCCGGCAGAAAGATCGGGTCATAGCCGAAGCCTCCCGAGCCTCGAGGCGCCTGCGCGATCCGGCCTTCCCATGTCCCGTGCGCGATGAGCGGCTCGGGATCATCGTGACGCCGGACCAAGGCGATCACACACTGGTAGCGGGCACGTCGGCGCTCCTCCGGCACCGCCTCGAGGTCGGCCAGGAGCTTGCGGAGATTGTCCTCGTCACTGGCTCCCTCGCCCGCGAAACGGGCGGAATACACGCCCGGCCGGCCGTGCAGCGCATCCACTTCGATGCCGGAATCGTCCGCAAGCGCCGGCAATCCGGTGACTCGCGCGGCATGGCGGGCCTTGAGCAGTGCGTTGTCGACGAAGGTCGTGCCGGTCTCCGGGGGCGGCGTTATCCCGAAGGCACTCTGAGGGACGAGCGTGAGCCCGTGCGGGGCCAGCAATGCGCCGATCTCCCGCAGCTTGCCGGCATTGCCGCTGGCCAGGATTATTTTCATGTGCTGCGCGCGGGACGCACGGCACTCGCCGAAGCGCAAACCGCGTACGGATGGCGAGGCTGTGCACCGGTAAGCGACACCATCGTAGCCTCGGTCACAGCTCCAACGCCTGCCCCTGCAGGGAGAACAGCTTCTCGATGCCGCCGGCGGCGAGCGCGAGCATGGTGTCGAGTTCGTGCCGGCGAAACGCGTGCCCCTCGGCGGTGCCTTGCAGCTCGATGAAGGCGCCGCCGTCGTTCATCACCACGTTCATGTCAACCTCGGCCTGGGAGTCCTCCCGGTAATCGAGGTCCAGCACCGGGGCCCCGCCGACGATGCCAACCGAGATCGCCGCCACCTGGCCGTGCAAAGGGCTGGCTGAGATCAGCCGCCGCTTGGCGAGCAGCCGGCATGCCTGGGCGAGCGCCACAAAGCCGCCGGAGATGGAGGCGGTGCGCGTGCCCCCATCGGCCTGCAGCACATCGCAGTCCACGGTAATGGTGCGCTCGCCGAGGGCCTTGAGGTCGGTCACCGCGCGCAGCGAGCGGCCGATGAGCCGCTGAATCTCCAGCGTGCGGCCGCCCTGCTTGCCGCGCGCCGCTTCCCTCGCCGAGCGGGTGTGGGTGGAGCGCGGCAACATGCCGTATTCGGCTGTGACCCACCCCTGGCCCTTGCCGCGCAGAAATGCGGGCACGCTCTCCTCGATGCTGGCGGTGCACAGCACCTGGGTGTCCCCGAACTCGACCAGTACGGCGCCTTCGGCGTGCTTGCCGAAGCGGCGCGAAAAGCTCACGGGCCGCATTTGATCGGGGGAACGTCCGCTGGGTCGGATCATGTCTCTACGTCTCTCTACCGTTGTCCGCACTGGTCATCAGGCTGCGCCGTCGTTGGCTGCACGACAGCTCCGGTGTCTCGCACTAGCCATTGCACCCGCGCGGCTCCCCCAGCCACCGCAAGGCGGCGGCGGAGGTGTTGTCGCTCGCCGCTCCGATGCGGCTCACGGCGTTGCGGGCCAGCTCCTGCAGCGCTTCGCGCAGCGGCGCACCGCAGCCGAGCGCCGCTGCCAGCTCCTCGTCCTTGAGCGGACCCCACAGGCCGTCGCTGCAAACGAGCAGCACGTCACCAGGCACCAGCGGCCTGCGGCGGGTGATCGCCATGTCCGGCAGGATCGGAACTCCGCCGAGACAGCACTCGACATAATTGCGCTGGGGATGGACCTGAGCCTGCTCGGCGGTGATCAGCCCCTCGCGCAGCAGCCCTTCCACGTGACTGTGGTCGCGACTGCGCTCGACCAGCGTGCCGCCGCGGATGTGGTAGATCCGGCTGTCGCCGACATGTGCCCACCACGATGCGCCCTGCTGGACGAGGCACAGCGCGCATGTGGCTCGCGGGCGCCGATCGATCGGCAGGGACCCTCCCAACTTCACCACCTCTTCGTGCGCGCGGCCGAGGATCAGGTGAAGAAAGCCCATGGGATCGAAAAGCGGCTGCGGCGTGCGCCCGAAGGCCTCCAGCACGACCTGTCGCGCGACCTCTGCGGCGTGCGCGCCATCGGCATATCCACCCATCCCATCGGCGACGACCAGCAGCGCCGCATGCTCCGCGACGGCGACCGTGACTCTGTCCTGGTTCTCCGCGCGTCCGCCCACGAGGCTGACGTCGGCATATTCGATCCGCAAAGGAGATCTGCGCAAGTGTTAAGCTTCGGGGTCCGCTTTATAGCATTCCAGGGCGCCGTCGGCGTAGCGTTTACCATGATTGCCAGCATGACAGGCTTTGCCCGGCGCGAGGCTTCCGGCCCCTGGGGGACGCTCGTGTGCGAGCTGCGCAGCGTCAATCACCGCTTCCTCGAGGCCGGCTTCCGCCTGCCCGAAGAGCTGCGCTCCCTCGAGGGCGAGCTGCGGCAGCGGCTCGCGCGCGATATCCGCCGCGGCAAGGTCGACTGCACGATCACCTACCGGGCCGCTCAGGGGGCGGGCAGCCTGGAGGTCGACCCGCAGGTGCTCGAGCGACTCACGGCCCGGCTCGATGACCTGGAACGGGTCATTCCGGTCGGCTCGGTCAACCTGCTCGAGGTTCTGCGCTGGCCCGGGGTGCTGAAGGACGTGACCGCGGGCGGGGAGGAGCTGCTGGGCGCGGCCCGGGCGCTATTCGATGGCGCGACGGAAGAGCTCAAGGCGGCCCGGGCACGCGAGGGGCAGAAGCTGCGCGAGGTGCTCGAGCAGCGCTGCGGCGGCCTGGAGGCGCTCGTCAAACAGGTACAGGCGCGGCTGCCCGAGATCCAGGCGCGGCTCACCAACCGGATGCGCGAGCGGGTCAAGGAGCTGGCCTCCGCCGTGGATCAGGAGCGCCTGGAGCAGGAAATCGCGCTGCTGCTGCAAAGGCTCGACGTGGACGAGGAGATCGAGCGCCTGACAGGGCACATCTCGGAGGTGCGACGTGTCGTCGCCGCCGAGGAGCCCGCCGGCCGGCGGCTCGACTTCCTGATGCAGGAGCTCAACCGCGAGGCCAACACCCTCTCCTCGAAATCCCAGGACCTCGAGACCACCCGTACCGCGGTGGACATGAAGGTCACCATCGAGCAGATGCGCGAGCAGGTGCAGAACGCCGAATAGCGCTCGGGGGTGTCGAGGCGTGTCTGTCGGCGTCCTGAATGCCCCGCGTTTCTAGCGATTTCTGCCGCAACTCGAGCAGGCCCACCGATCGGACAAGCCGATGCTGCTCAGCAACGGCGATGGGCTGTACCTGCGCAAGCAGACCCGCGATGAGCTCATCGGCCGGACGCGATCGCGTGGCGGCGGCTCGCTACCCCGGCATTCACCAAACCCTCAGCCGCCGCGCTCGCCTCTCGAGAGGCCGTGCGCCATGCGCAGCACGTTCTCGCGATGAAATTCGAGAAACTGCCGCTGCCCTTCAGAGAAGGCACCGACATTGACCCGGGCGTCGGGATCGATTCCCATCCGCCTGAGCGAGACGGGATCCGCCACCGGAGACACAATGAGCTGTCCCGTGTTCTCGAAGGAAATGAATCCCTTGTCGAACAGGTGGTCCGCCGTCGGGGTCAGGAGCAGACCGTTTTCGCCATCGAGCCGCCCCTCGTTGCTGCTGTCGCGCCAGGGCTGGATATGGCTGGCAATGAGATGCTCGGGGAGCTCTACCCGGGTAATGCGGCAGGCGTGCTCAATCGAGCGCACGTTGTCCCGGAAGATCCCCTGGCCGCGACGTGCCTGAACGAGCGCGGTTCTCTCGGTCTCAGGGATCGTCGTGCTCGTATCAATGGCGACCTCGATGCGCCGCTCCCATTCCTCGATGTCCCGTTCCGGTGCCGGGGAGTCGCGCTCGATCCGGCCGACCTCCCGCCCGGCATCCGCCACCTGATTGACCTCAGCCCCGATCAGAGAGAAGAGCTCCGATGCGAGGACCGGGCTGATCTGGGTCAGATAGATGCCCTGCAGCCCGTTGCCGTCCTGCCTCAGAGGTGCGTACTGCCGTGGCAGGGCCGATCGGAGCCGCGCGATGTGATCCTTGGGGCGAATCGCATTCGAAAGCCGCTGCCAGCGAACGCCCACCCGCCAGCCAATTTGGCTCCAATTGGTACCGGCAGTGCCGAACTCCTGCGGCTTCGGGCTCTCCCGGCAGTAGCCACTGACAATGCCGAGAGCCGCGATGCGCGTATCGCAGAATGAGAACACCAGGTCCCCAGGCGCGACCTCGCGCATGAACTCGTAGAAGGGATTGCGGTGGCCGTTCTTGTTGCGCTTGGGCGACCAGAGATAACCGCCCTCGATCTCCTGGCGGAAGGTCTGGTTTTGGTTGACCCACCAGTAGCGCATCAGCAGCTGTCGGAGTCCGGTTCAGGGCCGTAGGGCGCGGCGGGTTCAGCGACTTTGAGCGGGCTCTCCGCGATCGTCGAACTATAGGTCAATCGACTCCGTACAAAGTCCTCCAGCGCCTTGTCCATGAAGTACACATAGCATCCCTTCATCCCGCGCGTCATCAGCGTTCGATACGTGTGCTTGACGATCAGTGCGGCTTTTCGCTCTGCCTCCGCGGGATTGGCCTTCAGTAAGCTCTTGTACCCGCTGAGCGACTTGTCATGTGAGGATCGCATCCCGGGCTGCGCGACCACTCGGCCGCCTCTGAAGACCAGATCCGCCCCAACGATCACTCCGATGTAATCGACTTCCAAGCCCTGGCAGGTGTGTATGCAGCCGATCTGGTTCACCGACTCCGGGGCAACCATCCACAGGCCGCCGTCCTTCGTCAGATTCCATCGCATCGCAAAGGCGTGCTCCGGGATCTCAACGTCCTGGACCGCGGGATTCTTGCGGCTTCGCCAGTCCCAGCAGTAACCCGCCACCATGCGAGCCTTGTTGCGGCTCTTGTTGCGCTCCACGATCTCGCGACGCAAGTGCTCAGGAGATCTGAATATGCGAAAGTCGAACTCACCGACGTCGAGCTTATCGTTAGCTGTCGGCCGGATTCCCAGTGTGTCGTCCAGCCATGACAGATAGCCGCCCGACCCGTTGCACCTGAATTGCGACGCAAGCTGTAAGGTGGTGACTTTTGCCCCCGCCTCGCGCGCGAAGCGCTCGATCTCGGCTCTCTCCCCTATATCCTTGAACGTCACCCGCTGGTCTTCGTCGAGAAAGAAAATCGAGCACTTGGCGGAGCCGATGAGTTCTTGAATCTGATTGCTGCCGAGGTTGCCGAAGAGCCCGGATTTCGCATTCAGGCGGTGTGCCTCATCCACGATCAGCGCATCGAATGCATTTGCGCGGGTCTCCGTAAAAGACCCCGATCCGGAGAACAGGTTTGAGATTTGGGATTTTCGATGTGTACCGGCCAGCACGCTCTCGAATACCGCGCGTGGAGCAGCGTTCTTCGTAACGTATTGCGCCACCAGGCGCCGCCCCGTCAGGGCTACCAGCAGATTGATTGCGACCACCGACTTCCCGGTGCCGGGTCCGCCTTCGACGATCACGACCTCCTTCGATTGCGCAGTGGCCTGTGTCGCCACAGACAATGCCGATTCATACACAATCTTCTGGTCGTCCACCAGAACAAATTCGGGTTTCCCAGCCAGCAATCCCGTGAGACTCTCGACCAGGCCTTTCGAAGGCCGAATCCGACCGTTCTCAATCCGGTACAGCAACGATCGGCGATCTCCGTACCGGACGTGCTGCTTCAAGAATTCGCGGAGCCTTGCCCGCTCCCGCTCCCCTCTCAGGAAGATGGGCGCGAGAGACACGTAATGCGCATAAAAGGAATCCGTCAACACCCCGTCATCCGCGTAGTTGTGTAAATACGCACATGGGTGAAGTGCTATTCCTTCCTCATACACCGTTTCATTGAAGTTTCTCAGGAGCGATGCGTACGACCATGCCTGATAGGACGGATGACTGACTTCGGCCTCCCCTTGCGCATAGCGCGTGCTTACAATACCGTCTCTGTCCGTCTTCCGAGCCTGTTCCCATTGCTTGAGCTCGATGATGATGAGCTGCTCGACGCGCTCGCCGCTTTCTCCGGTGACGATTACATCGATCCGCTTCGCGGTTTGTGGAATGCCATATTCGATGGCAACCCCGCAGTCCCCTGGAATTGCCTCGTCATGAAGGACCCTGGCCACGGCGACGAGCGACTCCTTCCATGCTCGCAGTTCCGAGCGCGCCACGGTTCTACCGGTGCGCGCCCTGAAGGCCCGCAGCACCAGATCCTCGATGTCCTTGCTGAACGCGTCGTGGAGAAACCCCGTCTTACTGTTCTGATAGACGATCACGCCGACAGCTCAGAAATCCGTATATTTCTTGCTGGTGCCCCGCGCCTTGTGCACGGGGTACTTCTTCGCGTTGACCGCCATCTTGTCGGTTGCCGCGGATACCAGGTTGATGTCAAGTTTGTCTGCGAGTCGAATCAGGTAGAGCAGCACATCCGCGAGCTCCTCTCGAACCTTGGCCCGCTTGCCGGCCGGCAATGCTGCCGATTCCTGATCCGGCATCCACTGGAAGTGCTCGAGCAGCTCGGCCGCCTCGACGCTGAGGGCAATCGCCAGGTTCTTCGGCAGGTGGAACTGGTCCCAGTCACGCTCCGTAGCAAACTTGCGCAAAGCACCACGCAGCGTTTCGAAAGAGTCCGGAGCATTACCGCGTGGTGCTCGTTTCGAATCCGCTGCCTTTCCTCGTGCCATCTCGTTCCTTTAGTCAGTGTGCCAGCCACTCGGCGACTGGCCGGTTCAGGAATTCTTCCACCGCGATGCCGTCGCCGCCGACGAGCAGTGTACGCTTCACGTTGAACGCTGCCGCAAAGGCCGCAGTTCCGGGATGAGCCTGCGGCGCCCGACCGCTCTTCACCTCGATGGCAATCAGCCGGGAGTGGGCTTTCACGACGAAATCGACCTCCTGACCTCGCTCGCGCCAGTAGTAGAGCTCGCACTCGCCTGTGGCCGCGGCATTGGCCAGATGCGCGCCGGCCGCTGACTCGATAAGCCGCCCTCGAAATTCCCGATCTGAGCGCGCCTCCTGCGGACTGACCCCTGCGGTCACCGTCATGAGCGCAGTGTTCAGCACCTGCAGCTTCGGGCTCGATCCCCGGCTGCGCGCCGCGTCGCCGGCGTACTTCGGCAGGCCGCAGACCATGCCCGCGCCGGCGAGAAGATTGAGGTAGTGGGCCAGCGTCGTCGTATTGCCGGCGTCCTGCAGCTGCCCGAGCATTTTCGTGTACGACAGGATCTGGCCGGAATACCGGCACGCCAGCTCGAACAGGCGGCGCAGCAGCGCCGGCTTGTCCACACGAGTCAGCAGCAGCACGTCGCGCGCGATGGAGGTCTCGATGAGACTGTCGGCGATGTAGCGGGACCATCGGACGGGATCCCGGATGAGCGGCGCCGCGCCTGGATAGCCGCCAAAATACAGGTACTCGTCGAGCGTGAAGCCGAAGGCTTCGCGCATCTCGGCGTACGACCAGTGGGGCAGCCTCAAGGTCTCGAACCGGCCTGCGAGGCTCTCCGTCAGGCCCTGGGCCATCAGCAGCGGGGCTGAGCCGAGCAGTACGACCTTGAGCGGTCGCTTCCTGCGCGTGTCCTCGTCCCAGAGACGCTTGACCGTTTCCGACCAGGAAGAGATCTTCTGGATCTCATCGAGCACGAGCACGGCACCGGCCTCGCCCGATGCTTCCAGCCGCGCAGCCTCCCACTGCTGGCTGATCCAGTCGGCGCCCCGGAGCGTCGGCTCGTCGGCACTGGCATAGCGGACAGGCAGGCTCAGCTCATCGGTGACCTGCTGGACCAGGGTCGACTTGCCGACCTGGCGGGGGCCTGCGACGACGTGCAGGAAGCGGCGCGGCTCGGCAAGCCGCTCCGCCAGCACGGTGGCCTGGGGGCGTCGGAACGCTGTCTTCTTTTTGCTCACTTCATTGAGTATTTTTACTCAATGAAGTGAGCTGCGCAACCTGCTGCGAAGCGGCCGGCGTCGTAGTGCCTTCGCAGTTCAATTCCCAGCTCGTCACGCGCGACCGTGCCCAGACTCACAGGACGGGTTGTAGCTGACCGGATATGCAGCTAACTATAATTGGTAAATCAATAACATATGAGCGCACCTCACGGGCAGGTGCAGCCTGCGAGGCAGGCCTGTCGATTCCGGCCATGGCCATCCGCGGGCGCCGCAGGCGCTCCTGCAGCGGGGGATTGATTGTCGTCGCGGGCAGCGTCTTGCGCAGCGTCACCCATGACTTCAGCTACCGAGATCTTCGGAGAGAAGTCTTACGAGCCACTCTCGATC
Organism: Pseudomonadota bacterium; assembly: GCA_021805865.1. Lineage (GTDB taxonomy): Bacteria > Pseudomonadota > Gammaproteobacteria > Steroidobacterales > Steroidobacteraceae > 13-2-20CM-66-19. Next base: position 130,232 of record JAJZDX010000001.1, read on the forward strand.
GGAGTTGTAATAAGACGTGGCGAATTGCACGGACACGGCCCCAGCCAATACCATCGCGACGCCCACCGCCGGAAGCACCCACAGTGAGTGCAGGCGCATGCGGGAACCCACGAGCACCGACGTCACGGTCCATAGGCCACCGAAGGCAAACCATAATCGCAAGCCGATCCTGGCCCTTCGGCAGAATCTGAATTCGCCCGTTATGGCACAGCCCGCCTCCGCCGGCTCGATGATTCCCGAGAGTTGCGGCCGCAGGATGCCCTTTCCGAGGCGCTTCGCGCGCATTACGCAAAACGTCCTTCCGTCCCTCTGCCCGGCAAGTGAGTCCGCTTCCGGCGCGCCGGCGAGCAGCCGATCGAGCCTGTGCAGCGCGTCCTCGACTCTCAACTTGCTGGATATCTTGATCATGACCTCAAGCCGCCTTGCCTTACGATCGCGTTCGGAGCCCGTTCCAGGCGCACTTTCGACTGCCGGCGATGCCCGAGAGTTCGCCAGGAGGATTCGCCGGCTCCGTGGGCGGCCGCCCCGGTTGTCCGTGAGCTGAAGGTTGATCACAGGATGGCGAGGCCGGCAACGGGCCGAGGCGCGCAGACAATGTCGATTCTGGTCGATCCGGCCCTCCGAGCATCCTGTCCCGACCGACGGACCAGTTGGCAACATGCTCGGGCTGCCGGGGCGGCACCCCATGCGGCCGGGCCATATCCGCCTGAAGGTGTCGGCCGAGGGTCACGTCCCGTTGACGCATCTGTTCGTCCGCGACGACCGGGACCTCGGCAGCGATGCCGTGTTCGGCGTCCGCGACAGCCTCATCGTCGACTACCACCGGCACGGGCCAGGCGTAGCCCCTGATGGACGCCGGCTGGAGCAGTCCTGCTACACGGTCCAGTGCGACTTCCGCCTCCTCCCTCTGCAGGAGCCGGCCGAGCCCGCAAAGCCCGCCTGAGCGGCAGGGCGAGGCCGGGCGGCGCCGACACCTCCCACGCCGCCTCGAGGGGACTCGAGGCGAAAACCGTTCGGCAATCAGCGTAGGCTCAGCCTCGGGAATCGGGCAGGCCCGAGGCTGTACCGCGGGCGATGACGAGCCGTATTATGCCTCTGCCTCGACCGGCATCCGGGCCCGCCGCCGGGCGCTTCGGTCTGTCATGTCGCCGCCGCAGGCATTCCGGCCAGGTTTCAGACGTGGAGAGAGCAAGATGAGCAAGATCGATGTGGTGGCCGATGGGGCGATCATCGCAGCGCACTGGCGGGAGGAGAACTACGTCCATCCGCCGTCAAAATTTCTCGGCCAGGCCTATCTGACCGATGCCGCCGTTTTCGAGCGCTTCTCGGAAGAGAATTTCCCGGAATGCTTTCGCGAATACGCCGATCTGCTCGACTGGAAACAGTATTGGCACACCATTCTGGACAGCTCCCGGCCGCCGTTTTTCAAATGGTTCGTGGGCGGCAAGCTCAACGCCTGCCACAACTGTGTCGACCGGCACCTGGACAAGCACCGCAACAAGACAGCCTTCTACTTCGTGCCCGAGCAGGAGGGCGAGCCGATCATCGCCCTCACCTATCAACAGCTGTACCGGCGGGTCAACGAAGTGGCGGCGATGCTGCGGGACTTCTGCGGCCTGAAGCGCGGTGATCGCGTGACGCTGCACCTGCCGATGACGCTCGAGCTGCCGATCACGATGCTCGCCTGCGCCCGGCTGGGCGTGATTCATTCGCAGGTGTTCAGCGGCTTCTCCGCTTCCGCTTGCGCCCATCGCATCGTCGATTCAAAAAGCCGCGTGCTCATCACGATGGATGCGTACCACCGCGGCGGCAAGCTCATCGATCACGGCAAGAAGGCCGAGCCGACGGTGGCCGAGGCCGCAAGGGAGGGCGTCGAGATCGAGAAGGTCCTGGTGTGGCGGCGGTATCCGGAGCAATACCGGAGCGAGGCGCCGATGCTGAAGCAGCGGGACTTCTTTGTCGACGAAGCGCTGGCCGGCTATCGGGGCAAGGAGGTCGTGCCCGAGATCATGGACGCCAACGACACCTTGTTCCTGATGTACACCTCGGGCACCACCGGCAAACCGAAGGCGGCACAGCACTCGACCGGCGGCTACCTGGCATACGTCGCCGGCACCTCCAAGTACATCGAGGATATTCACCCGGAGGACGTCTATTGGTGCATGGCCGATGTCGGCTGGATCACGGGGCATTCGTACATCGTGTACGGACCGCTGGCGCTGGCGGCGACCTCGGTGATTTACGAGGGTGTTCCCACCTTTCCGGACGCCGGCCGCCTCTGGCGCATCGCCGAGGAGCTCGGCGTCAATATTTTCCATACCTCCCCGACGGCAATCCGCGCGCTGCGCCGCGCAGGGCCCGACACCCCGGCGAGATACAACCACCACTTCAAGCACATGACCACGGTGGGCGAGCCGATCGAGCCGGAGGCCTGGCGTTGGTATTGGGAGATGGTCGGCAAGCGGGAGGCGGTGATCGTCGATACCTGGTGGCAAACCGAGACCGGCGGGCATCTGTGCTCGACCGTGCCCGGCATCCATCCGATGAAACCCGGATCGGCCGGACCGGGCGTACCGGGCATCTATCCGGTGATCTACGACGAGAACGGCTGCGAGATCCCGCGCGGCAGCCCGGTGGCGGGCAATATCTGCATCCGAAATCCGTGGCCGGGCCGCATGCTCACCATCTGGGGTGATGACGAGCGCTTCGTGAAGACCTACTACTCGCGCTATTGCAAGCCGGACAGCAAGGACTGGCGCGACTGGCCGTACTTCGCCGGCGATGGTGCGCTGCAGGCGAACGACGGCTACATCCGCATCCTGGGACGCATCGACGATGTCATCAATGTGGCCGGCCACCGGCTCGGCACGAAGGAGTTGGAGGCGGCCTGCCTGACCGTGCCGGAAGTGGCGGAAGCGGCCGTGGTCGCCGTACCGGACGAGATCAAGGGGACCATGCCGGATGTGTACGCCTCACTGCAACCGGGCGTTTTGGGGGACGAGGCGGTGAGCCGCAACATCGCTGCCGCCATCATCGATCAGATCGGCCCGATCGCCCGCCCGCGCTTCATCTGGCTGGTGCCGGACCTGCCCAAGACCCGCTCGGGCAAGATCATGCGCCGGGTACTGGCCGCGATCTCAACCGGGCGCGATACCGGCGACGTGACGACACTCGCCAACCCGGAGGTGGTGCAGGAGTTGCGCGAGCTGGTCGCCGAGAAGGTCACCGGTATCGGCTAGCCGTCCGGCGAAGGGTCGGGCTCGCGAGCACCCATTCGAGCCGCTCGGCGTCGCACCGCGGACCACTCGAGGACTTGGCCGTGTGCTTCGCCCGCGGAGGGCGCAGCACCCGCTACTTCGCGGCGGCAGCGACTCCAGCGGCTGCGTATTTCTTGCGGAACTTGTCCACACGGCCCGCGGTGTCAACGATTTTTTGCTTGCCGGTGTAGAACGGATGGCAGTTCGAGCACACCTCGATCTGCAGATCGTGCCCCAGCGTGGACTTCGTCTTGAACGAGTTGCCGCAGGAGCAGATGACCGTGATCTCTTTGTACTCGGGATGGATGGCGGATTTCATGGGCGGCTCGGATAGGCTCTTCCCCTGCGCGAGGCGCAGTGGCTCGGCCTGGATTGCCTCAAGGGTCAAAGGGCGCGAAGTGTAGCCGTACTTTCGGTTGCCCTCAAGTCATCGCCCGAGAGAGCACTGCGGTGCGCCGCACGGATCTGCCGCGACCCGACCCTGCCCGAGGTAGAACAGATTGTCACTCGGCGTTGTACGCATGTGCCTCGAGAGGCCGGTACGCATTATCCACAAAAGCTGTGGATAACTCTGTGGATCACTTGAACCGATACCATGCGATTTCGCGGCCATATTGCGGTTTTGTTGCAATGACGAAAAAATGACCAGGATATTACTGCCTTAATCCTCAATGACTTACGCGAACCTCATTGAGCAACTTGGCCACATTGAGAGCTAATTCACTCATTTCACGGATACCCGCAGAACGCTGTGAATAAGGACTCACGCGGGAGCCTGCGGAGGATCGAAAAACCGTTGACAATTTCAATTATCCGACGGATTGCGGCGTTTCCGGAAGAAAGCGGGTCAGCACGTCATTCAGGAAACGCAGGCCCAAGGGGCTGGCGCAATATCGCTTCTCGCCCCGGACGATCAAGCCCTGATCGGCCAGACGTTCCAGCGTCGGCGCCACCGTCTCCCACGCAAGCCCGGTCCGCCGGGTAAACAGCTGCTCCTCGAAGCCCTCCACCAGCCTCAGGGCATTCAGCATGAACTCGAACGGCAGATCCCCCGCCGGCACGCTCCTGCGATTGCCGGCGCCTTGCCGGGCGGCCGCGACGTAGCGTCGCGGCTCACGCGGCTGCTCGCTGCGCCATACCTGTCCAGCCGTCGCCAGAGTCAGCTTGCCGTGCGCCCCGGCGCCGATACCCAGGTAATCGCCAAACCGCCAGTAGTTCAGGTTGTGCCGGCATCGGCGGCCTGCGGCGGCGTACGCGGACACCTCGTACTGGCTGAACCCGGCCTCGGACAGCCGCTCGCGGCACAAGGCCAGCATCTGCTCCACCACCTCCTCGTCCGGCAGCACGGGCCGCCGCCCGGCAAACACCGTGCCGGGCTCGACGGTGAGCTGGTAGTGCGATACGTGCGCCGGCGCAAGCCGCAGGGCCTCCTCGATATCCCGCACTGCGCCGGCAGCGTCCTGCCCGGGCAGACCGTACATCAGGTCCAGGTTGAAATTGCCGATGCCGGCGGCGTGCAGCTCCTCTACCGCCCTGAAGGTCTCCGCCGGGGTGTGCACCCGGCCGAGGGCGCTCAGGCGCCCGGCATCGAAGCTCTGTGCGCCGAGGGACACGCGGTTCACGCCCGCCGCCCGATACTCGGCGAAGCGGCCCCGCTCGATCGTGCCCGGGTTGGCTTCCAGCGTCACCTCGAGATCGGTGCCAAGGCACAGGTGGCGGCCTGCCGCCTCGAGCACCCGGGCGATGGCGCCCGGGGTGAACAGACTCGGTGTGCCGCCGCCGAGGAAGATGCTGATCACCTCCCTGCCGCCGGCCGCCTGCGCCTGCGCCTCGAGATCGGCGGTGAGCGCCTCGAGGTAGGACTGCTCCGCGAACCCTTCTCGAGCCGCGTAGGAGTTGAAATCGCAATAAGGACACTTGCGAACGCACCAGGGAAAATGCACGTAGAGCGCGAGCGGCGGGGTTTTGAGCAAGGTCAAAGCGGCAAGCTGCAACGAAATAGTACGAGGAATCTGCGACATTTTAGAGCACTCGCGGGTCTCTCTACCCGCCGGTAAGCTTCCCTGCCGTACAGGTACCTTGATTCGCGGCGCGGACCGTGTAAACCTCGCGATTCCGTTCCCCTGACGCTCGAGTCATCCCCGCTTGGGCGCCGCCCGCTCAACAATGGAAGCGTCCACTGCATGACCCAGAAAACCATCGAGCTCATCGACCGAGCCACCGACCGCAAGGTGAACCTGCCCGTCCATCCGGGCACGATCGGCCCGTCCGTCATCGACATCGCCGCGCTCAACAAGGAGTTCGGCCTGTTCACCTATGACCCCGGATTCGGCGGTACCGCCTCGACGGACAGCCGCATCACCTATATCGACGGTGATGCCGGCGTGCTGCTCTATCGCGGCTATCCCGTCGAGCAGCTTGCCGAAAGAAGCACCTTCACGGAGGTCGCCTACCTGCTTCTGCACGGCGAGCTTCCCTCGCGCAAGCAGCTCGATGAGTTCACCGGCAGCATCCGTCATCACACGATGATCAACGAATCGCTGCTGCGCTTCTTCCACGGATTTCACTACGACGCGCACCCCATGGCCATGGTGTCGGCCGTGGTGGCCTCGATGTCCGCGTTCTACCACGACACGATGGACATCTACAGCGCGCGGCAGCGGGAGATCTTCGCCCACCGCATCATCGCCAAGATCCCGACGATCGCCGCGGCCGCCCACAAGCACGCGCTCGGCCAGCCGTACGTCTATCCGCGCAACGATCTCGATTACTGCAGCAATCTGCTGCACATGCTTTATGCCGTGCCCTGCGAGCCGTACGAGGTCGATCCGGTCGCCGCCCAGGCGCTCGATCTGCTGTTCGTGCTGCACGCCGATCACGAGCAGAACGCCAGCACCTCCACCGTGCGCCTGGCGGGCAGCACCGGGACCAACCCCTACGCGGCCATCGCCGCGGGCATCTCGGCACTGTGGGGCCCGGCACACGGGGGCGCCAATGAGGCAGTGCTCAACATGCTCGAGCAGATCGGCACCGTCGACAACATCCCGAAGTTCCTGGCTCAGGCCAAGGACAAGACCAGCCATGTGCGCCTGATGGGCTTCGGGCACCGCGTCTACAAGAACTTCGATCCGCGCGCCAAGATCATCCGCGAGATGTGCCACAAGGTGCTGGCGCGCCTCGGCCGCTCGGACAATCCGCTCTTCGAGCTCGCGCTGCGGCTGGAGGAAATCGCCCTCCAGGACGAGTATTTCGTCGAGCGCAAGCTCTACCCGAACGTCGATTTCTATTCGGGCATCATCTACAGCGCAATCGGCATTCCGCGCTCGATGTTCACCGTGATGTTCGCCATCGCCCGCACGGTGGGCTGGGTCGCCCACTGGGCCGAGATGATCTCCGATCCCGCCATGCGCATCGGGCGTCCACGGCAGCTGTACACCGGCCCGACCCGCCGCGATTACGTGGAAATCACCAAGCGCGCCTGATCCTGCACGACGCAAGGGGCTGATGGGGTTCGCCGCTGGCGAACCCCCTCCCAAGAGCGGATCGCCGCAAGCGAAGTGACTCGCCCCGGTCCATCGGGATCGGGCTTTCAGGCAGCCGCACAGGCTGCGCCGCGCACCCAAGGCGCTCTTCGGGCGGTCTTTCAGCGGACAGTCCGAAGCGCCGCCCCGAAAAGCCGGTCAGATCCGCTCAAGGACACGTTCCGGCGGTGATGTCTTCGGCCGGCTCGCATCGATCGAGCAACGCCTCGACCTCGATCGCGCTCGCACGGCGCATCGGCCGGCCGTCGACCGGGCTCACCGGCGCCTGGCGGATGCCATCGGGCGGGAAGACCGTGGCCTCGATCGGCTGATCCTCGATCTCGAAGCGCAGCCCCGGACAGGCGAGCACCCGCTCCATGCTCATTCGCACGCGCTTCTCGGTGACCTCGTGCTCCACGCCCAGATCGAGCAGCCGCAGGACCACCGACTCGGCGCAATCGGCAAACAGATGCAGCTGCACGGGTGAGTGCTCCGTCGCGGTCCCGCTCAGCACCGAGCCCACCAGCCGCGGCTCGAACTCTGGCAACCTCCTCATGGCCGCGAGCGCCGCATGCCGCAGCGCCTGCAGCGACTCGCGATGCACCGTTCCCCCGAAGAGGCGCTGGTAAGCCACCAGCGCCTCTTCGATCTCGGTGTTCTTCGGCAGCACCGCCCCCTCGTGCACACCGAATCGCTCGGCCGCCTTGCGCTTGGCCACGAGGAAGTCTCGAATTCCGTGCTCGGCCATGATGCGCGCGGCCTCCTGCGCCAGCGCGCGGCGAAGGTTCTCGCCGCGGGGTGTCGGACGCTTGGACATCAGAATATGGAGGCCGCCGCGCCTTGACTCACAGTCGGCCGCTGCGCGCCGCTGCCTCCGGGCAGATGGTTGGCCATGAAGACCTCCTCGATGCCGTCGGGGTTCTCGTCACTCACCAGCAGCCCGGTGCGCGGCGAGACGCGCAACCGGACGATGCCGGGCGGCTGCGGCCGCCGCCACTGCGGCACGTCCGTGAGCGCCACGCGCATGAAGCGGATCCAGATCGGGAGCGCCACGGCCGCTCCCTGCTCGCCGTAGCCGAGGCTCTGATTGTCATCGAAGCCGGCCCACACGGTGGCCACGAGATGGGGCGTGAAACCGTTGAACCACGCATTGGTGAAGTTGTTGGTCGTGCCGGTCTTGCCGGCGATGTCATCGCGCCCGAGGGAGCGGGCGGCCATGCCCGTGCCGAACTGAATGACGCTGCGCATCATGGAGGTCATGATGTAATCGTTGTCCACGCTGATCACGCGCGGCGCCATCTGATCGGGCGGCATGTACTGCGCGCCGTCACCGCGCAGTGAGCTCGCCTCGGTGAGCAGCGCCTTGGTGTTCGCCGCCGGCGTCAGCGTGCTCAGGCTCGCCTTCTGATTGCACCCGTGGCAGGCGATGCGCGGGGTGGCCTGCCAGACCACCTTGCCCGAGGCATTCACGATCCGATCGATCAGGAACGGCTTGACGCGGTAGCCCCCGTTGGCGAATACGGCATAGCCGGTCACCATCTGCATCGGCGTCACATCCAGAGAGCCGAGCGCGAGAGTCAGATTCTGCGGCAGGGTCTTCGGATCGAAGCCGAAGCGGGCGACGTAGCGCGTGACGAATGGAAGGCCGATGGCCCGCAGGATGCGGATCGATACCAGATTGATCGAGTGGGCCAGCGCTACGCGCATCCGCACCGGTCCCCCGAACCGATCGCCGTAGTTGACCGGCCGCCAGGTGGTCTCCGAGCCGAACCCTCCGGTCACCAGCGGCGCATCGAGAAAGGTGCTCGAGGCGGTATAGCCCTGCTGCAGCGCCCCGGAATAGTAGAAGGGCTTGAAGCCCGATCCCGGCTGGCGCAACGCTTCCGTGGCACGGTTGAACTTGCTGGTAAAGTAGTCGAACCCGCCGACGAGCGCGGCGATCGCCCCGTCGTCGGGGTTGAGGGACACCAGGGCGGCCTGCGCCTGCGGCACCTGGGCTAGCTCGGCGGCCTGCCCGTTTTTCCACACGACATACACCACGTCCCCGCGCGAGAGAACGTCTCCAGCGGTCTTCGGCACGGGTCCCAGTGCGTTTACGCTGTACTCCTTCCGGGCCCAGACCAGGCCGCCCCAGTCGATCCGGGCAAACCCGTGCGAGCGGACGTAAACCGTCGCACTCTTGCGGCCGACCCGGGTCACCACGGCGGGTGAGAGCACCCCGATGGGTCCGTACTCGTCCACCAGAGTGTGGAGTTGCGCCGGGGTGACCTGGGCGGAAAGGACCGTGCGGCCGATCGGCCCGCGGTAGCCGTGGCGCCGATCATAGGCGATCAGGCCGAGCTGCACGGCCCGTTGGGCGGCTACCTGCAGCCGCCCATCGACGGTGGTGTACACACGATAGCCGGCGGTCTCGGCCCTCGGGCCGAACCGCTTCAGCACCCTCTGGAGCACCATCTCCGCCACATAGGGGGCCTGGACCGCGACGCGGGGCGCGTGCAGACGCGCGCCGATGGGCGCATGGTCGGCCGCCTGAGCCTGGGCCGCACTGATGTACCCGAGGTCGAGCATGCGCGTCAGCACATAGGAGCGGCGCATCGCCGCCAGATGCGGATGCACGATCGGGTTGTAGAGCGAGGGCGCCTGGACGATGCCGGCCAGGGTGGCCGCCTCCGCCAGGGTGAGCCGATCGAGCGGCTTGCCATAGTAGGTCTGGGCAGCCGCCGCCACCCCGTAGGCGCGCTCCCCGAAGTAAATGACGTTGAGGTAGAGCTGGAAGACCTTGTTCTTGGTGAAATGGTGGTCGAGCCGGTAGGCGACGAAGCTCTCCTGGAGCTTGCGCCGCCAGGTCTTGTTCAGCGTCAAGAAGAGGTTGCGGGCCGCCTCCATGGTGATGGTACTGCCGCCCTGGGCTTTGCGGCCCTCGATCACGTCGACAAGCGTCGCCCGCAGGAGGCTCCCCAGATTGATTGCCCCCTCCTGGTAGAAGCGGTGGTCCTCGGCGGCCAAAAAGGCCTGGCGCAGCGCCAGGGGCACCTGGTCGAAGCGCACGGGCGTTCGCTGCTCGACCCCGATTTGCGAGATCAGCCTGCGGCCGACCGTGTAGATCCTCAGCGGTACCTTCAGTTTGACGTGCCGCATCTGGCTCAGCGTCGGCAAGGACGGGTCCAGATAGACATAGGTGCAGGCGTAGGCGTAAAGGCCGCCGAGTACGACCAGCACCATACCCGCCACGACGATGGCCGGAATTCGAAATAGCTTCCACTTCACGGAACGATGACTCTCTCTACGATGGACCCGGCCCCGCGAACGCGAACCCGCCCCGCCGGAGGCCCTGAGCCCCCATGGTAACGCCCAAGCGAGGGACCGTGCGTGGCGAGGGAAGTTCTGGGCGCCCCGCCGGGGCCGACCGAAGGCTCACTCCCACATCGCCACCCAGGCGCGCGGGCGCCGTGCCCCGCCACCCTGGAAGCCTGCCGGCCTCCGCAAGGCCCGCCGGGGGGCGATCTTGGGGGGGGGGGGGGGGCAGGATTCTCGGACGGGTCGCCGTTTCCAGGCCCGGCGCAGCGCCCGATGCAGGCGGCTCCAGTTTCGTGAGACGGCTCACGTTCAATTTAACCTTCGGCTGCTATATATTGAGAGGAATATTCATGAGGGGTGGCGATTTTCAGGCGTAAGACCCTGAAAAGGAAAAAAATGTTCCTCTTCCCGCGGAAGTACCGACCCCTGATCGGACTTGACATAACTACGTCCTCGATCAAGCTCATCGAGCTCAGCATGGTCGGCGGGCAGTATCGGGTCGAGTCCTATGCGGCCGAGCCCACGCCTGCCAACTCGATCAACGAGAAGAGCATCGTGGACGCCGAGGCGGTGGGTGAGGCTGTGCGCCGCGCCGTCAAGCGCTCCGGCACCAAGAACACCGAAGTCGCTCTGGCCATCAGCGGCGATGCGGCCATCACCAAGGTGATCCAGATGCCGAGCTCCCTGCGCGCCAACGACCTCGAGGCGCAGGTGGAAATGCAGGCCGACCAGTACATCCCCTTTCCCATGGACGAGGTGAGCTACGATTTCGAGGTGCTCGGCCCCTCGGAGAAGGAGCCTGACACAAACGACGTGCTGCTGGTCGCCACGCGCACCGAAAACGTCGAGCAGCGCCAAGCCGCCGTCAAGGCCGCCGGACTCACCGCCCGGATCGTCGATGTCGAGGCGTTCGCTCTGGAGAACGCCTGCCACCTGATGACGCACCAGATGCCGGACGGGGGGGTCGAGCGCACGATCGCCGTGGTCGACTTCGGCGCGAGCACCACCACCTTCAGCGTGCTGCGCAACCTCAAGGTGATCTACACCCGCGACTTCGCCTTCGGCGGCCAGTTGCTCACGGAGGAGATCATGCGCACATACGGCCTGTCGCTGGAGGAGGCCGGGCGCGCGAAGAAGGAAGGGGGACTGCCGGGCAACTACCAGTCCGAGGTGCTCGACCCCTTCATCGACGACATGACACAGCAGGTCAATCGCTCGCTGCAGTTCTACCTCGCCTCGGGCACGGGTCGCGAGCAGCCCGAGAAGATCCTCGTGTGCGGCGGTTGCGCCAACATCCCGGGCGTGGCCGACGTGATCGCGAGCCGCGTCGGCATCACCGCCGAGAAAGGCGAGCCGCTCGGTCAAATGAAGCTCTCGGCGCGTGCGCGCACGCAGGCCGTGCATCGCGATGCGACCGCCCTGCTCACGGCCTGCGGCCTGGCGCTCAGGAGCTTCGACTGATGCCGCGCATCAACCTGCTGCCCTGGCGCGAAGCCGAACGCAAGGAGCGAAAGCAACTGTTCACGGTGGCGCTGGTGGCCGCCGCCTTCGGAGCGGTCGTGGCCACCTTCGGCGTGCACCTGCTCTACAGCGCGATGATCAGCGACCAGCAGGCCCGCAACGCGCTGCTGCAGGCGCAGATCAACAGCCTCAACCGGCAGATCGGCAAGATCAACACCTTGCGCAAGACCGAGCGCCGTTTCATCGCCCGCATGCAGGTCATCGAGCGGCTGCAGCGCGCGCGGCCGCAGATCGTGCACGTGTTTGACCAGATCGTGCGCACCGTGCCCCCGGGCCTGTACCTGACGGAAGTCAAACAGACGGGCAACCGCATCCAGTTCAAGGGGGTCGCCCAATCGAGCACTCGCGTCTCGGAATTCATGCGCAATATCGACGGCTCGCAGTGGCTCGCCAACGCCCAGCTCGAGGTGATCAAGGCGGGCGGCAAGGCGGCGGGTTCCACCTTCACCCTGGATGCGAAGGTGACCGTGCCCAAGAGCGCCGATCACGCTAAAGACGCGGCCCCGGGGCGGGCGGCCGTGCGAGGGGCGGCCGAATGAACCTCAAGGACCTGACCGAACAGCTGCGCGACCTCGACCCGCGAGATCCGGGTCGCTGGCCGCTCGCGGTGCGCGCCGGCGCGGTGGCCGCGACGTTTCTCGTGCTGACGCTGATCCTGGTGTACCTGTTCGTGTGGCAGACGGTGCGCCCGCAGCTGAAGCAGAGCGAGGCGCAGGAACGCCAGCTGCGCCAGGAATTCGTGATCAAGCACAGCGTGGCGGCCAATCTCAAGATCTACCGGCGCCAGCTGAAGGAGCTGCGCCGCTCCTTCGGCGCGCTGCTGCGCCAGCTGCCGAGCAAGACCGAGGTGCCGAGCCTGCTGGAGAACATCTCCGACACCGCCGCCGCCGCGGGGCTGAAGCAGCACCTTTTCCAGCCGGGCCACGAGTCGGACAAGGCGTTCTACGCAGTGCTGCCGATCAAGATGATGCTCACCGGCGGCTATCACCAGTTCGGCGTGTTCGCCAGCGACATCGCCGCGCTCTCGCGCATCGTCACCCTGCACGACATCCAGATCAAGCCGACGCGCCCCAACGCCTACGACTCGCTTTCCCTGACGCTGACCGCCTACACCTACCGCTACCTCACCCAGGAAGAGATGGCTGCGCGGTATGCGAAAACGCACAAGGGCAAGTTCGCCCATCCTCCGCACCAGGGACCGGGCTGAAGGCACGGAGTAAGCACAGAATGATCATCTCCATCCGGCCCGGCGCTCTGGCACGCGCGTGCGCGGCCCTCGGCTGCCTGGTCCTGGCGGCCTGCTCGAGCGGCAACGACAACCTGCAGCGTTTCATCGCGCAGACCGGAAAGCAACCTGGCGGCTACGTCAAGCCGTTGCCGGCAGTCCCGAGGTACAAGACCTTCACCTACGCCGATCAGGCCATGCGCTCGCCGTTCGTGCCGAGCGAAGGACCCGGCGCGAACCTCGTGCGTCCCGACGCCGGACGTCCGCGCCAGTATCTCGAGCAGTTCCCGCTCGATACTCTGAGGATGGTCGGCACACTGTCCACGGACGGGACGCTCTACGGTCTGGTGCAGACCAAGGACGGCATCGTCCATCGCGTGACGATCGGCAACTACATGGGGCAGAACGACGGGCGCATCGTCCGGATCACGCCGACGCAGATCCAACTGGTCGAGATCGTACCCAACGGTCTCGGTGGGTACATGAAGCGGCCGGCCGCCTTGGGCCTGAGCCATTGAACAAACAGGCAGCCAATGCTCCAGCACGGAGTCCAAGAATGAAACCCTTTGCGTCCAGACTTCCGATCCTGGAGACGGCCGCCGTGTCGCTGCTGCTGGCCCTGCTGGCGTTGCCGGCGCCCCCCGCGCACGCCGCGGGCGAGGCGAACCTGCAGTCCATCCAGGTGTTGCCGCTGCCGAACGGTCCGCTGCAGCTGCGGCTGCATCTGTCGGCGGCCGCGCCGCAGCCGCTGTCCTTCACCATGGATCACCCGGCGCGCATCGTCATCGACCTGCGTGCCACCCGGCTCGCCCTGGCCTCCGATCTCATCCCCGTCAAGTCGGGCGGGCTCGAGTCGATCCTCGCCGCCGAGAGCAAGCACCGCTCACGCCTCGTGCTCACCCTCGAGAGGCCTCTGCCTTACCAGATGAAGCGGTTGGGGAACGACATCGTGGTGACCCTGGGGAAGTCCTCGGACCTCTCGCCCGGGAGGTCCCAGGCACCCGCGCCGCTGGTGACGGCGGGCGCGGCGCCCGCTGCGGGCAACGGCCCGATGTGGCAGATCCGCAGCATCGACTTCAGGCGAAGCCGCGGCGGCGCCGGCAAGGTGATCGTACAGCTCTCCAATCCGCACATTCCGATCAATCTGCACCAGCTCGGCGATCACGTCATCGTCGACTTCACCAAGGCCGCGGTCCCGGTCGACCTGCTGCGCCGCTTCGATGCGACGGACTTCGGCACGCCGGTCACCGATTTCGAGGTAACCCGAACGCCCGCGGGATCGCGCATCACGATCCATGGTACCGGCGCGTTCGATGAGATGGCCTACCAGGCCAATACCCAGTACGTGGTGGAGCTGCGCCCGGTGAGCCAGGCACAAGCCCTCGTGCAGAAGCCGCGCTACACCGGCCAGCGGCTCTCGCTCAACTTCCAGGACATTCCGGTGCGCGCGGTGCTGCAGCTGCTGGCGGACGCCAGCGGCAAGAACATCGTGGTCAGCGGCTCGGTCGCGGGGAGCGTGACGCTGCGGCTGCACAATGTGCCCTGGGACCAGGCATTGCACCTGATCCTGCAGATCAAGGGGCTCGGCGAGGAGAAGCAGGGCAATGTGATCCTGGTGGCGCCGCAGGCCGAGCTTGCCCAACGGGAGAAGGCCCAGCTCGCCGCGCAGCGCGCCGTGCAGCAGCTCGTGCCGCTGCGCTCGGAATACCTGCAGATCAATTACGCCAAAGCGGCCGATCTCGCCGCCCTGATCAAGTCGCAAGGCAACTCCCTGCTGTCCAAGCGCGGCACCGTTTCGGTCGACAAGCGCACCAACACGCTGCTCCTGCAGGACACGCCGCAGCGCCTGGAGCAGATCAACCGGCTGGTCAAGCGGCTCGACGTACCGGTGCGCCAGGTGCTGATCGAGGCGCGCATCGTGCTGGTCAACAACGATTTCGAGCGCAAGCTCGGCACCCAGCTCGGCGTGACGCACTGGACGAACATCGGCAGCAACGGCGTAGGGGTCACCACCGGAACGTCCGCCGGCGAAGGCACCATGGTCAGCTCCGCCATCGGCAACATCAACGGCGGCGCCAACCCGAGCTACCAGCTGAACAGCGCGATCGGCAGCAGCTCGAACGCCGCGAATCGCTACAACATCAACCTGCCGGTGTCGAACCCGGCGGGCTCGATCGCCTTCGGCATCCTGACCGGAAACTACCTGCTCGACCTCGAGCTGTCGGCGGCCCAGGCGCAGACCCAGGCCAAGATCGTCTCCTCCCCGAAGGTGATCACCGCGGATCAGAAGCAGGCGACCATCATGCAGGGCATCGAGATCCCCTATCAGCAGTCCGCCTCGAGCGGCGCGACCTCCATTTCGTTCAAGAAGGCGGTGCTCGAGCTCAAGGTCACTCCGCAGATCACGCCGGACAACCACATCATCCTCAATCTCCATGTCCGCGACGACCAGGTGGGCCAGACCTTCGTTTCCTCCGGAGGCGTCGATGTGCCCGCCATCGACACGCGCCGGATCACCACCCAGGTGCTGGTCGATGACGGTCAGACCGTGGTGCTCGGCGGCATCCTGCAGACGACTTCAAGCAACGTGGCCACCAAGGTGCCCTGGCTGGGCGACATACCGATACTGGGCCATCTGTTCAAGAATACGGACCGGACCAATAACAAGGACGAGCTGCTGGTGTTCATCACGCCGAAGATCATCCAGCGCAACCTGAGCATGAACTAGCGCGGACGGCACAGCGCCGGGACCCTCCCGATGAAGGCGGACGTGTCCCTGGGAAGCGGGACGGGCCCGGCCCCCGTGCCGGGCGGTTTCCGCTATGCTCGGCGACGATGCCAGGCAAACCTCCCAATATCTTCCTCATCGGCCCCATGGGCTCGGGCAAGAGCGCAGTCGGCCGCAGCCTCGCACGCCACCTGCGGGTGACGTTCCATGACAGCGACGCCGAGGTCGAGCGGCGTACCGGGGTCGATATTCCCTACATCTTCGAGAAAGAGGGTGAAGCGGGCTTTCGGGAGCGCGAGCGGGAGGCGATTGCTGCGCTGACCCAGCTGCGCCGGATCGTTCTGGCCACCGGAGGTGGCGCGATCCTGCTGCCCCAGAACCGGCGCCTGCTGGCCGAGAACGGCTGGGTCGTATACCTCAAGACCTCCGTCGCGCAGCAGGCCGAGCGGGTCAAGCCGGGCCGTCAACGCCCGCTCCTCAACGGGGTCGACGATGCCCATGCCCGCCTGCGCGAGCTCATGGAAATACGCGATCCGCTCTACAGCGCCATCGCGGATCTCACCCTGCGCACCGACGGGCGGCAGATCAAGGCCGTGGTCCGCGACATCATCGAGACGATCCGCTAGATTGCTCCCATGGACATCTTGCGCGTCGATCTGGGCAGTCGCAGCTATCCGATCCTGATCGGGCAGGGTCTGCTTTCCGATCAGGAAATCTTCCGCCGGCACGTCGGTGCGAGCGACGTGCTGATCATCAGCAACACTACGGTTGCGCCACTTTACCTGCGCACCCTGGAAGAGAGCCTGCAGCCGCGCAGAATCGTCGCCACGCTCCTTCCCGACGGCGAACCCCACAAGACCCTTGACGTCATCCAGCGGGTGCTCGATGTCCTGGTCGCCAATCGATTCGGCCGGGATTGCGCCGTCGTGGCGCTCGGCGGCGGGGTGGTGGGCGACATGGCTGGCTTCGCTGCGGCAATCTACCAGCGCGGCGTGGCTTTCGTGCAGGTTCCGACGACGCTCCTCGCCCAGGTCGACTCGGCGGTGGGAGGCAAGACCGGCGTCAACCATCCCGGCGGCAAGAACCTGATCGGAGCCTTCCACCAACCGGCGGCGGTGATCACCGATACCCGTACGCTCGCCACGCTTCCACCGCGGGAGCTGCGGGCGGGGCTTGCGGAGGTCATCAAGTACGGACTCATCTGCGACAGCGCATTCTTCGCGTGGCTCGAGGCGCACGCCGATGATCTGCTCGCCGGCGAGCCGTCTGCGCTCGCGCGGGTGATCCGGCGCTCGTGCGAGATCAAGGCGGCGATCGTGGGCCGGGACGAGCAGGAGCACGGCGACCGCGCACTGCTCAATCTCGGACACACGTTCGGCCATGCGATCGAGTCCGCCACGGGATACACTCGTTGGCTGCACGGCGAAGCCGTCGGCGCCGGCTTGGTAATGGCCGCCCGCATGTCGCGGGAAAGCGGCCTGCTGAGCGCCCAGGACCTGGCACGAATCACGACGCTCGTCGGGCGCATGGGCCTGCCGGTACGGGTTTCCGGCATCGCCCCGGAGACGATCCTTGCGAACATGCGCATCGATAAGAAGGTGCAGGGAGGCCGGATCCGACTGGTGCTGCTGCGCGGCGTCGGGGCGTCCTTCGTCACGGCCGATTATGATGAGGACTGCCTGCGCCGCACCCTGGAATCCCAGTTGCAGTAAGAATCGGGGCCGCCGGGATGAAGCAGCCGGATGTTGATGCCCTGAGCCTGGCGCCCTACGCGGCCCGCGAAGAGCGCTCCCGCGGCCGGCGCTATCCGGAACCCGCGCCCGAGTACCGCGGCGAATACCAGCGCGACCGTGACCGTATCATCCACTCCAACGCCTTCCGGCGCCTGGTCTACAAGACCCAGGTCTTCGTCAATCACGAAGGCGACCTGTATCGCACGCGCATCACCCACTCCATCGAGGTCGCGCAGATCGCCCGCTCGGTGGCCAGGGCGCTGCGAGTCGAGGAGACCCTGACTGAGGCGATCTGCCTGGCGCATGATCTGGGGCATACGCCCTTCGGGCATGCCGGCCAGGATGCGCTCAATGAGTGCATGCGGCCTCATGGCGGCTTCGAGCACAATCTGCAGTCCCTCAGAGTGGTGGATGAGCTGGAAGAGCGCTACGCGGACTTTCCAGGCCTCAATCTGACCTTCGAGTGCCGCGAAGGCATCCTCAAGCATTGCTCGGCGCGGGTGGCACGGGAGCTCGGCGACGTCGGGGAGCGGTTCCTCAGCCACCGCCAGCCCGGGCTCGAGGCGCAGATCGCCAATCTCGCCGACGAGATCGCCTACAACAACCACGACGTCGACGACGGTATCCGGGCAGGGCTGGTCGATTTCGAGCAATTGCGGGAGATGAGGATGTTCCGCCGCCAGCACGAGCGCATCACGACGCGCCACCCCGGCCTCGCCGGACGGCGGCTGGTGCACGAGATCATCCGCGGCATGATCAACCACATCGTGGTGGACCTGATCCGCGCCAGCCAGGCGCGCATCGGGCAAGCCCGGCCCGCTTCGATCGAGGAGGTGCGCGCGCAAGAGCAGCCGCTGATCGCGCTGGGGGAGGAAGCGCTGGAGGAGCACCGGGAGTTGATGCGCTTCCTGCGAGAGCGCGTCTACCGCCATTACAAGGTGCTGCGCATGACGACCAAGGCCCAGCGGGTGGTCGGGCAGCTGTTCGAGGCCTTCCTGGCCGACACCCGCCTGATGCCGCCGGAGCACCGCGAGCTCGCCGCCCGGGGCGAGAGCGGCCAGGGCATCGACGGCCGCGCGCGAGCAGTGGCCGACTACATCGCCGGCATGACCGACCGGTACGCCATCCTGGAACACCGGCGGGTCTTCGACCCCGCGGAGCGCACCTAGATGTCCGGCGCCGATCCGGCACTGTCGCTCGACGCCCGGCGTCACTTTCTGCACGCGCTGCGGCGCGTTCTGCGGCCCATCATCAGGCTGTTGATCCGCCATGGCATCGGCTATGCCGAGTTCGCCGACGTGGCAAGGGGTGCCTACGTTGAAAGCGCGATCCGGGATCGCGCTGACGGTGGCGCGAGACCGACACGCCAGCAGGTTGCGCAGATTACGGGAATTCCAAGGGATCGAGTCGACTACTACATCGATGATGAGGATGCACTACCCACGACCAATTCCACGCTTGCGGATGGAATGACTGAAGTGCTGCACAAATGGCATACGGACCCGCGATACCTGAGTCCTGAGGGAATTCCCTTGGAGCTGGAATTCGAGACACGCTCGGGCCCCAGCTTCCAGGGCCTCGTGGCAGAGGTCAACGCCGAAGCGAGTCCCGCCTCGGTGCTTGAGGAGCTATTGAAAGCCAAGTCC
Source organism: Pseudomonadota bacterium (assembly GCA_021805865.1). Lineage (GTDB taxonomy): Bacteria > Pseudomonadota > Gammaproteobacteria > Steroidobacterales > Steroidobacteraceae > 13-2-20CM-66-19. The sequence continues at coordinate 149,160 of JAJZDX010000001.1, forward strand.
GTCGTTTACGCGGACGAGAATCGCCTGCGCGTCGTCACGCGTTGCTTCATCTGGCCCGGCTCGTGGCCCCACGGCATCGAGAACTTCGGCACTGCATTGGCGCAGCTGATCCAGACGCTTGAATACAACTTCAATTCGGCCAATGCAAAAAACAATCGGCTGGAGCGATTTGTGTCTGCCGATCAAGGGCTTCCCGCACCGCTGCTGCCGAGCTTTCACGATTTTGCGAAGGAGCGCACCAATCATTTCCTATTGGACATCGATGACTGGCTCGCACGTTTCTCCGACACTACGGCGACGCAAGACAAGTCAAGGACAGAAGCAGGAGTGAATGTATTCTTCTTTGTGGAACCGTCTCCGGACCCCAAGACTCTGTCGACCCTCACACAACCCGCCCGAGACATGGCCACTCCCGAAGGCAAGTCCACCTCGTGAGTCAGAAGCGGGCACACCGTTGTCTTTTGGTCGCGCTGCGGAGGATACTGCGGCCACTCGCGCGCCTGTTGATTCGTGCCGACGTTCGCTTCGATGAATTCGCCGATCTTGCCATGGGCGTCTACGTTGAAAGCGCGGCCCGTGATTTTCGCCGCCCCGGTCTTCCATCGCGGGAGCGCATTGCAGCCGTCACCGGGCTCACGCGCCGTCAAGTGGATCGTTACATCGATCGCACCTTGCCCTCCGCGAACCCGACATCCGCGGACCTGCTGGTCGAGATCCTGCAGAAGTGGCACACGATTCCAGAATACGTCGGCCCCTACGGAATTCCGCGCGAGCTTGAATTCGCACGCCCCGCGGAGCGCTGCTTCTGCAGCTTGGTTGCACTTATTGATCCCACAGCAGACGCTGGCGCCGCCCTTGAAGATCTGCGTCGTACGGGCGCAGTCGCGTTAGCTGGCGACTCTCGATTGCGCGCCGTTTCCCGCTCCCTACTGATGTCGGCGCCCGCTTCCCCACAGATGATCGAGCACTTTGGAGTCACGTTATCCCGGTTCGCGGCTACCATGGAATACAACATGGACCCGAGTAACAGTGACAAACGCCTCCAACGACGTGTCACGGCTGATCGGGGTCTGCCTCTCGAGCTCGTTTCGGAGTTTGAGAAATACGCACGCGGCAAGGCAACGGAGTTTCTGCTGGATTTGGACAACTGGCTCGCGTCGCGAGCTTCAGACGACTCCGATGCAGGTGAACGGCTGGATGCCGGAGTGAATGTATTTCTTCACATGGAGCCCCCAGCGAGGGAAGAGCCCTTGGCTCTGCTGATCAACGACCCGGAAACCAAGACGAGCACGAACGGATAGTCGCGGCTTTCCGCTCGCTCCGTCGCAAACCCGGAATCGACACTTCGATGGATGCCGTATTCAATACGGCACAGTCTCAGGTCACGCTTGCTTCTTCCGGCGTTTCTTTGACGCAGTTCACACTTTCCTGATAGGCTTTCTTACATAAGACACGATTGATATTACATAATGTAACAAAACCAGTTCAACTACTGGCAGACGTGGATTTTCAGGAGGTTCAGATGTCTCGATCCGCGCAATCTTCTTTCCGCGGCGCGTCGATTCCGGCAGTTGCCGCTTTCGTGGCTGCCGCCCTGGTTGGGACGGCTCGGGCAGCCACCCTGACCGTTGGACCGGTCGAGCAAGTCAATCTCAAGACATCGACCCTCGTCGTGCTGGGACAGACCTACCAGATCGGCCCTTCGGTTTCTCTCAGGAACCAAGCGGGCGCGGCCGAGGCACTCGGCTCCCTTACACCGGATACGTTGGTAGTGATTGACGGCACAGAAACTGCCGCCGGCAAGACGACCGTCAGCAGCATTACCAGCCTTTCGCAAATTGACGTGCCGGGTGCGACGCGCCTTCTGGTCACGGGCATCGTCACGGAAGTGACGCCGATCGGCGAAATCAAGGTTGGCAACCTGGCGGTCGACATCAACCCCACCCTGACCAGCGATTCGCAAAATATTGCGGTTGGCGAGCTGGTGGCGATCACCGGAACGCAACCGAACGAAGACGGGCTGTTCCTTGCGCAGAGCGTTGGCACTCTCAATGGAGGCGGGCTCTCCGCGAATGGCATTCGCGGCACGGGTGCTAGCGTCTCGCTGAAGCAAGGCATCCGGGGTACCGGAGACGCCATGGGCATTCGCGGTACGGGCGCTGCCATGGGCATTCGCGGTATGGGCGCTGCCATGGGTATTCGGGGCACGGGCGCTAGCGTCTCGCTGAAGCAAGGCATCCGGGGTACCGGAGACGCCATGGGCATTCGCGGTACGGGCGCTGCCATGGGTATTCGGGGCACGGGCGCTAGCGTCTCGCTGAAGCAAGGCATCCGGGGTACCGGAGACGCCATGGGCATTCGCGGCACGGGCGCTGCCATGGGCATTCGCGGCACGGGCGCTGCCATGGGCATTCGCGG
>JAJZDX010000001.1:151587-349491 GCA_021805865.1 Pseudomonadota bacterium
ACGGGCGCTGCCATGGGTATTCGCGGCACGGGCGCTAGCGTCTCGCTGAAGCAAGGCATCCGGGGTACCGGAGACGCCATGGGCATTCGCGGCACGGGCGCTGCCATGGGTATTCGCGGCACGGGCGCTAGCGTCTCGCTGAAGCAAGGCATCCGGGGTACCGGAGACGCCATGGGCATTCGCGGCACGGGCGCTGCCATGGGTATTCGCGGCACGGGCGCTAGCGTCTCGCTGAAGCAAGGCATCCGGGGTACCGGAGACGCCATGGGCATTCGCGGTACGGGCGCTGCCATGGGCATTCGCGGTACGGGCGCTAGCGTCTCGCTGAAGCAAGGCATCCGGGGTACCGGTTGAAATGACACCTCCTTCCGGCATCCGCGGCAGCGGCTGATCCTTGCCTGAGTGGACGCCGGTGCCTCCGATGGAGGTGCCGGCGTTTTGCTTCTTATTGGCTACTCGGATCTGCCCGCAATTCCTTGCGCAATACCTTGCCCACGTTGCTCTTGGGCAGCTCTCGCCTGAAATAGACGTGCCTTGGCACCTTGTAGCCGGCCAGAGACTTGCGGCAATGCGCGATGATGTCCTGCTCGGTGACGTTGGGGTCTTTGAGCACCACGTATAGTGCGACAACTTCGCCGGAATGCGGATCCGGCTGAGCCACGGCGGCGGCCTCGAGGACGCCCGGGTGGGTCACCGCGACGTCCTCCACCTCGTTCGGATACACGTTGAAGCCCGATACCAGGATCAGATCCTTCTTGCGGTCCTGCAGGTAGACATAGCCGCGCTCGTCCAAGTACCCGACATCGCCGGTGCGCAACCATCCGCCGGCCACCATCACCTTGGCGGTCTCCTCGGGGCGGTGCCAATAGCCGCGCATCACCTGGGGTCCGCGCACGCAGATCTCGCCGCTCTGGCCGGTGGGCAAATCGTTGCCGGCATCGTCCTTGACCGCGATATCGGTGGAGGGGAGCGGCAGCCCGACCGAGCCGTTGAACTCATCGGTCATGAGATTGATCGCCACCCCTGGCGAGGTCTCGGTCAGGCCCCACGCCTGGGTGAGGATGTTGCCCGTGACCTCCTTCCAGCGCTGCGCCACCGAGGCCTGCACGGCCATGCCGCCGCCCAGGGTGACCTTGAGGCGGCTGAAATCCACTTTGTCGAAACCCGGCGTGTTGAGCAACGCGTTGAACAAGGTGTTCACCCCGCTGAAAAATGCGAACGGCTGGGCCTTCATCTCCGCCACCAGGGCCGGGAAATCCCGGGCGTTGACGATGAGCACGTTCTTCCAGCCGATGTAGGTGAAGAGGAGGCAGTTCACCGTGAGCGCGAACACGTGGTAAAGCGGAATGGCGGTGATCAGTACGCCGCGTTCCTCCTCGAAGCGGCTGCCGAGCCAGGCCCGCGCCTGCAGGATGTTGGCGCAGAGGTTGCCGTGGCTGAGCATAGCCCCCTTGGCGACGCCGGTCGTGCCGCCGGTGTACTGCAGGAAGGCGAGATCCTCAGGCACCACTTCGACGGGCTGGAGCATCATCCGGCGCCCCGAGCGCATCGCGTCACGGAACGACAAGGCTCCCGGGATGCGCCACGCGGGCACCTGTTTGCGCCGGTGGCGGACGATGTAATTGACGATGTGGGACTTGGGGAAGGAGAGAAAATCCCCGATCGCGGTCACCAGGATGTGCTTCAGCTTGCAGTGCGGTGCAACTTCCGCCACCACATGGGCGAAATTCTCCAGCACCACGATCGCGCTCGCGCCGGAGTCGATCAGTTGGTGCTCGAGCTCACGGGCGGTATACAGCGGGTTGGTATTGACGACGGTGAGACCGGCGCGAAGCGCGCCGAACAGAGCGATGGGATACTGCAGCGTGTTGGGGAGCATGATGGCGATGCGCTCGCCCTTGGCGAGCCCCGCCGACTGCAGCCACGCGGCGAACGCGCGCGAGAGCTCGTCCAGGTGTGCGAAGGAGAGCACCTTGCCGAGCTGCTCGTACGCCGGTCGATCCCGGTGAGCGGTACAGGCGTGCTCGAGCAGCTGCACGAGCGATGTCAGCCGCTCGGGCTCGATCTCTGCCGGCACGCCCGGCGGGTAGGACTTCAGCCAGATTCGGTCCACGATGCAATGCCCCCTAGGATGGCGTCGTTCGTCGGGCGTGCCGGACAGATCCGGCACGAGGTCCGCGAGTGGACCAGTTTAGCCTGTGCGCTCACCCCGCGGCATTGCGCCGCAGTGCGGCATCGCCGAGGAAGTACTCGATCTTGTCGCGGTAGGTGCGCGAGAGCTTCAGCTCCTGGCCGCCTTCCAGGGTCAGAAAGTACTCCCCGTTCATGTGCTTGCGCAGGCTCTTAACGTAGCGCAGGTTCACGATGGTCGAGCGGTGGACACGCTGGAACAGCCGGGAGTCGAGGATCTCCTCCAACTCCTTCATGGTGCCGCGCAGGATGTGCGTCTCGCCCTCGGCGTGAACGCACATGTAATCGCCCGCCGCGTCGATCCATTGGATCGAGGAAACCGGCACGCGCGCCGTGTGCCTGCCCTGGCGGATGGGCAGGATCTGCGGATAGCGCGCATCGAGCGCCGCATCGCCCTGCGCGAGCAGCGTCTCGATCTCGATCTCTCCCGAGCCGGTGATCTCCGCCACCACAGCAAGCAGCTTGTCGCGCTGATCCACGGCGTTGCGCGCCTGGATGCTCTGGCGCACCCGCTCCAGGGTCATCTCGAAGCGCTGCTCGTCGATGGGTTTGAGCAGGTAGTCGACCGCTTGCGCCTCGAACGCCCGCACCGCGTATTGATCGTAGGCGGTAATGAAGACCACCAGGGGCATGTCGTCCTGCGGGATGTGCGCCAGCACCTCGAAACCGGAGAGCGCCGGCATCTGGATGTCGAGAAACACCAGATCCGGGCGCTCCTGGCCGATGATGCGCACCGCGTCCCGGCCGTTGCCGCATTCAGCGACCACCTCGAAATCCGGCGTTCCGCGCAACCGCAGCTCGATGCCGCGCCTCGAGAACGCCTCGTCGTCGACGATGACGGTCTTGATCTTCATGTTTCCATGGGCCACGGGCCGTGGGGCAACCCGCGGAGCCTGAATGTTACCTGAATTCGAGGCGTCGTGACCGCGGACTCGGCCGCGTCAGTCGATCCCGGGCTGCTGCAGGCGCTCGATCGGCAGCGGGCGGGCGAGGATCTGACCCTGAGCAAAGTCGCAGCCGATGGCGGTCAGCCAGCGCACCGCGAGTTGCGTGTCGACCTGCTGCGCCGCGCAATGGATGCCGAGCACCTTCACCGCCTGCACGATCGCCACGACCAGCGCCTGGGACAGCTTGTCCTTCAGCACCGAGGCGGTGAGGCGCGCATCGATCTTCACCAGGCGCACCGCTTTGGACCGCAGCAGCGACACCACCGCCGAATCAAAAGAAAAGCCGTCGATGACGACGAAGCAGCCCAGCCGCTCGCAGCCGCCGATGAACCGCTCTACCTGTGCGCGGCGCTGTGTGCACAGCGGCTCTGCGATCTCGAACCCCAGGGTGTCGGCGGAGATGCCGCTCCTTCCGAGCCGTGCGGCGAGGTGGCGCAGAAACCGCTCGTCCTCCAAGGTGGCGATGGACAGGTTGAGCGTGAAGCCGGTGGGCTCCTGCGTCCAGGCGTCCCGATGCGCGGTGAGCCATGAGAGCAACCGGTCGACAGCCAGCACATCGAGGGACGCGGGATCGCGGTTCTGGCGGGCCGTACCCCGGGGCAGCACCTCGAAGCGGCGCGTGCGGCCGCCGGCACGCAATTTGACGAAAGGCAGCACCTCCAGGATCACCGGGACCGCATCGGAGGCGCTAGCCGCTGGGGCCGGCGCAAGCTCAGTGGCCGGGGCAGCGGTGGCGCGCTCAACGGACCGGGAATCGGCAGGCGGCGAGACGGTCGGCGGTTGCGAGGCGGGAGCGGTCGAGGCGTCCGCGGACTCGAGCTCGAGCGTGATCTCGCCACTGTCCAGGATCTCGTCCACCGCTTTGGGCGCCAGCAACCGGCCGGCGCCCGGAGGGCTGTCGTTGCTCGGGTTCGCGGGGACCGCCGACGGCTCGTCGTCGGCCAGGGACAACATCATGTGGGTGGGGTCTTGATCGGCGTGTGACCCGGCAGGGCGCAGGAGCGGGGCCAGCTTTTGCGCCGCGGCGTGGACGGGCGCCGTCGAGATCCGGTTGAGCAGGCCCTCGCCCCCCAATTTGAACTCGGCGAGGACCATCACCAGCCCGACCAGAGACCCCTGCGGGGCCCGCACGGGCAGAAAAGCCGCAGTTCGACCGTCCTCCAGCTTTTGCCCGCCACCGGCTCCCTGAGCCTCGCCGGCAAGGCTCTCGAGGGCCTCGAGCACGAGCGCATGCTCATCCGGCCCGAGCGCCCCTTCACTGAGCCACAGGACGTTGCCCTGGGCGTCGTAAATCGATACGGAATGGAGCCTGATGAGGGGCGGCAGGGCCGCGCGCAGCTCCCAGCCGAGCGACTCCACGGTGAGCAGCCCGCCACCCCCCGGCACATGCCCGATCGCGTGGGCGCCAGGGGGGTGAGAGACCTTGCCGATTGCCGAGTGCATGCTCATCCCGTCTTCGAAGGGTGACAGCATACCCCAAGCGCCGCTGTGAATTCGCTCGCGTTCCTCCCGCTGCTTTCGGTTTGGCGAAGTGCGCGCTCGAGCTTTGTCATAACGGTCCCGTTGTTCAAGGACTTGCACGGCGACGTACGCTGCCGGGCGGCAGGTTTGACATATCGGCCTCCCGGGGGACTCTGCGGAACGCGTCCCCGGTGCACGGGCCGAGTCGATCCTACTGACGGGAAAGTATGCTACTCATCAGTAGGATAACTTCCGAAAACGGGTACACTAGGCTCAATACACGACCTCGGGGGGAGTCGACCCATGTATCGCGCACCGCTCAGAGAGCTGCGTTTCGTGCTCGAGGAACTGCTCGGCATCAGACAGCTCGCCGCCTGTCCCGGCCTGGCCGACTATTCCGACGAGCTCGGCGCTTCCATCCTCGAGGAGGCCGGGCGGTTCGCGGAGGCCGTGCTCGAGCCGCTCAATCGCACGGGCGATCGCGAAGGGGCCCGCTGGAGCCCCGAGGGCGTGCGTGCGGCCACGGGCTTCAAGGACGCCTACCGCCGGTACACCGAGGGCGGCTGGCCGCAGCTCGGTGCCGACCCTCGCTTCGGCGGACAACGCGTGCCCCAGCCCGTGAGCAGCGCGATGCAGGAGATCATCGCCTCGGCGAACCTGGCATTCAAGCTCTGCCCCATGCTCACCCACGGGGCCGTGCACGCGCTCGAGAGCAGCGCCTCCGATGCGCAGCGGCGCCTGTTCCTGCCGAGGATGGTGAGCGGGGAGTGGACGGGCACCATGGTGCTCACCGAGCCGCAGGCAGGCTCGGACCTGGCGCAGGTGCGCACGCGCGCGCTGCCGGAGGCGGACCGGTACCGGCTCTTCGGGCAGAAGATCTTCATCACCTGGGGCGACCATGATCTCACCGACAACACCATCCACATGGTGCTCGCGCGCATCGAGGGCGCCTCGCCCGGCGTCAAGGGCATCTCGCTTTTCATCGTGCCCAAGGTGCTGGTGAACGCCGACGGCTCGCTCGGCGGGCGCAACGAGGTACGCTGCGTGTCGATCGAGCACAAGCTCGGCATCCACGCCAGCCCGACCTGTGTCATGGAGTTCGGCCACGACAAGGGCGCGGTCGGCTATCTGGTCGGGGAGCCGAATCGCGGCCTGGGGTACATGTTCGTCATGATGAACACCGCCCGCCTCGCGGTGGGTGTCGAAGGCTACGCCGTGGGCGAGCGCGCCTTCCAACAGGCGGCCGAGTACGCCCGCAGCCGCCTGCAGGGCAGGACCCCGGACGGGCAGGCGCCGGGACCCATCATGGATCACCCCGACGTGCGCCGCATGTTGCTGACCATGAAGTCCTGCACCGAAGCTTCGCGGGCGCTGGCGCTGTACTCGGGACTGCAGCTCGATCTGGGAGCGCATCATCCGGATCAGGCGGTGCGCGCCGCCGCGCAGGCGCGCGGCGATCTGCTGATTCCCATCGTCAAGGGCTGGTGCACCGAGACCGGAAATGAGACCGCTGCGATCGGCATACAGGTGCACGGCGGCATGGGCTTCATCGAGGAAACCGGCGCCGCGCAATACGTGCGCGATGTGCGCATCACGACCATCTACGAGGGCACGACCGGCATCCAGTCGAACGATCTCATCGGCCGCAAGCTCGCCCGCGACCACGGCGCCGCCATGAGCGCTCTCGTCACCGACATGCGCCGCGAGCTTCAGGCGCTCGATCCCGCCGACCCCGCGGCACGGGACACACGCGAGTGCGCACTCCAGGCAGTCGGGCAACTGGAGGCGGCGACCCGCTCGCTGCTGGCCGGGCTCACCGCCAGCCCGGTCCAGGGGCTCGCGGTGTCGGTCCCGTATCTGAAGCTCTGCGGCCTCACCATGGGCGGCTGGCTGCTCGCGAAATCCGCGGCCCTCGCGGCGGCGGGCCTCAGCGGATCCGACCAGCGCTTCTACCGGGCGAAAATCCAGACCGCGCACTTCTTTGCCCGGCAGGTGCTGCCCCGCGTATCCGGCCTCGCCCAGGTGGTCGGGGGCGGCGCGGCCAGCGTGCTGGAGGCGGATCCGGATCTGGTCTGAGATCAGCTGCGGCGCTTGCGCATCGCGGGCACCCGCAGCGGCAACGACGGCGGCTCGCTGAGGTTCTGCAGGAACACCTGGCGCTGCAGGGGCGTCATGCGCGGCCAGTTCAGCTTGTCGGTCTTGAGACGGGACAACTGACGGTCGCCGATGCGGGCCTGCGCGCGGCTGCGGCTGACCCAGCGTGTCGGCAGGTGCCGTGTCGAGCCTTTCAACAACAGGTCGACGAGGGCCGAGGCGACACTGGCATCGCGCGTCAGATCATTGTGCGCGACAGGCGCGTAATAGGACTTCGCTCCGTTCAGGGCCGCGCTGGCGGCGGGCACGGTGCCGTCGCCGCCGCGGGTGACGGTGTAGACAAACTCGTTGGACCGCCGGGACAGGGCCGTCACGGTCTTCTGGCCCACCCCGGCGATCGCCGCGAACCGCGCATCCGGCGCGGGCAGTCCTGCCAGGAAGCCCCGCGCGTGCTCGAGCAGCTCTGTACGAGGCGAGGGGCCGAGCGACGGCCATTGCGTCCTGTCGAGCAGATCCACGCCACACTCGGGCCCGGGGAGCATCTGGTAAAGACTCACGAAGCCGCTGAACACCTGCGCGGTGAGCTCCTCGGCGGATCGGCACAGGTCGAGACGGGCCATGTTCCTGACCACGGGGTAAGTGCCTCGCAGGGCCTGCAAAGGTGCGAGCGCACCGAGGTTCGGGGTTCCAAGCAGCACCGCGCGCTCGACGTGTCCGGCCTGCGGCAGCGCAAGCGCGGCGCGGCTCACGAGGCCACCCATGCTGTGGGCCACGATCGCCACCCGGCCCGCATCGTGATCGCGCAGGGTCTGCGCCAGCGCCGCCGCCACCGCCTCGATGCCGAGCCGCCAATCATAAGGGTACAGCGTGACCGCAAACCCACGGGCGCGCAGATACAACTTCAGCCGCAGGTACGAGAACAGCACCACACCGAGCGGCACGACGGGCGTGCCGGCGGCCGGATCCAACAGCGGCAGGCGGCCGTTCTGGATGTCGAGCGGGTCCACCCAGAGCACGTCATCCGGCAGAGGCCGACGCCGTCGCAGCCCGAGCTGCGAGCCCAGGATGCCGGGGATCACGAGCACATGCGGCAGGGAGTCTTTCGTGCCGGCACGGTGCGCCCGCCGTGCAAGGCGCGCCAGCGCCCGGTATTCCGCCTGACCGAAATAGGCGGCCAGCGCCTGGTGCTGCTCGCCCGAGGCCAACATGCGCTCGACCTCGACATCGCTCCAGCAGAACCGGTCGTAGGGGGTGACGTGGTCGGCGGGGACGGCAGGACGGCTCACGGCTGCCGATTATGCCAGAGAGGCAATCTCACCCTACGCGCTTTGCGATCAGGTCGCACACCGAGTCAATGGCGGCCCGGCGTACCGTGGTCTTGCGCCAGATCGCGCCTATCTGGCGCGTAGGCACGGGTTTGGCGAAGGGCAACACGGCCACGCCCCGCGCGCCGGCGTAAGCGCCCTGCGTGGCAAGCTGTGGCAGCAGCGTGATGCCCGCCCCCGTCGCCACCATCTGCCGCAGTGTCTCCAGGCTGGTGGCCCGGAAGTCCTGGCTCTCGCCGAGCCCCGCCCGGCTGCAGACCGCAAGCGCCTGATCGCGCAGGCAATGACCTTCCTCCAACAGCAGCAGCTTCTCGCCCTCCAGGTCGCTCACATGGACTCGCTCGCGTTTGGCCAGGCGATGGCCGGCGGGCAGGGCGACCGTGAACGGCTCGGCGTAAAGCTCCCGCGCCTGCAATCCATCGAGGTCCACCGGCAGCGCGAGGATGCCGAGATCGAGCTCGCCGCCTCTCAGCTTTGCCTGCATCGGCTCGGTCTGGTACTCGTGCAGGTGCAACTCCAGGCGCGGCAGCGCCCGGTGAAGCGCCTGCGCCACGAGCGGCAGCAGATAGGGGCCGATGGTCGGCAGGAGCGCCACGCGAAGCCGTCCCGCCAGCGGATCACGGTGGGTGCGCGCCAGAGTGCTCACGTCCTCGCACGCTTCCAGGATGCGCCGCGCGCGCGTGACGATCTGCTCGCCCGCTTCCGTGAGCGCGACGTTGTTCGGCTGGCGCTCGATGAGCTGCACCCCGAGGTATTGCTCGAGCTTCTTCAATTGTGCGGAGAGCGTCGGCTGGCTGACGAAGCAGCGCTCGGCCGCACGCCCGAAATGGCGGGTGTCGGCCACCGCGACCAGGTAACGCAGATCTTTGAGCTTGATATCGGCCACGGACGAATCTCTCCGCCATTCGAGATATGGTCGTTATCGCAATTTCACAATCAATCGATTGAATCGATGCGGGGCGCGCGGCCGGCGAAACACGGCGGCTCTTTCACAGCACGAACGGGATCAGCATCTTGGTCCGCCGCCGGTAGGAAGGATAGGCGTCCGGGAACTGCTCGGATAGCATCTTCTCCTCGGTGCGCGCGCTGAGCACGAAAAACACTCCAACCAACACCATCGCCGGCAGCCACTGCATGCCGAGCGTCAGCACGGTGCCGAGGCCGGCCAGCAGGAGACCGGAATAAATGGGATGGCGCACACGGGCATAGGGCCCGGTGGTCACGAGCTCGTGCTGCTCGCGCAAGGACATCGGAACGCCCCAATTGCCGCCGAGGTACAGCCTCGCCCAGATCGCGAACAGGAAGCCCGCCAGGCACAGCACAAGTCCGGTCCACTGCCAGAATCGGGCCGGCTGCAGAAGAAAGTCGCCCGGGCGCGCCAGCCAGGCGCCGAGGCCGGACAGGCGCGTCAGCTGCAGAACGACGATGATCGCTGCGATCAGGCCCAGACGCATTGCCCACGCCCTGGCCCGCCACGAGCCGCCGCGGCTCGCCTTCTTGTTGAACAACGCCCAGATCCACCACAGGATCAAGAACCCGAGCCACAGCTGCGCAACGAGGTGTCGGAACACCGGACGCTCTCAATCGCGGCAGTTGTTGAACTGCAGGGGCGCATCGAGCGGCGCGGCGCGCAGCAGCTGGATGGCGGCCTGCAGATCGTCGCGCTGCTTGCCGGTGACGCGCACCTTCTCGCCCTGGATGCTGCCCTGGACCTTGAGCTTGGAGTCCTTGATCAGGCGGGTGATCTTCCTGGCGGTCTCGGCGTCGATGCCCTGGCGCAGCAGCACCTGTTGGCGGGCCGAGGACAGGGTGATCTGCGGGTCCTTCACCTGCAGGCATTTGAGATCGATGCCTCGCCGACCCAGGCGCAGCTTGAGGATCTCCCGCATCTGCCTGAGCTGAAAGTCCACCTGTGCCTCGAGGGTCACGGTAAAGTCCTCGAGAGTGAATCGGGCCCCGGTGTCCTTGAAATCGAAGCGCTGGGCGATCTCCCGGTTGGCCTGGTCGACGCCGTTGGCCACCTCGTGCGCGTCGAGCTCGGAGACCACATCGAACGAGGGCATGGCGGCGGATCCCTAATCGGTGCAAGGGGCAGGTATTGTATCCCCCGCAGCGCAGGTGTAGGCTCCGGCCATGCTTCTTCGCCAGCCCAATCACACCCTCGGCCGTGAGGCCTGGTGGTGGCGCACTCCTCGACCGGAGTGGGCCGCGGGCTGCTAGTTTCTCACCCAAGAAAACGAATTCATCCGCCAAAACCCATCTCCGGACGCCGGGATGGGTTTTTGTCGTGCTTGAATCCGGGAGAACACGTTGAAGCAGCCTTTCGACATACCAGGTGACCTCGATACGCCCGTCTCGGCGTTCATGAAGCTCACCGGGTTCGCGCCGCACTTCCTCCTGGAAAGCGTGGAAGGTGGCGAGCGCGTGGGACGTTACTCTTTCATTGGCTTCGGCGATGCGCTCACCGTGCGGCTCGACCGTGACGGGCTCACGATCGGCACGGAGCGGCGGCCCGTGCCTCGCACCGGCGCCGAGCTGCTCAACGGACTGCGCGAAGCGTTGCGGCGCACAGCGGCGCCCGGACCGGGCATTCCGGGTGTGCCGCTCGCCGGCGGCCTGGTTGGCTACGCCGCTTACGACGTGGTGAGGTTCTTCGAGCGGCTGCCGGCGGCGGCCGGGAAGGAGCCGGACGTGCCGGCGCTGCACTACGTGGCGCCCCGATCGCTGCTGGTGTTCGATCACCTGACACGGGGCATCGCCCTGCTGCATGCCGGCTCGGAGCAGGAGCGCCAGGCCCTGAGAAAGGAAGTCATCCGGGCGCTGCGCGGAGCGTTGCCCAACTGCGGCCGGTCCGGCCGCTACGCGGTCCCGACACCCTCCAGCAGCCGGACCGAATACATCGGCGGTGTGAAACGGGTGAAGGAGTACATTGCCGCGGGGGACGTGTACCAACTGGTGCTGTCTGCGCGCTTCCAGGGGCATCACGAGCTCGACCCCTTCCAGGCCTACCGGGCGCTTCGCATGATCAATCCCTCGCCCTACATGTACTACTGCGCCCTCGGTGAGGTGACGGTGGTCGGCTCCTCACCCGAGGCGCTGGTGCGCCTGAAGGACGGCGCGGCGCAACTGCGGCCCATTGCCGGCACCCGGCCCCGCTCGGACGATCCGCCGACCGATGCGCAGCGGGAGGCGGAGCTGCGCGCCGACCCGAAGGAGAACGCCGAGCACGTCATGCTGGTAGACCTCGCGCGCAACGACCTCGGCCGCGTGGCGCAGGCCGGAAGCGTCACGGTCGACCCGTACCGGACGATCGAGCGCTACAGCCACGTCATGCACATGGTGAGCGGCGTCAACGGCCGGCTCGGCTCGGGAAGCGACGCGTTCGATCTGTTCGCGGCGACGTTTCCGGCCGGCACGCTGGTCGGCGCCCCCAAGGTGCGCGCCATGCAGATCATCGATGAGCTCGAGCCCGTGAGCCGCGGCCTCTACGGCGGCACGGTCGGCTACTTCGGGGCGCGCGGCGACATGGACCATGCGATCACCATTCGCACGCTGGTGTTCCGCGGCGACGAGTACAGCTATCAGGCCGGCGCAGGACTCGTTGCCGACAGTGTACCTGAAAGCGAGTACGACGAGGTTCTCGCCAAGGGCGCCGCCATGGCGCGCGCGCTCGAGATGGCGCGGGAGGGTTTCTGATGCCGCAGCTGCTGCTCATAGACAATTACGACTCCTTCACCTACAACCTGGTGCAGGCGTTCCTGGTGCTTGGCGCGGACGTGCGCGTGCATCGCAACGACGCCATCGGCGTGCAGGAGGCCCTTGCGCTCTCGCCCACGCACCTGTGCATCTCGCCCGGCCCCGGCACCCCGGGCGATGCGGGGGTGTCCATGGACATGATCCGCGCCTTCGCCGGCCGCATCCCGGTGCTCGGCGTGTGCCTGGGTCACCAGTCGATCGTGGAGGTGTTCGGCGGCGAGGTGGTGCGTGCCGGCCGGCTCATGCACGGCAAGACCTCCATGATTCAACATGACGGCCTCGGAGTTTTCTCCGGCCTGCCGCGGCCGTGCGAGGTGGGTCGCTATCACTCGCTCATCGCCGCCCCCGAGACCCTGCCCGCCGGGCTCATGGTGAGCGCCCGGACCGCGGAAGGCGAGATCATGGGCGTGCGCCATCGCGAGCTGCAAATCGAGGGCGTGCAGTTTCACCCGGAGAGCATCCTGACACCCGAGGGGCCCAGGCTGCTCGAGAACTTCCTGCGGCTCGCCGCCGGCGCGCGCGCGGCCTCCTTCGCCGAGACCTCCGATGTCCTCCGTGCGTGAGCTGCTCGAGCGCCTGCTCGAGCGACACGACCTCACCCAGTCCGAGGCCGAGGAGCTTCTCAGGTCTCTCACCGATCTCGAGACCCCCGCAGCCGTCAGCGGCGCGGTGCTCGCCGCGCTGCGCGCCAAGGGTGCGGTCGCGGACGAGGTGCGCGGCTTTGCGGAGGCCATGCGCCGCCTGGCGCGCCGCCCCGACATCCCCTCGGGCGTGCGCGCCATCGACATCGTCGGCACGGGCGGTGACCGCTCCGGAAGCCTCAACATCTCGACCGGCACGGCATTGCTCACCGCGGCCTGCGGCCAGCCGGTGGTCAAGCACGGCAACCGCTCGATCTCGAGCCGCGCCGGCAGCGCCGATGTGCTGGAGGCGCTGGGACTGCCCATGCCGCTCGATGAGCGCGCGGTCGGTAAGTGTCTGGCGGCATGCCGGTTCACTTTCCTGTTCGCGCCCCACTTTCATCCGGCCACCAAGGCGGTGGCCGCGGTGCGCTCGGCGCTCGGTGTGCGTACCGTGTTCAACATTCTCGGGCCGCTCACCAACCCGGCGCACCCGCCGCTTCGCCTGATCGGGGCGTTCAGTCCCGAGACCGCCGCCCTGATGGCCGATACGCTCGCCGGCATGACGATAGAGCGGGCGTTTGTCGTTCATGGCGCACAGGGTTGGGACGAGCCGACCCCGATCGGGCCGTTCACGGTGTACGACGTGCGCCCGGGTCAGGTTGCGCATGAGACTCGCACTCCTGAGGATTACGGCCTGATGCGCTGCGAGGCGGACGCGCTCACCGGCGGGGATGCTCGGCACAACGCCGAGGCGCTGCGCGCGGTGCTCTCGGGCGAGGATCGCGGAGCTCACCGGGACTGCCTGTTGCTCGGCGCGGCGCTCGCGCTAGAGATCGCCGGTCTCGCCGGCGGCCCGCGCGAGGGGATGGAGCGGGCCGCCCATGCCATCGACAGCGGCGCGGCAGCCGGCGTGTTACGGGCGCTCGCCGCGGTGGGGCGCCCGTGAGCGCAGACTTCCTGGCCCAGATGGCCGCTTCCAGCCTCGAGCGGGTGCGCGCGGCCCGGGCCGCCTGCCCCGAGGATGAGCTGATGCAGCGTGCGCTCGCCGTCGAGCCGGCGCCGCCGCTTCGACTCACGCCGGGGGGCTTCGATCTGATCGCCGAGATGAAACTGCGCTCGCCCGCGGCCGGCCGGCTCAAACAGGCGGACGAAACCGACATCGCGGAGCGCGTGAGCGCCTATGCCCGCGCGGGCGCGGGCGCGGTGTCGGTGTTGACCGAGCCCAGCCGGTTCGAAGGGAGCCTCGGGCACCTCTCGCACGCGGCCGCCGCGCTGCGGCCGTTCGGCGTGCCGGCCATGCGCAAGGACTTCCTGGTCGATCCCTACCAGGTCATCGAGGCGCGCGTGTCGGGCGCCGGCGGGGTACTGGTGATCCTAAGGATGCTGAGCGATGCGCAGGCCGCCGCCCTGATCCTGCGCGCCCGTGAATTGAGCCTGTTCGTGCTGCTCGAGACCTTCGACGAGCGCGACATCGAGCGGCTGCACGGCCTTGTGGCGCAGCTCGGCGGCACGGGCCTGCTGGCGGGCGTCAACTCGCGCGATCTCACCACGCTCGAGGTGGTGCCGAGCCGGCTCGAGCAGCTCTGCCCCCGACTGCCCGAGCGCATCCCGCGGGTCGCCGAGAGCGGCGTCGGCGCGGCCGAGGATGCCGCTCGGATGGCGCGGGTGGGCTACGATCTGGCGCTGGTCGGCAGCGCCTTGATGCGCGAGGAAAACCCTGAAACGCTCGCTCGGGCCATGCTGGAAGCGGCAAGGGCGGCCAGGAACGCGGGAGCGCGCGGACAATGAGCCCGGCCCGGCCCCGTGCGCCGATTTGGATCAAGATCTGCGGCCTGACGACGCAGGAGGCGGTGCTGGCGGCGCTCGATGCGCACGTCGATGCGGTCGGATTCGTTTTCGCGGACTCACCGCGACGGGTGACGCCCGAGCAGGCGGCGCGGCTCGCCGCGCCCGCCCGCGGAAAGCTGCGCTGCGTGGCGGTCACGCGCCACCCCGGCCAAGGCCTGGTGGAGGAGATTCTCGCCGGATTTCAGCCCGATGTGCTGCAGACGGACGCACAGGACCTGGAGGAGCTGCGATTGCCCCGGGGGCTCGAGCTGCTTCCCGTGCTGCGCACGCCGACGGACCTGCCAACCTTGCCGGAGAGACTGCTGTTCGAGGGGGCAGTCAGCGGTGCCGGCCGGGTGTGCGACTGGAGCACGGCCGCCGAGGTGGCGCGACGGACGCAGCTCGTGCTGGCCGGCGGCCTGCATCCGGGCAACGTCGCCGGGGCGATCGCAGCGGTGCGGCCGTTCGGCGTCGATGTGTCGAGCGGGGTGGAGCTGCGGCCGGGCATGAAAGATCCGGCTGCGATCGAGCGATTCGTGGCCGAGGCGCGCGGCGCCGGAAATATTGTGCAGGAGTCATGACGTTGAGCTCAATCACTGAACCCACGGATGCGCTGGCAGACCTCGTCGCGGGCAGGTTGCCGGACGCGCGCGGCCGCTTCGGCCCCTTCGGCGGGCGCTACGTGCCCGAGACACTCATCCCGGCGCTCGAGCGTCTGGAGGATGGCGTGCGGCAGCATCTGCGCTCACCGTCCTTTCAACAGGAGCTCGCCGCGGAGCTCAAGAGCTGGGTGGGCCGGCCCACGGCGCTCACCTTCGCCGGCCGGCTCTCCGAGCGCTGGGGCGCGCGGATCTGGCTGAAGCGCGAGGACCTGGCGCACACCGGCGCACACAAGATCAACAACGCCATCGGCCAGGCCTTGCTCGCGAAGCGTCTCGGTGCGGGACGCATCGTGGCCGAAACCGGCGCCGGCCAGCACGGGGTGGCGAGCGCGGCGGCCTGCGCGCGCCTGGGACTGCCCTGCACCGTCTATATGGGCTCGATCGACATGCGCCGCCAGGCCCCCAACGTGGACAGGATGCGCCTGCTCGGGGCGACCGTGGTCGCGGTGAGCACAGGGGACGCCACGCTGCGCGCGGCCATCGATGAGGCGCTGCGCGATTGGGTGGCGGACCCGCTCGGGACCTACTACCTGCTCGGCTCGGCGGTGGGACCCCATCCCTATCCCTATCTGGTGCGCGAGCTGCAGGCGGTGATCGGGCGCGAGGCGCGCGCCCAATTCCTGGAGAAGGCGGGCGCGCTGCCCGATGCGGTGATCGCCTGCGTGGGCGGGGGATCGAATTCCATCGGGATGTTTCATGCGTTCGTGCCCGAGCGAGAGGTCGAGATCATCGGGGTGGAGGCCGGCGGCCGGGGCGAGGCGCTGGGGGACAATGCCGCGACCGTCTCGTACGGCCGCCCCGGCGTGCTGCACGGCACCTACTCCCTGCTGCTTCAGGACGCGGACGGCCAGGTACAGGAGACCCATTCGGTGTCGGCGGGTCTGGACTATTCCGGAGTCGGCCCCGAGCACGCGTTCCTCGCCCATGTAGGACGAGTGCGCTACGAGAGCGCCGGCGACGAGGAGGCTCTGGCGGCGGTGCGCGCGCTGTGCGAGGCCGAGGGCATCCTCCCGGCGCTCGAGAGCGCTCACGCGATCGCCGGCGCGAAGCGCTGGGCCGCGAGTCATCCGGGCGGCACGATCATCGTGTGCCTCTCCGGCAGGGGAGACAAGGACATGCCCACTCTCCAACAGACGTTGTTGAAAGGCGAGAAATGAGCGCCCACGAGCACATCAGCGCCGCCATCCGCGCGGCCAACACCCGGGGCGAGCCCGCACTCATCGCCTACCTCACCGCCGGCTTTCCCAGCCGCGAGCGCTTCCAGGAGCACCTGCGGCAGGTCGCGAGCGGCGCCGATGTGGTCGAGATCGGCGTTCCCTTCAGCGATCCCATGGCCGACGGGGTCACCATCCAGCGCTCGAGCCGGCAGGCGCTCGCCCAAGGCGTCAGCCTTGGCTGGATTCTCTCTGAGCTCGAAGCGCTTGCGCCGCGGCCCGAGACACCGCTCCTGCTGATGAGCTACCTCAATCCGCTGCTCGCGTTCGGACCGGAACGGCTGGCGCAATGCGCCGAGCGCGCCGGCGTCGCGGGCTTCATCGTGCCGGACCTGCCCTTTGACGAAGGCGAAGCGCTGCGCCCGGCGCTCTCGAGCCGGGGGCTCGCGCTGGTGCAGATGGTGACGCCCGTCACGAGGCCGGAGCGGCTCGGGCAGATCTGCGCGGCCAGCCAAGGCTTCGTGTATGCGGTCACCATGACCGGCACCACCGGGAAGAACGTCGCCGTGCCGCCGGAAGTCACCGGCTACCTCGACTCGGTGCGCGCCCTGTCGCCGGTGCCGGTCTGTGCCGGTTTCGGGATCCGGGGCCACGAGCAGCTCGAGCGGCTGCGCGACCACGTCGATGGGGTGGTGATCGGCTCCGCGCTGGTGGAGGTGCTGGAGCGGGGCGAGGATCCCGCGAAATGGCTGCACGCCCTGAGGCAAGGGTGAGGCAGCCAGCAATGGCCACCGCGCGACGGCGAAGCGCGGCCCGATGATCACGGCGGCCGCCATGACACCTTGCGGCCCGCAGCCGGATATCCTTGCGACTGGCTTACTAGGATTGAGCACGATGGCACGCCCCGCCAAACCTCCGAAGAAATCCCCACCCGCGGTCCCTACGAGCCCCGAGCCGGCCGCTCAGCGCTGCGAGACTTGCCGCCAGGAGCTCGCCGTTTGCGACGGTGTTCACTACGGCTCTGCGGAGAGCGGCTACCGGCTGCTGTGCAGCCGCTGCTTCAATGAGGAGGTGGCCGAGGCCGGTGGGCTCGACTTCCAGCACATTCAGTTCGATCCGCTGGAGATGCGCGATGCCGGCGGCGGGCGCCACGAATTCCATTTCCGGGTCCACCTGCTCGGGGACCGGGTGGCGCTCGATGCCTTCGAGCTCCAGGGCGGCGAGCCGCGCGGCTACCAATTTCAGGCGCTCGACGATGCCGAGGTGGACCTCTTTGCGCTGATGGGACGCCTGGTCGAGCGTATGCGACGCCTCCTCGCGGCCTGCCACCTCGAGGAGGAGCATGGCCGGCTTCACATCAAGGATCTGCTCGCCCGCGGCCGCATCGAGTGGGACGAGAACGAAGATGGTCGGGTACCGCTCATCGTCATCGACGGGCGGGAGATCACTTGGGAGGACTTTGGCCACATGCTCATGACCTTCGAAGGTTGGCAGTTCAAGCTCGAGATTCGTGACAAGAGCGAGGAAGTTTGAGAGCCGCTCCCCACTCGATCCCGATCGGCGCCCGATGGCGCTGCGGCAGGCCGCTGACCTTCCGGGGGCCGAGGCCGCGCAGCAGCGTCACCCGCACCCGCTCGCGATCGAAGGTGTACGCGTCGAGATAGGCTCCCCGAGGTCTTCGGTTCGACGACCGAAAGCCAAGCCTCTCGCGGCACGGGTGTGCCGCCATGCCCCGAGAGCGGCCGGCGCCTCGGAGCAGATCCGGACGGTTGCGGATGAGGCTTGCCAGGCAGACCCGCCTGCGCCGCCTCCCTCACCCGAGGTCACCGAATGGGGCCTGTGCTATGGTGAGTCATGGCCACTCTTACCGTTGCGCGCCGCTTCTGCGGCCCGGCGCAGTCCGCCAACGGCGGTTATTTCTGCGGCTGCGTGGCCGCGCAGGCAGCGCAGACGATGA
Organism: Pseudomonadota bacterium; assembly: GCA_021805865.1. Taxonomy (GTDB): domain Bacteria; phylum Pseudomonadota; class Gammaproteobacteria; order Steroidobacterales; family Steroidobacteraceae; genus 13-2-20CM-66-19. Next base: position 169,584 of record JAJZDX010000001.1, read on the forward strand.
CCGTGCGCCTGATCCGGCCGCCGCCGCTGGATACGCCGCTCACCGTCCGGGAGCTCGAGAGCGGTGAGCTTGCCATCACGCTGGGAGAGGAACGCATCGCGGAGGCCCGGCCCGCGACGCTGACGCTCGATCTGCGCAAGCCCCCGGCATATTTCGAGGCGGTCGAGGCGTCCCGCCGCTACGCGGGCTTTGCACATCACCGGTTCCCAACCTGCTTCGTCTGCGGTACGGACCGCCCCCGGGGAGATGGCATGCGCATCTTCGCCGGTCCCATCCCGGAGCGTGACCTGGTCGCCTCCCCGTGGGTGCCGGACAGCTCTCTCGATCGGGGCGACGGCAAGGTTCGGCCGGAGTTCATGTCGGCGGCGCTCGACTGCCCGGGCTTCTATGCCGTCAGCCTCGATGACCGCATGATGCTGCTCGGGGAATTCACGGTGCATGTCAACCGTCTGGTCCACGTCGGCGAGCGCTGCACCGTCACGGGTTGGCGGATCGCATCCGACGGCCGCAAGCACACGGCCGGCACCGCGGTCTTCGACGAGGACGGAGAGCTCTGCGGCAGCGCCCGCGCGCTGTGGATCGAGCCGAAAGCCTCTCCAGGCGGAACCTGAGCCCCGGGCTCAAACCTGGGGCCGGCCGAAATACTCGCGGTAGTCCTCGATGGCGGCGCGGATCACCTGCGCGGCCTCGGCGTGGCCGTATCGACCGGCCAGATGGATCCCGGAGGGCTCGCCGGGTATCAGCTTGTAGGTCGTGAAGTAGTGCTCCAGGCGCTCGACCAGGGTAGCAGGCAGCTCGGTGAGCTCGCGCGCCCCGCCCCAGACGTAATCACCTTCGAGCACCGCGACGATCTTGTCGTCGGCTTCGCCCCGATCGACGATCTTGAGGCCGCCAAGGATGCGGGCGCGCAGCAGGATCTCCGAATGGGTGATCGGCCGTTCGCTGATCACACAGATATCGAGCGGGTCTCCGTCCCCCCGCTCGCAGCCCGGCGTCAAACGCCGGACCCGCTCGCCGCAGTAGGTCTGCGGGATGAACCCGTAGAGCGAGGGCGGATGCGACGAAGTGCGTTGCGGCCGGTCCACGCGCAGGTAGCCGGTGATCTTGTCGACCTCGTACTTCATCAGGTCGAACGGGGTGATCTCGATGTAGGCCGTTACCACCTCTGGACACTGCGGTCCGGGATCGAGACCATGCCAGGGATGGGGACGCCAGTGGAAATGCGAGTGCGGGGGTTCAGTCATGGCCGGCCTGAGGCGTGCGCCGCTCGGGATCCGAGCCGATTACTTCTTGGCGGTGCGCTTGGCCTTTTTCGCAGGGCTTTTCGGACGGCTCTTGCCGAAGGACCCCCGGTAGATCTTGCCGCGCCGGGTTCTCATGTCACCCTTGCCCATCGAATACTCCTCGGTCGGTGCTGAATCGGGCGCGCAGTGTAGCAGAGCGCATCGCTCCGGCGCCCCAAAACGAAAACAGAGCGGAATGAAGAGGGCCGGCCCGCAGGGGATCCCGCGGGCCGGCCGCCACAGCCGATAGGCTTACCAGCGCTTCGGTGCGCCGCCGCGACCGCCGCCGCCGCCGCCGCGCTCCTGGGCCTCATTGACCCGCAGCGGACGCCCGCCGAGCTCCCGGCCATTCAGGTTCTGGATGGCGCGGGTCGCGTCCGCACGCGCCATTTCCACGAACCCGAAGCCGCGCGGCCGTCCGGTCTCCCGGTCGGTGATCAGGCTCACGGACTCCACGGTCCCGTGCTGCGAGAACAGCTCGCGGAGCTCATTCTCACTGGCCGAAAACGGGAGGTTTCCGACGTAAATCTTCGTCATGCAATCAAACTCCAGATACGGAACTTTCCGTCCCCGCGCGCTTTAATCGTGTTCTGCAGGGCGGTTTCCGAACAATCACAGCAGGATCACTGCCACCTGGTCGGAAACGATTCGGCTTTTCTCCGTAAGCCGGCTCGGAAACCGAGCGGGCAGCAGGCGGCAGGAAAGGGAAAGGTCACAGACCGGTCGGCACGATACCCCAGGAGGGCGGTGGGACACAAGCCGCAGGCGGTAGGCAATTACCGATAGCGGTCGAGAATCTTCGCAAGTCCCTTGGAGCCGGGCGAAAGCGCCTCGTAGGGCAGGCTGTTGATCGGCTCCTCCGGGGTGCCGCTGACTTGGTGGAACTCGGGCCGCTCTCCGCTGGCATCGAGGTAGATCAGCCCGGTCAGATGCTCCCCCTCGCCCATGCGCTGCTGTACTTTGGCCGCCGCGGCGGCCCGGTCTGTCGGATCATAGTCGGTCTCGAGCTTGCGCAGCACGATCCGGCTGCCATCGTGCAAGGTGACCTCGCGCGTCTCGCCGGCCGCGTACTCGACGGTGATCTCCCGCTCCCGCGGCACGAAATCCGCCAGCACCGTCCGCTCATAGTGCTCGCGTGTGTAGGCGTAGCTCTTGGTCGAGCCCTCGTGATCGTTGAAGGTCACGCACGGGGAAAGCACATCGATGAGCGCGAAGCCCCGGTGCCTGAGGCCCGCTTCGATGAGCGGCACCAGCTGGCGCTTGTCGCCGGAGAAGCTCCGCGCCACGAACGTCGCCCCGAGATCGAGCGCCAGCAGCACCGGATCGATGGGTGGCTGCAGGTTGGTCTCGCCCTTCTTCGCCCGGGTACCGATGTCGGCCGAAGCGGAAAACTGCCCCTTGGTCAGCCCGTACACGCCGTTGTTCTCGATGAGATACAGCATGTCGAGATTGCGGCGGATGGCGTGGCAGAACTGCCCGAGGCCGATCGACAGCGTGTCGCCGTCGCCGGAGACCCCGATGTAGCTCAGGCGCCGGTTGGCGGCATTGGCCCCGGTGGCGATCGAGGGCATGCGGCCGTGCACGGCGTTGAAACCGTGCCCGCCGCTGACGAAGTAGGCGGTGGTCTTGGACGAGCAGCCGATGCCGGAGAGCTTCACCAGGTTCTGCGGCTCGAGCGACAGTCCCCAGCAGGCCTCCACGATGGCAGCGGTGATCGAGTCGTGGCCGCAGCCGGCGCACAGCGTCGACAGCGCCCCCTCGTAGTCGCGGCGCGTGAAGCCGAGCGCGTTACGCGGCAGCGAAGGGTGTGCGACCTTGGGTTTGGCGATGAATGTCATGTCCGGATTCCCCGCTCAGGCGTGCGCGATGTCCCGCGGATGCGCGGCGGAGCGCTCGATCTCGGCCAGCACCCCCTCGACGATGAAGCTGGAGCTGACCGGCAGCCCGCTGTAGTGCAGCAGCGAGCGCAGCTTCGCCTTCTCCACCGCGGTCTCGAGCGTCAGGAGCGAGCGCAATTGCGCGTCGCGGTTCTGCTCGACGACGAACAGCAGGCGATGGGCGGCGAGGAAGCGCTCGACCTCCTCCCCGAACGGGAAGGCGCGCACGCGCAGATAATCGACCGCGACGCCGCGGCCGCGCAGCACGGCGAGCGCCTCCTGGATGGCGCTGTCACCGCTGCCGAGCGATACGATGCCGATCTCGCCGCCCGCGCCGTCCACGAGCGGGCGCGGCACGCGCTGCTTGATCGTCTCCCACTTCCTGAGCAGCCGGTCGAGCACCGCTTGATAATCCGCCGAATCCTCGGTGTAGGTGCCGAACTGGGTGTGCCCGGAGCCGCGCGTGAAGTACGCGGCCTTGGGATGCACGCCGGGAAATGTGCGATAGGGAATGCCATCGCCATCCTTGTCGACATACCGCTGGAATTTCTCCAGCTTGAGGATCTCATCGAGGCCGAGCACTTTGCCCCGGTCCGGCCGATACGCATCGTCCCACTCGAGATCCGGGCACATCCAGTCGTTCATGCCGATGTCGAGGTCGGAGAGCACCAGCACCGGGGTCTGCAGACGCTCGGCGAGATCGAACGCATCGCGCGCCATGTAGAAGCACTCCTCCGGGTTCGCCGGGTAGAGGCAGACATGGCGGGTATCGCCATGCGAGGCGTAGGCGCAGGCCATGAGGTCGCCCTGCTGCGTGCGCGTGGGCATGCCCGTCGAGGGACCCACGCGCTGGATGTCGAACACGACCGCCGGAACCTCGGCGTAGTAGGCGAGGCCCAGGAACTCGTTCATCAGCGAGATGCCGGGCCCGGAGGTCGCCGTGAAGGAGCGCGCGCCGTTCCACGAGGCGCCGAGCACCATGCCGATGGCGGCGAGCTCATCCTCCGCCTGGATGAAGGCGAAGCGCCGGGCGCCGGTCTCGGGATCGATGCGCAACCGCTCGCAGAAGCCCTTGAACGCATCCATCAACGAAGTCGACGGAGTGATCGGATACCATGCGGCGACCGTGGCGCCGGCGAACACACAGCCGAGCGCCGCCGCGGTGTTACCATCGATCATGATGTGGCCGGCGGTGCGGTCCATGGGCTCGACCGAGATCGGCAGGGGGCAGGCGAAGTGCTGCCGTGCGTACTCGTAGCCGAGCTGGATCGCTTTCATGTTGCTCTCGACCAGCTGCGGCTTCTTGGCGTAGGTCTCGGCGAGCAGGCCGCGGATGCGCTCGAGATCGAGCGACAACAGCGCGGCCAGCACGCCCGCGTAGCAGATGTTCTTCATCAGGATGCGTGTGCGCACCCCGTTGAAGTGCTCGTTGCACATCTGCGCGAGCGGCACGCCGAGAACCGTGATGTCCGAGCGCGACAGCAACGCCGGGCGCGGCCAGGTGCAGTCGTAGAGCAGGTAGCCGCCGGAGGCGACCTCCCGCACGTCGCGCGCGTATGTCTCGGGGTTCAGCGCCACCATCATCTCCACCTTCCCCGAGCGCGCCACGTGCCCGTCTCGGGACACGCGTATCTCGTACCAGGTGGGCAGTCCCTGGATGTTGGAGGGGAAGAAGTTCTTGCCCATCACGGGCACACCGCTTCGGAAGATGGACTTCATGAGCAGCGTGTTGGCGCTCGCCGAGCCGGTGCCGTTGACCGTGGCGATCTTGATGGTGAAGTCGTTAACGCGGCTTGTTGCCATTGTTGACATCCGATGACATTACCGTTCCGCTCTGCGAGCGCATCACAAGATGCCTCTTTTTCGGGACACCGTCAGGCGCAGCGCGCCGACCTGCCCCGGCCGCTCGCTCGGCGCATGCGGGGAGCGAGCGGGGGCTCGCGGAAAAATCCGACGCTGTGGTCGCGTTCGCGGGTGGCGGTGCGGCATTGGGTGAAGCGGGTCGCTCTCGATGCAACTCAGGCGATCTTCGGCTTGCGCTGCTCGAGCGCGCGGGCCTCGTCGCCGGCGTGCGGCCAACGGATGAGCGACTTCTGCATGTCCCAGGCCGCAGTCGGGCAGCGCTCGGCGCACAATCCGCAGTGCACGCACAGATCCTCGTCCTTGACCATCACGCGGCGGGTCTGCGGCAACGCCGCCGAGACGTACAGCGGCTGGGCCGGGTTGCCCGCCGGCGCCTTCAGGCTCGCGCGCAGCTGCGCCTCCGTCCCGTTCGCAACGATGCTGAGGCAGTCCACCGGGCAGATGTCGAGGCAGGCGTCGCACTCGATGCACAGCTTTGCGCTGAAGGCGGTCTGCACGTCGCAGTTGAGGCAGCGCTGCACCTCCTGCGCCACCTGCTCGGCGGAGAAGCCGAGCTCCACTTCGATGTTGATCCTCTTGAAGCGCTCCTTCAGCGACACGTGCGGCATCAGCCGCCGCTCCACCGGCGCGTAGTCGTTCGAGTACGACCATTCGTGCATGCCCATCTTGCGGCTTTGCAGGGTGACGCCCGGGGACAGCCGCTCAGCGAGCGGCGCGCCCTGGCAGTGCCGGTGAATGGAAATGGCCGCCTGGTGCCCCTGCTCCACCGCCCAGATGATGTTCTTCGGTCCGAAGGCGGCATCGCCGCCGAAGAACACCCCGGCCAGCGTCGACTCGAACGTCACCGGATCGACCACGGGCACATCCCACTTGTCGAATCGGATGCCGATGTCGCGCTCGATCCAAGGGAAGGCGTTCTCCTGGCCGATTGCAAGGATCACGTCGTCCGCGGGGATGAACTCCTCGCCGCTCACGCGTTCGGCCGTGATGCGCCCTCGTGCATCAAGCTCGTATTCCATGCAATCGAACATCATGCCGGCGAGCCGGCCGCCCTCGAGGACAAAGGACTTCGGCGAGCGGTTGACGATGATCTCGACGCTTTCCTCCTCGGCGTCCTCGAGCTCCCAGGCCGAGGCCTTGAAGAAGGAGCGCGGCTTGCGCGCCATGACCTTCACCTGCCTGGCGCCGAGCCTCAAGCTCGTGCGGCAGCAGTCCATCGCCGTGTTGCCGACTCCGATGATGAGCACACGCTCGCCGATGCGCTCGATGTGCCCGAAGGCCACCGACTCCAGCCAGCTGATGCCGATGTGCACGTTGGCGGCGGACTGCTCGCGGCCCGGCAAAGACAGCTCCTTGCCCCTGGGCGCGCCCGAGCCGACGAACACGGCATCGAAGCGTCCGTCTGCAAGCAGCTCCTTGAGGCTCTCGACGCGGTGCCCGAGCTTCAGATCCACCCCCATCGAGAGAATCATGCCGATCTCTTCATCGAGCACGCTCGCCGGCAGGCGGAAGGCGGGAATGTTGGTGCGCATCAGGCCGCCGACCTGCTCGAGCTGCTCGAAAATGGTCACCTCGTAGCCGAGCGGCATCAAGTCGTTGGCTACCGTGAGCGAAGCGCAGCCGGCGCCGATGCAGGCGATGCGCTTACCGTTCTTGACCTTCGGAATCTTCGGCAGCCGTCCGGCGATGTCGTCGCGGTAATCGGCGGCGACCCGCTTCAGGCGGCAGATGGCCACGGGCTTCGCCTCGACCCGGCCCCGGCGGCAGGCCGGCTCGCAGGGCCGGTCGCACACTCGGCCGAGAATGCCCGGAAAGACGTTCGAATGGCGATTCACCATGTAGGCGTCGGTGAATCGGCCCTGGGCAATCAGGCGGATATATTCGGGAACGTCGGTGTGGGCAGGACAAGCCCACTGACAATCGACTACGCGATGGTAATAGTCAGGGCGGGAAGTATCGGTGGCGTCCACGGTGTTCCACTGCTGGGGCAGGGTGCACAATGATAGTGCAACCGGCCCGGCACAAAAAGGCGTCCCTTCCTTTCCGGCCGTCCGGGATGGCGCCGCGGCTCTGAAATCCATAAAAAAAGCCGGACAGTTTTGACACCGTCCGGCCCCGAAGGTTTCAAGACCCCCGTACGCGGGCGGATTATTCGCACCAAGTGTGTCAAAAAGCAAATTCTTCCCTATTCCGGATGGGCCTTGACAGAGCACACCGATATTCGGTAAGCCCTCGGGACGGGACCGCAAGGATCCCGCGCGGGCGCCCTGCGCCGGGCGCCGCCTCGGGTCTCGGGCACGCACAATGCACCGCGCCACAAGCCGCTTGCGGCGCGATCGTCAGCTCTGCGGGGCCCCATTGGCCGGCGCCGCTTCCAGCGTCGTGCCCGCGCGACCATGGAGACTTCGCCGCGCTCCTGAGGCCGCCACGCTCCTGGGATACAATGCCGCCCTTTCGGGGATGGCGGGCGAAATGAGCGAGGATCAAGCCACCGATTTCGGTTACGAGCGCGTTCCATGGGGCGAGAAAGCCCGCCGTGTGCGGGGCGTTTTCGATTCGGTCGCCCGCAACTACGACCTGATGAACGATCTGATGTCGGGCGGCGTGCACCGGCTTTGGAAACGCTTCACCCTGGCCCTGACTGGTCTGCGGCCCGGCCAGCGGGCGCTCGATGTCGCCGGCGGCACCGGAGACCTCGCCTCGGGACTGGCCCGGCAGGTCGGTGAGGGCGGACTGGTCGTGCTCAGCGACATCAATGCGGCCATGCTCGGGCAGGGCCGGGACCGGCTGACCGATCGCGGTGTGCTCGGCAACGTCGAGTACGTCCAGGCCAATGCGGAAAATCTGCCGTTCCGCGAAGGGACCTTCGATTGCATCACCATCGGCTTCGGGCTGCGCAACGTGACCGACAAGCCCGCGGCGCTCGCCTCCATGCATCGGGTGTTGAGGCCCGGCGGGCAGCTGCTGGTGCTCGAGTTCTCGCACCCGGTGGCACCGGGTCTGGGAACGATCTACGATGCCTACTCATTCCGGGTGCTGCCGCTGCTCGGCAAGCTCGTGGCGCGCGACGAGGCGAGCTACCGCTACCTGGCGGAGTCGATCCGCATGCATCCGCCCCAGGAGAAGCTCCTCGCCATGATGCAGGCGGCGGGGCTCGAGGGCTGCCGCTACCACAATCTCTCGGGCGGCATCGTAGCGGTGCACCGCGGCTACAAGTACTGAGCGCACCGATGTCCATGCTCATCGGGACGATCGAGAACATCCTCAACCGCGGCTTGCCCCGCTCGGTGCGAGCCCGGCAGCTGTGCGCCGAGCTCGCCGGGCGGCGCCTCGCCATCGAGGCCCCGGCGCTGGCGCGTGTGCTGATCGGATCCACCGGCAGCTCGCTCAGCTTGAGCTGCGGAGCAGGCTCTGCGGACGCGCAGATCATCGGCGGCCCGCTGAGCCTGGCGGTGCTGAGCGGCGGCTTCTCGCAAGGCCCCCTGCGGCGCGGGGAGACGCAGATCCGCGGCGACGCCGAGGTGGCGCAGAAGTTCCAGGAGCTGCTGAGGCTGCTGTCGCCGGACCCGGAAGAGGAACTCTCGCTGCTCATCGGCGATGCGCCCGCGCACCGCGTCGGACGGCTGGCGCGCGGCACGCTTGGCTGGTCACGCAGGGCCGTCACGACTTTGCTGCGGGACCTCGGCGAGTACGCCAGCCACGAGCGGGGGGATCTGGTCTCTCGCCAGGAGGGGGATCAGTTCCTGCGCGGGGTGGACACTCTGCGCGAGGAGGTCGATCGATTCGAGGCGCGCCTGACGTTGCTTCAAAAAGCCTCGGAAACAAGGTAATGCCGGTCGCCCGGTCCATGAGGCTGCGCGTCCTGGTGCGGCTGATACAGATCCAGCATGTGCTCGTGAAGCACGGACTGGACGATTTCGTGCGCGAGACCCATCTGTACCGGCCGTTGCGCTTTCTGCTGCTTCTTTACCCCGGCACGTGGTTCGGACCCGGCCGCCGCGTTCCCCTCGGCGAGCGGCTGCGCCTCGCGCTCGAGGCCCTGGGTCCCATCTTCGTGAAGTTCGGCCAGGCCGTCTCCACGCGCCGCGACCTGCTTCCGCCCGACATCGCCGAGGAGCTCTCGAAGCTGCAGGATCGCGTCCCCCCCTTCAGCGGCTCGATGGCGCGCGAAGCGATCGAGCGCAGCCTCGGCCGACCGGTGAGCCAGATCTTTGCGGCATTCGACGAGACGCCGCTGGCGGCGGCCTCCATCGCGCAGGTCCATGCCGCGCGTCTCGACAACGGCCGGGAAGTGGTCGTGAAGGTGCTGCGCCCCGGCATGCGCGCGCGCATCGAGAAGGATCTCGAGGTGCTCTATTCGCTCGCGGCGCTGGCGCAGACCTATTGGCGCGCGGCGCGGCGCCTGCGTCCCGTGGATCTGGTCGACGAGTACGAGAAGACCATCCTCGACGAGCTCGACCTGATGCGCGAGGCGGCCAACGCGACACAGTTGCGGCGAAACTTCTCCGGCTCGGAATTGCTGTACGTTCCGGAGGTGTTCTGGGACTACTGCCGCACCGACGTGATGGTGATGGAGCGCATCCGCGGCATCCCCATCAGCGACATGGCGCGGCTGCGCGCCGCCGGCACCGACATCGCGCGGCTCGCCGAGAACGGTGTGCGCATCTTCTTCACCCAGGTGTTCCGCCACAATTTCTTTCACGCGGACATGCACCCGGGCAACATCTTCGTCCTGACGGATGATCCGGCCCGGCCGCGCTATGCGGCCATCGACTTCGGCATCATGGGGACGCTCGATCCGCGTGACCAGCACTACCTGGCGGAGAACTTCCTGGCGGTGTTCGAGCGCGACTACCGCCGTGTGGCGGTGCTGCACGTCGAATCGGGCTGGGTGCCGCCCGGGACACGTGTCGATGAGATGGAATCGGCCATCCGCACCGTCTGCGAGCCGATCTTCGATCGTCCGCTCGCGGACATCTCCTTCGGGCATCTGCTGCTGCACCTGTTCGAGATCTCGCGGCGCTTCAACATGCAGATCCAGCCGCAGCTGATGCTGCTCCAGAAGACCCTGTTCAACATCGAGGGCTTGGGGCGCGAGCTGTATCCGCAGCTCGACATCTGGACCACCGCCACGCCCATCCTGCGCGAATGGATGCGCGAGCGGGTCAGCGTCGGGCGGCTGTGGAAGAGCCTGCGGCGCCAGCTGCCGGACGTCATGGAGTCCATTCAGGCCCTGCCCGCGGTGTTCACGCAATCGGTGCGGCGGACACAGGAGCCCGAGGCCCACCCGGAGGTGGCCGCCATGAGCCTGCTGCGCGAAGAGATGCGCGCAGCGGCGAGACGGCGTGACGGGGTGACCGTCGGCGCCGCGGTGTTGCTCGGCGGACTGGTGTGGCTCGCCGTCGCGCCGGTGGCCTGGCCGGGCTGGGTGCTCACCGCCGGCGGGATCCTGGGACTGCTGGCGGCCTACCGCTGGTTGTAGCGCTCCAGGGGACCTTGGGCGCCGCTCAGGCGCCGTCGTCGGAATTCGAGGCGGCCCTGCCATCCGACCAGGTGGCCCGCGACAGCGCGCGGTTGGTGTAGGGCGCCTGCAGCACCACCAGGGTGGTGGTGCTGACGCTCGGATGGACCTTCAGGATCCGGTCGAGCACCGCCTCCAGATGACCCACCGACATCGCAACGACGCGCAGCGAGCCGGAGTCCTCTCCGGCCAGGCGGCGGTAATCGAGCACTTCCGGGATGTCCGCCAGCACCTGTCCGATGCGCGAGCATACGCTGCCGTCGCAGCGCAGCCGGATCACGGCTTCGATTGCGTAGCCAAGCTTTCGCGGATCGACGTCGGCCCGATAGCCGCGGATCACCCCGGTATCCTCCAGGCGTTTCACCCGCTCGGCTGCGGCGGGCGAGGAGAGGCCGACCTGCCGGCCGAGTTCCGCATAACCGCTGCGAGCATCCGCCTGCAGCAGCTCGAGGAGCTGCCAGTCCTTGGCATCCAGGGTGAATTTTGATTCGAAGCTCATCGCGGGTCTTTTTCGCAGGAACGATCGTAAACCCGGCGAAGCATATGCATTATCTGCATTCAATGCCAAATCCTGAGCCACTAGGATGCGCCTCGAGCTTTCTCATCCATCGCAGCCGGCAATGACGAGAGCGAGGCGGGATCGGCAGCCTAGTATGCGTCCTCTTCCCATACCCTGGCCCTAAGGGATCCCCCATGGAGAAAACCGCTCACCTCGACACCCGGGCTGGCCGACCCTGGCCGGCGGCGCGGTCATCGAGGGTGGGGTGATTCCGGCCAACACACGCGGACGCGCCGCCGTCGAAGCCACCGTCCAAACCGCCTGCGAATCATGATGTCAGTGGAGGTTGTCCATGTACGCGCTGTATATCGCCAACAAGAATTACTCCTCCTGGTCCTTGCGCCCCTGGGTGCTCATGGAGACGCTCGGCATCCCGTTCGAGGAGCGGCTGGTGCCGTTTGGCCAAGGCCCCGACGGGCATGACTTCCGCAGATTCTCTCCCAACGGCAAAGTGCCTTGTCTTCACGATGGCGCGACCGTGATCTGGGACTCTCTGGCCATCGTCGAGTACCTGGCGGAGCGTCATGGCGGGGTATGGCCCGCGGATGCGGCCGCCCGCGCCTTTGCGCGCTCGGCCGCCGCGGAGATGCACTCGGGCTATGCGGCCCTGCGCCAGGCCTGCAGCATGACCTGTGGCCTGAGGGTTCGGCTGCATCGGATCGCCGCAGACTTGCAGAGGGATCTCGAGCGGCTGCAGGAGGTGTGGCGGGACGGGCGGTCGCGCTTCGGCGGTCCGTATCTGGCCGGACCGGAGTTCGGCGCCGTGGATGCCTTCTTCGCGCCGGTGGCCTTTCGCATCCAGACCTACGGACTCGAGCTCGACCAGCCGGCGATGGACTACGCGGCGCGGCTGCTCGCGCTGCCGGCGATGCGGCGCTGGTATGAGGCGGCGCTGGCGGAAACCTGGCGTGATGCCGCCCACGACCAGGAGACGCTCGCGTCAGGCACGGTGCTCGAGGATCTGCGCCGCGCTGCCGGCGCATAAGCGGCGAAGCCTGACTCAGCACCCCGGGAGACAGGAGCGCCGGCGCCTTCGGGGCCCGGCGCGGCCGCTTCCTGGCGCTCCCGATTCCAAGGCGGGACCATCCGGAATCACGGGCCGTCACATCCATGTCGCCCGGTCGCATGACTGTGCCTTCTTGTGTTTCCCCCGTGAACGCTTGCACACTTGATCCCCGGCGACTGTCTTACGCCTCGCAACAGGGGTCTGTCATGAACCACTCCAAAGTCAAAGGTGCCGACGGCATATTGTTGGCGGCGCGGATCCTGATCGCGCTGCTCTTCCTGATCTTCGGCTGGCAGAAGCTGCTCGACTACTCGGGCACGGTGCGGTTCATGGCCCATGTCGGCGCGCCGCTGCCGCCGCTGGCGACCGTCATCGCGATCATCATGGAGTTCTTCGTCTCGATCGCCATCATCCTCGGTGTGGCGACCCGGCCGCTCGCGGCGCTGCTGGCGCTCTACACGCTGGGCACGGCTCTCATCGGCCACCGTTACTGGTCGATGACGGGCGCGGCCCGCTTCGAGAATGAAATCAACTTCTGGAAGAACATCAGCATCATCGGCGGACTGCTTGCGCTCCATGTCGCAGGCGCCGGCCGTTACGCCATCGATGGCCTGTTGCGCAAGCAGAGCGCGCACGGCGGCGCGCCGGCCGGAGGTTGAGCCGCGCGGCGGGTGAGCGCCCGAAGAAAGCAAACGGGACGACGGCCCCGCGTCCGGAGCGGACGATTTAGGCTGGCGTCGGCTGCGCGGCCGCAGGCGGCCCGACCGATCCGTCGAGTTTCGCCCCGAAGACGATCAGGCGTTCCCTGACGTCGCCTTCCGCGGCCGCGAAGTCCAGCTCGATCCCCGCGCCGTCGTGTTGCGCTACCGTACAATCGCTGAAATCGACCGCGATCCCGGTGCGCCCGAGAATGCTCTGGCGAGCGTCGTCGCGGTATTGCGCCGAGCCCCCGAGCCGCTCCATGTCGAGCACGAGATCCGCCGCCGGTAAGGCGACCGCATGCGAGAGCAGATAGACGCCGATGAAAGCGCGATACGACAGCTCATCTCCACAGGGATGCACCGCGGCATGCAGCGACTCCATCTGCCGTTTCACACTGCGCGCCCAGGGGGAGGGCCGTGGCAAGCCGAGGCTGCGCGCCAGAGCGGCGGCGGGCGAGCCGGGCGGCGCGAGAGCAAGGATGAGCAGATGACACAGCTCGAAGTAGGGCAGCGGTCCGTTCCCGCGATAGCTGCGGCAGGAAAGCCACTGCTGGCGCGGATCGCGGCGGATCACGACGTGGTAGCCGCCGAGGGCCTGCTTGAGGGCGGCGGCACGGGCTAGAGAGCGCGAAAAGCCCAGCACCGGGTGCGTGCCGCGTCCGCGGGCGTGCTCGATGAGCCGATCGAGATAGGCGCGCTCGGGCCCGAGGTGATCGCGCGGAAAGTAACGCGCCAGCGCGAGCTGCTCGTGATAGCCGCGCACGCCCCGACCCACGCGCCGCAGCAGCGGCAGGTACTCGCTGCGGTATGGGGCACTCAGCCGCGGGTGGCGCGAGTCCCAGCCGCCCGATGTGTCACGCCCGATGCGCTTGGCGGAGCTGTGGGCCAGCCGCTCGGCGAACGGCTCGTAGAAGCAGGTCGTCAGCGAAGAGGCGCGAAAGCGGCTCCAGACGTAGGTGCTGGCGCAACGCCAGCCGCCGTGCAGGAACACGGTCGATAATGGATCGGTTGGCACGGGCAAGACGAGCGGGCAACTGTCGGGCCGTGAGTATAAGGACGCGTCGCACGGCGCCTCAAGCCTCACGGAGGCGTCGATCGGCAACCGGGCAATGCGCCGTCAGCCGGGTGCTTTGGCGCGCCCGACTGGATTACTCGGCTCATCCTGAGCCTCGGCCCTCCGGGCCCGCGGCTGCGCCGCGTTCAAAAACGCTCCCGGCGATTTTGTCGAACCAGCGACCGCCGACGGATTCAGTTGAGCCTTCTCGTAATTTGGCGCGCCCGACTGGATTCGAACCAGCGACCTGCAGCTTCGGAGGCTGCCACTCTATCCAACTGAGCTACGGGCGCGCCGCCCGGAAGGCCGGGGTAATCCCGGCCCGGGTCGGCAATGATACGCGGCTCGGCGCTTGCTCGTCCATGTCGAGGGCCCCACGGGGGGAGAAGCCGGAAAGGCGCCTCCGTGCGGCAACGGCCCCGCATCTGCCTCAGCCGGATGGTGCGCAAACGGCTATACTGGCGGCTCCGTGTTCACCGATTCCCCAGAGAGGTATCGTGAGCAAGCAGGACCGTCATTTCTTCAATGTGTTCAGTCTGCTGATCGGCATGCTCGCCACGATCGCCATACTGATCTTCGTTTTTGCCCGTTACGTCGGCAGCCACACGCAGGGCAGGGAGATCCGGACGGAGACCGAATACATCAAGGATGTCTCCAAGCGCGTTGCCCCCTTTGCCCAAGAGGCGATCGCCGGCCAGAACAACGCCGCTCTTGCGATCAAGCCTTCGGCAGGCGCTACGTCCGCCGGCAGTGCCGGCAGCGGCGCTCTCGGCATTCCGACCACGGGCAAACAGCTGTTCGAGCAGACCTGCAGCGCCTGTCACGGACCGGGCATCGCCGGCGCGCCCAAAGCGGGCGACAAGGCGGCGTGGGCGCCGCACATCGCCAAGGGGCTGCCGACGCTCTATGACCATGCGCTGCATGGGTTCACCGGGCATACCGGCACCATGCCGGCCAAGGGCGGACGTGCGACCCTGCCGGACGCGATCGTAAAGCGGGCGGTCAACTACATGGTGTCCCTGGTGGACCCCACCCTGGTCAAGGGCAAGAAGAAATAGCGCGCTCCCGGTCCATGCATCGCAGCATCACCGCCTCGCCCACGTGCGATGCGGTGATGTCCGGCCGGCCTTCGAGGTCGGCAATGGTGCGCGCCAGTTTCAGGACGCGCTGGCGTGCCCGGGCCGAGAGGCGCAGCCGCTGCATGGCCTGATCGAGCAGCGCGCGAGCGCGAGCATCCGGCGCGCACCACTCGCTCAGCTGCGCATCCGTCAAGCGCGCGTTGCACCTTCCCTGGCGCTGCAGCTGCAAGGCCCTGACCCGTGCCACACGCTCGGCCAGGACGGTGCTGGCTTCCCCCCGCGGTCCGTCGCTGAAGTCTGCAGCCGCAAGACGCGGCACCTCGACATGGATGTCCAGCCGGTCGAGCAGCGGACCGGAGATGCGGGCGCGGTAGGTGCGCACCTGGGCTGGCGTACAGCGGCAGTTCCCGCCCGGATCGCCCTGGTGGCCGCAGGGGCAGGGATTCATGGCGGCGATGAGTTGAAATGCCGCCGGGTACTCGGCATGCGCCGCGGCTCGCGATACCGTCACCGTCCCGGCCTCCAGAGGCTCGCGCAGCGCCTCGAGCACGCGCCGGTCGAATTCCGGAAGCTCGTCGAGAAACAACACCCCATGATGGGCCAGACTGATCTCCCCGGGGCGCGCCTGGGCGCCGCCGCCGACCAGGGCGATCGCCGAGGCCGTGTGATGAGGGGACCGGAAGGGCCTCTCACCGAAAGCGCCCGGATTGAAGCCGGCCGTGCTGACCGAGGCGATGCCCGCGCAATCGAGCGCCTCCGAATGTGTCAGGGGAGGAAGCAAGCCCGGCAGGCGCTGCGCCAGCATGCTCTTGCCGCTGCCGGGTGGACCGATCATGAGCAGGCTGTGGGATCCTGCGGCCGCAATGAGCAGGGCGCGCTTGGCCTGCAGCTGCCCGCGCACGTCGGTCAAGTCGGGAGCGGCCCGAGGAGGCCCCGGGGGACGGAGTGCAGCTCGGCCCGGCGGCAGCACGGCGCGGCCCGCCCAATGGTCGCAGACTTCCCTCAGGTGCGTGGCCGCCCGGACATGGCCGGCCGCCACGATGAGCGCTTCCTTCAGATTGGCGCTCGGGACGATCAGCTCGTGCCCGTCGCCCCTGGCATGGGCGGCCGCGAGAAGGATGCCGCGGACCGGCTTCACCTCACCATCCAGGCTGAGCTCACCGTACAGCTCGCAGAGCGGCGCGCCGGGCTGCGGCGCAAGCTGTCCCGAGGCCACCAGGATACCGAGGGCCATCGGCAGCTCGAAACGCCCGCCTTCTTTGGGGATTTCCGCCGGCGCGAGGTTGACGATGATTCGCCCGGCAGGATAGTCGAAGCCGCAGGACAGCAGTGCGGCCCGCACCCGCTCTCGGCTTTCCTTCACGACCGGAGCCGGCAGGCCCACGATGTAGAACACGGGCAGACCGCTGGCCAGCGTCACTTCCACCTGCACCAGCGGCGCTGACAGACCGACCTGGGCCCGACAGGCCAGGCGCGCGACGATGGCCATGGCGAGGGCCCTTCGGGCCGGCGATCCGCCTAGCGGCCCGTCGGTGGCGAGCCGCCTTCCAGCGCCTGAAGCCGCGCCTCGAGCTCGGCCAGACGCTCACGTGTGCGCTGCAGCACCCGCGCCTGGGTGTCGAATTCATCCCGCGTCACCAGATCGAGCTTGCTCAGGCTGGCGCGCAACACCGCCCGGAAGTTGTCCTCCAGGTCCTTCTGCATGGTGCGCAGAGCGGGAGGGACGCTGTCGGCAAGCCGGCGGGCGATCGCATCGATACCAAAGATATCCATCATCGCTGACCTCGAAATACGTGCCCCGCTTTGGGGCGAAGAGATGGGCGGGCAGCACCACATCGGTGCGAGACCTGGCGCAAATTCGACGCAAGCCGCGGAAACTGCATTGAAAATTCCGATGGCATGGATTCTGCACCACGGCCCGCGTCATCAGCTTACGCGCCTCGCAGCGGGTCGGGCAGTCCCCATTTGCAGCCCGATCGCCTCGAAACGCACGCCGCACGAGAACCGCCTCGGGAGAGAACATGCGCATTGCTCCAAAACACGTCAAATTCCTCTTCATGACGGGAGCCGCCGCCCTCGCGGCGCTCGGTCCCACGATGGCCTGCGCCGCCACGCCCGTGCCGAACAAGGGCGACATGGCCTGGATGATGACCTCCACCGCCCTGGTGCTGCTGATGTCGGTGCCGGCGCTCGGCCTGTTCTACGGCGGCCTCGTGCGCACCAAGAACATGCTCTCGGTGCTGATGCAAGTGTTCGTCGGCTTCTCGCTGATCACGGTCCTGTGGTGCATCTACGGCTATTCCCTGGCCTTCACCGCGGGCAACGCCTTCATCGGGGGCCTGAGCCGCCTGTTCCTCGCCGGCACGTTCAACCCGGCAACCGGCGCGTTCTCCACGATCGGCACGTTCGACAAGGGTGTCGTGCTCAATGAGCTGGTGTACGTGGGCTTCCAGGCCACCTTCGCCGCCATCACCTGCTGCCTGATTCTGGGCGCGCTGGTCGAGCGGGTGAAGTTCTCGGGCATCCTGCTGTTCCTGGCGTTCTGGTTCACCTTCTGCTACTGCCCGGTGGCGCACATGGTGTGGTACTGGCCGGGCCTCGATACCACACCGGGCGCGCATCCCGTGGGCGGGTTCCTGTGGAAGCTGGGCGCGCTCGACTTCGCCGGCGGCACCGTGGTGCATATCAATGCCGGCGTCGCGGGCCTGGTGGGGGCGATCATCCTCGGCAAGCGCATCGGCCTCGGCAGGGAGCCGATGCCCCCGCACAGCCTCACCATGACCATGATCGGCGCCTCGCTCCTGTGGTTCGGCTGGTTCGGGTTCAATGCCGGCTCCGCCCTCGAGGCCAACGGCTCAGCGGCGCTCGCGTTCCTGAACACCTATCTCGCCACCGCCTGCGCGGTGCTCGCCTGGATGGGCACGGAATGGATCATCAAGGGCAAGCCCTCGATGCTGGGCGCGGCCTCGGGCTCGGTGGCCGGCCTCGTGGCCATCACGCCGGCCGCCGGCAACGTCGGCATACCGGGCGCGTTCCTGATCGGGCTCGGCGTCGGCCCGCTTTGCTTCTGGGGTGTCACGGGACTGAAGAAAATGATCCGCACCGATGACGCGCTGGACGTGTTTGGGGTACACGCCCTGGGGGGCATCTTCGGCGCACTTGCCACCGGCATCTTCAACGACCCAGCGCTCGGCGGACCGGGCGGGAGCGCCTACCCCGGCATCTGGCACCAACTGCTCGTCCAGGCCGAGGCCGTGGGTGTAGTCATCGTGTGGACCGCAGTGGTCTCGGCCATCGGTTTCTACCTCATCAAGCTGACCATCGGCTTGCGCGTGAGCGAAGACGAGGAGCGGGAGGGCCTGGACATTACCGTCCACGGCGAGCGCGCTTACGATCTGTAGGCTTATGTAAGCTCAAGATCCAGTACCGGCTCCCAACCGAACCCCCGGGTCCGCCGCCTGCGACCCGGGGGCTTTCTTTTTTTGGGACCCCGGTCCACCCGCCGCCCACGGGTCAGGGCTTTAGAATGGCGGCTCGACCAGGCGGGCACCGCCATGCCGGGAGACGTACATGTCACGCACCTCATTCTTGATCCTGCTATCGGGATTCATCCTGGCCGGCACGCTCGGCCTGGCCCGCGCCGATGTCTACCGCTGGGTCGGCAAAGACGGCGTGGTGCACTACAGCGACCAGTGGGTGCCGGGCGCGAAGCTGGTCATGAGGACATCGGGATCGCTGCGCGCGGGCAGCTCCGCCGCTGCGCTGCGGGGCATCGCGGGCGAGAGCAAGGCGGCCGACCATCAGATCCGGCAGGCGGCCGATGAGCGCACGGTGCAAGCCAAAGAGGCCAAACTGCAGGCCGAGCGGTGCAAGAGCGCGAAGGCGACCTACCAGCGGCTGATCTATGCCCGCCGCCTGTTCACGACCGGCAAGCACGGGCAGCGCCATTACCTCTCCGGCGCGCAGGCGGATGCCGCCCGGGCCAAGGCGCTCGCGACCATGAACCGGCTCTGCGCAGCCCATTCGGGCTAGCTCAAGCGGCGCCGTCCGGAGGCAGGAAATCCGCACGACAGTCTCTCGAGCCCCGGCCGGGGCCGGTTTCAGATCGCCCTCTGAGCCACTATAGTGGCGACGCGGCCGGCCGGCCGCTTCCCTCGAGGAGGGGGCGAACCATGCGGGTAGGATTCGTCGGATTGGGCGCGATGGGTCTGCCCATGGCCCGCAACCTGCACCGGGCGGGACTTCTGGCTGCAGTCTGGAGCCGCACCGGCGAGAAGGCCCGGACACTGGCCACCGAGCTTGCCATCCGGGCGCCGGCCACGCTGGCGGAGCTCGCCGCCGACGTCGATGCCGTCGTGAGCTGCGTATCCGCCGATGCGGATGTGCTCGAGGTCGCCGGCGCCCTCGCGCCCGCGCTGGCCCCGGGTGCGTTGATGATCGACTGCTCGACCATAGCGGCCGACACCGCGCGACGCGTCGCAGAGCTGCTGCATCGCAGCGGGGCGGACTTCCTCGATTGCCCCGTGAGCGGCGGAGTCGAAGGGGCGCGCGAGGGAACGCTCGCCATCATGGCGGGCGGTGCGCCGGAGGTGTTCGAGCGGGCCCGGCCCGTGCTTGCGGCCATGGGGCGCACCATCACCCTGTTCGGTCCCGTGGGCAGCGGTCAGGCGGCCAAGGCCACCAACCAGATCATGTGCGCCGGCATCATCGAGGCGGTCTCGGAAGCGATGGCGTTCGCGCGCGCGCAGGGCCTGCCGCTCGATAAGCTCATCGACACCCTGGGCAAGGGCGCGGGCTCGAGCTGGTATTTCGTACACCGCGCACCCAACATGGTGCGCGGCAGCTACCCGGCCGGCTTTCGCGTGCGCCTGCACGCCAAGGACCTTGCGATCTGCCGCGACATGGCGGCGCGCCTCGGTGTGGCGCTGCCGGTGGTCGAGCGCATGCTGGCCGAGTACGATGAGCTCATCGCCCGCGGTCACGGCGATGAGGACATCTCGGCGACTTTCCGTCTGAAGACGGAGCTGTTCGCGCCCGCCCGGGACAACCCCGCCTGAATCAGACTGCGTCCGGTTGCGCAGCGGGTGCCGCCCGCGCGAACTCGGGCAGCGCCTCCAGGTGCTCGCTGATCGCCCGCAGGGTCGGATAGGGCTGGAGGTCGCAGTCGAAGCGGCGGGCGTTGAACATCTGTGGCACCAGGCAGACATCCGCCAGGGTCACTTCGCCACCGAACAGGTGCCGGCCGCTACCGTGGCGCTGCGCCTCCTTCTCCAGGGCCGCGAAGCCCTCCGCGATCCAATGACGATACCAGCCGTTGACGGCGCCCTCGTCCTGCCCGAGGACCGAGCGCAGATAATTCAGCACCCGCAGGTTGTTGAGCGGGTGCAGATCACAGGCGATGGAGAGTGCGAGCGAGCGGACACGGGCTCGGTCTGCCGGTGCGCGCGGCAGGAGCGGCGGCTGCGGATGGGTCTCATCCAGATACTCCAGGATGGCGAGCGACTGGCCGAAGACCGTCCCGCCGTCCTCGAGCGCCGGCACCAGTCCCTGGGGGTTCATCGCCAGATACTGCAGACGGCGCTGCGTCCCGGAGCGCAGGTCGACGGGAACCGGCTCGCAGGCGATACCTTTGAGATTGAGCGCGATGCGCACGCGGTAGGCCGCGGAACTGCGAAAATAGGTGTAGAGCTTCATGAAGATTCCCTCGCCACCGGACCCCGGCAGGCGCTCAAGGGTGCCATGGACGACGGCGCCTCGGAAAGGCCCGAGACGGCCTGGCTGCGCGGCAGCTAGAATCCCGCCGTGAGCATCTGGCAGCGCGAAGTCACACCCCAGTCCCTGGAGCGGATCGCAGGCGGCGGATTCGCCCATCGCATCGGGATCCGGATCACGGAGATCGGCTCCGATCACCTGCGCGCGACCCTGCGGGTCACGCCCGATCTGCACCAGCCCTATGGCATCCTGCACGGAGGAGTCTCCGCTGCGCTTGCGGAGACCGTCGGCAGTCTCGCTGCGGGCCTGTGCGTAGATCCTGAGCGTTTCATGTGCCTCGGACAGGAACTCAACGCCAATCACCTGCGCCCGGTGAGCGCGGGCGTCATCACGGCGACGGCTCGTCCCTTTCACATCGGCCATCGCAGCCAGGTCTGGGGCATCGAGATCCGGGACGAGGAAGGCAGGCTGACCTGCGTATCCAGACTGACGATGGCCGTGGTGCCGCGCCGCGCCTCGGCACCCTGAGGCCCCGATGAGAGTGCGCATGCTCATCGCCGGGCTGAGCGCCACGCTCGGCTGCGCGGCCTGCGGCTTCAAGGGGCCTCTCTATCTGCCCGGACGGAGCGCCACGGTGGTCACCCATCCGGCGCCGGCCGCCGAAGCTGCGCCCGATCGCCCGCAGGGTCCCGCCCAAGCCAAGCACAAGGACGGCCGAGCGAGCGCTGCGCAGGGGGGCGCCGGGCCGAACTGAGCGGCCCGCACGGGCGCTGTCCGTATACTTGCGCGCATGGAACCGCCCACCTCTCCCGATCTCGTCCTCATCGACGCCTCCTCCTACCTCTACCGGGCCTTCAACGCCCTGCCGCCCCTCACCAGCTCGCGCGGCGAACCGACCGGCGCGCTGTTCGGCGTGCTGAACATGCTCTCCAAGTTCCTGAAGGAATGCCGGCCGCGTCATCTCGCCCTGGTATTCGACGCCCCGGGACGCACCTTCCGCGACGAGCTGTTCGCAGAATACAAGGCGCACCGGCCGCCGATGCCCGATGCTCTGCGGGCCCAGATCGAGCCGCTGCTCGCCGCGCTCACCGCCCAGGGGCTGCCGCTGCTTCGCATCGAGGGCGTGGAGGCGGATGATGTGATCGGCACCCTGGCGCGCCGCACGGCGCGGGCCGGCGAGCGGGTGCTGATCTCGACGGGCGATAAGGATATGGCCCAGCTGGTCGATGACTCGATCACGCTCGTCAACACGATGAGCAACACGGTGCTCGACCGCGCCGGTGTCAAAGCGAAGTTCGACGTCTTTCCGGAGCAGATCGTCGATTACCTCGCCCTGGTGGGCGACAGCGCCGACAATATCCCGGGCATCGACAAGGTCGGCCCCAAGACCGCGGCGAAGCTGCTCGGCCAATACGGAACTCTGGACAATCTCATCGCACACGTCGGCGAGGTGGGCGGCAAGGTGGGCGAGAACCTGCGAGCGGGCCTGGCGACGCTCGATCTCTCACGCAAGCTCGCGACCATCGACACCGATGTCGACCTGCCCGTGAAGACGGATGAGCTGAATCCGTCCCCACCGGACCTCGAGCGGCTGCGTGAGTTGTATGTGAGGTACGAGCTGCGCTCGCTCCTGCGCCAGCTCGACGGGAGCGAGACGGACTCCATGGCGGGAGCTGCCGCCGGCGGCAGCTCCCGCAGGTCGGACTCCTTGTCCGGCCGCTCGCCGCTCGAGCGCGGCTCCACCGGCGATTCGCCACCGGCGCCGGCCGAGTCGACCCGGCCGCCCCGTCATTACGACACGGTGCTCACACGCGCGGACCTCGATCGATGGCTGCGGAAGCTGAGCGGCGCCGAGCTGGTCGCGTTCGACACCGAGACCACCGGCCTCGATTACATGCGGGCCGAGATCGTCGGCGTATCGTTCTGCGTCGCGCCGGGCGAGGCGGCCTACGTGCCGCTGGCGCACGCGTATGCGGGGGCGCCGGCGCAGCTCGACCGCGCCCAGGCCCTCGAGGCGCTACGGCCCATGCTGGAGGACCCGGCCAGACCGAAAATCGGCCACCACCTGAAATACGACGCGCACGTGCTCGCCAATCACGGCATCCGCCTGGAGGGCATGCGGTACGACACCATGCTCGAATCCTACGTGTGGGACAGCGTGGCGACACGACACAACATGGACTCGGCGGCAAGGCACTATCTTGGGGTACAGACCATCACCTACGAGCAGGTGGCCGGCAAGGGCGCAAAGCAGATCCCCTTCGCGCAGGTGCCGGTGGAGAAAGCCGGCGAGTACGCCGCGGAGGACGCCGATGTCACGTTGCAGCTGCATCGGATGCTGTGGCCGAAGATCACCGGCGTGCCCGTGCTCGAGCGGCTCTACGAGACCATCGAACAACCCTTGGTTCCGGTACTGCAGCGCATGGAGCGCCGCGGCGTGCTGGTCAATGCCGGGCTGCTGCGCGCGCAGAGCACGGAGATCGCCGAAAAGCTCGTGGAGCTGGCCGAGCGGGCGCGCCGGGAGGCGGGGACGGACCTCAATGTCGACTCGCCGAAGCAGCTCCAGCAGGTGCTGTTCGAGAAGCTCGGCCTGCCGGTGCTGCGCAAGACGCCCAAGGGCCAGCCCTCTACCGCCGAGGACGTCCTGGAGGAGCTTGCCGCTTCCTACCCGCTGCCGCGTACGGTGCTCGAATACCGCGCACTCGCCAAGCTCAAATCCACCTACACCGAGAAGCTCCCCGAGCTGATCAACCCCGTCACGGGGCGTATTCACACTTCCTATCATCAGGCCGTCGCGCAGACCGGGCGGCTGTCCTCGACCGATCCGAACCTTCAGAACATTCCGATCCGCACACCGGAAGGCCGGCGCATCCGCCAAGCCTTCATCGCGCCGGCCGGCCATGTGCTGCTGGCGGCCGATTACTCGCAGATCGAGCTGCGCATCATGGCGCACCTCTCCGGCGATGAGGGGCTGCTCGGGGCCTTCGCCGAGGAGCGCGACGTCCACCGGGCCACGGCGGCCGAAGTGTTCGGGACACCGCTCGATGCGGTCACTGCCGATCAGCGACGGCTCGCCAAGACCATCAATTTCGGGTTGATCTACGGCATGTCCTCATTCGGCCTGGCGCGCCAGCTCGGCATCGATCGCGCCTCGGCGCAGCGCTACGTGGAGCGCTACTTCCAACGCTACCCAGGCGTCCGCCGCTTCATGGACGAGACCCGCGCGCAGGCCCGGGAGATCGGCTACGTCGAAACGGTGTTCGGGCGGCGACTGTATCTGCCCGACATCCGCTCCGGTAATCAACAGACCCGCCAGTACGCCGAGCGCAGCGCGATCAACGCTCCCATGCAAGGCACCGCCGCCGATATCATCAAGCGGGCCATGATCGCGGTGGACGCCTGGTGCATCGAGCAAGACGCGCCGGCTCGGCTGATCATGCAGGTACACGATGAGCTGGTGCTCGAGGTGCGCGAGGATTCCGCCGGCACCGTGACCGAAGCGGTTCGTGGCCACATGACAGATGCTGCAGCGCTCAAGGTCCCGCTACGCGTCGAGATTGGCACGGGCGCGAACTGGGACGAGGCCCATTGACGCTCATTAGCCTTGGAATTGCTTTGATTTGAATTACTTTCGAAAACAATTCGATACATTTGACTGGCGAAGGGGTGATGCAGGAGAGCATGCACCCGGATCCACCGGAAATCCGGCGCCGGCACCGGAACTTTCCGGAAGCCTGTCACTCCAATTTACTGAGTGCCAAGGCACTCCCCGCTTCCCTCCCTGAGCGGGTCAAAACCCGGTTCACAACGAGACCTGTGCCGGGTTAGTCTGCCCCGGTGGCCCATAGGGCCATCGGGGTCTTTTATTTCCCGACGTCCCCGAGCCACACCGACAGCACTCGGTAGGCCTCCTCGACCCCGACACGGGTGTGTGCGGAGAACAACTGCACGGACACCCCTTCGCCCACGGCTGCAGCAGCGGCGATGAGCGCCCGGCGCGCATCGTTGCGGCTCAACTTGTCCGTCTTCGACAGCAGCACATGCGCCCGCTGCGCCGGTCCGGCCCACTCGAGCAGCGCCACATCGCCTTCGGTGATGCCACGGCGCGCATCCACGATCACGAACAGCCCCTTCAGCGAGCTGCGCTGCCGCAACGCCTCGAGCAGCTGCGGCCAGGTACGCCGGTCGCTCTCCGGCGCGCTCGCATAGCCATAGCCGGGCAGATCGACCAGGCGCCGCCCCGCGGAGAGCTCGAAGAAGTTGATGAGCCGGGTGCGTCCGGGAGTTTTGCTCGCCCTCGCCAGCGCCTGCCGGTCCACGATGGCGTTGATGGCGCTCGACTTTCCGGCATTCGATCGGCCCGCGAAGGCGACTTCGGCGCCCGAATCGGCGGGAAACTGCGCCGCCGCGGCGGCGCTCAGTAGGAACTGCGCTTGGGGGAATCGTGCCACGGTCGTAGTGTACAATCGCCGGCTTTCGCATCACGGGTCGAAACGAGAAAGAGCGAACCATGGCGAAAAGAACCTTCCTCCCGTCCATGCTTGCGGCCGCGGCCTTCCTGGCCGCAACGCTCTCGCACGCCGGCCCGGCGGCCGCCGCCCAGCCCTCGGCAGCCCCGCCCGCTGGCGCCAAGTCCGCTGCCGTGACGCCCGATCCCTATATCGACGGGACGGTGAAGGCCGGAGCAGCCAAGGCTGCGGAGTGTTTCGCCTGCCACGGACCGGATGGCGATAGCGGCGTCCCCACGTTCCCGCGGCTCGCGGGCCAGAACGCCGTCTATATTGCCGAGCAGCTGCACCTCTTCCGCTCCGGAGTACGGCCCAACCCTGTGATGGGCCCGATGGCCCAGACCCTCAGCAACCAGGACATCGACAACCTTGCGGTTTTCTTCGCTGCGCAGACACCGGCGGGCCTCGATGCCGACCCCACCCTGTGGAAGGCGGGCAAGGTCCTGTACCTCTCCGGCGACCCCAGGCGCGGTATACCCGCTTGCGCGGCCTGTCACGGGCCGCTCGGCCGCGGCAACCCGGCGGCGGGCTATCCGGCACTTCAGGCCCAGCAATCAGTCTATGTCGTGGCGCAGCTTACGAGCTACGCCGACGGCACCCGCTACACTGGACCGCACGCGACCCCAAACAGCAGCATCATGTTCGACATTGCCAAACGCCTGACGCCGTCGGAAATGCAGGCGGCCGCGTCCTACGTGCAGGGCCTGCGCTGAGCAGGCAATGGGAGATCCGCCGCTCATGACCCGTACGCTCGTCCTGTCCGCCGCGCTCGTCCTCGCCTTGTGCGCCTGCAGCTCGCATCCGGGGCAGACCTCTCAGGCTGCCACGCCGGCCGCGCTGTCCGGGCGGATATCCTCCGGCGCGACCACGCAGCCCGGCGCATCGGGCCAGCACACCACGGAGAGCGGCAGCGCATCGGGCGCCACGGCGAGCGACACCGCGCGCGGACCCCTCGCCCTGCCCACGAGCAGCCGGTGGAAGCCCGGGGTCAATTACGACGTGATCGCGCCGGCCCAGCCGACCAGCGCGCCGCCCGACAAGGTGCAGGTCATGGAGGTGTTCTGGCTCGCCTGCCCGCACTGCTATGCACTCGAGCCCTATATGCGGGCTTGGCGCAAGTCCAAGCCCGACTATGTCCAGTTCGTGCGCGTACCGGTGATGTGGGGTCCGGTTCAGCAGGCTCACGCGAGGCTGTTCTACACGCTGAAGGCGCTCGGTCGCGAGGATCTGGTGGAGAGCGCCTTCAAGACCATCCACGACCTCGAGACGCGGACCGGCACGGAGTCGATCATGATCGGCGCCAGTCAGGCGGGCACGATGAGGCTGCAGGAGGCGTTCGCGGTCCGCAACGGAGTGAGCGCCGCCGCTTTCGGGAATGCCTACAACTCCTTCGATGTCCATGCCGAGCTGGCGAAGGCCGAGGAGATCACCCAGCTCTACGAGATCCAGTCGGTGCCGACGGTCATCGTCGACGGCCGATTCCGCACCGACCCGGCCAAGGCCGGCGGCGAAAAACAGACGATCGCGCTGATCGACTTCCTGGCAAAATGGGTCCACGATCACCGGAGTGCGCCATGAGGGCAATGCCCGTCTCGAAAGTGAATCGCGTCCTGGCTCTTGCGACCGCGCTGCTGCTTGCCGCGGTCTCCGGCGCGCAGCCGGCTCGCGCGGCCAACACACCGCCGCCCGTGAGCAGCCGCTGGAAAGCGGGCGTCAACTACAAGGTGATCTCGCCCGCCCAGCCGACCAATACGCCCCCGGGCAAGGTGCAGGTCATCGAATTCTTCTATCTCGCCTGCCCGTTCTGCCATGCGCTCGAGCCGCACATGCTCGCCTGGCGCAAGACCAAGCCGGCCTATGTCCAGTTCGTGCGTGTGCCGGTCATGTGGGCGCCGTTGCAGGTCGCGGACGCGCGGCTCTTCTACACGCTGGAGGCGCTGGGCCGGGATGACCTGGTCGAGACCGCGTTCAACACCCTGCACCAGATGGAGAAACAGGCCGGCACCGAGGCGGTCATGGTCGGCAGCACCCCGGCGCGGACGCTCGCGCTCCAGGAAGCCTTCGCCGAGCAGCACGGCGTCAGCGCCGCCGCCTTCGTCAACGCTTACAACTCTTTCGACGTCCACGTCGATCTCGGTCGGGCGCGCCAGCTCGGACAGATGTACGAGATCACGGGCACCCCCACGATCATCGTCGACGGCCGCTACCGGACCGGACCGTCGTTCTTCCGCTTCCGCCAAGGCAGGGCGCCGCGCGCCAGCGGCGATAATCGCATGATCGAGCTGATCAACTTCCTCACCCAGTGGGTCCACGACCACTAGGCACCCCGCGCCGTCTGCAAGGGCGGCGGTGCCTTTGTGGCCGGTGCGGCGCGCGTCCCGCTCCCCTGGTGGCGGGAATCACGGGGCTGGCCTACTAAGCAGTGCGCCGCCGCTACAGGATGTAGCGGCTGAGGTCCTCGTCCTTGGCGAGGTTGCCCAGGTGCTCATCGACATACTTCGCGTCGAGGAGGACCTCGGCACCCGAATGCTCGGACGCGTCGAAGGAAACCGACTCCAGCAGCCGCTCCATGACGGTGTGCAGCCGCCTCGCCCCGATGTTCTCGGTGCGCTCGTTGACCTGATGGGCGATCTCGGCGATGCGCCGCACGCCGTCGGTGGAGAATCGCACTGACACGCCTTCGGTCTGCATCAGCGCCTGGTACTGCGTCGTCAGCGAGGCGTCGGGCTCCGTGAGGATGCGCACGAAATCGCCCACTTTCAGCGAATCGAGCTCCACGCGGATGGGCAGCCGCCCCTGCAGCTCCGGGATCAGATCCGAGGGCTTCGACAGGCTGAAGGCGCCCGAGGCGATGAACAGCACGTGGTCGGTCTTGGCGGGACCGTACTTGGTCGCCACGGTCGAGCCCTCGACCAGCGGCAGCAGGTCGCGCTGCACTCCCTCGCGCGAGACATCGGCGCCGGCCGTCTCCTGACGGCGCGTGACCTTGTCGATTTCGTCGATGAACACGATGCCGTTCTGCTCGGCGTTGGCGAGCGCCTTGATTTTGAGCTCATCCTCGTTGATGAGCTTGCCCGCCTCCTCCTCGAGCAGGAGCTTCGACGCCTCACGCACCTTGACCTTGCGGGTACGCGTGCGGTCGCCACCGAGGTTCTGGAACATGGACTGAAGCTGCTGCTGCATCTCCTCCATGCCCGGGGGCGCCATGATCTCCACCCCCATGGGGAGCGAGCGCACATCGATTTCGATCTCGCGCTCGTCAAGCTCGCCGGCGCGCAGCATGCGGCGGAATTTCTCCCGCGTCTCCGCATCGCGCGGCTGAGCCGGCTCGTCGGTCGAGAAACCCATCATGCGCGGCTTGGGCAGCAACGCATCGAGCACCCGCTCCTCGGCGGCCTCGGCGGCGCGCTGGCGAACCTTCTCCATTTCCTGCTCGCGCGTCATCTTGACCGCGACATCCACCAGCTCTTTGACGATGGAGTCGACGTCCCGGCCAACGTACCCCACCTCGGTGAACTTGGTTGCCTCGACCTTGACGAACGGCGCATTCGCCAGACGCGCCAGGCGGCGGGCGATCTCCGTCTTGCCGACGCCGGTCGGACCGATCATGAGGATGTTCTTGGGCGTGATCTCCTGGCGCAACGACTCCTCGACCTGCATGCGGCGCCAGCGGTTGCGCAGCGCGATGGCTACGGCCCGCTTGGCGGCCTCCTGGCCGATGATGTGCTTGTCGAGCTCTTGTACGATCTGGCGGGGAGTGAGCGATGACATGGTGTGCGCGACGCGGGCGCGCCTCAGGAGGCGGCCTGCTCCAGCTCCTCGATGGTGAGATTGCGGTTGGTGTAGATGCAGATGTCGGCGGCAATGTCGAGCGAGCGCTGGACGATGTCGCGTGCGCCGAGCCCGGTCGCATCGAGCAGCGCCCGCGCGGCGGCGAGGGCGTATTGTCCGCCCGAGCCGATCGCGGCGGCATCGGTCTCCGGCTCGATGACATCGCCGTTGCCGGAGATCACCAGCAGCTTCCCCGGATCCCCGACCAGCAGCAGCGCCTCGAGGCGCCGCAGGTAGCGGTCCGCGCGCCAGTCCTTGGCGAGCTCGATGGCCGCGCGGGTGAGGTTGCCGTACTTCTCCAGCTTGCCCTCGAACCGCTCGAACAGGGTAAAGGCGTCCGCCGTGCCGCCGGCGAACCCGGCGAGGACTTTGTCGTTGTAGAGCCTGCGCACCTTGCGTGCGTTGCCCTTCATCACCGTGTTACCGAGGGTCACCTGGCCATCTCCGCCGAGGGCAACGATGCCGTTGCGGCGCACGCCGAGGATGGTGGTGCCGTGGGGGTCGAATGCGGTGGAATCGGTCATGGGAGGGCCTGGGTCGGAAAGTCGGTGTAGGGAGTCCTCCGGACGAGAGTCTCAGGATCTGCGGCGCGCCCGGGGATGGGTTGCGTCGTAGATGCGGGCGAGATGCTGAAAATCAAGATGGGTGTAGATCTGGGTGGTGGAGATGTCCGCGTGGCCGAGCAGCTCCTGCACGCCGCGCAGTTCCGCGCCGGACTCAAGCAGATGCGAGGCGAAGGAATGACGGAACAGGTGCGGATACACGTGCTGCGGCAGGCCCTGGCGGCGTGCCCAGTAGGCCACCCGCTTCTCGATCATCCTGCGGCCGAGCCGACGACCGGAGCGGCCGGTGAATAACGCCCGCTCATCGGGCTTCACCCACTGCTTCCTCTGCTCCAGCCAGCGCCCGAGAACCCCCAGGGCGATCCGGCCGACCGGCACGGCTCGCTCCTTGCGTCCCTTGCCGAGCACCCGCACGGTCCGGTCCCCGAGATCGAGGTCGCTCACGTCCAGGCCGGTGATCTCCGCGAGGCGCAGCCCCGAGGAATACAGCAGCTCCATGATGGCGCGGTCGCGGAGCGCCATCGGGGAGTCCTCGGCGATGGCGAGGAGCCTCGCCATCTGATCCGCGTCCAGAGTCTCGGGCAGGCGGCGCGCGGCCTTGGGCGCGCGCACCGCGTGCGCCGGGTTGACGCACAGCCCGGCGATGCCTTCGCTGCCTCCCGGCCCTGCCGCCCGCGCCTCGCGCAGCAGGAAATCGTAAAAGCTGCGCACCGCCGACAGGTGCCGCTGAATGCTGCGCGGCGAGAGGCCCGCGCCGTGGAGCCGGGCCGCGAAGATGCGCACCTGCACGGTGTCGAGGTCGGCCCAGCGGATCACTCCTGCCCGATCGCAATGCGAGACCAGCGATCCGAGGTCGCGCAGGTAGCTCAAGACCGTGTGCGGCGAGCAGCGCCGCTCAGTGCTCAAGTAGCGCCGGAACCGCTCGAGCCATGCGAGGTCCTCGGGAGTCATCGCCCGTTAGTTTCGCTGGGAGAGCAGATCGGTGATCAGGTCGGCCATGCGCGCGAGGAACTCCGTGCTCATTCCGGGATGAAAGCGGTCCCGGTCGGGGCTGCCGAGCGCAAGCACGCCGACGGCTGCGCCTTTCTCGGCAAGTGGCACGAGCGCCACCGAGCCGATCTGGGCGGACTCGGGGCCGAACAGCAGCTCCCGCTGCGAGTCGCGCGCCTGACCGCATCGCGGTTTGCCGCCGGCGAACAGGGTGTCGAAGGACTTCAGGCCCGGCTCCTCGCGCGCCAGCGTCCGCACGAAGCGCTGCGGGATCAGATCAGGGTGCTCGCCGATCAACAACAGCACGCTGTGGAAGGCGTCGAATTCCTCGCGAAGGCCGGCTTCGATGCGCGCCACCGCGTCGGCGCGGGATGCCGCCTTCAGGAGCCGGCGGGTGAAGCGGTGCAGCTTGTCGGCGATCGCGTCATTGGCGCGGGCGACGCTCACCAGCTCCGCGAGCTTCGCTTCGAGCGCCGCATGCTTCTCGCGCATCACCTCGATCTGCCGCTCCACCAGCGAGATCGTCGAGCCGCCGCGCGCGTGCGGCAGTCGCAGCTTGAGGAGCAGCCCCTGGTGGCGCTCGAAGAAATCCGGATTGTGCTGCAGGTAGGTCGCGATGGACTGCTCGTCCATCCCGTTGGCCGCCATGCCGTGTGCTTCGCGTGTTGTCATGATGATCCCGCTCTAGGAGATTTCAATGTGGCCCTCGAACACAATCTGCGCAGGGCCGGTCAACCAGATGGACTCGCTTGGGTCCGCCCAGCTCACCCTCAGCTGCCCGCCGGGTGTGCTCACGGTCACCGCCGGGTCCAGAAGCCCCCAGCGCCGTCCCACCGCCACCGCGGCGCAGGCGCCGGTGCCACAGGCGAGCGTCTCGCCCGCGCCGCGCTCATGCACTCGCAACCGGATGTGCGAGCGGTCCACGACCTGCATGAAGCCGGCGTTCACCCGATTCGGGAAGCGTACATGTCGTTCGATCGCGGGCCCGAGCCGAGCCACCGGTGCCGCCTCGACCGACTCCACCGCAAGCACGGCGTGGGGATTGCCGATCGAGACCGCGCCGATCTCGAGTGTCTCGTTCCCGACTTGCAGCCCGTAACGATCGGCTCGCGCGGCCGCCTCGAAGGGCAGCGCCGCCGGATCGAAGCGCGCCGGCCCCATGTCGACCGAAACGCACCCGCCGGGCTCGGCACGCGCCAGGATGAGGCCCGCCGGGCTGTCCATCGTGACGACCCCTTCGTGCGCCAGCCCCCGCGAGGCGAGCAGGGCCGCGATGCACCTTGCGCCGTTGCCGCACTGCTCGACCTCGATGCCGTCGGCATTGAAGATGCGGTAGAACACCGCGGTCTCGGCCTGCCTGGGCGGCTCGAGAATCAGCGCCTGATCGAAGCCGATGCCCGTGTGGCGGTCGGCGAGGCGGTGCAATTGAGCGCCTGAGAGGGGCGCGCCACCGGCCGGGGTCTCGAACAGCGCGAAGTCGTTGCCCAGGCCGTGCATCTTGGTGAACGCGATGCGCATCGGTGCGAGCATACCCTAAATCCTGAAGCGCTCGAGCAGCTCTCCGGCGAGGCGCCGGCTCACCGTCAGCACCGCGGCGCAGCCTCGCAGCCTCACCGAGTAGCGGCCGTCGGGATTGCGCTCGATGCGCTCCAAATGCCGCACATTGACCAGGGCGTTGCGATGGATGCGCACGAAGCCGCTGCCGAGCTCCTCTTCCAGCGTACGGAGCGACTCCTCGATCAGGTCCTCCCCCTGCAAGTGCCGCACGGTGGTGTATTTCTGCTCGGCCTGGAAAAAGAGGATCTCCGCGGTGGGAATGAGACGGACCTCCTCGCGGCGGCGGGCGGCGATGTGTGAGCGGCGTGGCTCCCCGGCCGCCGCGGCGAGGCGCTGCAGCTGTGGCCGCGTCAGTCGGTTCGCCTGGGTGAGCGCCGCGGCGAGCTTGTCCTTGTGCACGGGCTTCAGCAGGTAGCCCACGGCGCGGGTCTCGAAGGCGTTGACGGCGTACTGGTCATAGGCGGTGGTGAAAATCACCGCCGGCGGCTCCTCGAGAACGCTCAAGTGGCGCGCGGTCTCGATCCCGTCCATGCCGGGCATTCGGACATCGAGCAACACCACGTCCGGCGAGCACCTCGCGGCCTGCTGCAGCGCTTCGCTGCCGGTGGCGGCCTCGCCGGCAACCCCGACGCCGCCGATCTCGGCGAGCAGCCGCCTCAGGCGCTCGCGCGCCGGCGGCTCATCATCGGCGATGAGGACCGTGAGCATGCTCCGCCTCAGGGCACGCTTCGTTCCGGCGAGCCCGGTGTGACTTCCGCGGGCACGGGGCCCGCGACCGCCGGCGCGCCCGCCAGGTAGGGAAATCGCAGAGTCACGATGTACTCCTCCTCGAAGCGGCCGGCCTTCACCAGCGCGCGCGCGCCATAGAGAAGCGCCAGCCGCTCGCGGATATTGGCGAGCGCTACGCCATTACCCTCGCGCCCGGCCTGCCGCTCGTCCACCGGATTGCGCACCACCACGGAGACGAGCTCCGCGGTGCGCTCGCCCGTGACGGTAACCGTCCCGCCTTCCGGCCGCGGCTCGATGCCATGATAGATCGCATTCTCCAGCAGCGGCTGCAGCATCAGGCCCGGCACCCGCGCATCTCCCGGCAGGCTGCGCACATCCCAGTGCACGTGCAGCCGCTCGCCGAGGCGCAACTGCTCGATGCGCTGGTAGGTGCGGGCGATCGCGAGCTCCTCGGCGAGCGTGATCGTCTGGCGCCGATCGCTCAGGGATGCGCGGAACAGATCGGCCAGATCCTGCACCGCCTGCTCGGCGAGGGCCGGATCCGAGCGCGTCAGCGAGGCGATGGTGTTCATGCTGTTGAACAGGAAATGCGGGCGGATGCGCGCCTGCAGCGCGTGCACCCGGGCGGCGGCGCGCATCTCGATGTTGCGCCGCCACTGGTGGGTCACATAGAAATACCGCAGCGCCACCGCGATGATGACGAAGCCGATGACGGTGTTGCGCGCCACGAAGGGCCACAGCTCGCTCGGGAAATACGCACTCGCTCCGGCGCCCGCCACCAGATGACTGCGACCGAGCAGGGACACGCCCGCGGAAATCCCGGCGACCACGGCCGTCAGCATCACCAGCACCGCCGCCGAGCCGCGGCCGGCCTCGAGCCTCGCCAGCCTGGGACGCAGCCCGCACAGCAGGGCCGCGCTCACCAGGCCGACCCACAGCAGGAACAGCGAGCCGCGCGCGAGCTCCCCCCAGAAACCCACCGTGGCGCTTTGCCGCGCGATCGAGAGCACGATCGCGGTAAGCTCCGCGATCAGCACGATGGCGAAGGCGGCGCGCGAGGCGCAGAAATCCGGCAGGTAGAAGGAATCGGCGTCGCCGCGGAAAGTGCCGCCTGGTGTGGCCACTGTGTTCTGGCTGAAGCGTGCCCTTGAGCGCTCCTATTCTATGAGCTATCCGCCCAATGGGCCATCAGCCGGGCTTGAGCCCGATCCCAGCCGAGAGGCTACTTGGCGGCCGGCAGATGGAATTCGGCGCCGCTCGAGCCCCGCGGCCAGCGTTGCATGACGGACTTCTGCCGGGTGTAGAACCGCACGCCCTCCTCGCCATAGGCGTGCAGGGCGCCGAACAGGCTGCTCTTCCATCCGCCGAAGCCGTGCCAGGCCATGGGGACCGGGATGGGCACGTTGATGCCCACCATCCCGACCTCGATGTGCCGGGCGAGCTCGCGCGCCACGCCGCCGTCCCGGGTGTAGCAGGCCACACCGTTTGCGAACGGGTGTGCGTTCACCAGCGCGATGGCCTGCCCGAGATCCGCCACCCGCACACAGCAGAGCACCGGTCCGAAGATCTCCTCTTTGTAGAGGGTCATGTCCGGCCGGACCTGATCGAACAGCGTACCGCCGAGGAAGAACCCTCCCTCGTGGCCGGGTACCTCGAGTCCCCGGCCATCCACCACCAGCTTTGCGCCCTCGCGCACGCCCGTGTCGACGTAGTGGTGGATGCGCTCGAGCGCCGCCCGGGTGACCACCGGCCCCATCTCCACCCCCGCCTCCATGCCGTCGCCGATCTTGAGCGCGCGCACGCGCCCGGCAAGCTTCGAGACGATGTGATCGGCCGCCTCGCCCACCAGTACCGCCACGCTGATGGCCATGCACCGCTCGCCGGCCGATCCGTACGCGGCGCCGATCAGCCCGTCGACCGCCTGATCGATGTCCGCATCGGGCATCACGACCAGGTGGTTCTTCGCTCCGCCGAGGGCCTGCACGCGCTTGCCGAGCTCGGCGCCTCGCCGGTAGAGATGCCACGCGACGGGCGTGGAGCCCACGAAGCTGATCGCCTTGACTTGCGGGTGTCCCAGCAGAGCCTCCACCGCCTCCTTGTCGCCTTGCACGACGTTGAACACCCCGTCCGGCAGACCGGCGCGCCGCAGCAGGTCCGCCATGAAGAGCGATGCCGACGGATCGCGCTCGCTCGGCTTGAGCACGAAGGTGTTGCCCGCGGCCAGGGCCAACGGAAACATCCAACAAGGGACCATGCAGGGGAAATTGAACGGCGTGATGCCGGCGACCACCCCGAGCGGCTGGCGCACCGTCCAGTTGTCGATGCCGGTCGCCACCTGCTCGGTGAAATCCCCCTTGAGGAGCTGCGGGATGCCGCAGGCGAACTCCACCACCTCGATCCCGCGCATGATCTCGCCCTGCGCATCGGAGAACACCTTGCCATGCTCCTCGGTGATCAGCCTGGCAAGCCCGTCCCGATGCTCATTGAGCAGGGCGAGAAAGCGGTTCAACACGCGGGCGCGGCGGATGGGCGGGGTGTCGGCCCAGGCGGGCAAGGCCGCCGCGGCCAAGGCCACGGCCCGGCTCACGACCTGCGCATCGGCCATGGCGACGCGGCGCGCGACCCGGCCGGTGGCGGGGTTGAAGACATCCTGCAGGCGGCCGGCGGCGGCAACCGGGCCGCCGATCCAGTGGCCGAGGTCCCCGGCGCGGGCATCGGCCGGATCGGGAGAGGTTTGTGCAACGCTGGCCATGGGATCATCCAGAGACGAGGCGGGACGAGTGGCAGTCTAGGCCCGCCCGGCGCAGTTGAGAATCCGCCGTTTGCGACTACACTGTTCAAAATTCCGAACGATGGAGGATGCTCATGGGCGCCCCGGAATTCGCCGCCATCCTGCCCGATCTGCACATGCTGACGGTGATCGCAGAGACTCGCAGCCTCACCCAGACGGCCCGGCGGCTCGGCGTGGCCAAATCCTCGGTCAGCATGCGCCTGAAGGACCTGGAGCGCGCACTGGGCATGCCGCTCGTGCGCCGCACCACCCGCTCGATCACCCTGACAGCCGCCGGGCAGCAGCTGGTGGGCGAGACGCGCGGCTCGTTCGCCCACATCGAGCAGGGGGTATGCGGCGTGAAAGACCTCGCCGGGGCGCCGCGCGGACTCGTACGGGTGAGCGCGCCGGTGGCGCTGGGGCGTCAGCACGTTGCGCCCGCCATCCCGGCACTGCTGATGCGCTATCCCGACATCCGCCTGGAGCTCGATCTGACCGACCGGTTCGTCAACCTCGTGCAGGAGGGGTTCGACCTCGCCATTCGCCACGCCAGCCGCGTGCCCGACTCGCACATCGCCACGCCGCTGTGCGAGTCGCATTCCGTGCTGTTGGCGAGCCCGGATTACCTCGCGCGCCGCGGCATGCCCGGGCACCCGGCGCAGCTCACGCGCCACGAGTGTCTGCTCTACCTGCGCGATGGCACACCCAGCTGGTCATTCGAGCGCACCGCGAGCCGCAGGCGCGTGGAGCGTGTGAGCGTGCCGGTGCGTGGACCTCTGAAGGCCAACAACAGCGAGGTGCTGCGCGATGCGGTCTTCGGCGGACTCGGCATCGGCATGCTGCCGGACTTCACCGCCTGGAGCGGTGCGGCCTCGAAGACCCTGGTGCAGGTGCTGCCCGACTGGAGGCCGGTGGGCTTCTTCGGCGAGCGGCTGCAGGTCATACGCCCATGGGCTCCCCGCACCCCGCGCGCCGTGCAGTGCGTGATCGATCACTTGCGCGCGGTGCTGGGCGGAGGATTCAGCCGGTCAACGCTTGATCCGTGATGGATCGCTCTCCAGCCCCTTCAGCCTCGCCGCCACGCGCCGATAAGCCTCGCGGAAAGGGACGCCCTCGCTCACGACCAGGCGATTGGCTTCCTCTGCGGCGTGAATGGCCGGGTCGAGCGCGATCCGGCCGGGGCGGAATTTCATGGCATCGAGGGCGGCAGGCAGGAGGCCGAGGGTTTGCTGCGCGATGTCGATGCTGCGGAACAGGGGGAACTTCAACAGCTGCAGATCTCGCTGATAGCCCGAAGGGAGCTTCGCGCAGATCGCCAGCGCCTCGGCAAGACAGGCCTGCGCCGTGGCCGAGCGGCCACGGATCAGCTCGAAGAGATCCGGATTGCGCTTCTGCGGCATGATCGAGGAGCCGGTGGTGAACGCCTCCGGCAGCTCGAGAAAGCCGAATTCCTGGGTATAGAAGAGCAGCACGTCGGCCGCCAGGCGCCCGAGATCCTGCATCAGCAGTGTGATTGCGAACAGCAGCTCGGCCTCCGCCTTGCCGCGGGAGAGCTGCACGGCCGTCACCGGCTCCTGCACCGCCGCAAAGCCGAGCTTGCGCCGGGTCGACTCCCGATCGAGCGGCAATCCCGGCGTGCCATAGCCGGCCGCCGAGCCCAAGGGGCTGCGGCCGAGGCGACGCTCGACCTGGCGCAATCCTTCCGCATCGTCGCGCACCTCGGCGGCGAAGCCGCCCGCCCATAGCGACACCGAGCTCGGCATGGCCTGCTGCATGTGGGTGTAGCCGGGCAGGGTCGTGTCGCGCTCGCGCCCGGCGAGACGTTCCAACGCCTCTGCCACCGCAAGCGCGCCCTTGACCAGCTCCTCGACCGCATCGCGCAGATACAGCCGTAATGCCGTCAGCACCTGATCGTTGCGGGACCGCCCCAGGTGCACCCGGCCGCCGGCCGCTCCGATCCGCTCGGTCAGGCGCCGCTCGAGAGCGGTCTGGCCGTCCTCGTCCTTAAGCTCGATCTGCCAGAGACCGCGGGCGTGCTCGTCGGCGAGAGCGGTCAAACCGGCGCAAATCGCCTCGAGATCCGCGTCCGACAGGAGCCCCTGGTCGCGCAGCATCTGCGCATGCGCGATCGACGCCCGCACGTCATAGCGCACAAGGCGCTCATCCAGAGCATAGTCCTCCCCGGCGGTGTAGCTCAGCACCCGCTCATCGAGCGGCGCACCCTTGTCCCACAGTCGCGTCATCATCAAGCCTGCGCGCTCTGCTCCGCCGGCGTGAGCGCGTTGACATCCTCCACGATCAGCGTGCCCGTGCCCTCGTTGGTGAACACCTCGCCCAGGATCCCCTCCGGCGCACTGTATGACACGACGTGCACCCGCCGCACCCCGCCACGGATTGCCGTCTCGATGGCCTTGGCCTTCGGCAGCATCCCGTCTGCGATACGGCCTTCCTCGCGCAGGCGCGCAAGGCCGCCCAGGTCCGTATAGGAAATGAGCGACCCCGGATCGCCGAGCTCCGCCAGGATGCCGGGGGCCCCGGTGCACAGGATCAGCTTCTCGGCCCCGAGCGCCGAGGCGATGGCGGCGGCCACCGTGTCGGCGTTGATGTTGAGCAGCGTGCCGCTGTCGTCCGCCGAGAGGGGGCTCACCACCGGCATCAGTCCGTTGTCGAGGAGCTTGCGCAGCACCGTGGGATCGACCTGGTCGATGTCGCCGACGAAGCCGTAGTCCACCATCTCGCCGCTCGATTCCACCTTCACCGGGGGACGCTTGTGCGCGCGCACCAGACCCGCATCGACGCCGCTCACGCCGACCGCCTCGATGTTCAGCTCGCGGCAGATGCCGAGGATGCTGGTGTTGATGGTACCGTTGAGCACCATGGCCGTCACGTCGATCGACTGCCGGTCGGTGACGCGCCTGCCCTCCACCATGCGCGTGGCGACCCCGAGCGCCCCGGCCAGCTCGGTGAGCTGCGGCCCGCCGCCGTGCACGAACACGACGCGCACGCCGAAGTAGTGCAGGATGGCAAGCTGCTCGATGAGCACGCGGGTGGAGTCCTCATCGGCGAACACCCCGCCGCCGGCTTTCACCACGAAGATCTTGCCGCGATACATGCGGATATAGGGCGCGGCGTTCTTGAGCGCGCGGATGGCGAGTGCCTGATCGCCTGAGTGCATGATCATGTCGAGTCAAATCCCCTTCAGTAATCGATACAACACCGCCATCTGCGCCGTCAGGCGATTGTACGCCTCGAGCTGCACGATGCTGCGGGCGCTGTCGAGCACCTCGTCGGCGACGGCGACGTTGCGCCGCACGGGCAAGCAGTGCATCAGGCGGCAATCGGGGGCGGTGCGGCTGAACCAGTCGTTGCGTACGCACCAGCCGGTGAGACGGGCACGCAGTGCGGCATCGGCCTCGGCGTCGCCGTAACACGACGTCGCGCCCCACTCCTTCGCATAGAGGATGTGTGCGCCGGAGAGCGCCTCGTCCCGCTCGTCCGTCTCGCGCACCGATCCTCCCGACAACCCGGCCGCGTGGCGCGCTTTGTCCATGAGCGGCTTCGGCAGGGCGAACCCTTCCGGCCGCAGCACCACGACCTCCATGCCGCGCAGCGCCGCCATGTGCAGTGCCGCCGCCGGCACCGCGAGCGGCAGCGGACGCGGATGGTATGCCCAGGAGAGAACGAACCGGCCGCCGCGCGGCACGCCCAGATCGTCCATCGTCTTCCAGTCGGCGAGCGCCTGGCAGGGATGGTTGACGGCGGACTCGAGGTTGATCAGCGGCTTCCCGATGAGCTCCGCCATGGCGTTGAATCTCGATTCGGCGAGGTCCGCCCCGAGATCCTTGCCGTCCGCGAAGGCCCGGATCCCGAGCGCGTCGCAGTAGGAGGCGAGCACCGGAATCCCCTCACGCACATGCTCGGCCGCCGCCCCGTCCATGACCGCGCCGAGCCTCGTCTCGAGCTGCCATGTCCCCTGGCCGGGCGTGATGACGAAGGAGCTGCCTCCGAGCCGCGCCATGCCCGCCTGGAAGGAGGCCAGGGTGCGCAGCGAGGGATTGAGAAACAGCAGCCCGAGGATTCTGCCGGAGAGCGCGTGCGGCTCCGGAGAGCGCGTCAGCCGCCGCGCCAGCTCGAGCAACGAGATGACTTCTTCGCGCGTGAGATCCGCCAGGTCGAGGAAGCGTTTCATAGGCCCGACAGCGCGTCCCGCAGCAGATCGACATGCTCCTCCTTCAGGATGAAGGGCGGCAAAAGGCGCACGACGTTCGGATCGCTCGCGCCGCCCGCGAGGATGCCGCGCTGCAGCAACTGCGCCTGGACCTGTTTGGCCGGGCGGCTGGTGCGCAGCCCCAGCAGGAAGCCCTCGCCCTGGGTGGCCGTGACCGGGCCGACCACGCAAGTCTTGCGGATGTAGGCCGAGACCCTGCGGATGTTCTCGAGCAGTCCCTCCGACTCGATGGCCTCGAGGGCGGCGAGCACGGTGGCACAGGCCATTGGACCGCCGCCGTAGGTCGTGCCGAGCAGCCCCACCTTCAGGGTGGCGGACACTTTGGCCGAGGTGAGCAGCGCCGCCACGGGGAAGCCGTTGCCGAGCGCTTTCGCAGTCGTGATCATGTCGGGCACCACGCCGTACAGGGTGGCGGCAAAGGGCGCGCCGATCCGGCCGAAGCCGCACTGGACCTCGTCGAAAATCAACAGCGCGCCGACCTGCCCGCAGCGCCGGCGCAGCGCCGCCAGGTACTCGGCACCGAGGTCCACCGCGCCCGCGAGACCCTGTACGGGCTCGACGATCACCGCCGCGGTGCGCTCGGTCACCTGAGCCTCGACGGCTGCCAGATCCCCCCGCGGCATGAAACTGACTTCGAAGGGCTTGCGCGGAAAGCCATACCACGCCTCGGAGCCCCAGGTGACGGCCGAGGCCGCCGCAGTGCGTCCATGGAATGCCCCTTCGACGGCAGCCACGTGAGTCCGTGAAGTCATGCGCAGCGCCAGACGCAACGCGTTCTCGTTGGCTTCGGCGCCGGTGCTGACCAGGAACACGCTGGCGAGATCCAGCCCGGAGAAATCGAGCAGGCGCCGCGCGGCGCGCGCGCGGATCGGCATCGGCAGGGCGTTGGTCTGGAACTGGCACGCGCGCGCTTGGGCGATGAGCGCCTCCGTCCAGCCGCGGTGGCCGTAGCCGAGCGCCGCCACGGCGTGACCGCCGTACAGATCGAGCACGCGCTCGCCTCCGGCGCCCATCAGCCAGACACCCTCGGCGGATGCAACCTCGAAGGGATATTGGGCATAGACCGGTGCAAGGCCGTCGGGCGGCGTCGCGGGAAGCGCGGTGGCGTTCATGGTATCTCGCTGATGGGAGCTGTTCAGGTCCAACCCGGTGCGGGCGCCGTGAGCCCTTCGGTTTCGGGCAATCCCAGCATCCGGTTCATCCACTGCACGGCGCCGCCGGCCGCGCCCTTGTTCAGGTTGTCGATGGCGCACATCACGGCCACCGTGCGACCGTTGGATGCGGCGGACAGATGCGCGTAGTTGGTGGTGGCGACGTCCTTCACCCGGGGCGCGGTGCCGCTGACCCGCACGAACGGCGAGCGGGCGTAGAACTCGCGCAGCGCCGCCAGCACACCCGCCGTGTCCAGCGGCCTCGCCAGCTGCGCCTGCACGGTCACGTGAATGCCCCGTGCAAAGGGCCCCGAGTGGGGCACGAAGGCGAACTCCGCCTCCACGCCGCTCGCCGCCCGCGCACAGGCCGTGATCTCGGGCGCGTGGCGGTGCGTCAACACGTTGTAGGCGTACAGGTCGCTGTGCCGCAGCGGATGATGGGTGCCGGAGACCGGCTTGCGGCCCGAGCCGGTGCTGCCGGTGACGCCCGAGACGAAGAGTGCGGGCACGGCAAGCTCCATCGAGAGCAGCGGCACGCTCGCCAGCAGCGTCGCGGTCGAAAAGCAGCCGGGATGGGCGACGTGGGCGGTCTCGAGCTTCGCCAGGTGCTCCGGCACCGCGCAGGTGAACTCCTTCAGGCGCGCCGGCGCGCCATGCGGATGCTTGTACACCCTCTCGTAGTCCGCCGCGGATCGGAAGCGGAAATCCGCGGAGATATCGACGACGCGCGGCCGCGTGCCGGTGCTCGCTGCGCCCGTCAGAAGCGAGTCGATCAGCTGTGCGGATACGCCGTGCGGGGCGGCGGAGAACACCGCGCACTGCGGAGCGTGGGCGAGAAGCCCCTGCACTTCGGCCTGCGGCTTGAAGCGGGTGTCGCCGTAGACGGCCGCGAGGTGGGGGAAAGCGTCGGCGAGCGGCTCACCCGGCTGGCTGTCCGACATCACCGCGGCCAGCGTGAGGCGCGGATGGGCCGCGATCAGGCGCAGCAGCTCCCCGGCCACGTAGCCGGTGCCGCCGAGCACGACCGCCGCAATGGCGTTGCGGGGCTCCGCTCCTGCGCCTCGCCCCTCGGGCCGGCTGCCGCCCTCCGGAGTCGCTTCACGCGATTCTGTCATGGAGCCGCTCCCCGCGGCAGGCCCACGGCCTCCATCACTCGGTCGCCGAGCGCCGCGCCGTCGCTGATGGCGTTGAATGCGGCGACGCCCAGTTGGCTGGTGATCAGGTCGATCCCCACCTGGTTGTCGGTAGCGGGCCCGGTGACGACGCAGGGCTCGATGCCGAAGCGCTCGCGCAGCAGCTTCACGCCACCCCAGGCCGCGACCGGATCGTTGGCGGAGAGGGCCACGCCGGTGAGCGCAGCGCGAATGTCCGGGCATTCCAGGATCGCGTCCACCCCGTAGGTGCCGAGAATGCCGTCACCGAGCTCGAACACGATCGCGTCCGGCTTGCCGGCCGAGAGCTCGGTCAGCATGGCGCGCGTCAGCGCCGGACCATTGTGCCTCGTGGTGGTGACCACGCCGAAGTCGGTGAAGATCGCCGAGCGGCGCGCGCCGGCATCTTCCATGGCGAGGATGTCGCGCCGAAGGGAGACTCCCGTCGCCTTGAACGCGTCGATGGTGAGCCCACGGTGGCGCATGCGGCTGATCATGGCGCAGGCGGCCGCGGTCTTGCCCGCCTCCATGCACGTGCCGGCGAGCGCCACCACCGGCACTTGCCGCACATCGAGCACGCCGGGCTGCTCGAGCTTGCGCAGGCCCACCCGGGCCGGCACCCCGATGCGCTCGCCGAGGTACGGGAAATGCAGCGCCACGCCGAGCACGCGGCAATCGAACGGCTGGCCCTTCTCGGGATTGACCGAGTCGCACGCTCCGAGCACTCCGCCGATGTTGAGCATCTGGATCACATCGCCGGGCTTGACCGAGGCGGGGATGTGGCCGGAGTAGCCGAACAGCGCCTTGCGGTGACCGAGGGCTCCGACCACGATGTCTCCCTTGCCGACCTTGGCCATGCGCCCGCTGGTGAGCTCCAGGGTGTTGTAGGTGGACTTGTTGGTCAACACCTCGACCACAATCACCACGCCCTCCTCGGCGGGGATGTCGGGGGAGATGCGCACCTCGTGCGAAAGGCGGCAGGCCTGGGCCACGGAGGCGATCTTGTCGACGACGACGCTTCTCATGCCGCTGTTCATTTCGAGCTCTCGCCGGCCCGCCGGTGGAACACGCCCGTCAAGGCGACGATCTTGGAGAACCCGAGGGCGTCCTGCGGCGTCCACTCGCCGGCCGCCTCGCCGTACACACCCCTGGAGGCGGCCATGAGCGAGTGGGGCGAGTCCACGCCCTCGACGAACAGGTTCCCCGGGCGGAACGACACCCGGACCTCGCCC
The DNA here is from genome assembly GCA_021805865.1 of Pseudomonadota bacterium. GTDB lineage: Bacteria > Pseudomonadota > Gammaproteobacteria > Steroidobacterales > Steroidobacteraceae > 13-2-20CM-66-19. The sequence goes on from JAJZDX010000001.1 coordinate 212,949, forward strand.
GTGACACGCTCCTGGGAGGACTGAAGGAGCGATTCGATGTCGCGGCAGACCGGATCGAGCAGCTGGCCCTCGTGCACCAGATCGCCGTAGGGCTGGGCGACCAGCTCCTTGATGCGCTGCTGGCGGCCGGTGAGCACGAGCTTTTCCAACTCGCGGTGAGCGGTGAGCAGCACCTCCGCGGCCGGCGCCTCGAACGCCACCCGGCCCTTGGTGCCGATGATGGTATCCCCCAGATGAATGCCGCGCCCGAGGCCGAAGGGCGCCGCCAGCGCCTCCAGCGCCTCGATCAACGCCACCGGGGAGAGCGGCCGGCCGTCGAGACCGCTCGGCCGGCCGCGCTCGAACCGGATGACGTGCGTTTCAGGGGTGCGCGGCTTCGTAAACGCATCCTTCGTCAGCACCCATGCATGCTCCGGGATGGTGCCGGAGGAGGTGAGGGTCTCCTTGCCGCCGATGGTCACGCCCCACAGGCCGCGGTTGACCGAGTAGGCCGCCCCATAGGGCGGCACGGGCAGGCCGCGCTCCTCGAGGTACGCGAGCTCCTCCTGGCGCTTGAATGCGTGGTCGCGCACCGGGGCAAGGACCTCGAGCTCGGGGGCCAGCGTGCGCATTGCAACCTCGAAGCGCACCTGGTCGTTGCCTGCGGCTGTGCAGCCATGGGCGATCATGCTGGTGCCGAGCTTGCGTGCCATGTGCGCGATGGTCTGCGCCTGCATGACGCGCTCGGCCCCGACGCACAGCGGATAGAGCTGGCCGCGCCTGACGTTGCCCATGATCAGGAATCGCAGCACTTGCTCGAAGTAATCGGCACGCGCATCGACTTGGTGGTGCTCGAGCGCGCCGAGCGCCCGGGCGCGCTCGCCGAGCGTGCGCGCGGCCGCCTCGTCGATACCCCCGGTGTCGACGGTGACGGTGATGATCTGACGGCCATAGGTGTCCTTCAGCCACGGCACCAGGAAAGAAGTGTCGAGGCCGCCGGAATAGGCGAGAACGATGGGCTGCCCGCCCTGGGATGCGGATGTCGGCATGTAAAGCCTTAGATGCGGAATATGGTCTGCAGCCGCGTGACGAGCTCGTCCTGCGCGCGGCCGGTGGCGGTGGCGATGAAAATCGTGTCATCGCCGGAGATGGTGCCCGCGACTTCCGGCCACTCGGCCCGGTCGATGGCGACCGCGACGCTCTGGGCGGCGCCGATGGTGGTCTTCAGCACGGTGAGCGAAGGCCCGGCGCGCTTCAGCCCGCGCACGAACTGGGCCAGCATGTCGAAATCGCCCTGGGTGCGGGAAACCTCGTCGGGCGGCAGCACATAGCGGCCACTCGCCTTGAGCACCCCCAAGTCGCGCAGGTCGCGGCTGATGGAGGACTGGGTCACGTCACGGCCCTCCGCGCGCAGCAGACGAACGAGGTCCTCCTGGCGATGGACCACGCCCTCGCGCAGGAGGCGCACGACGGCCTGGCGGCGTTCGAGCTGCTCGGCGTCCACGGGATCAGGTGGAAGGGGATATATGCATAAAGTTGCACATATTGTGCATATTAATTCGCAGGAGTCAAGCGTGCATTCCGCTGCCTACCTCACCACGCTGAACACCAGGTCCGCCCCGCCGATCTGGCCGCTCTTGCTCTGTCCCGCGCCTTTGCCCTGGCCCGCCAGGATGCGGATCATCAAGTGCCGGGTGAGACTGTAGCGCAGCCGGATCTCGTTCAGCTGCTGGGTGAGCCCCACGCCGTAGCTGACGTAAAGACGCGGCGAGAGGTACTTGCCGAGCACGAGAGAGGTCACGTTATTGAGGTCGGTTTCAAGGCTCATGGCCGGCAGGCCGATTCTCTGACCCAGCTGCTGTGCGAGCAGCGCCCCGCCCTGGGCCAGCAGCTCGCCGGCCGCGGTGGTCTGCTGAGTCTGCGCGGTGGACCCCGTCTGCAGTGCCTGCAGCGAGCCGCCACCGCCGGAGAAAAGCAGCGACATGATCTGCGACTGCGACAGCGAGGGGTTCGAGAAGAACGACACCTGAGGCTGTTTCAGGGTGCCGCTGACGTCGATGCCCGCCGTGATCTGGGGATAGCTCTTCACGGCACGGATCTCAATGCCGGGATCATCGAGCAGACCACCCCTGAAGAGCAGCCGTCCATACTCGATATCGAGCTTGCGCGCGTAGGCGGCGTACTGGCCCTGCACGATCAGCAGCTCGCCCGTGGCCCGCGTCCCGGTGCCGTAGCCGCTGCGCACCGTGAATGCGCCCGTCAGCTTGCCGGTCAGGCCCATCGTGTCGATGTTCACGTTGTTGCCTAACCCCAAGGTGACCGTGCTCATGACTTGATAGCGGCGCGCCACGACGGCCGACTCCTGGCCGACGATCACCTGGTCCGAGGAAGTGCGCATCGCACCCGTGAAATTCCTCGGATGGATGGATGCATACGGCACGAAGACCGTCCCCGACACCTCGATCCTGTGAGCGGCCACGTCGAAATCGAGATCCGGGGAGGCATCGACCTGCGCCTCCGGCGTGTCGACCACCAGCAGGTCGTTGCCCGTCAGGTGCAGGCGACCATAGGGCAGCAGGCCTCGCCAGCTCATGCGGCCGGCGGCACGCACGGTGCCGCGGCCGACGCGGGCCGAGCCCTGGAACACCACGCCGCCGTTGCTCAGATGCGCCTTGAGCGCCGCCCCCTCAAGCCGCAGGTTGGTCCGGTACCAGTTGGCTGTGCCGTTTGACACGCTGAGAAGGCCGGTCAGCCGCGGGTCGGCCGGGGTGCCGCTGATCGCGGCATCCGCGACCAGGTTGCCGGAGACCCCATCGACGCCGGGCAGGTAGATCGAGACCAGATCGAGTCTGGAAGTCTGCGCGTGCAGCGCACCCCGGATCGGCATGTTCCGCCAGCCCGCACCGACCCTGCGCGCACGGAGCGTGGCGTTGAATGTGCCGATGGCCCCGGCGGTGAGCGACGCATGGGCGTGAACCGAGCCCGGCAGAGCCGCGATCGACAGCAATCCCGAGCCCAACGGGGTGCGATCGATCCGCCCACTCACCAGACGGCGCGACAGAACCGCTTGGGTCAGGCTCGCACGCAGCGTGCCTCGCATCGGTGCGCCGCCGCCGCCCTCGAGCCGGGCCTGCGCGCCGATCGTCCCCTGATATTCGACCGCCGGAGTCAGTCCGGCCGTCAGCGTCGCGAGCGGCAGGTGGCTGGCCGTCAGATACGCCGACCACGCCGCCGGAGTCCAATTGCCGCCGGCGCACAGTCCGGCGGGCGCTCCGCTCAGACACAGATCCTCGAGCGCGCTGTGCGAGCGCGACAGGGTGAGCGAGGCCGCCTTGCGCAGCCGCAGGTTCAACGCCTGCGCGCCCGTCACGTGCAAAGCGGTGAGTTGCCCGGCGAACACTCCGGCTTGGAGGCTGCCGTGGGCCGTGGCCTGCAGGGTAAGACCGGGCGCGCCGGCCGCAAGATGCGCCTCGAGATCTGTGGCGGGACCCTCCGCGGTCAGATCCAGATTGCGCAACAGCCGGCCGTGGAACCGCAGCCGGCGCAGATGCAGGGCCAGGGCGGAGCGGCGGCGCGAGGTCGGATCGAAATCCACCTGGGCAACGAGGGAGTCGAGCTCGAGGCCACCGACCTTCACGCCCGAGCCCTGCGCCCGCGCCCGGATGTCCAGAGCATCCAGCGGACCCTCGATCGTGCCGGTCGCCTGAACCCCGCCCCGATCTCCTGCAGCCAGCATGCGCAGATTACCCGCAGCGGCGAATCGCACGCGGGTTTGCCGGCGGGCGAGGTGTCCGTTGAGCGCGACCCGCACTCCGCCCAGGCTGACTCTCACCCGCTCGAAGGTCCAGGTCCGGTCCGCATGGCTCAATCCGCCCGCACCACTCGCCGGCAGCCCGTGCACGCGGCCGTGCAGCGCGTCGAGGCGCACCGAGAACGGACTGTCGGCGTGAAACCCCTCTCCGGATGCGCGCAGCGCAAACCCAAGGTGTCCTTTGAGGAACGGCCGCACCTGCCCTGGGTCGAGCCGCTCGACGAGTGCGTGCACGGTCCAGCGTTTGGGAGGTAGCCAGCTCACCTCACCCCGCGCCAGCACCTCTCCGCCGAGTAATCCCAGCTGCGCGTGATGCACGCTGATCCCCTGGCTGCCGAGCGTCGCCGCGATGCCGGAGGACGTCACCGCAAGCTGGCGGACGCGAGCGATGCCGCTCGCGGTCACGTTCACCGGCCACCCCCCCGCAAGGGTGAATGTGCCGGAGCGGCTGTGAAAGACGGCCTTGCCGGCGAGCGGCCAGCGCAGATGCCGCCAGCTGCCGCGCAGAGCGAGCCGGGGCCTGCCGGGGCCGAGGACTAGGCTCCCGCTCGCATCAAGGTGCGAACCCGAAGCGAGGTGCGTGAGGGTGAGCCGGCGTGCGATCAGCACTCGCTTCGAATGACTGTCCTCGAGCCGGCCGTCGAGCCCGACATGGAAGGCCCCCACGCGCAGACCCGTTGGATCGGCCGTGCCGCCGGCCTCGAATTCCCTCGCATCACCGCTCAGCGCCAGACGCGCGTTGATCAGGCCGAGGACCCCGCCGCGATGCCAGGCGCGCAGATCGAGGTCGCGGACCCTCGCCTCGCCCCGCCAGTGCCAGCGGCCCGTCAGATCGAGCGCCAGGCCGTGAAAATCGACCCGGCAAGGCTCGAGCACCTTCGCACTGAGCTCGAGCCTGCTCAGATCGCCGCCGAGGGAGGCCTCGATCACCCACCGCGGCTGATGGGGCACCGTCCACACGATGCGTCCGTGGGCGGAGAGCCCGAGCGGACGGGCGGCGTGCAGGGTGCCCGCGGCGGTGTAGCTCATGTCGCCCATGCGCAGCCGGACATGGTAGAGGCGTATTGCGCGATGGGAGACACGCGCCGCACCATCGATATCCACTCCCTCGAGCCGCCTGCCGTCCGGCAAGACCACCAGAGCCCGGCCGATGTGCGCATGATCGATCCGGATCAGCAGCCACCAGGGCAGGAAGTGCGGCCGCGGGGGGGGAGGCAGGTGCGAGCGCTTGATCTCGATGTAGGCGCTGTCGGCGGAAATCTCCGGGGTCTCGATCGTGCGCCAGTACAGCGGCGGAAACAGCACTCGGGCGTAAACGCCCTCGAGATCCATATGCTCGCGCAGCCCGTTGATCACGACCCGTCGGGCGAGTACCCCCGTGGCGAGCGTGCCGCTCGCCCCCTCGACCCTCACCTGCACGGTGCCGAAGCGCCGCGGCAGGTGATTGACGATGAATTCCAGCCCGCCCTGGGTGAAGACCGCGTAGTAGAGGACTGCGCCCGACAGCACCGCCGCCAGCGCGATCAGCAATCCGGTCAGTGTCAGGAATCGGCGCATCGACGCAGTCGCTTACAGCTTGGGCGAGAAGTTGATGTAGAAGCGGGGCAGCTGGTGGCCCCGCGCCGACAGCGGCTGGGCCACGTCGATGCCGAGCGTCATGACCGGCAGGCGCACGAGAAGGCCGAGCCCCGCGCCGTATTGCAGCAGCCGGGAGGTGTGAATGCTGTCGAAGGCATTGCCATAGTCGAAAAATGCCGCGATCCCCAGGTGCTTCGGCAGATCGCGCTCGATCTCGACCGTGCCCGTGATCAGGTCCTTGCCGCCGGCCTGGGCGAAAAACGGACATTGGTATTGGATCTGGGCTTTCGGGGTGCCCGGATTGAGCGTGATGGCCTTTCCGTTCTGACAGGGCTGCTTGTTTTCATAGGCGTCAAAGGACTGATCAGGGCTCAGCGAGTCGTACGCGAAGCCGCGCACGCTGCCCTCGCCGCCGGCGAAGAATCGCATCACGGGAGGCAGCCTGTTGAAATGCGACGCCGCGGTGGCGCCGAAGTCATTGCGCAGCAGCAGGTGCCACTTCGGTGCCAGAGTGAATACCCGCTCGAGCTCGACCTGCAGCTGCAGGAAGTTCGACCCGGAGCCGAGGCTGGCGTGCGAGCCGCGCAGCTGCACGAACACTTCGTGCTGGAACACCGGCTCGCCGAAATAGCCCCTCGGCATCAGGGCGATGTCCACGCCCGGCACCAGCATGTTGTCGTTGCCGACGCCGGCGAGGACACTGCGCGGCTGCAGGAACCGTGGATTTGGGCACACCGCGCCGGGCCTGGCGGTGGTGGACTCCTCGCAGACGGTGCCGCTCACCGACCCGGTGGCATGCACGGCGTTCACGAACCAGACCATCTGCCAGCGGCCGATGACCCGGGTGAGACTCGGGCCGATGATCATCGTGCGGGCATCGACCGCGGCGAGCTGGCGCTGCTCGACGCTGGCGGCCAGCGTCAGGTTTTCCGTGGCAGGATCCTCCAGGGGAATCACATAGCGGCTCTGCAGGCTGTATTTGATCAGCTTGGCGACCTGCAGGTCGACGCTCATCCGGTGTCCCTCCGCGTTCACCCTGCGATCCTGCCAGCTCAGGATCGCGCGCGGACCGGTGTCGGTCTCGTACCCCCCCGCCAGTGAGTAGACATTGGGCCGGCTGGTGCCGGCGCGGATGCGCACCGGCACGGTGTGATCGAGCGCGTCCAGCTTGCCTGGCAGCACGTCCAGATTGGAGAAATACCCCGAATCATCCAGCGCGAACTGGGTCCGCAGCACCTGCGTCAGGTCAAAGAGCTGACCCCGCCGGTAGCGCAGATAGCGGCGCACCAGCTCCGGCTTGATGGCGTCCTGATTGATCGTGGTCGTCCCGAACCGGTAGCGCACGCCGGTCGCAAGCGTCAGCTCGATGGCTGCCCAGTGCTTTTGCGGATCGACCAGCAGCGCGTGGCGTGTGAGGTGCGCATCGAGGTAGCCGTAGGTGGCGGCAGTGCGCAGCAGCTCGCTCTTGAGCTGCTCGTATGCCACCTCGTTCAGCTGCTCTCCCGGATGAAAGGGCAGGTGCGCGGTGAGGCGCGTGAACAGCGGATCGGCAGCCCCCGGCCCCGTGAGCCGCACGTCCGCCTTTCTCAGGATCACCGGCGGACCGGGATCGATGTCGAGGACGACTCGCCAGTTCCCGGGGCTGGTCTGCGCGACGGTGGGGCGCACGGTGGGCTGGAAGTATCCGAAGGGCTCGAGCCCCGAGCGCACCTCCTCGTCGACCCGGTTCTCGAACCGCTCGATCGTGCGGGCGGTCAGGTGTTTACTGTTCCGGTACCGATGGAAGCTCAGATACGCCAGAACGTTTGTCCGCAAGGCGCCGCCCACGCCATGGATGACCACGGTGATGTTTGCGCGCGCCAGAGAGCTGACGAGAAGCAATACGAGCGCACCCGAGGCTCTGCGCCGCCGAGCCCCGTGTAACGAATTGCGATTCGTCATCTAGATCCGCGAACCCGGCTTGGGAGGTCGTTAAACGGATAATTGTAGTCTTTCCTGACCGCCTGGAGCGGACCCCAGTTCCCGCCGCGCTGCGCCGAGAGAGTCTCTCACGATCCCGAGTCCGGCCAGGCTTCTTCGCTCAGCCGATACTCGCTCTCGCCGATGCACCGGCCTTCTCGGTCGAAACGCCGTTCGGCGAGCAGAAGGGCTCCGGAGGGCTCGATCAGCACCAGGGTGGAGCAGCGCGTACCGTACTGAGGATGCCGCACGAATGGTGCCGAGAGCGTCTGCTCCCACTTTGGCGACAGGCCCATGCGGGGCGGCCTTTCGGCTTCGGCGGCCGGCCGCGAGTCTGCGAGCAATGCAAACAGCGCCGCGGCATCGGCGTCGTGCGCGGCGCTCTCGCTCAGCCAGGCCTCGAAACCCGCGCGTACCCGGCGCAGTTTCGGCCAGGGCGTATCCAGGCGCTCGTTGGAGAGGCCATAGACTCCCGGAGACAACTCCCGGGCGAAAGGAGCGACCCGATTGGAGCCGTACCAGAGCGAGCGGCCATCGGCGAGCAGGAGGTTGAAGCCTCCGTAGCCGGCCGCCTCGGGCTCGAGCGAGGACAGGTACTCGCCCGCCCCGGCGCCTTGACGCATGAAGCGGGGAATCAGGCCGCCGCGGGACGGGGCCGTGGGTGCCGCGCGCTGCAGATCGTGGAAATTCGTGATGACGCCGAAGCGGCGGCGGCGATCGACGCCGAGCCAGGTGCCGCCGGCGCGCAGATCACGGCCGGCCAGCATCTCCTCGGGCGGCGGCCAGTTCCCAAGCGGCTCGGCGGGGCGATCGTGATACTCGTCCCGGTTGGCGGCGACGATGAGCCGATAGCGGGGGTGCGCGCTCCAGGCGAGCACGAGCAGACACACTACCGCTCCTCCCTATGAACGAGCGCTGAATCCGGCCGCCGTGCCCGGCCGAGCGCGGCAGCAGGCGTCGCCGAAGTGGCCCAGCGTGGTTTTTTCACGCTGCTCGCCACCTCCGGCCGCGGACACGCTCCTGTGCCTACGGCGTGCCTGCACTTTTTGCTCCGGCGTCGCCTGGGGGCGTTGGCCAACTAAGAAGTCTCCGATCGGTCCCTGCGCCCTCGTGACGGAAGCTCATGGAGCCAGGCGTCGATCAGGCGGCGGGAAATGGAATGCACGGGTGGAAGCAGCACGGCACCGGCGCGCACTTCCTCTTGGGTGAACCAGCGGGCATCCTCGAGCTCGCCGCCGACGCGCACCGGGTCGGCAGGAGCCTCGGCGTGAAAGCCGACCATCAGAGAGGCCGGAAAGGGCCAGGGCTGGGAGGAATCGTAGCGGGCATGGGTGACGCGCACACCGGTTTCTTCCATGACCTCCCGAGCGACGGCATCCTCCAGGCTCTCGCCCGGCTCGACGAAACCGGCGATCGTGGAATACCGACCGGGCGGCCAGGTGCCCTGGCGCCCGAGCAGCGCCCGCTCCCCGTCCGTGACCAGAACGATGATGGCTGGCTCCAGGCGCGGAAAATACTCCGCCCCGCAGGGCTCCCGGGAGCACAGCAGACTGTGCCCTGCCCGCCGGGGGCAGGTCGCAGCCCCGCAGACGCCGCAATAGCGCCGGCGCGAGCGCCAGATGGTCAGCGCCCGGGCATAGGCCAGAAGTCCGGCTTCCTCGGCATCGAGCTGAGGCGAGAGGGCGCGCAGCTCCTCAAATGCGGTGCCCGGCGGCGGCTCGAGCGTCTCGGGCGCAGACGGGAGCATCAGCAGCACACAACGCCGTCCTTGGAACCAGCCGAGCAACACGAACTGATGCGCGGCGGCAACCTGCACCGTCGGATGACCGGCGGGAACGAAAGCGATGTGCGGCCGCGAACCGGTGTAAAGGAGCTGGGCCGTGCCCCGGCCGAGCAAAAATTGCGTCTGCGGGTCCGTGAACGCCGCCGCCAGCCAGTCGAGCTCTTCGCGCGCGTCGGTGCACCGCTCGATGTACGGGCCCGAGAAGAAGTTCGGCTGGTCGGAATGCATGCTCACGGGACGGGCGGATTTTACCAGCCGGCGCGGCGGCGCCGGAAGTCGGGCTCGCAATAATCGCAGAGCCGCGGACCCTCCGGAAGCCGCTCGGCGAGCAGCGGGATATTGCAGTTGGCACAGCAGACCAGCCGCAGCTGATCGCCGCGCTGCAGGCACTGCGCCAGAAATACCGCGTACTCGAATGAGATCGCCGGCGCCGATACCACCTGCCGGTAATACTCGTAGGCGTCGAAGAGCAGCTTACCGGTGGCGAGGCTGGCAAAGCCGGCCTCGGCGGCGGGATCATTGAGCACCAGGCCGCAGGAGTAAAGCACCCCTCCCAGGAAAGACGCCTGGTGGCGCACCTTCGCCGAGCGGATGAAATAGCTGGCCTGCTGCGGTGATTTGCCGCGGTGACGATTCCTCGGGTTCTCGTACTGGTGGGAAAGCTTGCGGATCCGATCACCGGACAGCCCCGTGAACGCGCGGATGGTCGAGGTCCGCGCCTCCAGCTGGATGAATCGCAATGCCAGACCAATGCTGCCAATCTCATGTTGATAACGAGCTTCTCCGGCGCGCATATCCCCTCCTCTTCCATCTCGGTCGTGATTTGGCCGCAACTGCGGCTTGGACTGACGATTTTCTGGAATTTCCCGAAAAGCACAATCCGGCAAATCTAGGCAAAAAACACAGAAATGCATAGGTGGATTGCGGCGGCGGCCGCGGTACTATCGCCTGCAAATCGCATGGAGTCGTTATGCCACGTCGCGACCACATGGCTGAGGAGCTGCCCTCCGAGATGCTTCAGGCATTAAGAGAGCTCAATCTAGAGTGCCTCGATCTGCTCGCCGCGCAGTCGCGGGCGACCTCTGGGGGCGATTTTCCGCTCGGAGAGCTCATCGAGCTCTGGAACGGCCTCGACGGCGAGGCCCGGAACCGAGCGGTCGACTACCCCTATCTGTTGTTCAGTGCGGGCTTCACCGATCCGCAGCGCTGGCGGCAACCGGCCGAAGCGCAGATCAACGAGGATCGGGACGAGCCGCACGAGACGTTCTTCACGGTGCCGGCCGCCGTGCAGGTGGCGCACCAGGTCTTCGTGCACGCCTGGTCTGCGGTGCGGGAACACCCCACAAACGCGATGCTGACGCTCGGGATGCATCCGCAGTGTGCGAAGCTCATCGCCGCCCACACCCCGGTGTCCCTGCACAAAACGGTTGAGCGGCACTGGACCTGGCTGCGGCCGCGGTGGCTCGACAGACCGCAGATCTGGCGGGAATTGCTGCTCGGCGGCTTGGAGGGCGGAGAAACCCGGGCGAACGCGCTCGTACACGGTTTACGGCTCGTCACCGCGGAGATCGCGGTCGCGACGCGGAAGCGGGACAGGCACTTCAGAGGCTGAGCGGCCCCGCCGGCGGCTTCTATAGGGCGATCTGCCTCAGACCCTCCGAGTCGCGGGCACCGCGGAACATGCCCTGGGTGGTGAAGTCCATCGCAATCCGGCCGGCGGCATCGACGGCAATCAGCCCGCCGCTGCCGCCGAGCTCCCCCAGGCGGGCAAGCGTCTCGCGCATCGCCTCCTGAAGGGCCAGGCCGCGGTATTCGACCGCCGCGCACATATGATGGGCGGCCACGATACGCATGAAGTACTCGCCGTGACCGGTGGCGGAGACCGCGCAGACACCGTTTCGCGCATAGGTGCCCGCGCCGATGATGGGCGAATCGCCCACCCGCCCGGTACGCTTGTTGGCGACACCGCCGGTGGAAGTGGCGGCGGCCAGATTGCCGGCCGCATCCCGCGCGACCGCGCCCACCGTCCCCTGGGGCGAGGGCACGAGCTCCGAGGCCGCCCGGCCGCTGTGCAGGGCATCGAGCTCCGCCCGGCGCTCAGGCGTGCGGAAATAGCTATTGGGAACGAGGGGAAGCCCCTCTTCCAACGCGAATTCCTCGGCGCCGGCGCCGACCAGCAGCACGTGGTGGGATTTCTCCATGACGCGGCGGGCAAGCTCGATGGGGCTCTTCACGTGCCGGACCGCCGCCACCGCGCCGGCGCGCTGTTGGCTGCCTTCCATGATGGCCGCATCGAGCTCCACCGCCCCCTCGCGGGTGAGGGCCGCGCCGCGGGCCGCGTTGAACAGGGGATCTTCCTCGAGCACACCGACTGCGGCCGTCACGGCATCGAGGCTGGTGCCGCCGCGCTCGAGCACTTCGTAGCCGCAGTCGAGGGCAGAGGCGAGACCGTTACGGTAGAGGGCCTCCCGTGTGCTCGAGAACAGCCGCCTCGGCACATTGCCAGCGCCACCGTGAATCGCAATGGCATACATAAATAACTCTGAATGCTGCGCGCGAATTGCCCGCGCTCGCTATGATCGGACGGCATCTTAACGGTAGACGAGCCCATGTCGCAGAGGATTCGAAGCATTCTGGTCGCCAATCGGGGCGAAATCGCCATTCGGGTGATGCGGGCCGCGAGCGAGCTCGGGCTGCGCACCGTGGCCGTATATTCCCAGGAAGACCGCTTCTCGCTGCACCGCACGAAGGCGGACGAGGCCTACCTCATCGGGCAGGGCAAGGGACCGATCGAGGCGTACCTCGATATCGAGGAGATCCTTCGCATCGCCCGCGAGACCCGGGCGGACGCGCTTCATCCCGGATACGGCTTCCTGTCGGAGAATCCGCAGCTCGCGGAAGGCTGTGCGCGTGCGGGTATCCGCTTCATCGGCCCCGAGCCCGAGACCATGCGCGTCCTCGGCAACAAGGTGAGCGCACGCGATCTTGCCACCCGGGCGGGCGTGCCGGTGATGCCGGCCACGGCGCCGCTGCCGGAGAGCCTCGAGGAGTGCCGGCGCCTGGCGGGCAGCATCGGCTATCCGCTGATGCTGAAGGCCAGCTGGGGCGGGGGCGGGCGCGGCATGCGCGTCGTGGAAAGCGATGAGCAGCTCGATCAGTCGCTGCCGGTGGCGCGCCGGGAGGCGAAGGCCGCGTTCGGCAACGACGAGGTCTACCTCGAGAAGCTGGTACGCCGCGCGCGCCACGTAGAGGTCCAGATCCTCGGGGACGCTCACGGCGGCCTCGTGCACCTCTACGAGCGGGACTGCACCGTGCAGCGGCGCAACCAGAAAGTCATCGAGCGCGCCCCGGCTGTCTTTCTCACCGACGCCCAGCGCGCAGAGATCTGCCAGGCCGCGCTCGCGATCGGGCGCGCCGCGCGCTATCGCAGCGCCGGCACGGTAGAGTTCCTGCAGGACGCCGACAGCGGCAAGTTCTTCTTCATCGAGGTCAATCCGCGCATCCAGGTGGAGCACACCGTCACCGAGTGCGCCACCGGCATCGATCTGGTCAAAGCGCAGATCCGGCTCGCAGAAGGCGCGCGCCTCGGCTCACCGGAAAGCGGCGTGCCGCCGCAGGAGGACATCCGCATCCACGCGCACGCGCTGCAGTGCCGGGTGACCACCGAGGACCCTGAGAACAGCTTCATTCCCGACTACGGCAAGATCAGCGCCTACCGCAGCCCGGCCGGGTTTGGCATCCGCCTCGACGCCGGCACCGCCTACACCGGCGCCATCATCACGCGCTCCTACGACTCCCTGCTGGTGAAGGTGACCTCCTGGGCGTCCACGCCCGAGGAAGCGATTGCGCGCATGCACCGCGCACTGTGGGAGTTCCGCATCCGCGGCGTCGTCACCAACCTGCGGTTCCTCGACCAGCTCATCACCCACCCGCGCTTCGCCCGGGGCGAGTACACGACCAAATTCATAGATGAGACGCCCGAGCTGTTTCGCTGGCCGCGCAAGCGTGACCGGGCGACCCGCATCCTCACCTACATCGCCGACACCATCGTCAATGGCCACCCGGAAGCACGCAACCGCCCGCGCCCGCAGCGGCTCGAGAGCGCGAGGCTGCCGCCGGTGGCTCTCGGGGATCCGCCGGCCGGCACCCGCCAGATGCTCGAGGCGCTCGGCCCGGAGCGCTTCGCGCAGTGGATGCTGCAACAGGAGCGGGTACTGCTCACCGACACCACGATGCGCGATGCGCACCAGTCGCTGCTCGCCACGCGCATGCGCACCATCGACATGGCGGCCATCGCTCCGTACTACGCCTGCCTCGCGCCCGAGCTGTTCTCGGTGGAATGCTGGGGCGGGGCGACCTTCGACGTGGCCATGCGCTTTCTGCACGAGGATCCCTGGCAGCGGCTGTCGGTGCTGCGCACGGCGCTCCCCAATCTGCTGCTGCAGATGCTGCTGCGCTCGGCCAACGCCGTCGGATACACCAACTACCCGGACAATGTGGTGCGCTTTTTCGTCCGGCGCGCCGCCGAGGGCGGCATCGACGTGTTCCGGATCTTCGACTCGCTCAACTGGGTCGAGAACATGCGCGTGGCCATCGACGCGGTGCTCGAGTCCGGCAAGCTCTGCGAGGCGGCGATCTGCTACACGGGCAACCTGAGCGACCCGCGCGAGAGAAAATACACCCTGGACTACTACCTGAGGCTCGCCCGCGAGCTGAAGGCCGCCGGGACGCACGTGCTCGGCATCAAGGACATGGCGGGACTTTGCCGCCCGCGCGCCGCGTACACCCTGGTCAAGGCCCTCAAGGAGGAGATCGGCCTGCCGGTGCACTTCCACACTCACGACACCAGCGGCATCGCCGCGGCGAGCGTGCTGGCGGCCGTCGAGGCCGGAGCGGATGCCGTCGACGGGGCGATCGACGCGATGAGCGGGCTCACCTCGCAGCCGAATCTCGGCTCGATCGTCGAGGCGCTGCGCCACGGAGTGCGCGACCCCGGAGTGGACCCCGGGAAGCTGCGCATGCTCTCTTCCTACTGGGAGCAGGTGCGCCGGCTCTATGGCGCCTTCGAGAGCGACATCCGCTCGGGCGCCTCGGAGGTCTATGTGCATGGCATGCCCGGCGGGCAGTACACCAACCTGCGCGAGCAGGCCCGCGCCCTCGGCATCGACAACGCCCACTGGCCGCAGGTCGCCCAGGCGTACGCCGACGTCAACTCGATGTTCGGCGACATCGTCAAGGTCACGCCCAGCTCCAAGGTGGTCGGCGACATGGCCCTGCTCATGGTGACGAGCGGCCTCACGCCCGAGCAGGTGCTCGACCCCGAGGTCGACGTGCCCTTCCCGGAATCGGTGGTGCAGCTGTTTCACGGCGATCTCGGCCAGCCCGAGGGCGGCTTTCCGCAGGCTCTGCAGCGCAAGGTGCTCAAGGGCGCGGCGCCGCTCGCCACCCGGCCTGGAGCCTCCCTTGCGCCGGTGGATCTGGAGGCGGTGCGCGCCAGGATCCAGCAGCAGGTGCCGCGGCCGGTCACCGACGATGATCTTGCTTCGTACCTCATGTACCCGCGGGTGTGGCAAGAGTATGCCGCGGTGCGCACCCTGTACGGCGATGTGGGCATCCTGCCGACCCCGGTGTTCTTCTACGGCATGGAGCCGGGGCAGGAGATCTGCCTCGATCTGGAGAAGGGCAAGACGCTGTTCGTGCGCTACGTTGCCTGCAGCGAGACGCACGAAGACGGCACCCGCACGGTGTTCCTGGAGCTCAACGGCCATCCGCGCTCGCTGCGGGTGCCCGACAGGAGCCAGGTCGCCCGACGGCCTCCGCAGCGCAAGGCCGAGGCCGGCAACCCGCGGGAGGTGGGCGCGCCCATGCCGGGCACCCTCACCACCATCGCGGTGAGCGTCGGGCGCAAGGTTGCCCGGGGCGATGTGCTGGCGACGCTGGAAGCGATGAAGATGGAAACCCAGGTGCGCGCCGAGATCGACGGCGAGGTCGCCGAGGTGTTGGTCACTCCGGGCCAGCAGGTGGACCCGAAGGATCTGCTGCTGGTGCTGCGGTAGCCGAGCTCGGCGGCCGCGGGTGCCTGGCGGCGGCCGTGGCCGACATGGCCGCGCTGAACCAGCCACCCGTGAATTGGGCCCGGCGCAATCCGGCGCGGACATAAGGATTGCGGCGCATGATCCGCCAGAGCAGGCCGGTGCGCTGGTTCTCGATCATGGCGATGATCGGCCCCTGGTCGATGCCGAGGAACTTGTTGTCGACCCAGCCCCGTCCCGGAATGACGTAACCATGACGGGCCAGTCGGGCATGGGTGAAGCTCGGGTTGAAGGAGTCCAGAAACCCGTAGCGGGTGTAGAGGATGTCGCCGTAGTCGCGCAGAAGCGCCTGCGTCGCCTGGGTCACGATCTGCGGAGCGAACGGTAGAGAGCCGAGCACCGCGGTCGGGGCCAGGGTGCCGTCGTCGTCGGCGGGGTTGGTGATACCGCGCGCGAAATAGCCGTGGAATTGCCGCATCCGGCCATGGTAAGGGGCGCGGACGTTTCCCGGTCCGTTGCAGGCCGTGAGTCCCCAGATGTCGGGACCATAGCCGGCCCAGCCATTCGGGTTGACGATGGCGTACTGGCGCTGCGCGAGGGTCGCCCGGGTGCCGTTCTCGAAGTAATTCTCGCCGTGGGCGCGCATGAACGGATCGGCGATGCCCTGCAGATCGATCCACACGGCGGTGTACTGCGGGCCGAACTGCGGGCCGAAGGCAAGCAGGGTCTGGCCGTCGAGCACCCGCCAGTCGTGCTGGTCCGTGGCGGTCCAGGCGCTCCACGCGTTGTTGCGCAAGGGATAGGTGGGCGAGCCCAGGCCGAGGATGTAAAGGATCGACGCTTCGTTGTAGCCGGACCAGCGCGCCTTGGAGAAGCCGTGATCGGGATACCAGGCCATGCTGACACGCGGGTCGGTGCCGGGCGCGGCCCATCCCCAGTTGACGCGCAGGTACAGCCGCTTGGCCAAGTGACGCACCCTGCGCTCCGTCGCTGTGGAATGGTCGAAGTAGCTCTCTGCGGTGAGGACTCCCGCCATGAGCAGTGCGGTATCGATGGTGGAGAGCTCGCTGTTGCGATACCTCAGGCCACTTCGCATGCCGATGAAGTGGTAGAAGAATCCATGGTACCCGGCATAGCCCTTGCGTCCCTTTCCCTGGGGACGGCTGAGCAGGAAGGCAAGGATCTTGCGCACGCGTGAGGCGGCGGCGTGTCGGGTGACGTATCCCCGGTCGGCGCCGATCACGTATGCCGTCAGTTCAAAACCGATGGCCGCGATGCTCGAGGGGTCGCGGGACGGCCAGTGATCCGGCGCCAGCCCGGTCACCGGGTCGGCTGTGTCCCAGAAGTAGTCGAACGTGCGCCGCTCGATGTCGCGGTACATGCGTCGAGGATCGTTTGCCAGAGCTTGCACGCAAGGCCGGGAGATCAGTGCGACCGGGGTCGGTGGCCATGGCTTCCATGACGTTGCCTTCGCGCACGCGATCGTGACGAGCGTGCCGGGCATGGCGGCACTCTTCATTGCCACTCGGGTGAGCGGGTCCGGAGTATTCCTCTTATCCCAGAACTCATCGGATGCCAGGCGCGCGATATCTCGACCCATTCGTCTCGGGTCGATCGAGAAGCGCCCCACGTAGCGCCAGGAGAGCGGCGCCGGGACCAGCGGCTGCGACGACGCGTGCGCGCACGTCATCACGACGAGCGCCGCGATTGCGCCGAGTACGCCGGCGAGGCGCGGCCGGCCTTGGGCGTGTGCGCGATGGGTAAGCAGGACGCGCGCCGGCGCCTGGCGCGCGCAGCTTCGCCGGGCCGCTCGTAATGCCGCCTCCTGCGCTTCGCCCCTTCCGGGCAAGAAGCCGCTCGTCACGCGCGATATGCTCGCGGTGCAGATTCTGGTCAAATTCGTGACTTCTCGGGATGCCGAGGAAACAAGAATGCAGTTTCGGAGCCCGGGACGTCCATAGGCAAGCCGTCCCCGACGGGCGGGAAATCCAGCCGGACTGAGCATCAGTCCAGTGAATGGGTGCCTGATCGGGGGAGATCCTCGTGCCGGGCGGCGCCGACCGATGCCTGCAATCATATGCGCTTTGATTTGCACCGCATGCCAGCGTTCGCAACACACCCGCCCTCGGGCCGGGCCGGCGCATCCCCCCACTTCGCAGAGGGGATACGGTGCGCCGGCCTCACGCGCTCGGCCCGGCTCAGACGGGCCGGACAGCCGGTCCGGCCGCTTCGTATTGTCTGAGCGAATGATGCGTGGCGGGTTCTCAGCGGGCGGCCGGGATCCCGGGACCGCGCAGCAGGTGCGGCCCGAGATCGCCCACCGTGCGGCAGCTCAGCTGACCGAGCACCCGATCGAGCTCGACCGTGAGCACCTCCAAGGCGCGGCGGACTCCGGTCTCCCCGTCCGCGGCCAGCCCGTACAGCGCGGCGCGTCCGATCATCACCGCATCGGCGCCGAGAGCGAGCGCCTTGGCGATGTCGGTGCCGCGGCGAAAGCCGCTGTCGATTACGATCGTGAGGCGCTCTCCGACCGCCTGCGCGATTTCCGCCAGGACCTCGATGGGCGCGACGCAGTGATCGAGCTGCCGACCGCCGTGGTTGGTGAGCACGATGCCGTCGCAGCCGAGGCTGGCGGCGCGGCGCGCGTCAGGAACGCTGAGCACCCCTTTTATGAGGAGCTTGCGGGGCCAGTGCTCCCGCACCCACGCGATGTCCTCCCAGGTGATGGTGGGCGCGAACATCTGAGGAATGATGGTGCTGCCGCCGACCGCGCTCGCGGCACCAGCGGGAAGGAAGGCCTCGATGTTGCGGAATCGGGGAATGCCGTGGCGCAGTAGGACCTGTGTCAGCCAACGGGGATGGCGCAACGTATCGAGCACCGCGCGCATGCGCGGGCGGCCCGGAGTGCGATAGTTGCGCTTGTCCCATTCACGGCTGCCGAAGACGTTGGCGTCGGTGGTGAACAGCAGCGCCTCGAAGCCGCTCGCCGCCGCACGGCGCATGATGTCTTCGGCGATGGCACGGTTGCGCATGACGTACAGCTGCATCCACAGCCGTCCGCCCGCCTGTCTCGCGACGTCTTCCAAGAGCGTCGTCGACAGCGTGCTCAGGGTGTAGGGAATGCCGAAGGCCGCCGCCGCCCGGGCGAGTGCAATGTCACCCTGTGGATGCAGCATGCCGTTCAGCCCCGTCGGTCCGATCGCGAGCGGCGCACCGCAGGGCGTGCCCAGCAGTTGAGTAGCGAGGCTGCGCCCCTCGGTGTCGATGAGGGTCGGCGGGACGAACCGCAGCGCCGCAAAGGCTTCGCGGTTGCCGCGCAGCGTCGCTTCGTCTTCGGCGCCGCCTTCAACGTACTCGAAGGCGAAACCCGGCACTGTGCGCCGCGCCACTTCGCGCAGATCGGCGATGTTCAGTGCCGCACTGAGGTCCCGCCCGGTGAAGGGCCGGCGTTTCCAGGGCATATGCGAACGCTCCGATGACGTTGAATTCGGGTTTGCGCGGCCGTTCGGCTCAGAGGCTCCAGCCTCCATCGATCACGTGGATCTGACCGGTGGTATAGGTGGCCCCGGCCAGGTACACCACCAAGTCGGCGATCTCCTGCGGCCGGCCAATCCGGCCGATCGGCTGGCGGGCGACGAAGGCGGCGCGCGTCTGCTCATAGTTGCCCTGAGACCGCAGCCGCTGCTCGAGCGAGGGCGTCTCCACGGTTCCGGGACAGATGGCGTTGCAGCGGATGCCGCGGCCGACGAAATCTGCGGCCACGGACTTGGTCAGTCCGATCACGGCGGCTTTGGTGGTCCCGTACACACACCGCACGGGAATGCCCTTGACGCTGCTCGCCACCGAGGACATGTTGATGATGCAGCCCTCGCTGCGCTCGAGCATGCCCGGCAGGACGGCGCGGATCGTGCGAAACATCGCCTTGACGTTCAGGTCATAGGCAAAGTCGAGCTCCTCGTCGGTGCTGTCCAGGAGGGTGCCGTGATGCACGCAGCCGGCGCAGTTGAAGAGAATGTCGACCGCACCTGCGCGCCCGACTGCCGCGGCGACGCTCTTCGCCTCGCGCACGTCCATCCGGCAGACCTCGATGTCGTGCTCGGCAAGCGGCGCGAGCTTTTCCTCATCGATGTCGGTGGCGAGGACACGCGCGCCGGCGGCCGCCAGGGCCAGGGCGCTCGAGCGCCCGATGCCCTGGGCGGCGGCGGTGACGAGGGCGGTCTTGCCTTTCAAGCTGATAGCAGTATTGGACATGCCTGATCTCGGGTGTTCGACGTTACGATTGTGGAACCGGCGTCGCCGGTGCCTCGTCGGACCGGTAGCACGCTTCGACCAACGCCATGGTGCGCCAGGCGTCTTCCACCGAAGTGCGCAGCACTTCGTCCTCGCCGCTCGCAAAGCGCTGGACGTTGGACATCGGGCCGATGAACGCGTCCGGAAACCATGCGCCTTCGAGCGGCACCGACTGCCACGGGCCGCCGCGCGGGGCGATCCATAGCTCATCGGGCTCGCCGCGAGGATAGTCGAGCAGCAGACCGAGCTTCATCAGCGCCGCCCCGCGTTCGCCCTCGATGCGAACAGTGGCATCCTGGAACCGCCGTCCGAAGTCATGATGATGGTTGATCGAGAGCGTCACGCGACGCTCCGGGCCGTAGTCGAGGATGGCGGAGGTGCGCGTTTGCGCGAGTGCGCTGCCCGGATAATGATAAGTGCGGGCAAGGACACCGCGCGGCTCGCCGGCTAGCGCCCGGATGGTGTCCAGGTAATGAATGGAGTGCGAGGCGATCTCGACACGGGGATTGGGGATGAGGTGGGGGAACAGCTCCCAGGGCGTGACGAGACTCAAGTGCACTTCGATATCGATGAGCCGGCCGAGCAGCCCGCGCTCCTGCGCGGCGGCGACGGCTTCCATCATGGGCGCGAAACGCAGCTGGAAGTTGACTGCCGCCGCGAAGCGCCGCTCGCGGCACACGGCGCGGATGTCGGTGGCCTGCGCGAGGTCGAGCCCAAGGGGCTTCTGGATCAGCACCGCGGCTGCGGGCGGCAGAGCGGTGAGAATGGCGCGATGCGCCACCGGCGGGGCTGCGATGTCGAAAACGCAGCCCTCGACGCCGGCCGCCTCCCCGAGGGACCGATACACGCGCTCGATGCTCCAGCGCTGCGCCGTGGCACGCGCCTTGTCGGCGTCGAGGTCGAAGATCCCCGCCACCGCGAATCCGGCCTTGCGGTACGCCGGCAGGTGGGCATCGTTGACGATGCCGCCGGTGCCGATGATGACGATGGGCCGCGCGGCGCTCGGCAGAGGGTGCCGCTGGCGCAGGCCCGACGCACTCCACCCGGTGCTCATCGGATGAGCGCCTGGAGGCGGGTTTGCGCCTCATCCAACAGCAGACGGCTCGACTCCTCGGTGTCGAGTGCACGCGCGAGCAGCCCGTCGATCACCCGCGAGACTTCGGCGAGCCGCGGATGCAGGGGCAGTTCCCGGGCGTGCTCGTGCAGCGCTTCGAGCCTGTGATAGAAGGGGATCAACCGGTTGACCTCCTCGTCCTCCCAGGTGGAGCGGCGCACGCCGATGGCGCCCTCGAGGGTGGTCAGTTTGTCCATGGGAGCGCTCGCCACGTGGCGCAGGAATGCCCAGGCCAGGTCCTTCTGGCGCGATCCGGAGGCGAGAGCGATGACCCAGAAGACATTCAACGAAACGCTGCGCCCGCCGGGTCCCATCGGCAGCGGCGCGACCTCCACACAGCCTTTGACGCGACTCTCGGCCCAGGACTCCGCGAGCGCGGCGAATCCGAACCAATTGGCCATCAGCGCCACCTTCCCGGCGCAGAACAGCAGGCCCGCCTTGACGCTGTCGAGAGCTCGTGCTCCGGGCGCGATCGCCGCCTCGTCGCGCGCGAGGAGGCGCAGAAAGTCGAGCGCGCTCTCGGCTTCGCGCGTGCGCAGTTGCGGCCGCGCTCCCGGGCCGAACGGCTCCCCGCCGCGCGACCAGACATGGATGCAAAAATCGTAAAAGCCGTTGTGACCGTCGGGGTACAGCGCGAGGGTCGTCCCGTAGAGCTCCCGTCCGGGGGCATGCAGCCGCCGCGCGGTGGCGTGGAAGCCCTCCCAGGTGGTCGGCACGGGCAGACCGGCCGCATGCAGCAGGTCCTTGCGGTAGATGAGGCACTCCGGACCGTCGTGATACGGCAGCCCCCAGAATCCGCCGGCGAAATCGGCAGGCCGCATCAGCGAACGGCTCCAGGCCGCCGGAAAATCGGTGATCGGCGCCCGGGCGAGATACGGGCGCAGGTTCTCGATCAGACCGCCGGATTGCGCTTCGGCGAGCCAGTCGGTCGAGAGGAAGGCGAGATCGAGCGATCCGTCGCGCAGAGCGCCCTGATCGAACAATCGCGCGTGCAGGTCGTTCAGGTCCAGCGCTTCGATCTCAAGACTGAGTGCCTGGCCGGTGGCGTGCGCGAAATCCGCGAATTGCCGGCGGATGGCGCTCTCGAACGGGTCAAACCTGCGGATCGCTATGCGGACGACTCGCACCGCGCACCTCCTCTTCGGGCTTCAGCCCCGCGTGCACCGCGATCACATCGGCGCAGGCCTTCAGCGCCGGAAGCATGTTTTCCAGACTGGGGCCGCTCTTTTCCTTGAGCGTGGCGATGGTGAGTGCGGCCTTGATGGAGGAGCCCGGCGAGCCGACCGACACGCCGATATCCAATCCTCCGACGAACCGCTCGCCCTCGGAGCGCTCGTAGCCGCGCGCCCGAATCGCCGCGAGACGCTTCAGGAACTGCGCGCGCGCGGCCGGCTTCTCGCGCCGCCATTCGAGGTCGTGCGTCAGCAGCTCCTCGCGGTCCTCGGGATCCATGTTCGCGAGCAGGACCCGGCCCGAGGTGGTGTGCATGGGCGAGTGCTGCGAGCCGACTTCGACCGACAGGCGGAAAGGCTTCGGGCTCTCCTCCTGGGCGAGCACCAGCACCCTCTCGCGATGCAGCACGGACAGGTGACAGGACTCGCGCAGATCCTCGGCGAGCCCGCGCATCAACGGCTGGGCGGCTTTCAGCAGCGCCTCGTAGGGCGAGTGGGTTCGCGAGAGCTCGAACAGCTTGAGCGTCAGCGAGTACGCGCCGGTGGTCGGCTCGCGCCTCAAGTAGCCGCGGCTCTCCAGGCAGGCGAGCATGCGGAAGATTTCCCCGGCCTGACGGTTGAGGGCGCGGGCAAGCTGCGCCTGGGTGAGCGGCACGGCCTGATCGGACAGGTATTCCAGGACGTCGAGGCCCTTCTCGAGCGCCGGCACGGAATACTTGGTGCGGCGCTCCTCGAGACTAAGCAGGCTATCGTGTGTCATGCAACCTCCTTTGAGCTCAGAGGACGGCTGGCTGGGATTGTGCCTGATGCGCATCCGGCGCGCCGGATGGAGGGTCGGCCGACAGGCGCGGTGCGCGCCAGCGGCCGCCCACCGTATAGATGGCAGCGGCCGCGATCAGCACGGTGCCTTCGATCAGGCCCTGGTAGTTCGCGCCGAGGTTCAGCACATTGAAACCGTTGGTCAGGGTGTACAGCACCAGCGCGCCGGCCACCGTCTTCAGCACGCTGCCGGCACCTCCGAACAGCGAGGTGCCGCCGAGAATCGCCGCCGCGATCACCGTCAGCTCCTCGCCCTGCAGCGCAGTCGGGTTCATGGCGCCGAACCGCGAGGCGTACAGGACGCCGGCGAAGCCGGCCGCAAGACTCGAGAGCACGAACGCGCCGAGCTTGTAGCCGCGCACGTTGATGCCCGCGAGCCGCGCCGCCTCCGGGTTGCCGCCCGCGGCATAGATGCGCCTCCCGGCGGTGGTAAAGCGCAGCACCAGCCAGATGAGCAGCGTGAAGCCGGCCATGTACAGAATCGGCCGGGGCAGACCGGCCGCGCGCCCGCTCTCGAAACTCGTCATGGCATTGAGCGCGGTGGGCGTGCCGACCATGAGCGAGCGGTCGTGGGTCACCACCAGCACCAGGCCCCGGATCGCGGTGAGCGTGCCCAGGGTGACGATGAAGGCGTTGATCCCGACCAGCTCGACCATCAGCCCGTTGAGCAGTCCGGCCGCGCCGGCGGTCGCCAGCGACACCACCATCGCCGCCCAGAAGCCCACGCGATCGATCACCAGGATGTTGACGGCGGCGGCCAGTGCCGCAACCGAGGCCACCGAGAGGTCGAAGTTGCCGGTGATCAGCACCACGGTCATCGCCACGCCCATGATGGCGACCGGTGCAGTCTGATAGAGGATATTGGTGAGATTGACGGGGCTGAGATAGCTCGGCCGGCCGAGTGCGGCGGTGACCGCCGTGAGCGCGGCCACCAGCAGCAGCAGCGCGTAATAGACGCCTGCCTCGCGCAGGCCCAGTATGCGTCGCATCGATCCCCCCGATCCCGTCAGTGTCTCTGCCCCTGCGGCCCGGCGCCCGGGGCGCCTGCGGCGAGCCGGATCAGCTCCTGCTCGTCGGTTTCGGCTGCCATGCGTTCCGCCACGATCGCCCCCTCGCGCATGACCAGGATGCGATCGGCTTCCTCGAGCAGCAGCTTCAGCTGCGAATCGACCAGGATGACGGCCACCCCCGCGGCCGAGAGCTCGCGGACCTGATCGAGGATTTCCGTCTTGGCGCCGATGTCGATCCCGGCGGTCGGCTCATCGAGCAGCAGCAGCCGCGTTGGCCCGCACAGCCATCGGGCGATGCTGACCTTCTGAGCGTTGCCGCCGGACAGATCACCGACCGCGGTGTCCAGATCGGGTGTCTTGATCAACAGACGCCTGACGGCCGCCGCCGCGGCCGCGCGCTCCAGCCCGCGCCGCGGAAACACGCCCCAGCGCGAGAGCCTCCCCAGATGCGCCAGCGTGATGTTCTGCCACAGCGGCAACCCCGGCACCAGCGCCTGGGAGGCCCGATCCTCGGGCACCAGAGCGATGCCGGCGCGCACCGCCGCAACCGGGAAGCGCGGCACAGCCCGGCCAGACACGCGCACCACGCCGAGAGCGCTTCGGTCGGCTCCAAAGATCGCCTGAAGCAGCTCGCTGCGCCCGGAGCCGAGAAAGCCGGCGATGCCGAGCACCTCTCCGCCGCGCACGCGGAATGTGCACGGCGCCAGGCGCCCGGGCGAGCGGAGCCCGACGATTTCGGCGGCGACGTCGGCCCCGGCGCGCGCGGTCGGTCTTGCGGCTCTATGGATGGGGCGCCCGGCGATCGCGGTGGCAATCGCGGCCTCATCGACCGCGGCGGTGTCCGAGCTCACCACCGCCGCGCCGTCGCGCAATACCGTCAATGCATCCGTCAGCGCCAGCACTTCGTCGAGAAAATGCGTTACGAGCAGAACCGCGCAGCCTTCCCCGGCGAGACGGCGGATCGCGCGGTGCACGATACGGCGCTCGGGCGCGGCGAGCGAAGCAGTCGGCTCGTCCATCACGATGAGCTGCGCGTCGGCCGCGAGCGCCTGCAGGATGCCGACCATCTGCCGCTCCCCGATCGCAAGCGCCGCGACCGGAATGTCAGGCGGCAAGTGATAGCCGATCTGGCCCATCAGACGCGACAGCCGCCGGCGCTCCTTGCGGCCGCTGCGGGCCCATCCGCTGCGCCCGAGGAACACGTTCTCCCGGACCGACAGCGAGCCGACCAGAGGGATTTGCTGATGCACCGTGGCGATGCCGGCTGCACGTGCCTGTGCGGGGTGCGACCACTGTACCGGAGCACCGCGCCACAGGATCCTGCCCGCGCTCGCGTGCGTGGCGCCGCAGAGGATGCGGATGAGAGTCGACTTGCCCGCGCCATTGGCGCCGAGCAGGCCGTGGACGGTCCCGGAGCGGACCGTGAGATCGATACCACGCAGCGCGGCGGTACCGTTGGGATAGGTCTTCGCCAGGCGCTCGAGCGACAGCAGAGGTTGGACGAGGCTCGACACGGACGGCTCACCACTGCGGCGGGCAGTCGCGCACGTTCGCCCGGGTGATCCCGGGTGTCCGGTACGTGATAAACGCCGCGTGCAACGGCTTCCTGCCCGTCACGTCGTCATAGAGCGCCTCGAAGGCGAGCGCGCCCAGCTTGAGCGGCTTGTAGCAGACCGTGCCGTCGATGCGGCCGGCCTCGAGCGACAGGATCGCAAGACTCGAGCCGCCGATACCGATCAGTTTCGCGTGCGAGCCGGCGGAACGCACCGCGCGCGCGCAGCCCACGGCCATGTCGTCCGCTTCGTTGAAGAACAGGTCGATATCAGGGTGGGCCTCGAGAATGTTCTGACAGGCCATGTCCGCGTCCTCCATTCGCCAATAGCCGGGTTGGGTCGCGACGATCCGGTAGGTTACGTGCGCGGTCCGAAGCGCCTGCTCGAATCCATCTTCGCGCTGCAGGACTTCGGGAAATCCGGGCGCGCCCTGGATGATGGCGATGTGCGCGAGACGACCCGGCGGCAGAAGCCGGGCCGCGAGCCGGCCTGCCTCGCGGCCGGCGGCGGTCTCGTCCTGGGTGACCAGCGCCACGAGCTTCGGATACACGTCCCGCAGAGGCCGCCTGCGCGGGTTGCCGACCTGCGAGCCGACCGCCACGATCGGGATGCCGGCCCGCGCGGCCTCGCTCACCCAGCTCTCCGCGATCACCGAATCGAGCGGCATGAGCACGATGCCGTTGACCCGTTCGGCGATCAAGTCCTGCAGGTCATTCGCCTGTTTCTGCACGCGGTTCTGGGCATCGAGAACGATCGCCTGCACGCCGGCGCGAGCGGCCGCCTGTTTGAAGCCCCGTGCGATCGCCGCTGCGAACGGATAGCTCAGTCCCGCGCTCGAGAGTCCGAAGCGCAGCGGAGCTGCGATCACAGCGTGCGCGAGCAGCGTGCCGCACAGGGCTGTCGCATACGCCGAGCGGCGCACGGCTTTCACGACCGCGGCCCCTCGCGTCTCATGCGAGCGCCTCGCGCCGCTCGACGAGATACAGATGCTCACAGCCGAGCACGGTCTCGCCGCGTTGATTGGCGATCTCGACCTGCTCGACGATGATGCCGTGCGTCTTGCGCCTGGGATGGTCGCGTCGCGCGCTGATGCGTGCGGTCACGGTGAGCGTATCGCCGATGAACACCGGTCGGATGAAACGCACCCGGTCGTAGCCGTAGGAGATCGAGCGCGGGTTGATGGTGCTGGCGGTCATCCCGATGCCGATGCACAACACCAGCGTGCCGTGGGCGATGCGCAGCTTGAATGGCTGTTGCGCGCACCATTCGGCATCCATGTGATGGGGGAAGAAATCGCCGGTCTGGCCCGCATGCATCACGATGTCCGCTTCGGTGAGCGTGCGGCCGAAGGTTCGCCGCCCGGCGCCGATCTCATAGTCCTCGAAGTACTGCTCGGCGATCATGCCGACTCTCCCGGAGTGTCGAGCGCGAAGCGGCGCAGGATGTCGGCGGTGTCGCGGCCGAGCGCCGGAGCGCCGCGCGAGGCGCCGAGCACCTCCCCGTCGATGCGGATGGGGCAGCGGGTCGTGCGCAGGGTACCGTGCTCACCGTCGTGGATGTCCTGCGTCAGCGCGAGAGCGGTAAAGCCCTCGCGCTCGAGCAGCTGGGGCCAGGTGAGCACCTCGGCGCACCAGATGTCGGCGGGCTCCAGGATGGCCAGCCAGTGCGCGCTCGGCTGCGCCGCAAGGTGCGTGGCGAGGATCGACTTGATCCGGGCCCGCTCGGTGAACCAGCGCGCCGGGTCGGTGTAGGCCTCGAGCGGCTTGCAGCCGATGAGCGTCCCGAGGCGGTCGACCGGGGACATCGCAACCGCGAGGTAGCCGTCGGCGGTCTGGTAGATGCCGTACGGCGCGCCGAGGTACACGCTGGCGTTGTTGACCGCATCGCGGGCGGGCTGGCGGCCATCGCCGTTGAGAAATGCGCTGAGCTGCTCGAACTGCATGTCGATCGCGGACTCGAACAAGCTCACATCGACTCGACCGCCCCTGCCGGTCCGCCCGCGCCGCACCAGCAGGGCGAGCACTCCCTGACAGAGGTGGGCGCCGGCCATCAGATCGGCGATGGACACGCCCATGGGCACCGGTCCCCGGTCGGCGTCGCCCGAGAGCCATGCCAGCCCCGACATGGCCTGCACCAGCAGATCCTGTCCGGGCTTCTTGCGCCAGGGGCCTTCGGTGCCGTAGCCGGTGATGGCCGCGTAGATCAGGCGCGGGTTCAGGCCGGCGACCGTGGTGTAGTCCAGGCCGAGGCGGTCCATCACGCCCGGTCGGAAATTGTGGACCATCACATCGGCGCGCCGGATCAGCGCCTTCACCCGCTCAAGATCGGCGGGATCCTTCAAGTCCGCGGCGAAACTTTCCTTGTTTCGGTTGATGGTATGAAAGAGCGCGCTGTCCTCGCCGAAGGATTGGTCGGCTAGATACAGGCGGCGGGACAAATCCCCCCCCTGTGGACGCTCCACCTTGATCACCTCGGCGCCGAGATCCGCCAGCCGCAGGCAGCAGGAGGGTCCGGCTAGAAACTGGCTGAAATCCAGCACCAGCACCCCCTCCAGCGGTCGCTCGGCGATCCTCGTCGGCGCGCCGTCGTCCACGTGCGCTGTCTTCAACCGGGTTCCTCGCGTATAGTTTGTAGGTAAATGCTATGTTCGTTACCAAACCGTGTCAACCCGATCACGGGATGGACCGGGGGATGAGGGGGATGAGCGATGCGCAAAGATCGGCCGATCCTGCTGCGAGGCATGACCTGGGACCATCCGCGCGGCTACGGGCCGCTCGTGGCGTGCTCGGCGGCCTGGCGCGAGCGCACCGGTGTGAGGATCGAGTGGGAGCGGCGCTCGCTGCAGGATTTCGAGTCCTTTCCGGTCGCTGAGCTGGCCGCCCGCTACGACCTCATCGTCATCGATCATCCGCACATCGGACAGGTGACGCGCGAAGAGTGCCTCGCGCCGCTCGATGAGGGGGTCGATGCGCAAGAGCCGGCGTACGGGGCGGTCGGGGCCTCGCTCTCGAGCTACCGGTGGGGCGATCGGCTCTGGGCGCTGCCCATCGACGCGGCGGCACAGGTTCTGGCCTGGCGCCCGGATCGCCTGTCCGCCCCCCCGGCGGACTGGTCGGCCGTGCTCGAGATGGCGGCCGGCGGCGCAGTACGGTGCCCGCTGCGCCCGCCGCACAATCTGATGGCGCTGTTCACGCTGTGCGGATTGGCCGCTCACCCGCCGCGCACGCACGGAGAGGAGCTTTTCGAGCCGGCGGCGGGCTGCGAGGCCTATGA
Source organism: Pseudomonadota bacterium (assembly GCA_021805865.1). Taxonomy (GTDB): domain Bacteria; phylum Pseudomonadota; class Gammaproteobacteria; order Steroidobacterales; family Steroidobacteraceae; genus 13-2-20CM-66-19. The sequence continues at coordinate 241,322 of JAJZDX010000001.1, forward strand.
GCGCTTGCGCGAGCTCGCCGCACGCATCGATCCGCGCTGCGGCGAGCAGGATCCGATCGCGGTGCTCGAGGAGATGGCGGCGCCGGACTCGAGAGCGGCCTGTGCGCCGCTCATCTACGGCTATGTGAGTTATTCCAGGGCGGATGCCCGGGGCGCCCGCGTGGCTTTCGCCGATCTGGCGCCTCTTGCGCGCGGCGGCTCGTGCGCCGGCTCGGCGCTCGGCGGCACCGGCATCGCCGTCTCGGCGCACGGTACGGAGCGCGCCGCCGCGACCGCTTTCGCACACTGGGTGGCCGGCGCCGAGGCCCAGTGCGGACCGTATCTCGCCGGCGGCGGCCAGGCGGCGCACTGCGCCGCCTGGGACGACGCGCGTGCGAACGAGGTCTCGCTCGGCTTCTTCCGCAGCACCCGCGCGACGCTGGAGGGCGCCTGGGTGCGTCCGCGTCAAGCGGGTTACATGACATTTCAGGATGCAGCCGCCGAGCGCCTCACACAGGCGCTCGCGGCGCACGAGTCGGGCGTCGCGGTCATTGCGGCGCTCAATCGACTGTATCTGGAGGTACTGCCATGAGCCGACCCACCACACGCCGGAAATTCCTGCAATCAGCCGCAACGGCGGCCGGGCTCGGAGTCATCGGCGCGCGCGCGCGCTGGGCCCGCGCTCGCCCGGCGATGGCGCGCAACGATTCTGCAGGTCCGCTCATCGAGCGACTGCGGGAGTTCGATTACGCGGACGTGGCCCTCACGGGCGGCCCGCTCAAGACGCAGTACGACTTCATTCACGCTCACTATCTGGCGCTCGACAACGACCGGCTGCTGCAGGTCTACCGCGAGCACGCCGGACTGGCGGCACCGGGCATCGACATGGGCGGCTGGTACGGCAAGGGCGGGTTCATTCCCGGCCATGCGCTCGGGCAATACGTCTCCGGCATCGCGCGTTTCGGCCGCTGCACCGGCGACCAAGCGTGCCGGTCGAAGGTACACGAGCTGGTGCGCGGCTTCGGCAAGACGCTCGACGCCAACCCGGTCCCGTACGCCGGCGAGGGCGCCTGGAAAGTCTGGCCGGCCTACGTGCTCGACAAACACATGATCGGGCTGATCGATGCCTACCGTCTGAGCGGCATGCGGGAGGCGCTCCCGTTGATCCCGCGCGTGATCCACGGCGCGCTGCCGTTCATCTCGCCGGTGAGCCGCGACCGGATCGGCGTCAAGAACCCGCCCTATGACGAAACCTACATCGTTTCGGAGAACCTGTTCACCGCGGCGCGCCTGACCGGCAAGCGAGGCGTGCGCGATCTGGCGGTGAAGTATCTGTTGAACAAACCTTACTTCGATCCGCTCTCCCGCGGCGAGAACGTACTGGCCGGCCGACAGGCCTACAGTCACGTCATGGCGCTCAGCTCGGCGGCCATGGCGTACCTCGAGCTCGGCGAGTCCCGTTACCGCGATGCGCTCGTCAACGGCTGGAAGTTCCTCGACGAGCAGAGCTACGCTACCGGCGGCTGGGGACCGAACGAGCTGCTGATCGCCTCGGGCACCGGGGCGCTGTACTCCAGCCTGGCCGGCACCGTGAATCATTTCGAGACGCCGTGCGGCACCTACGCGACCATGAAGGCCGCCCGCTACCTGATGCGCTTCACGGGCGATGCGCGCTACGGCGATGGGCTCGAGCGCATCATGTGGAACGGGCTGATGGCGGTGAAGCCGCCGGACTCAAACGGCAACTCACCGTACTACTCGAGCTACCACCCGGACGGGAAGAAGGTGTTCTATCCTGAGAAGTGGCCGTGCTGCTCGGGCACTCTGGTGCAAGGCGTGGCCGATTACGTCCGCAATGTCTACTTCCATGCGCCGGGCGCGCTGTACGTGAACCTGTTTGCGCCGTCGCGGGTGCGCTGGCGCACGGATGCGGGGGTCATCACGCTCACGCAGCACACCGACTACCCGATGGGCGGATCGGTGACGCTGCAGGTGGCGACAGCCGCGCCGGTGACGTTCGCGCTCGTGATCCGCATTCCCGGCTGGCTGCAGGCCGATGCTGAAATCCGCGTCAATGGCCGGCGAACGACGGTCGCGGCCGAGCCGGGCACGTTCGCCGCGCTCAAGCGCACCTGGCGCGACGGCGACCGGGTGGAGTTGCACCTGCCGCAATCGTTGCGCACGCAGTCCATCGACCGCTCGCACCCCGGCACGGTGGCCCTGTTGCGCGGACCGGTCGTGTACGGCGCGCTGAATTTCGCCGGCCCCGCCACGCCCGTGCCGCGACTCGATGTGCCCGGCCTGAGGCCGGTTGCCGGCGCGGGCGACACCTATCGGCAGATGGACCGTGGGCAGCAGATCCTGTTCGTGCCTTTCTACAAAGTTCAGAACGAGTCCTACAATGTCTACTTCGAACGGGCCTGACAGTGCGCGCGTCCTGGCGCGCTACTGGATCGAAACCGCCCGTCCGCTGGAGGAAGCGGCGGCGCAGATGGCCGGCGAGCAGTCGACCGGCACGTTCGTGCGCGTCGCGGGCGAAACGGACGCGCTGCGCGAACACTTTGCCGCACGCATCGAGGCAATGACGCCGACGGGCGAGGTGGGCTCACCCTCGTTGCCCGGAGCCTGGCAGCCGCGGGGCGGGGCGGGCGTTTGGCGCGCCGCCGAGGTCACCCTGTCCTGGCCACTGCACAATTTCGGACCCTCGCTGCCGAACCTGCTCGCCACCGTCGCCGGAAACCTCTGGGAGCTGAAGGCGTTCTCCGGCATGCGGCTGCTCGATCTGACGCTGCCGCGGGAGTTTCTCTCGGCCTACCCCGGCCCCCGGTTCGGGGTGCCCGGAACACGCGCGGTGAGCGGCGTGCACGGCCGGCCGCTCATCGGCACAATCATCAAGCCGAGCGTGGGCCTCTCGCCCGAAGCGACCGCCGCCCGGGTCGCGGAACTCGCCGCCGCCGGCGTGGACTTCATCAAGGATGACGAGCTGCAGGCGGACGGTCCGCTTTGCCCGTTCGAGGCGCGCCTCAGCGCGGTGATGCGCGTACTGCGCGCGCACGCCGAGCGCACCGGGCGGCGCATCCTTTACGCAGTCAACATCACCGGCGAGATCGATCAGATGCTGCGCCGCCACGAGCGTGTCGTCGCCGAAGGCGGCAACTGCATCATGGTGAGCCTGCACAGCATCGGCTTGCCGGCGCTCACGGCCCTGCGCGCCCAGTGCCAGGTGCCGATTCACGGCCACCGCAATGGCTGGGGCCTGCTCGGCCGCTCGCCGGCGATCGGCGTGAGCTTTCCGGCCTGGCAGAAGCTGTGGCGGCTTGCCGGCATCGATCACGTGCACGTCAATGGACTCGACAACAAGTTCTGCGAGAGCAATGAGTCGGTCATCGCCTCGGCACGCGCGTGTCTCACGCCGATGTTCTCGCCCCCGGCTTCCGGCTGCGAGATCATGCCGGTGTTCTCGTCCGGCCAGACGGCGCTGCAGGCGCCGGGCACTTGGCAGGCGCTCGGCTCGGTGGATCTCATTCACGCCTGCGGCGGCGGCATCATCGGCCACCCGGGCGGCGCGACCGCCGGGGTGCGCAGCCTGCATCAGGCCTGGGAAGCGGCGGTCGCCGGCATCCCTCTCGCGCGCTACGCGCGCGAGCATCGTGAGCTCGCCGAGGCGATTGACGCCTTTGGCCGCTGAGGACCATCCCGTGGACCGTCCTCTGTACGCGTATTACGGCGATGACTTCACCGGCTCGACCGACGTCCTCGAGGTGGTGGCGGCGGCCGGCGTGCGCAGCGTGCTGTTCATCGGGCCGCCGAGCGAGCGGCACGTGCGCCAGTTCTCCGACTGTCAGGCGATCGGCATCGCGGGCGACAGCCGCAGCCGCTCGCCGCAGTGGATGAGCGAGCACCTGCCGGCGCTTTTCACCCGGCTTGGGGCGTTCGGTGCGCCGATCGCGCACTACAAGACCTGCTCCACATTCGACAGCTCGCCGCAGGTCGGCTCGATCGGGCGTGCGCTTGAGATCGGGCGCGACACGCTGCCCGGCCCCTTCATTCCAATCGTGGTCGCCGCCCCGCACCTTGGCCGCTACGTGGCCTTCGGCAACCTGTTCGCAGCCGCCGGCGGGGTCGTGCACCGGATCGATCGCCACCCCACGATGCGGGCTCACCCGGTCACACCCATGCACGAGGCGGATGTGCGCCGTCACTTGGCCGCACAGACCGCGATGCGCATCGGGCTGATCGAGCTGCCGGCGCTGGCGCGCAGCGCCGCAGCCGAGGCGGTGGCCGACTGCGTCGCCGCCGGCGACGAGGCGGTGCTCTTCGACGGGGTGAGCGAGGCGGACCTCGAGCAGAGCGGTCGGGTGTTGTGGCGCAGTGCGAAGCGTCATGCGCTGTTTTGCGCCGGCAGCTCCGGACTTGCGCACGCGCTGCTGTCAGTCTGGCGGGACGCGGGACTGATTCCGGCCCGAAGCGAGAGGCAGCCGTGCGGCGAGCCCGTGGACACGCTGCTGGTGATGAGCGGCAGCTGCTCGCCCGTGACCGAGCGCCAGATCCAGGCCGCCCTGCGCACGGGCTATCACGGCATCGCGCTGGATCCCGCGCGCCTGCTCAGCGAGGCGGGCGGCGCGCAGGCAGGCGAGCGGCTGGTGCGTGAGGCGGTTGCCCGGTTGCGGGAGGGCCGCAGCACCGTTCTCTACAGCGCGCTCGGGCCGCTGGGCGGCGCCTCACCCGCCTCGGGCGAGGCGCTCGGCCGGCGGATGGGCGAGCTGCTTGCACGCATCCTCGCCACTGCGCCGGTGCCGCGCGTGCTGCTCGCCGGCGGCGATACCTCGAGCCACGCGGTCGCGCAGCTCGGTCTCTACGCCCTCACCTGGAAGGCCGGCCTGGAGCCGGGAGCACCGTTGTGCCGGGCGCATGCCGACGAGCGATCCGGTCTCGAGGGCTTAGAGCTCATCCTCAAGGGCGGCCAGGTGGGGAGCGAGGGATTTTTCGAGCGTGTCAGGCTCGGCCGTTAGTCCGGCCGTGCAGTCGACCCGTGAGAAAACGACAGCCGCGATCAACACCATCAGCGCCACCGCCCGTACCGGCAGCTCGTAGTTGCCGGTGGCGCCGGCGATATAGCCGAAGGCGAGCGTGCAGAGAACCCCTCCGGCCTGACCGGCGGTGTTCATGACTCCGGTGGCCGCGCCGCCGTGGTTGCCGCCGATGCTCATGCACATGGCCCAGGAGGCCGGCAACATCAGATCCATGGTGGCGAATCCGGCGCTGGCAAGGATCACGATGGCCGCCCGGCCGGTGACCCAGCTCATGGCGAAGAGCAGCCCCGCGCCGACGATCAGACAGCCGGCGGTCATGATCCGCGTGGCGTTGCGCAGGCCGATCCTGGTCCCCAGGCGGTCGCAGACCGTGCCGCCGATGAGATTGCTGCCGATGCCGAGCAGAAACGGAAAGGCCGCATACACCCCCATCTGGCGCAGCGTGAAGTGCCCGGCATGCACCATCCAGGTGGGAAACCAGTTGAAGTAGAACCAGCTGCCGCAGCCATAGCAGCCGTAGGCGAGCACGATGAGCCACAGCTGACGCAGTCCGAGCAGCCGGCTCAGCGCCCCCTTACCGCCGTGCGCATCGCCGTGGCGCGGGCCGATTTCAGCCAGCTCCTCGGGACGAATTCCCGGCTGCTCGGCCGGGCGGTCGTGATACCACAGCCACCAGGCGAGAGCCCACACCGCACCGATGACGGCGAGCACCCAGAACACCACCCGCCAGCCGAAATGGATCGCGAGCGGCACCAGCAGCAGCGGCGCGAGCGCACCGCCGAGCCTGCTCGCGGCCCACACCGCTCCCTGGCCCCGGGCCCGCTCGCGTGCCGGCAGCCAGCGCCATAACACGCCGGAGGCGTTCGGATAAGCACCGGCCGAGCCGATGCCGAAGCAGAACCGCACGATCGCGAGCGGGATGAATCGTGTGCACGCCCCGGTGAGCGCCGTGAAGCCCGACCACCAGGCGGCGATGCGGGAAAGCTCGCGCCGCTGGCCATGGCGGTCCCCGAGCGCGCCGGAGGGAATCTCGAACAGGCCGTAGGCGATCACATAAGCGCTGAGCACCCAGCCCCACTGCTCGGGGGTCAGGCCGAGATCGCGCTGAATGCGCGGTCCCAGCACCGAGATCGCCATCCGGTCGAGAAACGTGATGACCGAGACGACGCTCAGCAGCCCGACGACGGCGTAGCGCTTCCTGGGCACTCAGCCGGCCCCGAGATCGAACACCTCGCGCACTTGACGCACCCCGGACTCGGGGCTCGACAGCACCGGGGCCGGGACGGCGTCCGCCGGCAGCGCCGCGACGACCCGTGCCATGGACGCCTGCGCCAATACGATGACATCGACATCCCGCATCCGTCCGGTCAGCGCCTCGCTCACCAGACGATCGTGCGTGGCGGTATTGCCTGCGAGCACGGCCTCGAATGCGCCCTCGCACAGACATTCGACGACCTCGACGGGACGGCCGGCCTCGAGCGCCGCGCTGCGCACCAGCGCCGAAGTCGGCTCGAGCGTGGTGCGCAGCGTCGCGAGCACTCCGATGCGCCGCCCCTGGCGCACCGCGGCGCGCGCCATGGGCGCATCCACCCGCAGCACGGGCTGGTCGTACAGCTGCCGGGCGACGTCCACGGCCGGGCCGATGGACGAGCAGGTCACGAGCACGCCGTCCGCGCCAGCCTCGAGTGCCGAGCCCGCCAGCGTAGCCAGTCGGCGCACCGTCGTCTTCTCCAGCCGCCCGGCGTGGATGGTGTTCTTGATGAGGCTTTCGTCGACGGCGTGGAAGATCTGCACCTCCGGCAGCCATTGCGCGCACAGCGAGGCGAACAACGGAGTCAGCACGGGCGAGGTGTGCAGCAGGGCAAGCGTACGTTGCGGCATGTCAGTCTCTCGTCAACTCATAGGTTCCCGAGCCCAGCTCGGTGAGGAAGGCGCCGGACCCGCTGGCCGCGGTGCGCTCGAGGGCCGTGGTAAGCGGCCTGCCGTCGGCGCGCCATTCGGGCGGCCCGCCCGGCAAGTGCACTTCCGCGCGGCTGTTGGCCGGTACCTGCAGCCGCAACCGCCTGAGGCCGCGCGCATCGCCCTCGACCTCGGTCGCGATCCGCCCGAGGCAGGAGTCGTAATGCGCGCGCACGCGAGGAATGCGCGCGTCGAAGATCGGATCGATCCTGATGCGCCGGAACCCCGGTGCGGCTTCGGTGATGCCGCCGATGCGCCGGTACATGAACCCGACCACGGCGCCGAGCGCGTAGTGATTGAAGGAGTTCATGGACTGATCAACGGCGTTGCCGTTCCACCGCTCCCACATCGTGGTCGCGCCGTGGTCGATCATGTAGCCCCAGGAGGGATATCCGGTCTGCAGCAGCAGCGTGACCGCGAGCCGCTCTTGCCCCGTGTCGGCGAGCGCATCGAGCAGGCAGGGGGTGCCGAGAAAGCCCGTGGAGAGCAGATTTCCCCGATGCTCGACGTTGGCCGCGAGTCGCGCGCCGGCGCTGCGGCGCAGCGTGGCCGGCACCAGACCGAAGCGCAGCGAGAGCGCGTAGCTCGTCTGGCTGCCGTTGCCCACGGTACCGTCGGGGCGCACGAACTCCCGGATGAAGGCCTGCTCGATGCATTGACGCATGCGCGCGTAGCGCTCGGCCTCGTCCTGGTGGCCGATGGCCCCGGCCATGTCCGCCATCAAGGACGCACAGCGGGCCCAATACGCCGTTGCCACCAGCATTTTCGGTGTGGTCGCCTCGGCGGGATCGGGCGCCACGTCCGGGTTGGTCGAGACGACCGACAGCCAGTCGCCGAGATCCAGGCCACGTCGGCGCCGCCAGAGAAAATCCGGATTCGCCTCGGCGACGTAATCGACCCAGCGCTGCATGTGCGGCCAGTTCTCTTCGATCACCGTCGTGTCACCGTACCGCCGATACAGCATCCAGGGCAGGATGACGCCCGCGTCGCTCCAGCCGGCAGTCACCAGCTCGGGGAAGGAGCGTGGCTGGGGCGTGACGATCGGAAAGGCGCCATCGGAGGTCTGACCGGCGCGTACCTCCAGCAGGAATCGGCGGATGAAGGCATCGACGTCCATGTTGAAGGCGGCGGCGTCCAGAAACACCTGAATGTCGCCCATCCAGCCCATGCGCTCGTCGCGCTGGGGACAGTCGGTCGGCACGCCGAAGAAGTTCGAGCGCTGGCTCCACAACGCGTTGTGCCAGATCCGCTGCGCGATCGGCTGCTCGAGCTCGAGCGCGCCGGTCTCGGCGGCGTCGGTGTGCACCACCACGCCTTCAATCGATTCGCGGGTGGGAACGCCTGGGAAGCCGGTAATCTCGACGTAACGAAAGCCGTGATAGGTGAAGTGCGGCTCGTAAGTCTCGCCGTGCGGCTCGCCACGGAGCGTGTAGTGGTCCGTGGCGCGCGCGGCGCGCAGATTGGAGGTGTTGATGTTGCCGTTGGGGTAGAGAATTTCGGCATGCCGCAGGCGCACCGTCGTGCCGGCCGGCCCCTGCACGCGCAGCCGGCACCAGCCGGCGAAATTCTGCCCCAAGTCGCACACATGGACACCGGGGCGGGGCTGGGTGATCGTTCGCACCGCCACGGTCTGCAATGCGCGGATGGGCGGATCGACCTGCGCCACGAGCCGCTCGCGTGGCCTCGCGCCGATCGCGGCCACCTGCCAGGCGCTATCGTCATAGCCCGGCTCATCCCAGCCGTGCCGCTCGAGGCGCGCGTCGTAGTCCTCGCCGTTGTAGATCTCAGAGGAGAGGATCATGGAGTTGGACAGCCGCCACTCGGAGTCGGTGACCACGACATCACGGTTGCCGTCGGTGTACTCGAGCACCAGCTGGGCGAGAAAACGCCGTGGGCTGTCGGCGAGGGAGTAGCGCTCGTCCATCCAGCTGAAGGCTGAGGCGTACCACCCGTCGCCGATCAACGCCCCGAGGGCGTTGCGACCGGGACGCAGCAGGTCTGTCGCGTCGTAGCACTGATAGAGCACATGGTCGCCGGCCACGGTGATTTCCGGTGACAACCGTGCGCTGCCGAGCCGTTGGCCGTTGATGTGCGGCTCGTAGGCGCCGAGCGCCGTCGCGTACAGCCTGGCGCGCGCCAGCGGCTTGGCGACCGTGAACTCCCGGCGGGCGAACATCGCGGGACGCGGCGGCCTGGGATCGCACGGCGGAGCGGTGGCGGCGGGCCGCGCGTACGGCCACGTGCTGTCATCGAAATCCAACGCCGTCCAGCCGGCCGGGGCGGTGCGCGAGGTACGCCAATTCGGCCCGCTGGTGAATCGCCCGATCGTTCCGTCCGTGTGCCAGATCTTGACGATGGCGGCCAGTGCCCCGCCCGTGCCCGGCATGAAGGTGCCGGGATCGGCCCGACCACTCACGCCGATGAGATGGGCCCCGGGTGTCACCGGCAGCGCGATGCGCTGCATCGATCCCCAGGGGCGCTCTGCGGGCAGCTCTACGGGTCGGCCGTCGATCCACACCCCGAGCAGGTCGTCCTTGGCGGACAGCCACAGCTGCGCCTGGCGCACGCCGGCGGGCAGGGTGATGCGGTAGCGAAACTGCTGCGGCTCGGGCGCGAGGGCCGGCGCATCACTCCAAATCCAATGAATGCCGACCGTGCGATCTGCGCGCTCGTCCGCGTCCTCGATGGCGAGCCACTCGGCCTGCCAATCGGCGGGCTGCAACAGTCCCATCTCGAACCAGGCGGGCTCGCTGGGCGGCGACGGACGATCCTCGGCGTCCCAGAGCTGCACGCGCCACCACACACGTTGCCCAGAGCGCAGTGTCGCTCCGCCGTAGGGGACTTCGAAACAGCGGTCCGAGCGGACCCGCCCGCTGTCCCAGAGGTCGGCATCGCCCGCCTCGAGGCGCTCGCGGCTCGAAGCGGCGCTGATGCGATAGGCGCTCTGCGCGGCGCCGCGCGCGCGGCTCGCGCACGCCCAGGACAATCGCGGCTGCAAGACTTCGAGGCCGAAGGGCTGCTCGATGTACTCGGCACGCGGCCGGATGACCCGAAGCGCTTGCGCTTCGGGCGCCGCGGCGCCCCCTTCGGCCCCCTGCGCGCGCGCCGGCCGCAGCAGTATCGGTGCGGCGGCGAGCAGCCCCGTGCCGCACAGCATGCGACGCCGGTTGATCCTGGCCATCACGGCGTCCCTCAGCGGTGCGGGTGGGCGGCCGCGGCGCGCGCCAGCGACCTGCCCGGCGCAAACAACTCCTTGTATACGGTCTCGGCCATGAGGTGATATCCGGCATCGTTCGGGTGCAGATCGTCGCCGCACTGGAGCGCACGGAGATAGTGATGCGGATGCCGCGGATCACGCAGTGCGCCGTCGAAGTGGATCACGCCGTCGAAGCCGTGACCGCGGCGGATCCAGGCGTTGACTTGCTCGCGCACCTTCTCGCCCGCGGGGTGCTCGTAGATGGCCCCGAGGTACGGCGTGAGCGTGCCCAGGTAGATTTTGATGCCGCGCGCATGTGCCTGCCGGATCAGATCGCGGTAAGCACCGATGATGGCCGAGGCCGGCAGCGGCCCGGTGTCGCCGCTCGGATCGTAGGCCCAGCCGATGTCGTTGATCCCCTCGAGCAGCACGATGGCGCGCACGCCCGGAATGTCGAGCGCATCGCGCCGGAAGCGCGACAGCGCCTTCGGCCCCGCACCGTTGTGCAGCAGGCGATTGCCGCTGATGCCGGAGTTGATCACGACCCAGCGGCGGTCCGCGGCGTGCGCCGCAAGCAGGCGCGCCAGTTGCTCTGGGTAGTCGAGGTGCATGCCGGGGGTCGAGCAGAAGCCCTCGGTGATGGAATCGCCGAAGGCGACCAGCACCGGGCGCGGATGGGCGGCATACACTTCAACGCCGCTCGCCAGCCCCGGCGCCTGCGGCCGGCCGCCGAGCGGCCAGACCGCTTCGGTCACATGATTGCCCGGGGGCGAGACCCACAGGTGCTTCAGGTGGCCGGCCGGTGTGGCGCCGGAGGGGTAATACACGGAGATCGCGAGGTTCTCGAACCGGTGGACTCTCATCTCGAGCGGGTCGCTCACCCACGCCTTGCCGATCGGAATGACTCCGCCTCGCCTGCCGTCGAAGGTCAGCACGTGGACCGGACCCAGCAGCACGCCGTTCGGCGAGGAGGCGGCGACGGTCACTTCGCCGAATCTCACCCGCGAGAGCCCGAGCTCGTTGGTCAGGCGCACGCGCACGCGGCTGCCGCCGGTCTCGAGCCGCACCACTTGGCGCACCGACTGATGGGTGAACGTACGTTGCTGGTTGCACCCCCACGCCGCCGTGGTCGGGAACGGCGGAGAATACCAGGCTTCGACCCAGTGAGCCGCTGCGGCCGCGGCCGATGCCGCCGGCGCGCAAACGCACGCGGCCAGTACGGCCGCAACCCCCATGGCGCTGCGAGTGAAGCGCCGGGCGCTCATCCCCGCACCACCAGATAGTTGCCGAGACCGATCACGACCGTGGCACCGACGAGGGTCACGAGGCCGGCGGTCATGATGGCGAAGCTGCGCGCGCTCGAGCCCTTCCATTCCTTGAGCGCGAGTCCCCACAGGGTGGCGAAGATGATGATGCTGGACATGTGCAGCGTCCAGCTGGAGAAGGCGTATCGGCCCATCTGACTTTCCCCCATGGTGTAGAAAAAGAACTGCAGGTACCAGGCGGTACCGCCGAGGGCGCACAGCAGGTAATTGCGAGACAGGGAGACTGTCGGGCCGCCGCTGCCGGCCCTCCTCCTGAGATCCCGCGCGCTGGCGTTCCTGACAATGAGATACAGGCACCAGACGGCGTTGGTCGTGAAGCCGCCAAGCAGCACCACCACGAGCACCGGCAGCCCTTGCCAAAGCGTGCCGGTGCCCTGCGCGAGGGTGAGATGCTGGATCGGGCCGCCGGCATCGAGCCCATAGGCGAAGCAGCTGCTCATGATGCCGGAGAAGATCGCCACGGAGATGCCCTTGCGGAAGTCCCTCTCGCGCGGCAGGGCGCGGTCCTGCTCGGTGAGATGTTTCGCGGCCTGCTCGTGCTCCTTGTCGTGACCGGCCTTGCCGACGATGGCGATGCCCGCGAGCGCCACGGCCACACCGAGCAGCACGATCTGTCCGCCGGTGCTGTGGATGAGGCTGCCGAAGAGCTGCCCGCTCACGAGCGGCGGGATCAGCGTGCCGAACGCGGCGGTGAGGCCCAGGGCGACCGCGGTGCCGAGGGAGATGCCGAGGTAGCGCATGGTCAGGCCGAAGGTGAGGCCTCCGAACCCCCACAGCACGCCGAAGAAATAGCACAGCGCCAGTGTGCGCGGCGGCGTCGCCGCCAGGACCTCGAGCAGGTGGTGCGTCTGCACGCCCGCGAACAGCCAGGGCGCGATGATCCAGCTGAACACGCCTCCGACCAGCCAGAACACTTCCCACGACCAGCCGCGCACCGCGCGGTAGGGCACATAAAAGCTCGCCGAGGCGAGCCCGCCGAGCCAGTGGAAGCAAACGCCGAGCAGCGGATTGGGCGTCATCGCAGGTGTGCCTGATGGTGTGGGACCGATAGTGCGGAGAAGACGGGCATCGCAGCTCAGATCCGGTAGATTCTCTCGGCAGTGGCGGCAAACAGATCGGCGCGCTCGGCGAGGCTCGCGCCGGCGAGCAAATCGGCGTAGGCCGCGTAGAACTGCCCGAACGTGCCGAACAGCCGGTCCACCGGAAAGTTGCTGGCGAGCATCGTGCGCGCCGCGCCGAAGATCTCGAGCGTCTCGAGCACGAAGGAGCGCAGCGACTCCACACTCCAGCGCCAGTCGAGCATGGCGAGGCCGGAGATCTTGACCGCGACGTTCGGTTGCGCTGCGAGCAGCCGCATGCCGCCGCGCCACGCCGCGAGTCCGTCCCGATCCTTGTCCACCGGCATGCCGGTGTGGTTGAGGATCAGCGAAGTCTCGGGATGACGGGCGGCGAGGCGGGCCGCCGCGCTCATCTGACCCGGATAGATCTGCAGATCGAAGGACAGGCCGTGGCTCGCAAGCAGCGCGAAGCCCGCGTGCCAAGCCTCGTCGTGGAGCAGGTCGCGCGGCGTGTAGGACTTGGCCGGATCCGGGTGCCAGTTGAGGATCTGGCGGATGCCGCGCACGTTGCGATGCGCGGCGTGGCGCTCGAGCAGCGCCGCGGCGTCGGGCTTCTCGAGCTGCGCGTGGGCGACGATGGCCTGCGGGTAGCCGCGTGCGTCGGCGGTCGCTTGCAGCCAGCGGGTCTCGGCCAGCGCGTCGGCGGGGTTGGCGCCGGCCTCTATGTGGACGATCTTGGCCGGATGCACACCGCCCTGCGCGGCATCGCGCAGATAATCATCGAGCAGGTAGTCGCGCGCGATGGGCGTCACGTCACCAGTGATGCCCACGGGCAGGGGCGGCGTGAGCCACGGATAGCGCAGGTGCTGCAGGTCCCACAGGTGCATGTGGGAGTCGACGAGGACCCGCTGCCCGCTCATATCGATCTCCACACACGCAGGGGCGGCCGCGCGGGGCTCGACCAGGGTCTCAGGGTCGGATTGATCCGCGCCATGGCCGGCATCAGTACGTCGTTCGCCCGCCGGAGATGTCGAACGTTGCCGCCGTGGAGAAGGAGCACTCTTCGCTCGCCAGCCAGCACACCAGCGCGGCCACCTCCTCGACCTCCCCGAGCCGGCCCATGGGGATTTTCGAGCGCATGTAGTCGATCTGGCTTTGCGGCAGCTGCTCGAGAATCGGGCTCTTGAATGTCGCCGGCGTCACGCAGTTGACGCGCACGCCGGTCTGCGCGAGCTCCTTGCCGAGCGACTTGGTGAGGCCGATGACCGCGGCCTTGGCGGCGGAATACGCCGATGCGTTCGGGTTGCCTTCCTTGCCCGCTACCGATGCGATGTTGACGATCCGTCCGTAGTCGCTCTTGAGCATGTGCGGCACGACGGCGCGGCACGAGTTGAACACACCGTGCAGATCGACGTCGATGACCCGCCGCCACTCTAGCGGCGGATACGCCCAGAGCGTGGCGGTCGGACCGGTGATGCCGGCGCTCGCGATGAGCACGTCGATCCGCCCGAAGGCGGCAAAGGCGCGCTCGGCCGCGCGTGCCACCTGCTCGGCATCCGCCACATCGACCCTGGCGAGTTCCGCGCCGGGGATGGCCTGCCCGGCCGCGCTCAAGGCCTTCTCGTCCCAATCCCACAGGCAGACCCTGCCGCCCTCGGCGGTGATGCGGCTCGCCGCCTCACGCCCGACGCCGGAGCCGCCGCCCGTGATGATCGCGACCCGATGCTCGAATCGGCCGGAATACACTGTCATGTTTTCGCTCCCCTCAGCGCCGCCGCCAGGCACGCACGGTCTGACTTTGCTCGCCGAGCTTCTCGATGCCGAGCCGGATGCGGTCCCCGGGCGCGAGATACACCGGCTCGGGCTTCTGTCCCATGCCGACGCCCGGCGGCGTGCCCGTCGTGATGATGTCGCCGGGCTCCAGCGTCATGAAGCGGCTGACGTAGCTCACCAGGATCGCGACGCCGAAAATCATGGTCCTCGTGTTGCCGGTCTGTTTGCGCTCACCGTTGACGTCGAGCCACAGGTCGAGGTTGTGCACGTCGCCGACTTCATCGCGCGTCACGAGCCAGGGACCCACCGGGCCGAAGGTGTCGCAGCCCTTGCCCTTGTCCCACGTGCCGCCGCGCTCGATCTGGTATTCGCGCTCGGACAGATCATTGACCACGACATAGCCGGCGACGTACTCGAGCGCCTCGCGCTCCTCGACGTAACGCGCGGTGGTTCCGATGACAACCCCGAGCTCGACCTCCCAGTCGCTTTTCTTGGAATCCCTCGGCAGCACGACCTCATCGTTCGGGCCCTGCAGACAGCTGACGGCCTTGGTAAAGACTACCGGCTCGGTCGGGATGGGCAGGCCCGATTCCCTGGCGTGGTCGGCGTAGTTCAGGCCGATGGCGAGGAACTTGCGAGTGCCGGCGAACGGCACGCCGAGCCGCGGGTTGCCGCTGACCGCCGGCAGGGTCATCGGGTCGATTGCCGCGAGGCGCGCGAGGCTCGCCGGCGCAAGATGCTCTGGGGTGAGATCCGGGATTTTCCCGGTCAGTGAGCGGAGGGTGTCATGCTCGTCGAGCAGTCCAGGCTGTTCATGGCCGGCCGGGCCGTAGCGCAACAGTTTCATGGCGTATTGACGGGTCTCTTGCGGACTGGATGATCAGGGGAAGTGTCGGCGTTGGAGTCAACGCGGATAGGGTCGGTGCAGCGGCAGGCTGCGGTTGAGCTCGACGCCGAAACCGGGTGTGTCGGGTAGCTTCAGCCGCCCGTTGACAGGCACGGGCTCACCGGTCAGCTGCGGGTGGAACATGGGCACGACACGGTCGGCCTCCGGAGCCATCATGAGGAATTCCGCGAACGGACTGTTGTGACGCGTGATCACGAAGTGGTAGCTGTAGATGCTCGATCCGTGAGGAATGACGAGCACTCCTCGGCTGTCCGCGAGCGCGGCAATCTTCTGCAGCTCCGTAATCCCTCCACACCATCCGACATCGGGCTGGATGATGTCGCAGCAGTCCATCTCGAGCAGCATGCGAAATCCCCATCGGGTCGCTTCGTGCTCACCGGTGGTGACGAGCATCCCGGGCGGCGTGCTACGCTTCAGCTGTGCGTAACCCCAGTAATCATCCGGTGACAGGGCTTCCTCGATCCATTTCAGGCCGTGCGCCTGCGCGCCATGCGCCAATCTGACCGCATAGGGAAGATCGAGGCTCATCCAGCAATCGAGCATGAGCCAGAAATCGCCGCCGACGCGGCTGCGCATCTCGCCGAGGGCATCGAGGTTGCGCCGCAGACCCTCCTCGCCTTCGGACGGGCCATGGTGCAGCGGCAGTTTGCCGCCGATGAAGCCCATGGACTTCGCCAGATCCGGACGCGAGCCGGTGGCATAGAAGAGGAGCTCGTCGCGGACCTTGCCGCCGAGCAGCTGGTAGACCGGCTCACCCCGCAGGCGCCCCAGCAGATCCCACAGTGCCAGGTCGACGCCGGAAATGGCGTTTACGACGAGACCCTTGCGGCCGTAATACTGGGTCGCGAAGTACATTTGGTCCCAGATCATCTCGAGGGCCGAGGGATCACGGCCCTCGAGAAAGCGGGAGAGGTGGTGCTCGACGATGTACGCGGCCGGCTCCCCGCCCGTGGTCACGGCGAATCCGATGGTGCCGTCGGCCGCCTCGATCTCGACCACCAGGGTGCCGAGCACGTTGATGCCGAAGCTGCGCCGGCTCTGGCGGTACTGCGGATAGCGGCTCATGGGAGTGGCGATGTGATCGTCTATCCAGTGGTTGCCGGCCTGGTCGTGGTAGTCGGCGCCCCCGCCGCGAATGACGAAGGCGCGTACTTGTCGGATCAGCGGAAAGGTCATGGACGTCTTCGGGTCTCGAGTCTGGACGAACGGGACGATGCGTCGCGGCGGTTGCGGCCGCGGCTTCTGTCCCACATACTAATACGGGTACCACATAATGAGAAGCACGCGAAACTCAGGCGGGTCCGAGCACCAGGGCGCGCGCGGTGAGGAGCCGCAGCGCGCCCGCCTGGGCAGCCAGACGCTGCTGCGCGGGCTTGATATGATCGACGTCGTCGCCGAAGGTCCGGTCAAACTCGGTGATCTGGCCGCCCGGCTGGGACTCACGCGCAGCACCACGCACCGACTGGCATCCGCGCTGACCGACAGGCGCTATCTGTCGTTCGTGCCGCACAGCGGCTACAGCCTCGGACCGAAGCTGCTCGAGCTCGGCTTTCGTGTGCGCGACGAGCTCGATCTGCCGCGCGTGGCCGCGCCGCACCTGGAGCGTCTGGCACTCCTGACCGAGGACACGGTGCATCTCGGCGTGCTCGATCACGGCCATGTGCTGTACCTCGACAAGGTGCCGGGCAGGCGCCGGATCAATATCAGCTCGAGGATCGGCGAGCTGCAGCCGGTCACCTGCACCGGACTCGGCAAGGCGCTGATTCTCGACCTCGACGAGGACGCCTGGGTCGAGCTGTTCCGCACCGAGCGCAAGGCACGGCGCGTCGAGATCTCCCAGCACGAGTGGCTCGAGCGGATGCGCGGCTACGTGCGCGCCGGCTACGCATTCGACCTCGAGGAGAACGAGGATCAGATCCGTTGCGTCGCCGCGCCGATCCGCGATGTGGCGGGCCGCACCATCGCGGCGATCAGCGTTTCCAGCGCGGCGCAGTACATGAGCGACCAGCGCATGCAGACCATGAGCAGGGAGGTGTTGAGCACCGCCCAGCGCATCAGCGAGGATCTCGGCTGGACCGGCCGGCATCCCGCCGCGCCGAGTCCGGCCGCGGCCGGCGCCAAAGCGCACGGAACACGACGCGGGCCGGACCGCTCGCGCTGAGCAAGGCGCCTCCCTTGCCGCCGATGCACAGGCCCTCTGGTTCATCGGTCCCGCGGATGCTCCCCGGCACGGCCCGCGGCACGCCTGCCTCGCTCAGCTCAGACCGCCGGCGCAGACTCTCCCCGGCGCGGCAACGATACCTCCGCGCGCAATCCCCTGAGGGCGCGGCCTCGAAGCGCAACGAGCCCCCGTGCAATGACAGGAGGCGGTGGCAAATGCGCAAACCGATGCCCGCGCCGTGACCGGGCTGCTTCGGCAGGACTCCCGCATTCATGGCCGAGAGCATGTCGGGAATCAATGCGCCATCGCCCCGATCGGTCAGGGAAAAGTGGACCCTGTCCCGGGTACAGGCGGCGGCAAATGTCAGGTGGCCACCGCCGTAGCGGCGGACATTGTCGAAAAGATTGCGGAATACCCTTTCCAACGCCATGGGACGGCAGGAAAACACGCAATCCGCGTCGCTGATCCTCGTTTCCACCTGCAATGCATGGCGTTCCCTCGCAATGCCCGCCATTTCCTCGGCCCATTCCACCAGGCCGACCGGCACCGTCTTCTCGCTGCGCCCCCTGGACCCAGGCGAGGAAGTTACCGATGACTTCATCCATCTCCTGAACGTCCGCCAGCATCGCCGGTTTCTGCTCGGGCAGGGCCTGATCGGACAGATGCAGACTGAGCATCAGGCGCGAGAGGGGGGTGCGCAGCTCGTGGGAGATCCCGGTCAACAGCAGGGTCCGCTCCTCATGCAGACGATGCAGATCGTCGGCCATGCCGGCGATCGTCTGTTCGAGCTCCTGGATTTCACTCGGTGCCTGATGACTGATCGGGTAGTCACCCAGTTCGCCGCGCAGGATGCGCGGCGCGGATGCGGCAAGACGGGCCAAAGGGCGATTGATCTGGCGCACGATCAGCCAGGCCCCGCAAGGCAATGATCAGCAGGCGCGCCAGGGTAAACGGATTGCCGCTGAAGGCCATGTCCTGTACGGGGATGCCGAGCCAGGGCTCGTCAAAGCCGGCCCTCATCCACAGCCGGGTCTGTCCCGACAGCCGCGCCGAGCGAAGTTCGGCGCCCGGCGCGCTGTGGGCGAAGTATGTCGCGGTGTGATAGAGAAAATAAGACCGCGGCGGAGCGCCGTGCGCCGCTGGCGAATAGCGCCACGGTGGCGGCGCCGAAATCGGGGCGGCCGCGCCGCTCACGGCGCGGTCGGCTTGCCAGAGTATGCGTGCAAAACGCCGGGCGGCCGGATCCAGGACATAGTTGTGGAACAGGAAATAAATCAGCCCTTGGCTGCCCAGCATGAGAATGGAGAGCAGGAGGAGGCTGCGCCCGAGGGTGCTATGCGGCCAGATTCGGCCGATTCTCATGGTTCGGCGACGAACAGATAGCCTCTCCCCCACACCGTGCGAATATGCCGGTTCTCGCGCCGGTCATCGCCGCGCAGGCGGCGCAACCGGGATATCTGCATGTCGATGCTGCGATCGTCCGGGGAATGGGGGCGCTGTCGGGTCAATCGAAGCAGTTTTTCCCGCCAGAGAACCTGCCCTTCATGACCGATGAGAGCGGCCAGCGTCGCAAACTCAGCGATGCTCAGTTCCAGGCGCTTGTCGTCCAGGGAAATCTCCTGGCGCTTGCGGTCGACACTGAAAGGCCCGACCCTGCAGGGTTCGTCGGCTCTCGGGATCGGCATCGCCGCGCCGCGCGTGCGCCGCAGGACCGCCTGGATCCGCGCCAACAGCTCGCGGGGATGGAAGGGCTTGGCGAGGTAGTCGTCGGCCCCCATTTCCAGGCCCAGTATGCGATCGAGCTCCTCGCCCCGGGCGGTGAGCATCAGGATGGGGACCGGGTACTTCTGGCGCAGACGTTGACAGATCTGCAAACCGTCGTCCCCCGGCAGACCGAGGTCAAGAACGATCAGGTCGATCGGCGATTCGGCGAGCACGCGCTCGACCTGACGCCCGTCGCCCAACCCCTGCACGCTGAAGGCGTAGGATCGCAGATGGGATTGCACCAGGCTGCGCAGCCGCAAGTCGTCTTCGACGACCAGGATATACCCCTTGCTCTGTTCCATGCCGCCACGATAACCCTGGGTTCGAGCGCTTCCAAGAGCCGAATGTAACCGCGCCCCTTCACGCCAGGCCGGCGTGACCGATTGTTACCAAAGGGATGTTTACTCTGCCCCGGGACGGATCAGATCCACTACGCCGGGGTATCTCGGCAATACATTCAGCAGGGCGATGCATTGTTCGTCACGTTCGGCTTCGCCCTGCTGATGGTGGTGTTGCTGCTTGCCGCTCAGTTCGACGGGTTCCGGGACGCCGCGGTGGTCATCGCCGCCGTTCCGCTGGCGCTGTTCGGGGCGCTGCTGCCCGCAGCCCTGGGGCTCTCCAGCATCAACCTCTATTCCGAGGTGGGTCTGGTGATGCTCATCGGCCTGATTGCCAAACAGGGCATCCTGGTCGTGCAGTTCGCACGGCGGTTGCAGAGGGACGGGCGCTTGCGCAAGCGCGCGGCGGTGATCGAGGCGGCGACGCTGCGCTTGCGTCCCATATTGATGACGGTGGCAGCCATGATCGCCGGGGCGGTGCCTTTGGTGATCGCGAGCGGCGGCAATGCCGAAGCCCGCTTCTCCATGGGACTGGTGATCATCGCCGGTCTCGGCTTCGGCTCCCTCATCTCGCTGTTCGTCATCCCGGCGCTCTATCTCTGGTTTGGCGCAGCGCTCGCCTGCGGATCGACGGCCTCGACCGCAAGCTGACCGGATCGCCCTGAGGGCTCCTCACGACGTACCTGCCCGGTCCGCTCAGCCGGACGACGGCGCGCCGGCCTGCGTCGGCGGAGCGACTCCTCACCCGCTTGCCGTTGACCACGACCGCCGCGTGCGGCGAGGGAACCGGTACCGAGACTCTGGCTTCGACCCGCGGCGGCAAGTCGACCGTCGTCACATAGCCATTGTGCTTGCGGATCGCGACTCGCAGCATCCCGTGCGGCGTCGGTTCCGATCCTTTCGCCCATTCGAGGCCGAGCAGGTCCGGCCGGATGTCGACCTGCGCGAATCCGCCCGCCGTCGGGCGGATGCCCAATAACTGCCTCATCAGCCACGGCGTCACTCCGCTCGACCAGCCGTGCGCGAGGCTGACGTTGAATCCCGAGACGCCGTCGGCCTGGAGCGACGCTTGATACAGGAAGCCCTTGAACCAGGTCGGATTATAGGCTTCCCAGAAGCTGGTCGCGCCTTCCCGCACCATGCCGCCCCAGTATTGGCGAATCCACCTGAGCGCGGCGCGCCGGTGACCCATCTTCGCCATCGCGCTCGCGACGTAGAAGCCGTAATAGGGAGTGATGGTGTACGAGCGATACTTCGGCTCGCCCACATGGGACAGGACGTATCGCCAGATGGCGCCGTATTGATCCTTGTTCGCGACGCCCGAAATCACCGCGTAAGCGTTGGGCTGCCAGCGACTCCCGAACGTTCCGCGCGCGCTCAGCATGTACTTCTGCGCGGCCGTCTTGAGCGCCCGGGCCTCCCTGGCCATGCACCGGGCGTTCTTTTCGTCGTGCAGGACTCGCAGCAGATAGGCTCCGTCCTTGAATGCCGCGTAATACTCAAATTGCGTCGCCATGCGGGTCTGCGGAGTGTAGCCGCTCATGCCCGGCGCCCAATCGACGAATGGCCACGCGTGAGTCCGGTCGGAAAAGAGGTTCCGCCGGTCCAGATCCTTCTCCATGTACCGCAGGAGCTGCACCAGTCGCGCATGCACGCTGCGCAACTGCTTGAGGGATCCGGCATGCAGGTAAAAGTCCCTCTCCTCAATCACCCAGAACGCCGAATAGCCGGGGATGCCGTTCACATGCCTCGTGACGGGCGCGGGGCCTATCAGCCGGCTCAGGGTGTTGCGCATCAGGAAATGGTCGCCGAACACGTCCTCGATGGTTCGGCCGCTGACATCGAGATCACCCATCCAACGGTTGCGGTCCCGTTTCGGCGCGTCCCAGATGCCATCCTGCATGCACAGGTGCGCCGTGTAGGCGCCGATCGTCCACATCCTGTCGAGCAAGGGCGCGGACGATTCGAAGGAACCCCGGTACCGGACCGGATAGGCGATCCCCTCGAGGCGAATCGAGCGGAAGCGGGTCCGTCGCCCGCCGGTAAAGCGGATGATGGCGTAGCGGAATGCGCTTTTGGGTCCGTATGCCGTTCCATGCGCAGGCACGTAGACCGGATCGACACCGAGGTACGGCTGCAGGATGGCCTCGGCCTCGGATTCCCCGTACTGCACGGTCACTTCGGCGGGTGCATTCGAAGCGGATTGCAGCTCGATCCGGCCGGCCACCTCGCGGCCGAAGTCGAGCTCGACCTGGGGAGCGTCGTAGACGGACACGTGCGCGCGAGGAAGGGTGACGGTGAATTGCCCGCCGCGCGCGGTCGTGGTCAGCAGCGCGTGGACATGCCGGATCGTGCCCACGCCGGCGTAGACATGGCGCACTTCCATGGGCTTCAACGCGTACTGCGCGAGAAACGGCGAAATGCCGTCATATCCCGGCCAGGCGTACATGCCCGCGTCGGCGTTTGCCTGGAACAGGCCGATCGAGCTTTCGATGCCGCCGAGATCGTCGACCTTCGGCCAGGCGGAATCCTTGAATCGCGGGGCCTGCCAGCCGTGCGGAACGCGTCCCACGGTGCCTTTCCAATGGGCGTCGCTCATCACCAGGGGCTTCGCCTCGATCCCGCGCGCCGCCGGGACGATCATCGCCGCGAGGACCTTTCCGTCGCGCAGCTGCCGGCTGATGGCGGCCTCGGCCTCGTTGCCGGCCAGCGGTCCGCGCACCGCCTCAATGGCGAGCACGTTCCGGCCCGTATGCAACGCACCGGTGACGTCGCATTCGTAGACCCGAATGCCCATGGGAAAGTCGAGGTTCAGCTGGAAATGGCCGACTTCCCTGCCGTTGACATAGATCGTCGCCTGCCGGGGGCCGGCCACATAGAGGGTGGCATGCGCCGGTACGGTCGCGAGCTCGAAGGCGCGGCGGAAGAAATGCCGCTCAAGGCCGTACGCGCTCCCCTCGTGCACGCTCGTCCAGACGTATTGTTCGGGCAGCGGCCGATGCAGGACACGCTCGAGTTGGGAAGGCTTCAGGCGGCGCGCCGGATCGAGTTCGGCATCCGCAATGCTCGTCGGCCCATTGGGGGGTTGCCGCAACTCGACGCGCACCGGCGCCGCAGGCACCTTCGCCAGCGCGGCGCCGATCTTGGCCAGCACGGCATCCGTCAACCGGGTCGAATCGAAGGGTTGCACGGCCTTCAGCGTCAGGTGACGGCCCTTGTCGGCAACGCGGGTGGCGCTGAATCCCGGCACATATCGGTCCAGAATCGCCCGGGTCCGGGGGTTGGCGATCAGCGCGCCGATCGTCGAGTGCGCGACACTGTATCTCGGCGCAGGAGCAACGGACGCCGACCCGGCTGCGCGCGCCGGCGCCGATGGCGTCAGGGCGCAGGCGAGCAGAACGCTCGCGGCCGCGAGCGGTAGAAACGCGCGACGATCCAGCGCACCGCCGGGCGCATCCGTTGTGTTCGCAGCACTGGCGGTGGACCGCCTGTCGTGCTCCTCAGTCATCGGTCGCTTCCCAAAGAGATCCCCATGAATCCCATATTGTGGTCTATTATTCCAGGAAATGAAACCTGATCCCGCCCACGTCTCCGGTCCAGCATCGGTGACGCCCCCGGAGAGGCTCATGCAAACGCATCCCCATTCTTCTCGCTTGGTCGAGGCGGCACGCGCGGCTCGTCGGCCTGTGCGAAGGCTGCTGCTGCTGGGTACGTGCCTCGCTGGAGTGTTCGGCGTGGCGCGGGCGGCTGCGGTACCGCACCCGCCCGCGCTGCTGCTCGGCACCGCATGGTACCCGGAGCAGTGGCCGCAATCCCGCTGGCCGAAGGATCTCGCGCTGATGCAAGCGGCGCACATCCGTGTCGTGCGGGTCGGGGAGTTTGCCTGGAGCACACTCGAGCCGCGCCAGGGCGTGTATCACTTCGGCTGGCTCGAGCGCGCGATCGCCGACGCGGCGCGTCATCATATTTTCGTCGTGATCGGCACGCCAACCGCCGCACCGCCGGCGTGGCTCACCAGCCGCTATCCGCAGACGCTGCGCGTCCACGCCGATGGGCGCAGAGCGCAGCACGGCAACCGGCAGCAGTTCTCCTTCTCGAGCCCCCTGTACCGCAGGTTCTGCCGCAGCATCGCCACGCGTCTGGCCCAGCACTTCGGGCGCAACCCCGACGTCATCGGCTGGCAGATCGACAATGAGATGGGTCCACCGTCGTTCGGCGCCGGGACGCGGCATCAATTTCACGCCTGGCTGCGCCGCAGATACCACACCATCGCCGCCCTGAACCGGCATTGGGCGACGGCCTACTGGAGCCAGACGTACGATCACTTCAGCCAAGTGCCGATGCGCGCGCAGGGTGAGAACCCCGGGCTGCTGCTCGATTTCAGGCGCTTCGTGACCGCCACCTGGGCGAGCTATGTGCGGAACCAGGTCCAGGCCATCGGCCGTTACGCCTCCCCCAGGCAATTCATCACCACCAATACCACGCACTGGGGCAATCAGTTCGATCAGTACGTGATCAACCGTGAGCTGACCCTCTCGTCCTGGGACGATTACGTGCCGGGCGGCCGCTACCGCTGGCTCGATAACGCCGTCCAGGATGATCTGGTGCGCGGCTACAAGCGCCGGGACTTCTGGGTCATGGAGACGCAGCCGGCGTTCGTCGACTGGGCACCGATCAACGCGGCGCTGCCGCCGTACCGCATGCGTGAGCTCGCATGGCAGGACGTGGGACACGGCGCCAACGCGGTGCTCTACTGGCAGTGGCGCAGTGCGCTCAACGGGCAGGAGCAATACAACGGCACGCTGGTCGGACCGGACGGCGAGCCGGTGCCCGCTTACCGGGTCGTGCGCAGGATCGGTGCGCAGTTCGCGCTGGCCGCTCCGGCGCTCGCGGGGACGGCGCCGCGCAGCCGCGTGGCGATGCTGCAGTCCTACGCCAGCCGCTGGGCCATCGATTTCCAGCGCCAGACGGTTCGTTTCCGCGTGGTGCGCGAATTCACCGCCTTCTACAAGCCGCTCGAGCGCTTCGCACAGTCGGTGGACGTGATCTCTGCCCGTGCGCCGCTCGGGCGCTACCGGCTGGTGGTCGCGCCGGCGCTCAATGTGCTCTCGCGCGCCGAAGCGCGCCACCTCGCCGCATATGTGCGCGCCGGCGGCCACCTGGTACTGGGTCCGCGCAGCGGCATGAAGGACCCCTACGATGCGCTGTGGACCGAGCGCCAGCCCGGCCCCCTCGTGCCGCTGCTCGGCGGCCACGTGCAGCAATATTATTCGCTTTTGCACCCGGTGCCGCTCTCCGGAAGACTCGGGTCGGGATTCGCCTCCATCTGGGCCGAAACCCTCGTGCCGCAGGCCCGCGACACGCACGTGCTGATGCGCTACGGCACGAGCAACGGCTGGCTGAACGGCAAGCCGGCCATCATCACGCGCCGGGTCGGCAAGGGCTCCATCACCTACATCGGCGCCTGGCTCGATCCTTCGCTGATGCGCACCGTTCTCGATGCCCTCGCCCGCGACGCGCGCGTTCGACCTCTCATCCCGGGCGTGGCGCGCAACGTGGAGGTGTGTGAGCGGATCGGCGACGGCAAGCGCGTGTGGATCCTCATCGACCATGGGCGCAAGCCCCATACCGTGCACCTGCCCGCGCCGGCTTCCTCGCTGCTCACCGGCGGTGCGGCGACGAGCACCGTGGCGCTCGCGCCGCATCAGGTCGCGGTACTCCTGGCGTCCCTCACGTGAAGCGATTCCTCCGGTCTTCTGCGGCATGTGCGCTCGTCTGCGCCACGGCGATGAGCGCGGCGGACCTGCGCCCGGCTGCGGCCACGGGCTCCCCGCCCCCGTCCCCGGCCGTGCGCACCGCGCTCGGGCGCCTGTGGCTGGGCGCGGCCTGGTACCCGGAGCAATGGCCGCAGTCGCGCTGGCCGAAGGATTTGGCCTTGATGCAGGCCGCCGGTATCAACGTGGTGCGGGTCGGGGAGTTCGCCTGGAGCACGCTGGAGCCGCATCAGGGCGACTATCACTTCGGGTGGCTCGAGCGCGCGATCGCCGAGGCGGCCCGCCACCACATCCGCGTCGTGATCGGCACGCCGACCGACGCCCCGCCGGTATGGCTGACGAGCCGCTATCCGCAGGTGCTGCGCGTGCATGCCGACGGACGTACGGCGCAGCACGGCAACCGCCGTCAGTTCTCCTACGCGAGTCCGCTCTACCGGAAATTCTGCCGCGACATCGTCACCCGCCTGGCCGAGCGTTTCGGCCACAACCCCGATGTCATCGGCTGGCAGATCGACAACGAGTACACGAACGAGTCGTATGATGCCGGCGCGCGGCGGGAGTTCCATCGTTGGCTCCAGCGCCGCTTCGGCTCCCTCGCGGCGCTGAATCGGGACTGGACCACGGCGTACTGGAGCCAAACCTACACCGCCTGGAATCAGATCCCGCTCAATGACCGGCCGGGCAACCCGGGCCTGATGCTGGCACACCGCCAGTTCGTCACCGCCACCTGGCTCGGCTACGAGCGCAATCAGCTGCAGGCGCTGCGCGCGCACGTGGCGCCGTGGCAGTTCATCACCACCAACATCGGAGGGCTCGGCTGGAGCGCCCACTGGAACCACTACACGATCACCCGTCCGCTCGATATCGCTGCATGGGATGACTATGTCGGCGAGGGTCAGTTGAGCTTCTACCGCAATGGCGCGATGAGCGATTTCGTGCGCGGCTGGAAGCGCCAGGACTATTGGGTGATGGAAGCGCAACCCGGCTTCGTCGACTGGGCGCCGATCAACAACTCTCTCGTCAAGGGCGCGGTCCGTGCCATGACCTGGGAGTCGGTCGGCCACGGAGCCGATGCGGTGCTCTTCTGGCAGTGGCGCGCCGCCCTCGGCGGCCAGGAGCAGTACCACGGCACGCTGGTGGGACCGGACGGCAAGCCCGAGCCGCTGTACACGGAGGTCCGACGTATCGGACGGGAGTTCAAACGGGCGTCCGCCGTCATCGCCGGCACGAGTCCGCGCTCCCAGGTGGCGCTGCTCGTATCGTATGACAGCCGCTGGGCCATCGATTTCCAGCGCCAGACTCGCCGCTATCATCAGCTCGGCGTGCTTCTCGATTACTACCGCCCGCTCGAGAACCTGACTCATTCGGTCGACATCGTATCGGCGCGCGCGCCGCTGCGTCGATACAAGATCGTGTTCGCGCCGAGCCTGAACGTGATCTCCCGGTCGCTGGCTCGCCATCTGCGCGCATATGTGCTCGGGGGCGGCGTGCTCGTGCTCGGCCCGCGCAGCGGCATGAAGGATCAGTACAACCGTCTCAACGTCGAGGATCAACCCGGCCCTCTGGTGCCGGCTCTCGGCGGGCGGGTGCAGCAGTATTACGCGCTCGACGCGCCGGTCGCGCTCGAGGGCGCGGTCGGCCGCGGCACCGGCCGGATCTGGGCCGAGGCGCTCACGAGGCTCGCGCCGGCGACGCGGGTCCTGCTGCGCTACGGAGCGGGCAATGCGTGGCTCACGGGGGAGCCGGCGGCGATCGAGCGCCGCTGCGGCCGCGGCGCCATCATTTATCTGGGCACCATTCTCAACCGGCGATTGATGCACGCTTTCGTCGCCAGACGCCTGGCGGCGGCGGGCGTGCGCTCACCGTTCGGCGTGCTGCCCCGCGGCATCGAGCTGATGCGGCGCATCGGCTCGGGACGCGAAGTGGTGATCGTCATCAACCATGGCAGCACCACCCGTACGGTGCGGCTGCCGTACGTCATGCATGACGTGCTGCATCCCGGGCGCCCCGTGCGAACGCTGAATCTGCGAGCTCAGGGCGTCGCGGTCCTGGAGCACGCGGTTCAGCGCTGAGCCCCCCCCTCAATCGCCTCTACCATCGGACGAGTTCGACATGTCGTACAGCCCCTTTTTGCATCGCGAGCGTACCGGTCACCCTACGGCCCGGACGCTCGGCTGGTCGCTGCTGGCCGGATGCGGCTTGATGCTCGGCGCGCATTCGCCCGTCGCAGCGGCCGCGAGCGCTCCCGCCGCGCAAGTGCGCAGCGTGCACACGTTCCCGCCCTTGTGGGACGAGCCGAAGAACTACGAGCAATTGCTGCATCACCAGATGCACAAGGTCGCCGCCGGGGCGCGCCGTGGGCCGTTCAAGCCGAAGTGGCGCTCGCTCGAGGCGTATCAGGTGCCCCGTTGGTTCCGCAACGCCAAGTTCGGCATCTTCATCCACTGGGGCGTGTTCTCGGTGCCGGCGTTCCAGAACGAATGGTACTCGCGCAACATGTACGTGAAGGACTCGCTGGCCTACGACTACCAGCGTGCGCTCTACGGCCCGCAATCGAAGTTCGGCTACAAGAACTTCATTTCGAAGTTCACCATGGCAAAGTTCGATCCCAAGGCCTGGGCCGCGTTGTTCAAGCGCGCCGGCGCACGCTATGTCGTCCCGGTCGCGGAGCATTGCGACGGGTTTGCGGAGTACAACTCGAAATTCACGCTGTGGGACGCTGCGCGCATGGGACCGAAGCAGGACCTGGTCGGGGAGCTCGAGAAGGCCGTGCATGCCGACGGCATGCGCTTTGGCGTCTCCTCGCACAGAGCCGAGCACTGGTGGTGGTATCACCCGGGGACGAGGTACGACTCGGACGTGAACGATCCACGGTACGCGGGCCTCTACGGTCCCGCCGAGCCGATGAACTTGCCCGGCGTGCACGGCCACGGCGAGCCGAACCCGGGCCAGCTGCAGGACTGGCTGCCACCTTCCAAGGCATTCCTCGAGGACTGGCTGGCGCGCAGCACGGAGCTGGTGGATGAGTATCACCCGGACCTGATCTACTTCGACTGGTGGATCAATCAGCCCGCCTTCGCGCCCTACTTGAAGAAGATGGCGGCGTACTATTACAACGTGGCCGTCGACCGCCACCAGGGCGTGGTGCTGACGTACAAGATGCATGCCTTCCCGCGGGGCGCTGCGGTGCTCGACATCGAGCGCGGCAAGCTCAATGCGCTCAGCCTGCGCCCCTGGCAGACCGACACGTCGGTGAGCCTGGATTCCTGGGGTTACGTGCGCCACGATCACTACCGTACCGCACGCTCGCTGCTCACCGACCTGATCGACATCGTGAGCAAGAATGGCAACATGCTGCTGAACATCGGACCGCGTGCGAACGGCACGATCCCGTCGAAGGTGCGCCGTATCCTGCTGCGGATGGGAGCATGGCTCGCGGTCAACGGACAGGCCATTTACGGCACACGTCCGTGGGTGCTCTACGGCGAGGGCCCGACCCTGTCGCCCACCGGATCGCTGACGGACTTCGGACAGCCCTACACCCCGGAGGACATTCGCTTTACCCACAGGCACGGCGTGCTCTACGCGCTCGGCCTGGCGCGGCCGAGCAACGGCAAGGTGCTGATCCATGTGCTGTACGCGCGTACGCCCTATCTGCCGGGCCCGATCACGCACGTGAGCCTGCTCGGGGACACCGGGCCGATTCGCTGGACGCAGACGCCTGACGGCCTCGCCGTGCAGTTGCCGGCTTCCCACAGCAAAATGCCGTATGCGCTCGCGATCCTCACCCGCCCGGCCCCCGGGCATTCCGTGCATTGAGGTGCGCTCCATGCTGCTCGAAGGCAAGAACGTCCTGATCACCGGCGCCTCGCGCGGCATCGGCCGCGCCACGGCCATCGAGTGCGCACGCCACGGCGCGGATGTCGCGCTCAACTGGTTCAAGGACCGGGAGGGGATCGATGAAACGCTCGGTGAGCTCACTCGGCTGGGGCGGCGCGCCATCGAGGTGGAAGGCGACGTGGCGCGGCCGGAGTCCGCGGAGCGCTTCGTCTCGGCGGCGGCCGCGGCGCTCGGCGGCGTGGACGTGTTCGTGAGCAATGCCGGCATCTGCCCGTTTCACGCCTTTCTGGATACTCCTGCCGAGGTCTTCGAGCGCACCATGGCGGTGAACCTGCACGGGGCCTACTACATGACCCAGGCGGCCGCGCGGCAGATGAAGCGTCAGGGCACCGGCGGCGCGCTCATCGCCATCAGCTCGATCAGTGCGCTGGTCGGCGGGGGGATGCAGGCGCACTACACCCCGACGAAGGCCGGCGTGCACTCGCTGATGCAGTCGTGCGCGATCGCGCTCGGGCCATACGGCATCCGCTGCAATTCGGTCATGCCGGGCACCATCGCCACGGATATCAACAAGGAGGATCTGGCCGATCCGGTGAAGCGCGCATACCTGGAGCGGCGCATCCCGCTCGGCCGGCTGGGCGAGCCCGGGGACGTGGCCGGCTGCGTGGTCTTCCTGGCCTCCGACCTCGCGCGCTACGTGACGGGAGCGTCGGTGCTCGTCGATGGAGGGCTGTTCGTCAACCTGCAGTAAAGGGCACCCCCGGGACAGGAAGCGAGGCGCCGGCCATCCTGGCCCGGCGCCTCGCAGGGGGGGCCGTGCCGCGGCGCGCTGGTCCTGCCCGGCGGCGGGACTGCGGCGCTCGGCTCACCAGGGCCGCGAGCGCGCCACGGAGATGGCGCGGTCGTCGTGCGGCCATTTTCCGCTCACGCAGCAATAGAACTGGTACAGCGTGTCATCCGCGTAGAGGATCGACGGCTTGTGCGCGAAGTCGTTGTCGATCGATCCGGGCGGCCCCACGTTGAGCATGATCTGCGGCACCTTGGTCAGGTGATAGGGACTGGTTCCCAGCGCCAGCAGATCCCTCGCGTGGCCGTCGTTCGCAAAGCCGTAGTAATACACGCCCCACCACGGCCCCCAGCGGACCACGCACGGATCGCTGGCAAAGCGCGCATCCCAAGCCGCGGGGCCGCCGTGGCGCAGGACGGGGTTGCCGGGATAGCGCGTCCAGGTCTTCAGGTCCGGCGAGGTGGCGATGCCGATCTGCTCATGCCAGTCGGTGGCGTGGTTGGTCTTGGCGTTGTAGAAGAGGTAATAGAGATCGTCGTTCTTGATCAGATACGCCTTGTAGAGCCCGCCGGCCTCCCAGGGCAGGTCCGGATCGGGCGTCAGGATCGGCTCGCTGATCTCCCAGTGATACAGGTCCGGGCTGAACGCAAGCCCGATCACGCCCGGCCCCTGCTCATACCCCGGGTGCGGGCAGGCGAACCAGGTGGCGACGTAGCGGCCGTCGACCTTGATGAGCGAGCCTCTCGAGTGCAGCCCGTCCTCGCGCAGGATCGACATCAGGGCGATGTTGTAGCGGATGGCGGGATTGCCGGGGTCGCGACGGAGGATCAGTCCGGCCCGCCGCCAGTGCTCGAGATCGTCGGATTCGGCGAGCCCGGTCTGGTAGCCGATGCCGTCGAATCCGACGTAGGTCATGTAGTAGCGGCCGCAGCTCTCGAACACGAACGGACAGTCGACCTTGAGCCGGTCGAAGCTGCCCGGCACGCCGGAGCGGGTGAGGATCCGGCGCCCGAGCTTGTACGGCGTGCGAAACGGCGCGATGCTCGGCAGCTGCACCGGTCCACCGCCGGGCGGCGGGCGAGCGGACATCCTGTCCGGACCGGAAGCCCTGCCGCGTGCGAGGACCGCGGGCAGGGCGGCCCGCGAATCCCGCATCCATCCCGCGCCGGTGGCCGCCAACAGCCCCGTGAGCAGTGCCCGTCTATGCTGGTCGACCATGGCTTGCTTCCCCAGACATCAGAACTTGACGTTCACCCCGACCATGACCATGCGGTCGTCTATGGTCGCGCCCTGCGGCAGCGTCGGCACGCCATAGTAGAACGTCTGCTGAGTGCCCAGCAGGTTCGAGCCGTTGGCATACACCTGCACGTGGTGGTTGATGTTGTACTGGAGCGAGGCGTCCAGCCAGCCGAAGCTCGCGGTGTAGATCGGGTTCACCGCCAGTTGCGCCGTCGCGCCGGTGTACAGCGAAGTGTAGAACGCGCTGCGCCAGTTGTACGCGACACGGAACGACCACGGTCCCTTCTCGTAGATGCCGATCAGGTTGTAGCTGTTCTTCGACAGGCCCGGCAGAGTGGTGGTCTGGCCGACCACCGCGGTGGGCGCCGCCGCCTCGATGTACGTGTAGTTCGCTTCCATTCCGAGGCCGCTCAGCCAGCCCGGCAGATTGCGGAAGAACTGCTGATACTCGAATTCCGCGCCCTTGATCGTGGCGCCGCCGCCATCCACCGCGCCGGTCAGGTTGTACTTCACGCCGTCGATCGTGAAGGCGTCCTGCTGGGTCTCGGAGAGCCAGAAATTGCTCAGGCGCTTGTAGAAGAAGTCGCCGCTGACGACCGCCCCGCGCGCGAAGTAATAGGACAGCGAGCTGTCGAATTGGGTCGCGGTCATGGGCTTCAGGTACGGATTGCCGCCGCTCGCCGCGCCCTGCGCGGGCAGGAGGGAGATCGACGGGCTCATCTGGCTGAAGTCCGGATAGGCGATCGTCTTGTTGGCGGCGAGACGCAGCTGCAGATCATGGGTCAGCTTGAACATCAGGTTCAGGCTCGGCAGGGGATCGGTCTCACCCGTGGAGAAATTCGCGGGCGACAGCAGCCCGCCGGTCTGCAGGTGGCCGTTCAGAAAGTCCTCGTGCCGCACGACGCGCACGCCGATATTGCCGGACATCGGGATGCCGATGTTGTAGGCGAAGTTCAACTGCACGAACCCGGCGTAGGTGCGCTCGTCGATGTGGTAATCCGAGGCGCCGGTGTCGACCGGCGCCGGCACTCCGAAGGCCTGGTAGACCGAGGCGGGGGCGTAGTGCAGCAGGTTCGGATTGTACACCGCGTACGGCGGATCGATCGGCGTCGGGGAGACGGCGGAGAAGAACGGGCTCAGCGGCACATGGCTGAACCACGGCGCATTGGTCTGGATCTGCGCTGAGTCGATCGCCCCGAACGTGGACCATTGATGGAAGGCGTCCGCGCGGTTGGCCCAGCGGACACCGCCCTCGACCGAGGTGAGCGGGCCGCGCGGCAGCACGTAGGTCACGTTGAGCGCCGCGGCCGTTTCGCCGCCGCGGAAGTGCTGCTCGGTGTCGTACAGGTAGCTGTGATAGTTGCTGGGCGTGCTGTCGTTGAAGCTCGCGACGTTGGTCAGGTCAGCTCCCGGAACGATCGACTGCGTGACGCCGCCGATCGAGTTGATCTGGGTCAGCGAGGGCACGGTGGTACCGATGTCGACCGCCGGGTTGTTCAGGCGCTCGGTGGCCTTCGTGTAGTTGATGTCGCCCGTCACGATCCACGGAATGGGAGTCCATTTCGCGTGCAGGTGGAACTGGCGGTTGACGTCCTCGACGGTGCGCCAGGCGCCGACGGAGCTTACGAGCGCGTTTTTGATGGTGAAGGCGCGCGCGTCGTTCGTGCCGGGGAACAGGGAAACGGATCCCGGCACGAGGCTGCCGCCGCCCTGCTGGGTAAAGAAGGAATACTGGTTCTGCGCCCAGACGAAATCCTCGCTGGAGGCTTCGGCGTAGGTCTGCAGGTCATGCAGGGGCTGCCATTGCAGCACGGCGTCGACGCCGATGCGGCGGCGGTTGCCGACGAACATCGTGTTGTAGACGCCATTGGTGTAATCGATGGTCTTGCCGGGCACGACCGTGGAATTGGTGCCGATCGCGCTGTCGGTGATGCCGTCTTCCCGATAGGCGCGGTCGTGGTAGGACAGATCGAGCAGTGCGCCGACCTTGCCGATGCCGGTGTGCCAGATGTCGCTCGCCAGCACGTTGGCGTTCGGCTTGGCCGTGCCGATCATGCTGCCGTAGGTCTCCCCGGCGCTCACATCGAGCTCGGGCCCGGCGAAGTCGAACGGCTTGTGGGTGATCAGATTGACCGTGCCGGCGAGTCCGCCGGCGATCAGGCTCGCCATCGGGTCCTTGTAGACGTCGATGCCGGCCAGCAGCGCCGAGGGAATGTCCTGCAGGTTCAGCACGCGGCTGCCGGTGGCGCTGAACACCTCGTCGCCGTTCAGGGTGGTCTCCGCGTAGGGCAGGCCGCGGATTTCGTAGCCGCTGTTCACGGAGGAGCCGCCGATGGCGATCGTACCACCGCCTTCCCCGAGCTGGCGGCTGATCTGGATGCCCGGGATGCGCTGCAGCGCATCGATGGCGGTGACGTCGGGGAGCTTGCCGATGTCCGAGGCGACAATGGCGTCTTCGATGGTGTTGGAGAAGCGCTGGATGTTGAGGGCGCTCTCCATGCTGGCGCGGATGCCGGTCACCACGATCTCCTGCAGTACCGCGGGTTTCGCCGCCTTGCCCGGATCCTGTCGAGTCCCCATGGTCGGGTTGGCGGACGATGCGGTCCGGGGTCCGGGAGTTTTGGCCCAGGCGGGTACGGCGCCGGCCATTGCCAGAGCGACGGCGCCGGACACGAGCCTTGACGAGAGCTTCATGGTCTATTCCCCCTCGATTCGTTGCTGCAAAGGTGTTGCGAAAACTCCAAAGCCACCGCGCTTCGCGGCAGCTCGCCCGCGGGATCGTTTACAGGCGGACGATATCTTTGTATATAAATACCATTGCCGGCCGGCTCGATGCAAGAGGAATCTCATTATATGAGATGCAAGCTCATATCTTTGAACGCCGCGACTTGTAGGGATCGCGCCACATGACCTCTCGGCGCGAGTTGCTGCGCCTGCTGGCGCTCGGCGCTCCGCTGGCCACCGAGACGGGGTGGAGCGGCGCCACGATGCCGGCACCGGCCGGACCCTGCGACGTCGCGGCGACGGATGGCCGCGTCGAGTGGCGTGATGCCCCGCTCGGGATCGACGAGCCGCGGCCGCGCTTTTCCTGGACGCTGGCCGCGCGCGAGCCCGGTCGGCGGTTGCTGGGCCAAAGCGCCTGCCAGGTGATTGTCTCGAGGTCCCGCAGGGCGATCCGCCGCGGCCGCGGCGAGGTGTGGGACAGCGGCATGCGCCCGACCGCCGATCTGCGCATCGTACCGGATCGCGATCTGCCGCTCGGCTCGCAGACAGCCTATTGGTGGGCCGTGCGCGTCTGGGACCAGCGAGGCCGGCCCGGTCGGTTCAGCGAGCCTGAGCGCTTCGGCACGGGCATTCTGTGCGAGACCGGCTGGCGTGCCGGCTGGATATCAGACGGCCCGGATTGGCCGGCGAGCCCTCTGCCGCCACCCGCCATCAACCACAGCCCGCCTGTCGAGCCGCGCCCCATGCCGCTGTTCCGGCGGGAGTTCAGGCTCGACAGGCCTTTGGCGCGCGCCATCGTGTCGGTATGTGGGCTCGGTCAATACGCGCTCTCGGTAAATGGCCGCCGCCCGACCGACAGCGTACTCCATCCCGGCTGGACGGATTATCGCAAGACCGTTCTCTACGACACCTACGACGTCACCTCGCTGCTGGCCCAGGGTCCGAACGTGCTCGGGGTGATGCTCGGCAACGGATTCTTCAATGTGGAGAAGTATCCGGGACGCTATACGAAGTTCGTCGGCCGCTTCGGCCGACCCAAGCTGATCCTGCAGCTGCGACTGCTGTTCACGGACGGCACCGAGCGTTACATCCTGAGTGACGAGCAGTGGCGAACGCACACCGGACCCATCGTACTGTCCTCGGTCTACGGCGGCGAGGATTGCGACGCGCGGCGCGGGCCGGTCGACTGGGACCGCCCCGGGTTTGAGGCGGACCACTGGGCACGCGTGACTCCCGTTTCGGGCCCCGGAGGGCGGCTGTGCGCGCAGAATGTGCCGCCGATCCGGGTGATGCGCACGCTCGCACCCGTGGCCATCACCCGGCCCAAGCCTGGTGTCTGGGTGTATGACCTTGGCGAGAACTTCTCCGGCTGGCCGGTCATACAGGTGCGGGGCCCGGGCGGGCGCACCGTCCGATTGCTGCCGGGTGAGCTGCTCGATGCGCAAGGCTGTGTCAGCCAACGCAGCGCGGCGGCCGGTCCGGGCGATGCCGTATGGTTCACCTATACGCTGGCGGGTACCGGTCTCGAGCGCTGGCATCCGCGCTTCAGCTATTACGGCTTTCGCTACGTGCAGGTCGAAGGCGCCGTGCCAAGCGGGGAGCACAGCGCCGACGTGCCGGAGCTGCTCAGCCTGGAGGGAGAATTTCTGCACGCCGCCCTGCCTCGCATCGGCGCGCTCGAGATCGGCGAGCCGCTGCTGCAGCGCATTCACCGGCTGATCCTGCAGGCGCTGCTGAGCAATACCTTCAGCGTCCTCACCGACTGTCCTCAGCGCGAGAAGCTCGGGTGGCTCGAGCAGACCTATCTCAATGCCGATACCGTCTTTTACAACGAGCAGGCGGTGACGCTCTACGAGAAGATACTGGGCGACATGATGGACAGCCAGCTCCCCTCAGGGATGGTGCCGAGCATCGCACCGGAGTACGTGGCGTTCCTGAGCGCCGACGGGGGCGACTCGGCGTTTCGAGACTCGCCCGAGTGGGGCGCGGCGATCGTTCTGTCCCCATGGGCCGCTCACCGCTTCACCGGCGACCGCCGCATCCTCGAGCGGGGCTATCCGGCCATGCGCCGATACGCGCATTATCTGGCCTCCCGCGCCCGGGGCGATCTGCTCGACTACGGCCTCGGGGACTGGTTTGACTGGGGGCCGAAGCCGCCGGGGGAGTCGCAGCTGACCAGTAAGATGCTGACCGCGACTTCGACGTACTGCCGGCTGCTGAGCGCATTGTCGAGCATCGCGCGCCTGCTCGGCCACACGGCCGACGCGCGTCACTATGCCCGCCATGCCGTCGCGGTCCGCCGCGCCCTGAACCGCAGGCTGTTCAACCCGGTCACGAATCAATACGACCGGGGCAGTCAGACCGCCAACGCCATGCCGTTGGCGATCGGTCTGGTCCCGGCGCGCCACCGCGCGGCGGTGCTCGGCAACCTGATCGCCAATATCCGCGCCCATCATGACCATGTGACGGCCGGCGATATCGGCTTTCTGTACGTGATCCTGGCGCTGATGCGCAACGGTCGCGCCGATGTACTGTTTGACGTCCTCACCCGAACCAGCGCGCCAAGCTACGGCTACATGCTCGCCCGCGGCGCCACGGCACTCACCGAAACATGGAACGCCAATCCCGAGAACTCGCAGAATCATTTCATGCTAGGTCAGGCGGAAGCGTGGTTCTACGCTGGACTCGGTGGCGTGCGCATCGACAGACGGCGGCCGGCGACTGAGCGGATTCGCATCGCCCCCCAGGCAGTGGAGGGCGTGTGCAGCGCGTCGGTGCGCTACCGCACGGTGGAGGGTGAGGTCGTGTGCGCCTGGGAGAAGAGTCCGGACGGCGCGCGACTGCGACTGCGCGTCGAGGTGCCGGCGGGCGCGAAAGCCACGGTTGTCCTTCCCGCCCGCAGCGCCGCGGACGTCCGCGAAGGGGCTCTGCCGCTCGCCCGTGCGTACGGCCTCCTCCATGTCCGCACTGCGGCGGGCAAGACACTGGTCACCGTCGGATCCGGCCGCTATGAATTCGATGCACCACTGAGCCACGAGTGAGCGCCGGATCCGGGCGTCGTGCCCGGCCCGGCGAGGTGCGCCTGGATGGCGGGCTCACTTCCCGATGCAGAAGCTGCCGAAAATCCTTCCGAGCAGGTCCTCGCTCGTGAACTCACCGGTGATCTCGCTCAAGGCCTGCTGCGCGCCGCGCAGCTCCTCTGCCACCAGCTCACCGGCCCGGGTGTCGCGCAGACTCCGCTCGGCGTCCTCGACCTGGCGCCGCGCCCGCGCCAGGGCATCGAGGTGGCGTTGCCGCGCCGAGACGGTCTCGCCTTCCAGCGTCTTGAATCCGACGCAATTCTTCAGGTGAGCACGCAGGAGCTCCATCCCGGCTCCGGTCAGCGCGGAAATCGCCACACGGGGTGGCCCCGAGAGGGTGTCGGTCAGAGGGGTCCTGGCGGCCTGATCGCACTTGTTGAGCACGAGAGTCACCGGCACGTCCGGGGGGAGTCTGGACTGCTCCTCCGAGTAGGCCCGTGCCTCGGGGTCTTCGACGAGGTCTACGACAAACAATACGCGATCGGCGTGGCGCATCTGCTCGTGCGCCCGCCGTATCCCTTCCGCCTCCACGGCGTCCGCGCCATCACGCAGACCTGCGGTATCGAGCACGTGCAGCGGCATGCCGTCGATATGAATGCGCTCCCGCACGATGTCGCGTGTGGTGCCCGGTATCGGGGTCACGATGGCCGCATCGTAGCCGGCCAGGCGATTGAGCAGGCTCGACTTGCCGGCGTTCGGACGGCCCGCGATCACGATCGTCATGCCTTCGCGCAGCAGTGTGCCCTGGCGTGCGCTCTGCCCGATGGCATCGAAGTGCGCGCGCACCGCCTGGAAACGCTCACTCAGCTGGCGGTCGGCCAGGAAGTCTACCTCTTCCTCGGGAAAGTCGATTGCCGCCTCGACATGGGTGCGCAGATCGATCACCGCGTCGGTGAGCCCGCGCACCATGGCGGAGAACTCCCCCTGGAGGGAGCGCATGGCGGCGCGTGCGGCCTCGCGGGAGCCGGCATCGATCAGATCGGCAGTGGCCTCGGCCTGGGCGAGGTCGAGCTTGCTGTTGAGAAAAGCGCGAAGGGTGAATTCGCCCGGTTGCGCCCGGCGTGCGCCGAGCTCGATGACCCGGGCCACCAGGGCCTCGAGGACCGCCTGCCCGCCGTGGCCCTGCAGCTCGAGCACGTGCTCTCCGGTATAAGAGCGAGGCGAGGGAAAGAAGAGCGCGAGACCGGCATCGAGCGGTTGCCGGCGGGCATCGAGGAAGCGGGCGAAGCGGGCCGTGCGCGCCGCCGGCAGCTCGCCGAGCAGCACGGCGGCGATCTCGGGCACCTTCGGTCCGGAAACGCGCACGATGCCGATGCCGCCGCGTCCCGGCGGAGTTGCCGGCGCCACGATGGTATCCACGCGCGTCATGTCCGCGGCATTATCTCACCATTTTCGCGGCGCAGGTGGCCGGCAAGCCCCGGCTGGCGACGCCGGGGCTTGCGCGCTTTGCCGCATCGCGCCGGACCCAAAGCGCCGCAGGCGCCTTTGGGTCTTATTTACGATTCGTCGCAGTCGCAATGCGCCGGTTGATGTTCCACTGCTGGGCGATCGACAACAAGCTGTTCGTCACGTAGTACAGCACCAGGCCGGAAGGGAAGAACGCGAACAGCGCCGCCATGGCGACGGGCATCACCATCATGACCTTGGCCTGGACCGGATCGGGGGGAGCGGGATTGAGCTTGAACTGCAGGAAGCCGGTCACGGCCATGATGGCGGGCAGGATGAAATACGGGTCGCGCGCCGAGAGATCCTGGATCCAGAAGATGAATGGCGCCTGGCGCAGCTCCACGCTGTAGAGCAGCACCCAGTAGAAGGCGATGAACACCGGCAGCTGCAGGATCATGGGCAGACAGCCCGACACCGGGTTGACCTTCTCGCGCTTGTAGATCTCGATCATCGCCCGGCTGAGCTTCTCCTTGTCGTCCTTGTACATCTCCTGGATGCTCTTGATGCGCGGTCCCAACGCCTTCATCTTGGCCATGGAGCGGCCACTGGCTTCCGACAGCGGGTAGAACACCAGCTTGAGGAGCAGGGTCACCATGATAATGGCGACGCCCCAGTTGCCCGTCACCCGGTGCACCTGGCTCAGCAGCCAGAAGAGTGGCCTCGCGAGGATGGCGAACCAGCCGGAAAGCGCGAGATACGTCAGTGTGGGATCGGTCTTCTGGAGCTGGGAGTGCAACGTCGGACCGACGAACAGGGTCTGACCCAGGGTGAGCTTCGCGCCGGGCGCCACCGTGTGCGTTGGACCGACGGCCGAGAGGGCGTACTGGCTGCCCGAGGCCTGCGCCGTGAACCGGTACGGACTGCTCTTGCGAGGAACCACGGCGCTCACGAAGTCGAGCTGCGGCACGGCGATCCAGCCGCCGGTCACATCCCGATGGTAATGTTGGTATTCGGAGCTCGTCGGATCGAGCTGGACGTACTCCTTGCCGTTCCAGATCGCCGGCCCATGGTAGGCCCTGCTGCTCGGGTCAAAGTAGCTGACCTTGGTGCGCGGATCGTTGCGGAACAGCTGCGCGTACTGCGAGACCCGCCAGGACGAGGCACCGTGGTTCTCGACGGCGTACTCGAGGCCGATGCGGTAGGAGCCTCGCTGGAAGACGAATGTCTTGATGACGGTGATGCCGTCGTGGGTCCACGTGAGCGGCACCCGAAGCTCTTTCGCGTCACCCAGGCTGTAGGTGAGGTGCGGTGCGCGGTAGAGCGCTCCCTGGTTCGGGTAAGCCTGACCGTCCGGACCGGTCAGTCCCGTCTGCAACAGATACTCGGTCGCGGGACGGGTGTTCTCGAGCTGCAGCCGCGCGGCCTTGCCTGTGACCCTGGCGTACTTGAGCAGATCGACCTTCACCACCGTGCCGCCCTGGGTGCTGATCTCCAGTTGATAGACGTCGGTCTGGACGTGGATCAACGGCGCATGGGCGTTTGGTGCATGAGTGACGGGCGGCGGCGCGGAAGGAGTTGCCGGCGCGCTCGTTTGCTGCGGTGCCTGGCTCTGGGGAATGCGGTTAGCCAGGCTCGAGGGCTTTGCGGGCGTGCCGGAGGCGGCGGCCGGACCGGCCGGGGGGGCGAATTCGGCGGTCCAGGTCGTGTAGTTGATCCACAGGAGCGCCGCCAGCGCGATCCAGAGGTACAGGCGGAGGTTGTTACTCATGTCGATGATGGATACAGGTCAGGGCGTGGGCGGGTGGCACCGGGTCGTAGCCTCCGGGATGCCAGGGATGGCAGCGGCCGATACGCTTCACGGCCAGCCACGCGCCCCGCAGCACACCAAAGCGGCCGATCGCTTCCGCGGCATACTGGGAGCAGGAGGGATAAAACCGGCAATTCGGGCCGAGCAGAGGGCTGATCGTCCACTGATAGACGCGGATCAGGAAGATGGCGAGAGTGCGCATCGCTCGCTCACCTGTGCCCACAGAGCCGCCAGGCTCCCGCGCAGTTGCCCGCCCGAGGCACCGTGAGCCCTGGGCCTGGCGCTCACGACGATGTCGACCGCCGGGAGAGCATGCTGGTGCAGGCGGAAGGATTCGCGGATGATCCGGCGGATCCGATTGCGCTCGACGGAAGTCCGCGCGATGCGCAGCGCGACGGCAAGACCGAGACGAGGAGCGGACTTGTCGTTGCTGATCACTGTCACCGCGAAGAATCCGTTGCCAAAGCGCCGGCCGCGCGCATACGCGGCGTCGAACTCCGGTTTATGTCGCAGGCGCCGGGGCGCCGGAAAGGTCAGCCGCTCTCGGGACGCGCGGGGCATGCTGGCCATCGTCGATCGGTTGCGGGCGAGCCGGCTCCCGCACGAGAGCGCCGGTCCGGTCCATCCCACGGACCGAAACCGCACCCCGCTCTGCTACGGGATCAGCTTCCTGCGGCCCTTGGCACGGCGGCGGGCCAGCACCTTGCGGCCGTTCTTGGTCGCCATGCGTGCCCGGAAACCGTGCGTGCGCTTGCGGCGCAGCTTGCTCGGTTGATAGGTACGCTTCATGCCAGACTCCAGGGGTTCGGTTCCGGAAAAAGGGCGGCAAGGCTAAGCCGTTGAGCGCCAAGGTGTCAATATTTTTATCCGCGGAAATTCTTCAGCACGGTCGCCGATGGGTATAGACTGCGCAGCCCTTTCCATTCGATCATCCCCGGGGCGGTCGCGGAGGCACGCGTGGAAGCGTCGCTGTGGGCTCGGTGCATGTGCGCCTTGGAGGCCGAGCTCCCTGAGCAGCAATTCAATACCTGGGTGCGGCCGTTGCAGGCGATGGAGGGCGCAGGGGCGCTCAAGCTCCTTGCGCCCAATCGGTTCGTGGTGGAGTGGATCAACGAAAAGCTCCTGCCGCGTATCGGTGAGCTGCTGCGGGACAAGAGTACCGGCGATGTCCCCATCGTGACGGTGGAGGTCGGCTCACGCAACGAGCCGGTTCCCGTGCAGGCGGTGGCGGTGGCGCCCGAGGGACGGCGGGTCCGCCGCGGTGAAGGCCTGGTGGTCGGAGCCCGGCTGAATGCCGATTTCACCTTTGCCACCTTCGTCGAGGGCAAGAGCAATCAGATGGCGCGGGCGGCTGCCCAGCAGGTTGCCGGAAACCCCGGCAAGGCCTACAACCCGTTGTTCCTCTATGGGGGCGTAGGCCTCGGCAAGACGCACCTGATGCACGCCATCGCCCAGTTCATCCGCGAGCACGACGATGAGGCGAGGGTCGCCTATGTGCACTCGGAGCGCTTTGTCAGCGACATGGTGCGGGCGCTGCAGCACAACTCCATGAATGAATTCAAGGCCGCCTACCGCTCGCTCGATGCGCTGCTGATCGACGACATCCAGTTCTTTGCCGGAAAGGACCGCTCACAAGAGGAATTCTTTCATACGTTCAATGCGCTGCTGGAGGGCCAGCACCAGGTCATCATGAGTTGCGACCGTTATCCGAAGGAGGTCCAGGGCCTGGAAGAGCGGCTGAAATCGCGGTTTGGCTGGGGTCTTACGGTAGCCATCGAGCCGCCCGAGCTCGAGACTTGCGTGGCGATTTTGATGACCAAATCGTGTCATTTCGGCATGCCGTTACCCGAGGAGGTCGCCTTCTTCATCGCCAAGCGGATCCGCTCGAACGTGCGTGAGCTGGAAGGAGCGCTGCGCCGCGTGATCGCCAACGCGCGCTTCACCGGGCAGCCCATCACGTTGGAATTTACCAAGGAGGCGCTGAAAGACCTGCTGTCCCTGCAGGCAAAGCTGGTGACCATCGAGAACATCCAGAAGACGGTCGCGGACTACTACAAGGTTCGTGTGGCGGAACTGCTGTCCAAGCGCCGCAGCCGCTCCGTCGCCCGGCCCCGGCAGGTGGCCATGGCGCTCGCCAAGGAGCTCACCAGCCACAGCCTGCCGGAGATCGGGGATGCCTTCGGCGGACGCGATCACACCACGGTGCTGCATGCCTGCAAGCGCATCAGGGAGCTGCGCGACACCGATGTGCGCATGAGCGAGGACTATTCGAACCTGTTGAGAACCCTGACAGCATGATGGGGATGAGCTTGTGGATTTCCGGTGGACGCAGATGGGGATAAAGTTACGCACAGGCTGCCCACAGTTGACCCGCAGGTGGTCCCGGGAAAAGCCCGTGCTCGGCGCTTGCCCAAGTCTTTGATCGAGCGGCGGAAGGCCGTTCGTCACCGTAATCCACAGGACTAAAAACTACTACAATCTGAATTCTTAAATATCCAAGAACAGATAGAGACCTTATGAAGCTGACGGCCAAGCGCGAGGATCTTCTCGCCCCCCTGCAAAGCGTGATCGGCGTGGTCGAGCGGCGGCAAACCATGCCCGTGCTGGCGAACGTGCTGCTGTCGGCGCGAGACAGGCGTCTCGCCGTGACGGGCACGGATCTGGAGGTTGAGCT
The DNA here is from genome assembly GCA_021805865.1 of Pseudomonadota bacterium. Taxonomy (GTDB): domain Bacteria; phylum Pseudomonadota; class Gammaproteobacteria; order Steroidobacterales; family Steroidobacteraceae; genus 13-2-20CM-66-19. The sequence continues at coordinate 284,126 of JAJZDX010000001.1, forward strand.
GGTTGCGGCCACCCAGGTGCAGGTGGATTTACCGGGAGACGTCACGGTGCCTGGGCGGAAGTTCCTGGATATTCTGCGGGCACTGCCGAGCGGCGCCGACGTCACACTTGCCACGGAGGGTGAGCGAATCACGGTGCGTGCGGGCCGCAGCCGCTTTACGCTCTCCACGTTGCCGGCGTCGGAATTTCCGGTTCTCGAGGAGATTCATGCGCTGCAGACACTGACCCTGCCGCAGGGGGAGTTTCGGCGCCTGATCGACAAGACGCAGTTTGCGATGGCGCAGCAGGACGTGCGCTATTACCTCAATGGGCTATTGCTCGAGACCGAAGGGAGCACGCTTCGTGCGGTGGCGACCGATGGTCATCGGCTGGCTTTGTGCGAGGTATCGCTGGCAGAGCCCGCCCAGGGAGGGGGACAGGTGATCGTGCCGCGGAAAGCCGTTCTGGAGCTGCAGAGGATCCTGGGGACGGAAGGGGCGATCGAGCTGGCCGTAGGGACTAATCACGTTCGAGCCCAGATCGGCGATATCCGCTTTACTTCGAAGCTAATTGACGGCCGGTTCCCCGAATATGGGCGCGTGATCCCGGATAATCCACCCAAGATCGCTCAAGCGGACCGAGAGCTGCTGCGGCAGGCGTTGCAGCGTACGGCCATTCTCGCGAATGAGAAATATCGTGGTATTCGAGTGACGGTGAAACCGGATCTGCTGACTCTTCAAACGCACAATCCCGAGCACGAAGAGGCGGAGGATCAGGTCGAGGTGAGCTATGCCGGGGACGAGGTGGAGATCGGGTTCAATGTGACGTATTTGCTCGATGCATTGGGCGCTATTGAGACGGATCAGGTGGAGCTGGGCTTTACGGATGCCAACAGCAGCTGCCTGATCCGGGCACCCGGGCTGGCTCAGACTCGGTACGTGGTGATGCCGATGCGGCTGTAAGCGATGCCGTGTCATGGCCCTGCAACCTGGTCCAATAGCAGACCACCCGGTTTTACCGGGGAATGGTGATCTATATCGGGATCGGGTGGATGAGGTCACGCCCGGAGCGCGCTTTTGAGCGGATAAGGCGGCTCTGTCCCTCGTGAATCATCCTGATCAGGACCGGAAGAGCATTCGACGGGCTCTGCTTCCACGCCGCCCAGTCGAAATGAGGACGATCAGCACAAGCCGTCGTCTAGATGAATTCTGATGGGATTTGCCGAGCTGCGCGTTCAGAACGTCCGCTGTATCGAATCGGCGGAATTGGCTTTGCATTCCGGATGCACCCTGTTTTGGGGGGGGAACGGCGCGGGAAAGACATCGCTTCTGGAGGCACTGTACCTGCTAGGGCGAGGGCGATCATTTCGAACCCGGCGCTCTGAGCAGTTAATTCGTCGTGGTGCGGACTGTCTGACCGTATTCAGTCGCTCCGAGACCGGACGAGAGTACGCCGGGGTGGAATTCGACCGATACCAAGGCTCTCAAGCCAAGGTAAACGGCACGAATCTCGGTTCACTGGCAGAACTCACGCTCACCTTCCCGGTCCAGGTGATCGATCCGGACATCCATAAGCTCGTGGAGGAAGGTGGCCGGAGACGCCGGAGGTGGCTGGATTGGATCGTGTTCCACGTGGAACCTCGATTCGGCGATTGGTGGGTGCGCTATGGGCGAGCGCTGCGCCAACGTAACGCCGCGTTGAAAGGCTGCGCCGATACCCGGCCATGGGAGGTTGGGCTCGTGGACCTCGGTGAACGGATCTCCGAAGCGCGACAGGCTGCCGTGGAAGCCTTGCAGCCTCACTGGCGGCAGGTCATTGCAGCCGTGAGCTGTCCTGAGGCAGATCTGCACTACGCCAGAGGCTGGTCGAGCCAACGCTCGCTCCAGGAAGCGCTGGATGGCTCGCGAAAGCAGGACCAGTTACGTCAGACCACTCAGGCAGGTCCTCATCGCGCGGATGTGCTCATTCACGTCTCGGGGAGGCCGGCTCGAGATGTGCTGTCCCGCGGACAGCAGAAGCTGATGGCTGCGGCGCTCACTCTGGCCCAGCTTCGGCTACTACGGGATACCTCGGGCGTGCTGCCGGCACTGCTGCTCGATGACCCGGCAGCGGAGCTGGATGCCGAGCATCTGGCCGCCTTTGTGCAGGAAATTTCCCGTTTGGGCTGCCAGCTCATCGTTACGTCATTGCAACCGGAGATCCCGGGTTTTCGGATACCCGATCGGGTGTTTCACGTGGAACAAGGCAAGGTCTCACCCGTATAATGTCCCATTGCAGCATGGACTCTGTCATGACAGCCGAAGACGTCTACGATTCCAGTAAAATCAAGGTCTTGAAGGGCCTTGACGCGGTGCGCAAGCGTCCGGGGATGTACATCGGTGATACGGACGACGGCACCGGTCTGCATCACATGGTTTTCGAGGTCGTCGACAATTCAATCGATGAGGCGCTCGCCGGGTATTGCGACCGCATCGTCGTGACGATCCACGCCGATGAGTCCGTGACGGTTTCGGACAATGGGCGCGGCATCCCGGTCGACATGCACCCCGAAGAGGGACGGTCGGCAGCGGAAGTCATCATGACCGTCTTGCACGCCGGAGGGAAATTCGACGCCAGCTCCTACAAGGTGTCCGGAGGACTGCACGGCGTTGGCGTCTCGGTGGTGAACGCCTTGTCGGATTATCTGCTGCTCACCATCTATCGGGACGGAAAGGCCCACCGGCAGGAATATCACCTGGGAGATCCGGCGGCTCCGCTTGCCGTCGTAGGTGAGTCCGCCCAGCGTGGCACGACCATTCGCTTCAAACCCAGCGCCCAGATCTTCACCCACATTCAGTTCAGCTACGAGATCCTGGCGAAACGCCTGCGTGAGCTGTCCTTCCTGAACTCCGGGGTGCGCATCGAGCTGATCGACGAACGGGAAAACCGTTCGGATGTCTTTCAGCACGATGGTGGTCTGAAGGCCTTCGTCACCTATCTGAACCGAGCGCGCACCCCCATCCACGAGTCGGTCCTGTGGTTCAAATCCCAGGAAGGGCCGGTGACCGTGGAGGTCGCCATGCAGTGGAACGACTCCTACCAGGAGAGCATGTTCTGCTACACCAATAACATTCCTCAGAAGGACGGAGGCAGCCACCTCGCGGGATTTCGCAGCGCCCTCACCCGCATGCTGAATGACTACATCGAGAAGGAGCTGTCCGGCAAGAAGGACAAAGTGCCCACTACGGGCGACGATGCGCGCGAGGGATTGACGGCCATCCTGTCCGTGAAGCTGCCGGATCCCAAGTTCTCCTCCCAGACCAAAGACAAGCTGGTCTCCTCCGAGATCAAGGGCGTCGTGGAGGCCGCGGTGGGCCCGAAGCTGCAGGATTTCCTGATGGAGCACCCTCAGGAAGCCAAGTCCATCGTGGCCAAGATCATCGAGGCGGCGCACGCGCGCGAGGCGGCACGCAAGGCGCGCGAAATGACCCGCCGCAAGGGTGCTCTGGATGTTGCCGGTCTTCCGGGCAAGCTGGCCGACTGCCAGGAAAAGGATCCCGCACGGTCGGAAATCTTCATCGTCGAGGGCGATTCGGCCGGTGGCTCGGCCAAGCAGGGCAGGGACCGCCGCACCCAGGCCATCCTGCCCCTCAAGGGCAAGATCCTGAACGTCGAGAAGGCCCGCTTCGACAAGATGCTCTCCTCGGCTGAAGTCGGGACGCTGATCACCGCACTCGGCTGTGGAGTCGGCAAGGACGACTTCGATCTCGCCAAGCTACGGTATCACCGGATCATTCTGCTTGCCGACGCGGACGTTGACGGCAGTCATATCCGGACACTTCTGCTGACGTTCTTTTACCGGCAGATGCCCTCGTTGATCGAGCACGGCCACATCTACATCGGTCAGCCGCCCTTGTTCAAAGTGAAGCGGGGCAAGCAGGAGCAGTACGTCAAGGACGAAGCAGAGCTCGATGCCGTTCTGCTCAACAGTGCGTTGGAGGATGCCTCGCTCCACGTCAACTCCTCCGCGCCGCCGCTGCAGGGACCGGGACTGGAGGCGCTGGCGCGCCGGTACACCGAGGTGCAATCCATCATCAAGCGCTGGTCGCGCCGCTACGACGAGCGGCTGCTGGAGCAGCTCATCTACTTGCCAGAAGTGCGCCCGCAGGACTTCGACCGCCCCGGTTGGTTGCGAGGCTGGACCGTCGAGCTCGGCCAACGGCTCAATGCGCTGGATGACGTCACGCGAAGCTACGGTGTGGAAGTGCGCGATGCCGCCGAGCACGGCACCCGTATCATGGTCCGCAAGACCGAGCATGGGACCCCGAGTACCAAATACCTACCGCGGGAGTTCTTCGAGTCCGCCGAATACCAGCGCATTTCCGAGCTCGCACGGACACTGGCCGGACTGATCGGCGAAGGTGCTTATGTTGCCCGTGGCGAAGCGCGCCAGGAGGTCGGCTCATTCAAGGCAGGCATGAAGTGGCTGTTCGAGCAGGCACGCAAAGGCCAGACCATCCAGCGCTACAAGGGCCTGGGTGAGATGAACCCGGAGCAGCTGTGGGAAACCACCATCAATCCCCAGACTCGCCGCCTGATGCAGGTGAAGATCGAGGATGCGGTTGCCGCCGACGACATCTTCACGACGCTGATGGGTGATCAGGTCGAGCCGCGCCGGGAATTCATCGAAAAGAACGCGCTATCGGTGATGAACCTGGATATTTAGCAGGGGTATCCATTTAGCTCCAGTCAAGCGCGACCTGCCGGTTGCGACCCAAATCCATAAGAGCCCGGTAGGTGACTGGGTCGTGCCGCGCCGCCGGCAACGGGCGTTGGAGCCTCGTCCATAGCCCAAGAATGCCCCTATCTGGAGCCAAATGGATACCCCTGATATTTAGCCAGCCATATTTCCGAATCCTGCCGTCCGAGCACACGCTCGGACGAGCACGTTTTTTTGCGTAAGGAGGACTGCGGCTGCCGGGCGGCTCACACAGCGGTGCCCGGAATCAGCGCCGCCGCGCGGTCTCGGGCGGCGACCGGGTCCACGTGCCCCGCCGCGATGTCCGCGACCAGGCGCGCCTGGTCGCGGAAACGCAGCAGATAGACCGACATGCCGAGATTGCGCGCCGCCTCACCCAGCGCGGACCGCACGTCCGGGGCGAATTGCTCTCCGCTGCGCGGGTGGCAGAAAACCGCACCCGTCAGCCGCTCCCCGACGGACATCGGCAAGGCGAGGCCATCCTTGCCGGCGGCGCTTCCCAGACCTTGAAGATCGATGTCTCGCCGCCGGGCCCGAAGCGCGACAAAAGCCGGATCGTCGACATCGATGGCACCAGGCGAGGCGCGGCCCCTCGAGGCGCGCAGCAGATAGCCCGAGGGCGCGCGCTCGTAGACGGACACGCCTTCACACTGAGGGAGCAATCGTTCGACGGCCATCTGCAACAGCCGGCCCTCCTGCTCGACAAAGGCGCATTCCGCCGCGAAGCCGCGGATCGCCGCTATCGCCTGACGCTGCTTGCGGAAGAACAGCCTCTCGATGCGATGCTCGATGCGACGATGCACGGGGCTCAACGCAATCGCAAACAACAGCGCGGCACCCGCCTGCAGCGCCCAGCTCAGCTTCTCTCCGACCGCGAGCTGATGCAGTCCGAGCTCCAGCAGCGAGAAGGTGCCGAACAGCAGCGCTGTGAGGGTCGCATACACCAAAGCGCGATTGACGACGAAAGAGACGTCGACCAGCCGGTTTCGAAACGCCGCATAGAAGTATCCAAGCAATGCCAGCCACTGTGCCGAAGCGACGGCCTGGAACAGATACGGGTGGCGGGTCTGAGAGATCCCAAGAAGGCCCACGACAATGAGCAAGAATATCGCCGTGCTCCACAGCACCCAGCGGATCCTGAGCCGGCTTTCGTGATCGGCCCTGCGGTACCCGAAGAACAGCACCACCAGGACCAGCACGACCGACAGTCCGCTGATCGCCAGCGGTATCACGCCGGCTACGTACGGTAGCGTCAGACCCCAGTAGACGAATCCAATCGTGCTCACACCGCCGATCGCGGTACCGGCCACCACAAGGCCCGCAACGGCGAGACGCGCCGTGCGGCGCGCGCGCACCGACAATCCGGTATCCGCCAGCGCCTCGGCCATCACATACAATGCCGGAACCCCCACCAGGTATTGCGCCACATAGACGATCGAATTCAACCAACAGCCGACGAGCGGCCCCGCCACTGCGGTGTTCAGCGCAGAGCCGAGCAGTGCGAACGTCGCAAACGCGCACAGACCTCCGCTCGCCCGGCCGTGACCCCGCCAAAGCGTGAGCAGCACCAACGCCGACAGCAGAGGCACGACAAACAGGCCGTTCAGCCATCGGCCAAGCCAACGTAACGCCGACGGCGGAGCGGTGCGAGCGGCGACGGCGACGTGAAAAACGTGTCCGTCTCGGAGAACTGAGAAATCGAACGTGGACCCGGCCGGCAAGGCGGGCCCGAAAAGGGCTGCCGCTCGGGCGGCCGGCGTCATGTCCTGGGGGATGACGACATCCCCGTCGTGCAGAGGCGGTGGCATCGGCAGGTCGTCCAGCGGCTGCGCGCGGAACTGTCCTGTGGATGTCTGAACGACATTGATTGGGATCCGGGAGGCCGGCCACAGGCCGGTCACGCGTACTTCCACGACCGCGACGGCGCCGAGGGCGAGGGCGGTGAGCAGCAATCGGATCGCGAAAGCGCGGGTCATACGGACTCCCCTTCGAGACAGTCGCGCTCCGCCGAGCCGGTGGTTGCGCGAATCGAACTCAATGCTCGGATCGCACGGGCGTGCGTGCGGGAATCTTACCTTCGTCGTCTCGGCCAAAACGCCAGTCCGGTTTCCCGCCCGCCACCGGGCGCGCCCCCGGGCAGCTGCCCGCACCAGTATGGTGCAAAGGTGGCAGAATTGGCGCCCATTTTCCCGTCGCACCGAAACGGAGAGCGACCATGTCCCAGCAGAATCTCTTCTCGAGCGCCGTGCAGCTCAGTCCGCGCCGGCATTCCAGCGAAGCCCGGACCGTGGACGAGCTGGTACGCGAGCAGCTCGCGCACTTCGGTATCGCAGCCGAGTCCCCTCACGGTCAGGTGCTTGCGCGTCTGTCGCTGGCCCTGTTCGAAGCCAATGGCGCCGCCCAAGACGCCTGGCGCCTCACCAGCGAGACCCTGTCCCGGCTCGACCGGCGCAATCGCATCGCCTGGTTCAACGCCAAGCGTTTCGCCTGCTTCCAGCTCGCCAAGGTGCTCGACACTCTGCAGAATCCACTGCGTGCGACGTACCAGTCGATCATGGACGACACCGCCACGGCCGTGGCCAAGGGCCCGTACCCCCTGTTCGACAACGTCACGGCGCTCTTCAGCGCCACCCCGGTCATCACCCGGACCGCGACCTATGTATACGCTTGCACGGAATGGGTGGAGGATGCCTTCCAGGGCAAGGAGCTGCTGCACGAGATCTACTCGCGTCTGCTGAATCCCACCTCGATCTGCCTGGCCAACCACATCGTGGACCTCGAGGCCGGTCCCGAGGCGCGCGATTATTTCGCGTGGAACTTCAACTCTGGCATGGCGGCAATCGATGCCACCCTCGCCAACCTGGTCGGCTACGAGGACCTCGTGCTCGCCAGCCGCAATGTGTACGGTGGCACCTATCAACTGCTGCACGACTGGTACGGCAAGCGCAGCAACCTCGATGTCGCCGTGGAATGGTTCGACGGCGAGGACGCACACGCATTCGGCGCGCGTCTGGCCGAGGTCGAGCGCTGCTACGCCGAGCGCCTGAGCCGGGGCCGGCAGATCTATGTCTTCCTGGAGTCCCCGTGCAATCCGCACGGCAACGTGCTCGACGTGCCGGCCATCTGCCGAACGGCGCACGCCAGAGGACTGACCGTCATCTGCGACGCCACCGTGGGCACGCCGGTCCTGCAGCGCCTGCTGCAGCGCCCGGACCGCCTCGAGCGCCCTGACTTCCTCATTCATTCCTATACCAAGGACCTCTGCGGCTCGGGCAACACCACCGCCGGCGTGGTCATCGGGCGCAACGAGCGGATGTTCCTGCCCAAGGGCCAGACCGTCCGCGCCACCGGCCACGACGGCCGCGAGAGGCAGTACGCCTGGGAAGAGACGATGTTCTGGAATGTGTACTACGTGAAGGGCGCATTCCTCGACGCCGACAAGGCATTCGAGGTGCTGAGCGGCATGCGCACCCTGGAGCTGCGGGTCCTGCAGAAGTGCATCAACACCATCGTGCTGGCGCGCAGCCTCGCCCTGCACCCCATGATCAACGTGCACTGCTCGGCCGTGGAGGGTCATCCCAATGGCGCGCTGCGCGAGGAGCTGATGACGCTCGGATTGCCGGCGCCGCTGTTCACCGTCGATTTCGAGGGCACGCCCCGCAATCCGCAGCGGCTTGAACGACACCGCCTGCAGCGCCTGCTCGACAGTCTGGAGCCGGCCTTCGGCCTGCAGGTGACTCTCGGTCAGACTAACACGGTGGTGCTCTGCCCCGCGCTCACCAGCCACTCCGAAATGTCGCCGGAGGCGCTCGCCAGGGCCGGCATCACGCCGACCACCCTGCGCATCTCCGTGGGCGATGAGGATCCGCGCTATCTCCTCGAGCACCTGCGCCGCGCGGCAGAGCTCGCCGCGGGCGAGGCCGTCCCGGCGTTCATCGACGGGTTTCCGCCGCGTGAGAAAGTCGGCGCCATCTACCAGGAGGTGTACACCGACGTGCACCGCCGTTGGATCCAGGCGCGCTGCGGGAGTTGATTCAGCCGCCGGGGCGCGCGGCGGCGAGCGAAAGCGGCCGCCCGCCCGATTGCGCCTGGGGGCCAATGAACGCGACAGGCGCCCGCGAGGGTGTCGCCGATCGCCGCCAAGATTACCAACTCCCGGGAACCGGCTAAGGTAGGGGCGCGCCTGGAATCCGCCGGGCCGAAGGAGTCCCCATGAGCCGATATCCTCTCGAGGGCAGCGAGCGAAATCTTCCGCCGGGTGTACGCGTGCTCGGAGCGGCCGATCCGGACGAAAGACTGGAAGTCTCCCTCATCCTGCGGGCAGCCGAACGGCAGTCCCTCGAGGAAAGGGTGGCGAGACTGGCCAGGGGAGAGCGCCTTGCCCCCTTGTCGCGCGAGGAATTCGCGCAGCTGCACGGCGCCGGTGCGCCCGATCTCGACGCGGTCAGGGAGTTTGCCCGCTCACAGGGCCTCACCGTGGTACAGGAGAGCGCGCCACGCCGCACGGTCGTGCTGGCCGGGACCGTGTCGCGAATGAACACCGCGTTCGGGATCGAGCTGCTGCGCTGCGAGCACGCCTTGGGAACCTACCGCGGTCGGCGGGGCGCGGTTCAGCTCCCGGTGGAACTGCGCGACATCATCGTCGCCGTGCTGGGCCTCGACAACCGCCCGCAGGCCCGCCCGCATTTCCGGATCAAGGAAGGCCGCCGGAAGCGCAAATCCCGCGCCGCCAACCCACCGGCGGCCTCGTTCACACCCGTGCAGCTGGCCTCTCTCTACGACTTCCCGGCCGGCGACGGCCAGGGACAATGCGTCGGCATCATCGAGCTCGGCGGCGGCTATCGCCCGCAGGACCTGCAGACCTACTTCGCGGGCCTCGGACTGCCCGTGCCCGTCGTGACCGCGATCTCGGTCGATCACGCCACGAATCAGCCCACCGGCGACCCAAGCGGCCCGGATGGCGAAGTCATGCTGGACATCGAGGTATCCGGCGCCCTCGCGCCCGCCGCCACGATCGCCGTGTATTTCTCACCCAACACCGATGCCGGTTTTCTGGACGCGGTAACCACGGCGGCTCACGACAGCGTCAACAAGCCTTCGGCCATCTCGATCAGCTGGGGCGCGGCCGAGGTGGACTGGACTGCGCAGGCGATGAAGGCCATGGACGAGGCCTTCCGGGCCGCGATCGCCATGGGCATCACGGTGTGCGTCGCGGCCGGTGATCATGGCTCGACCGACGGCGTCGGCGACGGCGCCAATCACGTGGACTTCCCCGCATCGAGCCCCCACGCCCTGGCCTGCGGCGGCACCAGCCTGCGCGCCACCCAGGCCGCCATCTCGAGCGAAGTCGTCTGGAATGACGGAACGCCCGCCGCCGGCGCCACCGGAGGAGGCGTCAGCGCTTTCTTCGCGCTGCCGCCCTGGCAGGACGGGCTGGATGTCACCACCGGGCAGGGCGGGCGCAGCCCGCTCGCCAATCGGGGAGTGCCCGATGTCGCCGCAGACGCCGATCCTGACACCGGCTATCAGGTGTTGGTGGACGGGATCAGCGCGGTGTTCGGCGGAACGAGCGCCGTCGCGCCTCTCTGGGCGGGACTCCTGGTCCGCGTCAATGCCCTGACCGCGCGCAGGGCCGGGTATGTCCAGCCGCTGCTGTACCCTCAGCAGAGCGCCTTTCACGACATCACCAAGGGCAACAACGGCGGCTACCGGGCATCGGCGGGATGGGACGCATGCACCGGGCTCGGCAGTCCCAACGGCCGGAAGATCGCGGCGATCCGCGGGCTCTGAGCGCCTCACGCCGAGCTGCACCGTGGCCCCTGCGGCCTCGGGTACGGAAGTCGGGGACCGCGGACTCGAGCGGGAGAGTGTGTCCGCGAATTCCCGCTGCGGCCACGCTCGCGCAACAAAACTCCGACACCTCCGGCGCGGTCCGTGCCGCGCACGCGGAGGCGCCCGTTGACAACGGGAACTGTCGCGGGCCGTTATAGGCCAAGGGAATCCCACCCTCGACGTGCACGAGGGAGGACACGACATGAACAAGTTAGCCCGGGTGCCGGCCATTCTGGCCGCGCTTGCCCTCGCCAGGCCCACCCTGGCGGAACAAGGCGGCGAGCGCTACGTCACGCACACTTACCGCTCCTCCTTCAGCGGCTTCCGCTACCGGCCGCTCAGTTTCCAGATCGAGGGCGGACCCACCCTCAGCGAGGGAGGGACGGCGAAGCAGGATCTCGCCGGCGGCTACAACCTCGGTCTTGGACTTACTTGGCGGCCGACCTCGCGCCTGCCCCTGGCGTTGCGCATCGACGGCATGTACGAGCACTTCGACGACAAGCAGGCGGTGTTGGCTCAGGCCGGCTCGACCTTCGGCGCCATCGGCTGGGGGCGCACTGAATTGTGGGGCGGTGATGTCGACCTGGAGCTCGATACCCTGCTCAGTCCCCGCGTGCGCCTCTACTTCCTCCTCGGCGGCGGCTACTACGACCGCCGCGACAGCCTCTACCGGGCGGGCCTGGTCAACGGCATCTTTTGCGGCGGGTACTTCTGCTTCGAAGGACCGGTGGAGATGGGCTTGCGGGTGGGGGATCAGACGACCGGAATGCGGCTCGAGAAGAACGCCGGCGTGGGTCTGGAGTTCGCCATGAGCCGGACCACCTCGTTCTTCGTCGATGCGCGCTACATGCGCTTCATCCGCGGCGCACAGAGCCTCGACTTCGTCCCTCTCGGATTCGGGCTCAGGTTCTAGTCTCGATCCGCGCCGCCGCACGGCCGCGGAGCTGACTTGCGCAGGTACGCGGCGGCGGGATCGCCGGGAGCGAGCCTGGATGACCTAAGGTGCGGCGGCATCAGGAGTGATGCCGGCCGGGCAAGCGACGGCCGCGTCTTCCCCGGCGTCAGATGCCAACATCCGCGCGAGCCGGCCCGAGTTTGGACAAGCCGCCGCGTATCCCGTATGCTGGAAAACGGGGCCGTCCGGGTCCAAGCGACGGGCGCGAGGTAAAGAAATGGCGGGTCCAGCCAAGCTGCGGCGTGATGCGGGCATCATCGGCATTCTGTACGCCAGTCTCGGCAGCATCATCGGCTCCGGCTGGCTGTTCGGCGCCCTCAATGCCGCCGTGCAAGCCGGGCCCCGGAGCGTGTTCTCGTGGATCATCGGCGCGGTCGCCATCCTGTTTCTGGCGTTCGTGTTCGCCGAGCTCGCGACGATGTTCCCGAACTCCGGCGCCCTGGTGCACATGACGCATGTGAGCCACGGTGACCTGGCCGGCAAGATCTGGAGCTGGATTCTGTTCCTCGCGTTCGTCTCCGTGCCGCCCGTGGAGGTCAGCGCGGTTCTCACGTATGCCAACAACTATCTGCCCGGACTGATCCACCCCCACACCGGCCTGATGACCGATGCGGGAACGGCGTTGGCGGCGCTGCTGCTGGCCGCGGTCGTCGGCTTGAATTTCCTCGCGATCCGCTGGGTCATGGTGATCAACAGCGCGGCGACCTGGTGGAAGCTCATCATTCCGATCGCAACCATCTGCGTGCTGATGGCCTATTCATTTCATCCGCACAACATGGTCGCCCACATCCACAGCACCCCGGTGAGCGGCGTGTTCACCGCGGTGGCCACCGCCGGCATCATCTTCAGCTTTTTCGGGTTCCAGCAGGCCATCGCGCTCGCCGGGGAGACGCGCAACCCAAACCGCTACGTACCGATCGCTCTCATCAGCTCCGTGCTCATCGGCATGCTGATCTATGTCGGCCTGCAGATCTCCTTCATCACGGCGCTGAAGCCCGGGGACGTGAGCGGCGGGTGGGCGCACCTGCGCTTCACCGGCATGTTCGGCCCTCTGGCGGCCATCGCCGTGGCGGTCGGGGCCTTCTGGTGGGCGGTGCTCCTTTATGTCGATGCCTTGATCTCCCCGCTTGGGACGGCCTTCATCTACATCACGGCGAGCCCGCGCATCATCATGGCCGCCGGAGAGATGGGCAACGCGCCGAAGCACGTCATCAAGCTGAGCCGCCAGGGCGTGCCCTGGGTCGGGCTCATCGTCACCTATCTTATCGGCGTGTTGTTCTTCTTTCCCTTCCCGTCGTGGCAGAAGCTGGTTTCGGCGGTCTCTCTGATCACCGTCCTCTCATACAGCATCGGGCCGGTGATCCTGCTGACCTTGCGTGCCTCGCTGCCGCAGGCGGCGCGTCCGTTCCGGCTGCGGGCTGCGGGTCTTCTCTCGACGATCGGTTTCATTTTGTCCAACTGGATCATCTATTGGACCGGATACTCAGTGAGCAAGTGGATGTTCAGCGCGGTGTTCGTCTATATCGTGGCGTATCTCCTGTGGTATCTCGCCGTACGCCGCAGGCCGCTCGCGGAGTTGGGATGGCAGCAGGCGTGGTGGATCCCGCCCTATCTGGCCGGCATGTGGCTGGTCAGTTACCTCGGCCCCACGGGCGTCATGGGCGGCACGGGCGTACTCGGATTCTTCACCGGCATGTGGATCATCGCCGGCTTCAGCCTGGTGGTGCTGTGGGCCGCCCTGCGGGCGGGGCAGGGCACCGAGGCCGCGCAACGCTGCGCCGAGTTCGTGAGGACTCTGGGCTCGAGCGGAGTGGAAACCCCCAGGCGCCCGGAAGAGGTGGAGGCGCCTTGAGGCCGGTCCCGCCGCGCGCCCCCGCTCAGCGTAGGGGCGAGTCTTGCGGCCACTGAGGCAGGCCGTCCTCGATCTCGTAGTAGTCGCCTTTGTCGGCCGCGAAGATATGGGTCGACGCCTCGAGGCCCGTGGGAGTATCGAGCGTGCCGGCCCAGATGCTGATGTGACGGCCGTGAGCGGGCTCCCAGAACAGCGGTGAGCCGCAGGCGCCGCAGAATCCCCGGCGTGCGCTCGCCGAGGAGCGGTACCAGCGCAGGCTTTCGGCCGAGATCAGCCGCAGATGCTCCGGGGCGCAAGCGGTGGCTGCGGCGAAATGCCCGCTCGCCCGGCGGCACATGGCGCAGTGGCAATAGATGATGGGGCGAAGGGGGCCGCGCACCTCGAAGCGCACCGTCCCGCACAGGCACTGGCCGCGCGCGCTGGCGCCCTGGGGCGTATCGGCAGACTGAATGTCGGACATATCGGCCTCCGGATTGGGGGCAGTGGAAACGACCGCGCTCAAGCGTCGCGCCGATTGTCTCCCCTGGTGCCCGAGTTCATCTGACTGGAAGCGACTTCGGGACCCTGCATTTGCGCCACGGTCGCCTCGACCCAGGACTGTATCTCCTGGTTGAGCTGGCGCGGATCACGGCCGGCCGCAGCCACCGGCTTGCCGATCACCACGCGGATCGTGCCCGGCTTCTTGAGCAGTCCCCGCCGCGGCCAGAAAGTGCCGGCATTGTGCGCCACGGGTACCAGGAGTTTCCCCGTCTCGGCCGCGAGCAGTGTCCCGCTCACCCCGTAGCGGCGGGTCTGGCCGGCGGCCATGCGCGTGCCTTCGGGAAAAATGATGATCCAGTCGCCCTCGGCCAGCCGCTCCTTGCCCTGGGCGATGACCTGGCCGACGGCGGAGTGGCCGGACTTGCGGTCGATGGCGATCGCGTGCGCCTGCCGGATGCCCCAGCCGACCACCGGGACCCAGGTGAGCTCTCGCTTCAGCACCCAGACCTGGCGGGGAAACACGAGCGACATCGCGATGGTTTCCCAAGAGGAGGAATGCTTCCACAGCGCGATGTGATTGTCTGCGGGGAGGTTCTCGAGGCCCTCGATCCGATAATCCAGGCGGCAGGTCCACTTGAGCGCCGTCAGCAGCACCCGCGCCCACACCCTGAGCAGCACGAAGCGGCGCCGGAACGGCAGCAGCGAGCAGGCGATCACGAAAAAGATCGAATAGAAGAACGTCCACAGGAACAGGAAGGCGGTAAAGACGAGAGAGCCGATGAGCTGCATGGTCCGGGTCAGCCCGGCAGCCGCGACAGGTCGGCCACGCCGGCGAACAGCTCCCGCATGCGGGAAAGCAGGGCCAGTCGGTTGGCGCGCAGCCGCCGGTCCTCGTCCATGACCATCACCGTATCGAAAAACGCATCCACCGCGGGCCGCAGGGCCGCCAGCTCGGTGAGCGCACCGGCATAATCGCGTCGCGCCGTGGCCGCCGTCACCGTGCCGCGCAGCGCATCGATGGACTCGAAGAGGCTCCGCTCGGCCGGCTCCTCGAGCAGAGCCGGATCGACCGCCGAGACCGCGCCCCTCGCCGCTCGCCCGCTGCCTTGCGGCTCGGCCGTCTCCACCGGGCTTCGACCACCCGATTTCCGCAGGATGTTGGCCACGCGCTTGTTGGCCGCCGTGAGGCTCGTCGCCTCCGGCAGCCGCAGAAAACCGCTGAGCGCCTTCAGTCGCTCATCGAAATCCAAGGGCGAGGCCGGCCGTGTCGCGAGCACCGCGTCGAACATCTCCGTAGAGCACGGCCCTGTGACCGCATCGCTCTCCAGGTAGTGGGCGCGCAGGCGCTCCAGCACGTAGTCGTACAGCTCCCCGGCCACCGCATCGATCGACAAGGACGGCGCGGCCTTGCCCGTCGGCAACGCGAGCCGCTCGATATCCGACTGCGCGAGGCCGACTGCATGTCGCAACAGCCCCGCCAGGTCGAGATCGAGGCGCTTCTCGAGCAGGATGCGGGTGAGGCCGATGGCCGCCCGGCGCAGTCCGAACGGATCCTTCGTGCCGCTTGGCTTGCCGCCGATCGCGAATATTCCCGCCAGGGTATCCACCTTGTCGGCGATGGCGATCACCGTGCCGGTGCCCGTAAGCGGCAGCGCGTCGCCCGCGCCCCGAGGCAGGTAGTGCTCGCGGAGGGCGGCGGCCACTTCCGGATCCTCGCCGTCGGCGAGCGCGTAGTGGGCGCCCATGATGCCTTGCAGCTCGGGAAACTCTCCGACCATGGCCGTGAGCAGGTCGCACTTGCACAGGCTCGCCGCGCGCTCCGCCTGCGCCGCGGACTGTCCGATCGCTGCGGCGACTTCGATCGCCAGCACGCGGATGCGCCGGCTCCGGTCACCCAGCGAGCCGAGCCTTGCCTGGAAAGTGACCGCATCCAGGCCCTCGATGCGCGCCGCGAGCGCGGTCTTGCGGTCCTGGTCCCAAAAAAACGCCGCATCGGCGAGGCGCGGGCGCACCACGCGCTCGTTGCCTTCGATCACCTTGGCGGGCTCGCGGCTCTCGAGGTTGGCGACCGCGACGAAACAGGGCAGCAGAGCGCCGTCCGCGCCCTCCACGGGGAAATACCTCTGGTGATCCTCCAGGGTGGAAATCAACACCTCGCGCGGCAGCGCGAGGAAGCGCGGCTCGAAGCGGCCGGCGAGCGGCACGGGCCACTCGACGAGCGCGGTGACCTCCTCGAGCAGCGCCTCGCTGATCAGCGCCTGGCCGCCGAGCCCGGCGGCCGCGGCCGTCACGCGCTCGCGCACCAGCGTGCGGCGGACCTCGAAGTCCGCAATCACATGGCCGCGCCCGCCCAGCGCGCGCTCGTAGGCGGCGGGACTCGCGATCGCGAGCGGCTTTGGGGCATGAAAGCGATGGCCGCGGGTCAGGTTTCCCGCCGGGATGCCGAACAGCCTCCCCGGCACAACCCCCTTGCCATACAACATGAGGATCCAGTGCACGGGCCGCACGAATTCCGCATCGCCCGCGCCCCAACGCATCCGCCGGGGGATGGGCAGCGCATCGAGCGCATCCCGCACCAGGGCGGGCAACAGCTCCACGGTGGCCGCGCCCGGCTTGACCCCTCTGTAGTAGAGGAATGCGCCCTTGTCCTCCTCGCGGCGCTCGAGCGCGTCCCAGGGCACGCCGCAGCCGGCGGCGAAGGCCTGCGCCGCCCGGGTCGGCTGGCCGGCTGCATCGAACGCCACATTGACCGGCGGGCCGCGCCGCTCGATCCTCTGGTCCGGCTGGCAGGCCGCCAATCGCCTGACGCGCAGCGCCAGCCGTCGGGGCGAGGCGAACGATCTGAGCTCCCCATGCGCCAGATCGGCCTTCGCCAGGCCGTTCAGCAGGCCGCTGGCAAACGCCTGCTCCAGCGCGCGCAATGCCTTGGGCGGGAGCTCTTCCGTTCCAATCTCAACCAGGAAATCGTGCTGGTCGACGCTCATGCGTCGGCCCTCACAGGGGCCGCGCCGGAGCCGTCCCCGATGCCGCCGCCCGCGGCTCGCCGGCCCTGAAGCATCGGAAAGCCCAATGCCTGGCGGCGGTCGTAATAGGCGCGCGCCACGCCGCTCGCCAGCGCGCGCATGCGCAGGATGTAGCGCTGGCGCTCGGTCACGGAAATCGCCCGCCGTGCATCGAGCAGGTTGAACGTGTGCGAGGCCTTGAGCACCTGCTCATAGGCCGGCAACGGCAGTCCCTGCTCAAGCAGCGCCCGGCAGGCGCGCTCATGGTCCTCGAAATGGCGGAACAGCGTCGGAACGTCGGCGAGCTCGAAGTCGTATTTCGATTGCTCCACCTCGTTCTGGTGAAACACGTCGCCATAGGTCATTCTGCCGAGCGGGCCATCGGTCCACACGATGTCGTACAGGCTCTCGACCCCCTGCAGGTACATGGCCAGCCGCTCCAGGCCATAGGTGATCTCGCCGGTGACCGGCCGGCAGTCGAGGCCGCCAACTTGTTGGAAGTAGGTGAACTGGGTGATTTCCATCCCGTTGAGCCACACTTCCCAGCCGAGCCCCCAGGCCCCTAGCGTCGGGGACTCCCAATTGTCCTCGACGAAGCGCACGTCGTGCACCAGCGGGTCGAGGCCGAGGGCGCGCAGGCTCCCGAGGTACTGCTCGAGAATGTCCGCCGGCGAGGGCTTGATGACGACCTGAAACTGGTAGTAGTGCTGCAGGCGGAAGGGATTCTCGCCGTAACGGCCGTCGGCCGGCCGCCGGGACGGCTGGGCGTAGGCGGCGCTCCAGGGCTCCGGTCCAATCGAGCGCAGGAACGTGGCCGTGTGGAAAGTGCCGGCGCCGACCTCCATATCGTAGGGCTGCAGCACGATGCACCCCCGGTCGGACCAATACTGCTGCAGGGCGAAGATCAGCTCCTGGAAGGTGCGGGGCGCGGTCGCGGTCTTCATCACCTGGCCAAACGAGCAAAATGGTTCGCGAGTATAGCGAAGGCCTGCCGCTCTCGGGCGGTGCGCCCGAAAGCACGGCAGATCGATCCCACGCCGCACCATTCTGGCGCAATTCTGGTCCGATACGCACCATAATAGTGCATTTATGGATTGACGTTCTCGCAACTATTTGATTTAAAAGTGCCTGTTGTTTGGCATGGCGCATGCACTATCATGGTGCTCCGTCGTTCGAGCTTTTGCCTGGACTGTTTGCGAGGTACTGCACTGCGGCTGACGAACGCGACCACAGAGCGGATTTTCCCCGGGCGCTCCGGACAGGAATGCCTTTGCGCAAGTGCGCGGACTGCCGAGCGGCACACGGCGCGGGGCTGTGCAGTGCGATGGCCGGCGCCACGCGCTTGACGGCGTCCCGGGAAAATCCGCTCAAGGGCACGTCTCGATTGCGATCCCGCGGCGCGGCTCGTGAATGGCGCGGGCACCACCCTATTTCACCGGAGGCGATATGACACCGACCGATGTAATCCAGTTGATCAAGGAAAAAGACGTCAAGTTCGCGGATCTGCGATTCACCGACAGCCGCGGCAAGGAGCAGCACGTGACCATTCCGGCGCGCCTGGTCGATGAGGATCTGTTCCGTGACGGCAAGATGTTCGACGGCTCGTCCATCGCCGGATGGAAGGGCATCAACGAGTCGGACATGATCCTCATGCCCGAGGCGGACACGGCGGTGCTCGATCCGTTCTTCGATGAGACCACGATCAACGTCCGCTGCGATGTCATCGAGCCGGCCACCATGCAGGGCTATGAGCGCGATCCGCGCTCGCTCGCCAAGCGTGCCGAGGCGTACCTGAAATCCACCGGCATCGCCGATGGCGCGATGTTCGGTCCCGAGAACGAGTTCTTCATCTTCGACAGCGTGCGCTTCGGCAACGAAATGCGCGGCAGCTTCTACGCCATCGATTCCGTGCAGGGCGCGTGGAGCTCCGGATCGGAATACGCCGAGGGCAACATGGGGCATCGTCCGGGCATCAAGGGCGGCTATTTCCCGGTGCCGCCGGTCGACGCCTACCAGGACATCCGCTCGGCGATGTGTCTGGCGTGCGAGGAGCTCGGCCTGAAGGTCGAGGTGCATCACCACGAAGTGGCCACCGGCGGCCAGGCGGAGATCGGCGTCGGCGCCGGCACGCTCGTCAAGAAGGCGGACCAGGTGCAGATCCTGAAATACGCGGTGCTCAACGTCGCGCAGCGCTACGGGAAGACCGCCACCTTCATGCCCAAGCCCCTGGTCGGTGACAACGGCAGCGGCATGCACGTGCACCAGTCGCTGCAGAAGGACGGCAAGGCGCTGTTCGCCGGTGACAAGTACGGCGGGCTCTCGGAGCTCGCGCTGTACTACATCGGCGGCATCATCAAGCATGCCAAGGCCCTGAACGCCTTCACCAACGCCGGCACCAACAGCTACAAGCGCCTGGTGCCCGGCTTCGAGGCACCCGTCATGCTCGCCTATTCGGCGCGCAACCGCTCCGCCTCCATCCGCATCCCCTGGGTGTCGAACCCGAAGGCGCGCCGCATCGAGGTGCGTTTCCCCGACTCGAGCGCGAACCCCTACTTCGCCTTCGCCGCCATGATGCTGGCGGGCCTGGATGGCATCCAGAACAAGATCCACCCCGGCGAGCCCGCCGACAAGGATCTCTATGACCTGGAGCCGGAGGAGGCGAAGGACATCCCCACCGTGTGCCACTCCCTGGACATGGCGATCGAGCACCTCGACAAGGACCGTGAGTTCCTGACTCGCGGCGGAGTGTTCACCAACGACGTGATCGACGCCTACATCGGCCTGAAGATGCAGGAGGTCACGAGGTTCCGGATGGCCACGCACCCGGTCGAGCTGGAGATGTACTACAGCTGCTGATCGGACAGTGAACGAGACGCGCTCATTCGCCGCCGGAGCCTCGTGCCCCAGGGGAGGCTCCGCGGTGGGCGCCATGGCACCCTCGAGGACACAGGAGGTGTCCTCGAGCCGCGGGAGCGGCGAGACGGGATACCGGGCGTGCAGCCATGAGCCATGGAGGGAGGTTGGGCCGCCAGGGACGGTTACTTGTCATAAGACCATGGTTTTGTGCCCGGTCGCGAATCGGTCTATGCTGCCTACCCATGCGCGCCACACGAATGACCCTGTCACGGCCGCTCGCCCTCGCTGCCCTCGCCTGTCTCGGCTCAGTGGCGATGGCGGGCAACGGCAACCCGGTCACCGTGTACAAGTGGGTCGACGCCCACGGTGTCGTCCACTACAGCGACCAGCCGCGTCCGGGCGCGCAGAAGCTGCAGATCGCCGGCGCCCAGACCTTCTCGGCACCGCCGGCGGCCGTGCTGCCGACTTCGCAAGCCCCGCAGGAGTCCGCGCCACGGTCCCGGGGCTATCGAAGCTGCACGATCGCGCAGCCCCACAATCAGCAGATGCTGATGAACGCCTACCGCGCGACGGCGATCGTGAGCACGGATCCGCCGTTGCGCCCCGGCAACCGGATTCGCTTGTTTTACGACGGCCACCAGCTCTCCGGTGGCGGCCCCGCTTTCACGTTTCCGGTGAATCGCGGGCAACATACCGTCTCTGCCGTCGTCGTGGACCGCTTCGGACAGATTCTGTGCGAGACCTCCACGGTGACGTTCTACGTGCACCAGCCGTCCATTCTCAATCCGCACAATCCGCTCTTTCATCACCCGCCGCCGCCACGGCGCTGAGCCCGCAGGGGCGCACTGAATCGCAGGGAGGCCGCCGTGGCCTTTGAGCACGGCTTGCCGTCCGCTCTGGCGCATTTCGATCCGGCGGGGCTGCTCGATGCCCTGTCAACCGGGATCATCGTGCTGGATGCGCAGCTGTGCGCCATCTATGCGAATGTGGCCGCTCAGGACGTGCTCGCCTTCAGTCTCAACCAGGCGCGCGGCCGGCCGTTCACCGATTTTCTGCACGATGCCGACGGGCTGAAGGCCAACCTGCGCCGGGCGCTCGACACGGGCGCGGGGCTGACCGACCGGGAGCTGATGCTGCGCCCGGCCTCCATGCCGCGTGAGAGCCGCACGCTCGATGTGACCATCACCCCGGTCGAGGGCCAGGTCACCGGCATACACCTGCTCCTCGAGCTGGCCGACGCCACCCAGCGCCAGCGCATCAGCCGGGAGAATGATCTGCTCGCGCGCCTCGATGGCAGCCGCCTCATGATCCGCCAGCTGGCGCACGAGATCAAAAATCCGCTCGGCGGCCTGCGCGGTGCGGCGCAGCTGCTCGAGCGCGAGCTGCCCGCCGCGGCGCTGAAGGAGTACACGCAGGTTATCATCGGCGAGGCGGATCGCCTGGCCGCGCTGGTCGATTCCATCGCCGGGCCGGGCCGGGCGCCGCAGAGATCGCTCCTCAACGTACACGAGATCTGCGAGCACGTTTATCGGCTGCTGCGAGCCGAAGCGGGCGAGGAAGTCGTCGTCGACCGCGACTACGATCCGAGTCTGCCGAACGCATGGCTGGACCGTAATCAGGTCATCCAGGCTTTGCTCAACGTGACGCGCAACGCGTTACAGGCACTTGGCCGGCGCGGCCATATCGTGCTGCGCACGCGAGCGCTGGGCAACGTGAGCATCGGCTCGGTGAGGCACCGGCTGGTCGCCACCGTGCAGGTCGAGGATGACGGCCCCGGCGTCCCCGAGGAGCTGCGATCGAGCCTGTTCTATCCCTTGGTGACCGGCCGTCCCGACGGCACGGGCCTGGGACTGGCGGTCGCCCAGGAGCTGGTCTGCCGCAACGGCGGCCTCATCGAATTCGACAGCGAGCCCGGCCGCACCGTGTTCACGCTGCTGTTGCCGTTGGAAGCGCCCCCATGAGCCCCGCCGTGCACCCGGCGCTTCGCGTCTGGATCATCGACGATGACACCTCCATCCGCTGGGTGCTGGAGCGCGCCTTGCGCAATGGCGGACTGCAGCCGCGTGCCTTCGACGCCGCGGAGCCCGCGCTCGAGGCGTTGAGGCGCGACGTACCCGATGTGCTGATGACCGACATCCGCATGCCCGGCCGCTCGGGCCTGGAGCTTCTGAGGAAGATCCGCGAATCTCACCCGCTGCTGCCGGTTATCGTCATGACCGCCCACTCGGACCTCGGCAGCGCCGTGTCGGCCTACGAGGGCGGCGCCTTCGAGTACCTGCCGAAACCCTTCGACATCGATCAGGCGGTGGCGCTGGTCAGGCGTGCCGCCAGCACCCATCCTCGGGTCGGAGCCGATACGGCCGGCGAGACGCGCATCCCGGAGCTGCTCGGCACCGCGCCGGCGATGCAGCAGGTATTCCGCGGCATCGGCCGGCTGTCACGCTCCAGTGTCACCGTGCTGATCACCGGCGAGTCCGGCACCGGTAAGGAGCTGGTGGCCCGCGCTCTGCACGACCACAGTCCCCGCTCGGGCAAACCGTTCATCGCGCTCAACACCTCGGCCATTCCGGGTGAGCTGCTCGAGTCGGAGCTGTTCGGCCACGAGCGTGGCTCGTTCACCGGTGCCGACGCTCAGCGCCGCGGCCGCTTCGAGCAAGCCGACGGGGGCACGCTGTTTCTCGACGAGATCGGCGACATGCCGGCGCAGATGCAGACGCGGCTGCTGCGTGTGCTGGCGGAGGGAGAATTCTATCGCGTGGGTGGCCAGACTCCGATCCGCGTGGACGTGCGAGTGATTGCGGCTACCCACCAGAATCTGCAGGACCGCGTCGCCCGCGGCCTGTTCCGCGAGGATCTCTATCACCGCCTGAATGTCATCCGTCTGGAGCTGCCGGCGCTGCGCGAGCGGGCCGAGGACATTCCCTTGCTGCTGCGCCACCATCTTCGGGTGGCGGCGAGTGATCTGGGAGTGGAAACCAAGGCGCTCGCCCGGGATGCCGAGGAGAAGCTGTCGGGCTATCGCTGGCCGGGCAACGTGCGCGAGCTGGTCAACATCTGCCGGCGCCTGTCGGTGCTGGCACCGGGGAGCGAGATCCATGTGGAGGACCTGCCGCCGGAGATCGGGGCGGCGGACGGGTCCGGCCCGGAATCGGACTGGCACAAGGCGCTCACCTCCTGGGCGGACCGACAGGCCGTGAGCGGCCAGGGGACGCTGCTCGAGGAGGCGCTGCCGGCGTTCGAGCGCATCCTGATCCGCGCAGCGCTCCGGCGCACCCAGGGCCACCGACAGGAGGCGGCCCGTCTGCTCGGCTGGGGGCGCAACACCCTGACCCGCAAGCTCAAGGAGCTCGATCTCGACATCTCGGAGTCGAGCAACGGCCCGCCGCCGTCAGGGTCTTGATCAGACCCGGAGGGTGCCGGTCAGCTCCGCGACGCTGCCCAATCCATGCTCGCGCAGATAGTCCGCGATGCCGGCGTTGATGCGCTTGCAGACCAGCGGGTCGTAGAAAAGCGCGGTCCCTATGCCGACCGCTGCGGCGCCGGCGATGAGAAACTCGATGGCGTCCCCGGCCGTCGTGATACCTCCCTGGCCGATGATGGGGATGCGATGCTTGCGCGCCACCTCGTACACGTGGTGCACCTTCAGCAGTGCGATCGGCTTGATCGCCGGGCCCGACAGGCCTCCCTGGACGTTGCCGATCACCGGCCGTCGCGTGTGCGCGTCGATGGCCATGCCCATCACCGTATTGATGACCGACAGCGCATCGGTGCCCGCCTCGATGCAGCGGCGGGCGTTCTCGCGGATGTCGGTCTGATTGGGCGAGAGCTTGGTGATGAGCGGCTTGCCGGTCACCCGGCGGCAGGCTTCGACCACCTGGGCCGACATGTCGGGGTAGTTCCCGAAGGCGACGCCGCCCTCCTTGACGTTGGGGCAGGAGATATTGATCTCGATGGCATCGATGGGCGACTGGTCGAACAGGCGCGTGACCTCGGCGTATTCCTCGATGGTCGAGCCAGACACGTTGGCGATGAAGCGGGTCTCCTCGAACTCGAGCTGCGGCAGGATGTGCCCGATGACCTGCTCGGTCCCCGGGTTCTGCAGCCCGATCGCATTCAGCATGCCCGCGGGCGTCTCGCATACCCGGTGCGGGGGGTTGCCGAGCCGGGGCGCGAGCGTCGTGCCCTTGAGCACCACCGCGCCGGCGTCGCGGTTCGAGAAGCCTTGAATGCGGGTGTATTCCTCGCCGAAGCCCACGCAGCCCGAGAGCAGCACGATGGGCGAGGCGAAGTGCAGTCCGCAGAATTTGAGTTTCAGGGAATCAGGCATCGATCCATTATGATCGGTCATGGCGTCGGCGGCCCGCCGCGGCCCGTGCGATGGATGTGGATCTGAATCCGCCCCTTGGGGCCGATCAGCCAGGAGGCGAGCCATCCGGCCACCCAGACGATGAGCGCGCCCTGGAAGGCCGGCCAGAATCCCGCGACGTGAAATCCCGGCAGCATCCACGCCACCAGGGCGAGCATGCCCGTGTTGACCACGAGCAGGAACACGCCCAGCGACAGCACGGTGAGCGGCAGCGTCAGCAGGATGACGATCGGACGCACGATGGCGTTGACGAGGCCCAGCAGGATACCGGCCAGAATCAGTGTGCCGGCATCGTTGATGGTGATGCCGGGCACCCACCGTGTGGCGGCCCACAGCCCCAGCGCGCTGATCACGGCGCGCAGCACGAAAGCGGTCACGATTTCTCCGGATTTGAGCCGTGAATCAGGTGCTTGAGGCGCATCAACGCCGCCTGCCATCCGGTCCTCAAGCGCAGGTACTGCACATCCCATTCGGACGATCCGGGAACACCGGATCCCAATAACCGTAAGATGGTGCCCGGCCGGGAGGGTTCAAGAATGAAGTCATCGACCAGAGCGCTGTCCGTCGGTGGCAGCGAGGCGGACGGGAGGTAGATCAGCCGCAGCCGCCTGCCCGGCTCGAACACGTCGATACAGGCTTCCAGCTCGGTCACGCGGTCGACGCATGCGCGAAACAGCCCGCCGGAGCGGGCGTTGATCCAGGCATCCGGCGAGCACCACTGGGACAGCCGTGAAGGATCGGTCAGCGCTTTCCAGACCGTCTCCACATCGGCTCGCAGGTCGAGCCGATGTGCATAGCCCCGGGACTTTTCCATGGACGCTATTGTGCCATTACCGGGCGCCTGGTTTCGCCTATGCTATGCGTCCCCTGGGGAGGTGCTCATGGCGCTCGTCAATCTGGTCATCGCTCTTGCCCTGATGGAGTTTTTCGCCTTCGGCGCCGCGGTCGGCAAGGCGCGCGGGAAGTACAAAGTGGCGGCCCCGGCGACCACGGGCCACGAGATTTTCGAGCGCTACTTCCGGGTGCAGATGAACACGCTGGAGCTGCTGATCATGTTCATCCCGGCCATCTGGATTTTCGCCCGTTACATCAGCCCCGGCATCGCCGCGGCGCTGGGTGCGGTGTTCCTGGTCGGGAGGGTCATCTACTTCCTCGCCTACGTGAAGGAGCCGAAGTCGCGCGAAGTGGGGTTTGCGCTCTCGGCCGGACCGGTCATGCTCCTTGTGGTCGGCGCAGTCATCGCAGCGGCGCGAAGCGCCCTGCTCCACCTTTGACATTCGCTACTGCGTCTCCGGCTTGATCGGCCGGGTCATCAGCCCGCGCACCGCTTCCCTGGCCGGCACGCCCTCGTAAAGGACACGGTAGACGCTCTCGCAGAGCGGCATCTCCACGCCGGCGCGGGCGGCGACATCCCGCAGCGCGCGCGCTGCGGGATAGCCCTCCACCACCTGGCCGATCGCTTCCAACGCCTCGGCGGGCGAGCGGCCGCCGGCGACCTGGAGGCCGAAGCGCCGGTTGCGCGATTGGTCATCGGTGCAGGTGAGCACCAGGTCGCCGAGGCCCGCGAGGCCCATGAACGTCTCGCGCTGCGCCCCGAGAGCCACGCCCAGCCGCATCATCTCCGCCAGTCCCCGGGTGATCAGCGCCACGCGCGCATTGGCGCCCAGTCCCAGGCCATCCGAAAGCCCCGCCCCGACCGCCAACACATTCTTGACCGCGCCGCCGACCTCGACACCGACGATGTCGGTCGATGTGTAGACGCGGAAGTTCGTCGACGACAGGTCCTGCGCCAGTGCCTTGGCGAAAGCCGCATCCGGGGAGGCGATGACCATCGCGGTGGGCAGCCCCGCGCCGACCTCGCGCGCAAAGGTCGGTCCGGAGAGGACCGCGACCGCACGCTTCGGCCCCAGGACTTCGCGCGCGACCTGATGGGGCAGGAGACCTTTCGGCAGCTCGAATCCCTTGGTGGCCCAGGCCAATTGCGTCTCCTCGCCGAGCACCGGCCTGAGCTCGGTGAGCATCGAGCGGAAGGCGTGACTCGGCACCGCGATCAACAGATCGCGGGCGCCGTGCAGCGCATCGGCCAGATCCGGCTCCACCACCAGCGACTCGGGGAACGCGCCGAAGGGGAGGTAGCGTCCGTTGCGCCGCTCGCGCGCCATGACCGCGAGCTGCCCGCGGTCCCGGCCCCAGAGCCGGGTCGGGCGCCCGCTGCGCGCGAATTGCAGCGCGAGCGCCGTTCCCCACGAGCCGGCGCCGAGCACGGCGACGGGCGTATCGCTCCCGGCTGCGGCGCTCATCATCCGGAGCTCGCGGGCGGCGAAGCCGCTTCAGTTGGCCTGCGCGGCGGGCGGAGTCGGCTGGTTTTGATTGGCCGCGTAGAGGGCGTCGAAATTCACCGGCGGCAGCAGCAGTTGCGGGAAGCCGCCCAGGGTGATCAGCTGCGACACCTGCGCGCGCGCGTACGGGAACAGCACGCCCGGGCAAACGGCGCCGACCGCGCGCTTGGTGTCCTCCTCGGACAGGTTGCGCAGCATGAACACACCGGCCTGCTTGACCTCCACCAGAAAGACCGTGGTCTCGCCCTGTTTTGCGGATACAGTCACTGTCAGCACGACCTCCTGCACCTCGGGCGTGAGCACGGTCACGCCGGTGTGCAGATCGAGGTTGATCTGCGGGTTCCAGTTGCCCTCGCCGCGCGGGCCGTTCGGGGCCTCGTAGGAGCAGTCCTTCAGATAGACGTGCTGCAGGTGCAGGATCGGGCCGTTGGCATCTTCGGGTGCCGGCACGGTGCCGGCGGCTTCATTCGCCATGTGTCAGACTCCGGTTTTCAACAGTGTGTCGAGGCCGCCGCGGGCATCGAGCTCGTAAAGATCGTCGCATCCGCCGACATGCGTCTCTCCGATGAAGATCTGCGGCACGGTGTGTCGCCGGCTGCGCAGCTGCATCTCGGCGCGCGCCTCCGGCCGGGCGTCCACATCGATCTCCTCGTAGGCGATCCCCCTGCGCGTCAGCAGCTGGCGCGCGCGCGCGCAGTACGGACACCAGCCGGTGGCATACATGAGCACCTCGGACCGGCTCATGCCTTGTTCCCCGCGCCCTTCTCCACCGGCAGGTTCTCGGCCCGCCAGGCCGTGAGCCCGCCGCGCAGGACGACCGCCTGGGCGAACCCCTGTGCGCGCAGCTGCCGCACCGCGGCGCCGGCCAGCGAGCCGCGATCGCAATATACGATGAGCGGTTTCTGCTTGTGCTTTTTCAGCAGATCCCCCCCTTTCAGGATCTGCTCGCCGTCCATGCGCCGCGCTCCCGAGACGTGGCCCGCCGCATACTGCTCCTGCGGCCGCAGGTCGATCGTCAGCGCACCGCGGTTCATCAACTGGATGGCCTGCTGGGGCGAAACGCCGGCGAAACTCTCCCCGCGGGCTCGCATCTCAAACAAGATCGCGATGACCGCCACCGCCACGGTCGAGGCGGTCAGCCAGGGGTGGACGTGTATATATTGAGCGAGATGATCCATGAAAGGCGTCTAGAAGACCGCACCGGCCAAAAAAAGGTCGCGCATTATAGCGTCCCTATGCAATATGGCAGGGATCATTGGTCGCCGAAGCGCCTCTCGGGAGCGCACCGCGCGCTGATCTTCCTGGCCCTGATCACGCTGGCGCTGGGGGGCGGTCCGGCGGCGACCGCCTCGACGCCGCAGGCGAGGGCGCACAGCACCCAGGCACGACTGCAGGTCGTGCGGGCGCAGATCGAGCGCATCATCCGTCAGGTACAAGCATCGAGAATCGAGCAGAGCCGGTTGACCGTCGGCCTCCGGGCCGCGGAGCAATCCGCCGGAGCGGCACGCGCCGCGCTGCAAACACTCCGCCAGCGGCTCGCGGCCGACGCGGCCCGGCGGGCGGCGCTTGCGGCCCAAGAACGACTTCGGCAGGCGGATCTGGACCGCAGCCGCCATGCGCTCGCCGATGAGCTGCGCGCGGCGTACCTCGTCGGGCGGCAGGGGCCGCTGACGTTGCTCCTCAATCAAGGCGATCCGGGCCGCGTGGGCCGGATGTTCGCCTACTACAGCTATTTCAGTCGGACGCGGGCCCAGCGGATCCACGACATCGAGGCCGACCTGCGGCAGATCGATCAGCTCGACACCGCGCTCGATGCCGAGGATGCACAGCTCGCCGGCCTCGAGCGCCAGCGGCAAGCGCAGCTTGAGCGGCTCGATGAGGCCACCGCGCACCGCAGGCTGGTGCTGGCCGGCATTGCCGCCAGGGCTCGCACCCGCACCCAGCGTCTGCTCCAGCTGCGCCGGCAGCAGCTGGCCCTGGAGTCCCTGCTCGCGGCGCTGCGTCGGGCCGAAGCGCGCAGCCCCGTGGAGCACGGCCGCTTCGCGGGCCTGCAGGGCCATCTGCCTTGGCCGGTCGCCGGTCAGCTCATTGCCCGATACGGCGAGCTGCGTGCCGGCGGGCTGCGATGGGACGGCGATCTCATCGCGACCCGGCTCGATGCGCCCGTGCGTGCGGTGGCCCCGGGCCGGGTGATCTACGCGGACTGGCTGGCCGGCCTGGGGCTGCTGATCATCGTCGATCACGGCAACGGCTACATGAGCCTCTACGGGCACAATGACCACCTGTATGCCCACGTCGGCGAATGGGTCAAGGCCGGGCAGCTGATCGCCGAGGCGGGCGACACCGGCGGCGCGGCCCGCCCGGAGCTGTACTTCGGCATCCGCAGGGGTACTCAACCGGTCGACCCGCGGCTGTGGCTCGAGCATCATGCCCGGTAGACTTGTCAGAGGCGCTGGATCCGGGCATCGTTCCCGTCCCTGCGCGGCGTGCGGCAAAAGGCGCGGCCCAGGCAGGACGCCGTGCCCGACGCTCGCCGCCCCTGGCGGCGGACAGGTCCGCATGCCTCAGCCACTCTCCGGTATCACCTGACGGCTTCGCCAAACTGTCACGATATTGCCCATGCTCGCCTGGCTCATCGATCTCGTCCTGCACCTCAACCGGCACCTCGCGGCGCTCCTGAGCGAGGTCGGCATCTGGACCTACCCCATCCTGTTCGGTGTAATTTTCGCGCAGACCGGCCTGGTGGTGGCGGTGTTTCTGCCCGGGGACTCGCTCCTCTTCGGTGTCGGGGCGCTCGCGGCCGTGGATGCGGGCACCCTGAGCGCTCCGGTCGCCTCCCTCGTGTTGGGCTGTGCGGCCGTGCTCGGCTACGCCGTCAGTTACGGCCTGGGACGGCTGATCGGGCCGCCCGCCTTCAGCGGCCGCTACCGGCTGCTCAAGGTGGAGTACCTGCGCCGCACCGAGGCGTTCTTCCTGCGCCACGGCGGCAAGGCGATCACCGTGTCCTGCTTCATCCCCGTCATCCGCACCTGCATGCCGTTCGTGGCCGGCATCGGTCACATGCGCTACGCGAGTTTCCAGCTCTACAGCATCCTCGGCGGTTTCGCCTGGGTGCTGCTGCTCATCTGGGGCGGGTATTTCTTCGGCAACGTCCCGCTGGTGAGGCACAACTTCGGCATCGTCACGCTCATCATCATCGTCGTGTCGCTGATCCCGGTGGCGATGCCCTTCCTCAAGCGGCGGGCGTCGCCGGCGCCGTAGATCCCGGAATCCTCCAACTGGCGTTTCTTGACAAACACATATCCGGACAGTTATGGTTTATCCATAATTGGTGAGCTATGTATCAGGCGTGAGCGCCATCCCAAGCACCGTGTTCAAGGCCCTGGCCGATCCGACGCGCCGCTCGATCTTCGAGCGACTGTGCCGGGACGGCGAGCAGACCGTGTGGATGCTGACCCGGCATGCCCGGATCTCGCAGCCGGCCGTATCGAAGCATCTGGCCGCGCTCAGATCGGCCGGGCTGGTGCGTGCACGGTGCGAGGGACGCGAGACTCACTATCGCGCCGAGCCGCACGGCCTCTCGCCGCTCATCGACTGGATCGGGCTGTACGCGGCCTTCTGGGGCGAGCGGCTCGACAGGCTCGAGGCGCTGTTACAGGGGATGGACAAGTGAGCGATTCGATTGCTGCGCGCTCGATCGTGATCGAGCGCACGATGCACCATCCGCCGCAGAAGATCTGGCGCGCGCTCACCCAGTCCTCGCTGATTGCCGAGTGGCTGATGGAAAACGACTTCGAGCCCCGCCTCGGCGCCTCCTTCCGGTTCCGGGCCAGGCCCATGGGCAACTGGAACGGCGTCGTTGACTGCGAAATCACGGTCTTCGAACCGCCTCGCCGGCTGGTGTACACCTGGAAGGGCGGCTCGGCGCGCAGCCTCGGGTACGGCTCGACGCTGGACAGCGTGGTGGAGTGGACGCTCACCGAGGTGCCGGGCGGAACCCGGGTGAGAATGGAGCATTCCGGCTTCGGTCCGCGCAACGCCTCCGCCTACGAGACGATGTCCGGCGGCTGGCCGCGAGTGCTCGAGCGCCTGGAGCAGGTGGCCGCCACGAGATGACCGATTCCATCACCGAGACCGATTCCTATTTCTACGAGCCGCGCCGCGGCCACGGGCTGGCTCATGACCCGATCGGGTCGATCGTCGCGCCGCGGCCGATCGGCTGGATCTCGACCCACGATGGCGCCGGCCACAACAATCTCGCGCCCTACAGCTTCTTCAACCTGCTCAACTATCGCCCGCCCATCATCGGCTTCGCGAGCTCGGGCCGCAAGGACACCCTGCGCAATGCGCAGCGCAGCGGCGATTTCGTCTGCAATCTGGTCACGAGAGCCCTGGCGGAACGCATGAACGCAACGAGCGCGACGGTCGACGCAGGCGTCGACGAGTTTGCTCTTGCCGGTCTGACCGCGGCATCGTCGGTCACGACCCGCGCCCCGCGGGTCGCGGAGAGTCCGATCAACCTCGAGTGCCGGGTCTGCCGGATCCTACGGCTGTGCGACGCCCGCGGCACGGCCATCCCGAGTTGGCTCGTCATCGGCGAGGTCGTCGGAGTCCACATCGCGCGGCATCTGCTGCGCGACCGGGCCTATGTCACGACGGCGGCGCACCCGGTCGTACGCGGCGGCGGGCGTACCGATTACTTCGAGATCGGCGCCGACACGCTCTTTCGGCTGATTCAGCCGGAGTGACCGGATGAAGAGATCCGCCATCAAGCTCGAGCGCACCAACGTGCAGCGCAAGCGCGACGCGCTGATCGCGGCCGCAGTGGCACCGAGCGGCTTCGGCTAGCGCAAGCCCGCACAGCCTCACCGCGACCGCAAGCACGAGGCCGCGCGTGGTGAGCGCAAGCACAAGAAAGGCTGGGGACCGGACTAGCCCGCCCGCGGGCGGTTTTAATGCAGCCGCTCCCGCAACCGCTCGAGAAGCGAGCCGGAGCGCATGCGTCGCAGCGTCGCGGCCCAGCGGTCCTCCACGCTCAGCTTCCTCTGCATGTCCTTCTCCTCCTGCCTCATCAGCTCGAGCACCCTCGTGTCCTCGTCAGCCTCGAGCCAATAACCATGCTGATCCTCGCAGAACTCCATCTCCAGATCGTAGAACCGGTACTGGAAGCGACTCAGGTCAGCCGCGCACTCGGGACATTTCAGACTCGAGGGGGTCGAGCTGGGAACGAGCGTGCCCTTCGCATGCTCGCCGAAATCGAACGCCTCGTCCTCGAGCGCTTCGAGCTCCTTGCGCTCGAACCACATTCCCCGGCAGGACGGGCAGGCCTGCACGGTGATTTTGTGCCGAGCCTCGGAAACGAGATCCACATTGCATTTGGGACATTTCACATCCATCACTCCGAGCGAAATGGGCCGCAAGATCCCGGATGCTCGACCCGGCGCCTGTTGATGTCAAGGCACGCGGCTCACGCTCGGGCCCCGAGCCTCCGGCGCAGGCCGGCCGGAGGCGTGCGCAGCGTCGGCCGGACCGGGGCGGAAGCTCGGTGAGTGCGGTCCGGCGTGCCGTTCGCCATCGGTTATCCACGACAGATCGCGTGCTGACAAGTGATATGTTTCAAGTGGATTATGATCTTCCACGCACGCCATCACGCAGGGGGTGGTCCGTGGCCGAGACTTTCGACTACATCATCGTCGGCGCCGGCTCGGCGGGCTGCGTGCTCGCCAACCGGCTGAGCGCCGATCCGGCCGTCAGGGTGCTGCTGCTCGAGGCGGGCGGACGGGACGATTCCTTCCTGATCCGCATGCCGGCCGGGATCGGGCGGCTCACCACGCCGGACGTCAACTGGCTCTATGAGACGGTGCCCCAGGCGCAAATGGGCGGCCGGCGCATGTTCTGGCCGCGGGGCAAGACCTTGGGCGGCTCGAGCTCCCTCAACGCCATGGTTTACATCCGCGG
This sequence comes from Pseudomonadota bacterium, assembly GCA_021805865.1. GTDB lineage: Bacteria > Pseudomonadota > Gammaproteobacteria > Steroidobacterales > Steroidobacteraceae > 13-2-20CM-66-19. The sequence continues at coordinate 316,482 of JAJZDX010000001.1, forward strand.
GCAGCCTCAGGACTACGATCATTGGCGCGCACTCGGAAATCCCGGCTGGGCATACGAGCAGGTCCTGACCTATTTCCGGCGCTCGGAGAACAACGAGGTCATCGGCGGCGAGCTGCACGGCCGCGGCGGGCCTCTCAATGTCTGTGAGCGTCGCTACACCAATCCTTTGAGCCGCGTGTTCGTCGAGGCCGCGGAGGCGGCCGGTCTGAGGCGCAATGCCGACTTCAACGGCCGCGCGCAATCGGGCGCCGGGCTCTATCAAGTGACGCAGAGGGGCGGTCGGCGATGCAGCGCAGCCACCGCCTACCTGCGCCCGGCGCTGCACCGGCCGAACCTGAGCGTGATCACCGGCGCGCTGGCGCAGCGCATCCTTCTTCACGGGCAGCGGGCGACGGGCGTCGCCTACGCGCACGAGGGCGCATCGAAGGAAATCCGCGCGGAGCGGGAAGTCCTCATATCGGCCGGCGCGATCAACTCGCCGCAGCTGCTGCTGCTCTCGGGAATCGGTCCGGCGCAGGATCTTCAGCCCTTGGGCATCGCCGTCCGCCACGACCTGCCCGGCGTCGGCAAGAATCTTCAGGATCACCTCGACATCAATGTCATTCACGCCTGCTCCGAGCCGATCACCCTGGACCGCTTTGCAAGCGGGCTCGGAGCGCTCAAAGCCGCGCTGCAGTTCGTCGTGCTCGGGAACGGGCCGGGCGTCAGCAACATCGCCGAAGCCGGCGCCTTCCTGCAATCCGGGGCCGATGTCGCCACACCCGATGTGCAGCTGCACTTCATCCCAGCTTATGTGGTCGATCACGGGCGGCGCAGGATGCCCGGCTCCGGCATGACGCTGCACGTCTGTTATCTGCGCCCCGGCAGCCGGGGCGAGATCCGGCTGCGCTCCGCCGACCCGGCGGCCCCGCCCCTGATAGACCCGAGATACCTGTGTGTCGCCGGCGATCTGACTGCGCTCATCGCCGGTGTCCGCCGCGCCCGCGACATCTACGCCCAGGCGCCCTTCCGCCGCTACCTCGGCGCTGAAGTCTTCCCGGGAACAAACAGACGATCGGACGCCGAGATCGGGGAGTTCATCCGCAACGCCGCCGAGACCGAGTACCATCCGGTCGGCACGTGCAGGATGGGCAACGATGCGCAGGCGGTGGTGGACCCGCAGCTGAGGGTGCGCGGCGTCGATGCCCTGCGTGTCGTGGACGCCTCCATCATGCCGACGCTGATCAGTGGCAACACGAATGCCCCGACCATCATGATCGCCGAGAAGGCGGCAGACATGATCCTGGGCGGCAGCGCGCCTCCATGACCCCCAGGCTCCTTCATCTCGTTGTGGCACGCTCCGCCCCGCCCCGCCCGGCCCTGCGAGTTCTCGTCGCCGATCCGCGACCCGAGCGCGGCGCTCCCCCCGCGGCCCTCTCCTGCGCGCACCAAGCTTGAGCTCGAGCCTGCACCGGCCTTGAGCCGCGGTTCGGCGGCGAGCGGGAGTCGTGCGTGAAACCTCTGACATTGCGCGCGCGCGACGCCGTGCGGAGAATGGACTCCGCTGCGTCGCGGCGCGCTTGACTTCGACCACACCTTTTTTCGGCCGGGACTCGACTATGCTTCATGCGAAATGGCTCGATTCATATCAGGATCTGCTCACTCACGTCGGCATCATCGCCTTGGTTGCGGCCTTGCTGGCCGTGTTGATCCGGCTCATCGGGCTGAGGCTCATCCATAAATCGACCGGACGCGCGGGACCCTTTCGCGAGGCGCTTTACCGCTCCGCGCATTCCCCTTTGCTTGCGTTGATCATGCTCTGCGCCGCCTACCTGATCGGCAGGCTGATCAATGGGCAGATCCACACCAGCGTGCTTTCCCAGGTCCTCGATCCGTCGCTGCATGTCGGAATTCTCGTGGTGCTCGCCTGGGCGGGCTGGAACCTGATCGAAATCTATCCGCTCATCCGCCATCCGCACGGTCACGGCGTGGATCCGATGATTTACGACCTGGGAGGCAAGGTCGCCCGCCTGGGGCTGCTGGCGATCATCGGGTTGATGATCCTGCGCACGCTGCATTTTCCGATCGATAGTCTGCTCACCGTCGGCGGTGTCGCAGGCATCGCGATCGGCTTCGCCGCTCAGGGCCTCGTGTCCAATCTTTTCGGGGCGGTGGTCATTTACCTCAATCAGCCCTTCAAGATCGGCGAATGGATCGTGCTGCCCTCGATGAACATCTCAGGAACGGTGGAGCAAATCGGCTGGTGGTCTACGAGGCTGCGAGGATTTGACACCTACCCGTATTACGTTCCGAATCATGTATTTAACACCAGCGTGGTCGAGACGCCTCCGCGAATGCAGGCCAGGCGCATCGAGCAGACGCTGCCGGTTCGCTATTCGGACGTGGAGCGACTGCCCGCGATCCTGGCGGAGCTGCGCGCCTACATCGGCAATCATTCCGGGATCGATCATAGCCAGAGCCAGATGGTGTATTTCACCAACTACGGCACCCATTCCCTCGACATCCTGCTCTACTGCTTCGCCGCAACGGTGCAGTGGGCCGAGTCGCTGGCCATACAGGAGGATGTCCTGCTCAACGCATCACGGATCATCAAACGACACGGCGGCCAGCTGGCTTTGCCCGTCACACGCGTGCAGATGCAGATGACCCCGCCAGAGGAGGGTGCGGACGGGCAGAGGGTCGCAACCCAGGCCTGACTCTGGAGCGGCGGCGCACGCGGAGGCTCAGGGTCCTTCGCGTTCGAGCGCCGCGCGCGTCGGGCGGCGGAAAATCGGCGTCACCGCGGGTACTATTCGCGGCCATGAACCCCCAACCGCTCGCCGGCCGTACCGTAGCCGTTCCCGAGGCCCGGGAGATCGAGGTCTTCGCCGGGCTGTTGCAGCGGCGCGGGGCGCGCGTCATTCGCTGCCCCATGGTCTCGATTCACGATGCGCCCGATCCGGCACCCGTGCTGGAATGGAGCCGGCGGCTCGCCGCGGGCGGCTTCGATGACCTGATCCTGCTCACGGGCGAGGGATTGCGCCGGATCCTCTCCTGCATGAGGCGGCACGAGCCGGTGCTGGGCCCGGGCTTTCTCGATGCGCTCTCCCGCATCCGCAAGATCACCCGCGGGCCGAAGCCCGCCAAGGTATTGCGGGAGCTGGGAATGAACTCGGACCTGGCGGCCGAGCGGGCCACCACCGACGGTGTGATCGCGACGCTGCGTCCGCACGATCTGCGCGGGCATCGCATCGGGGTACAGCTCTACGGCACCGAGCCCAATCGTCCGCTGGTGGACTTCCTGGAAGACGCCGGCGCGGCGGTGTCCGCGGTGGCCCCGTATGTCTATGCGGATGGCGCCGAAGACCAGGCGGTGCGGGCGCTGCTCGAGCAGCTCGGCGCGGGCGGCATCGACGCCATCGCCTTCACCAGCTCTACCCAGATCGAGCGGCTGATCGCCGTCACGTCCGAAGAGACTGTCAGGTTGGCGCTGGGAAAAACCCTCGTCGCGGCTGTCGGTCCGGTCGTGGCCGACACATTGCGTCGCCATGGCGTAGAACCGGGGCTGATGCCCGGGGAATCTTACTTTTTGAAGCCGCTGACGGCTGCCTTGGAAGAGGCGCTGGGCGGGCCCGCGGCATGACCGACTCCGCGCACGGCGGATGCCCGGAGGGTCTCGAGCGGGTGTGGGGCCGTTCGGCAAGCTCCTCCATCGGAGCCGCAAGAGTCGTCGCCAACCCGTGGGCGGTGCGTGGAGCAGGACGAGGAGAATCGCAACACCACGCCCACCCGAACGGGTAGCCGGGGGGCGCGCCGCGGGCCGTCGCCACCCAGCGGATGATTGCAGCCGTCGCCGGCGGCGGCACAAACTCCACCCGAGACTTCATCGCGGGCCCGCTGGGGAGCTCCGGCTCCTGCAGCCACCAAGGAGCGTGACCATGCCGAACCCTGCCGCCGCCCTGCAGTCGGCGCTCTTCCCCCATGAAAAAGGGGCCGTTCCAAAACAACGGCGCGAGTCCCTGGTTCACCACCACGTCGCTGAGCACCCCCCCCCCCAGCTGCCGGCACTACGGGGGAGGATGTTTCGTCTAGGAGCGGTCATCGAGCTTCGCCTGGGTGGACCGCAACTGCATTCGCTACAGCTTCGGCCCATGGGGCACGATGACCGTCGAGACCGGCAAGGACTTTCTGGCCATACCGGGCGGGGCGCCGCTGCCGATCAGCTTCTATACTTTTCGAGGAATACTCCGGCCCGCAATTCGAGCAGATCGACTGGGATGGTGGAATCGGAATTCCGTCCGGCAGCGCATATGTGCAACAAGGCAACGGCTTCATCGTCCAGGACTTGATGAACAACGGGACGATCTCCCCCTCGACGCCCTTTGTGTCCTTCGACTGGGATCCGGCCTCGCGCGCCGGCTCGTGCCAGCTCGGCGGGTTCGATCCGGGTAAATTCATCCCGAGCGAGGGCATATTCATGCCGTGGACTCCGTACACGCAGTTCAAGGGGGTCGAATACATCTGGACCACGCCGCTTCAGGCCTACAAAGTGGGGTTTCAGCCACTCGGCGGCAATCCGCCCGTGACCCTGGGCATCAATGGCGGGGAGATCACGGTGACGTCGGATTTTTACATGGTGAGGATCGAGGCGGGCCCGGACCAGGGCAAGGTCATTCCGCAGTTCAGGCCGCTCGGCCTGACAAACCTGGTGCTTGTAGGGGCCGTGCTGATGGAATACTGCTACACGATCTTCACCTATCAGGCCGTAACCAATCCCTCCGGGATGATCTCGCTCGCGCCCGACGGCATGTATGTGTTCAACAATCCGGGGGGCCGCAAGATCATCACCAAGCCCTCCGTCAATCTGCGGATCCCGGCCTCGGTGCAGCCGGTCAGATATACCTGAACGCTGGCGCACCCGGCGTGCATTGACCAACAGGCGTCGAGGAGACCGATATGTCGCTCGCAGGCGTGTGGAAGAACTCGTACGGCTCCACCATGTCGCTGAGGCTCGAGAGCCCCAATCTGATCACCGGCACCTACAAGTCATCCACGGGATCGGTGGGCACTTACGAGGTCGTCGGCTATCAGACGACCGCAGAGCCGACGCCGGGCGCCGGACAGGCCGCGGCGCTTGCCATCGACTGGCATTCGGTCGAGCTGGGGCCGCCCGACAACAGCTGGCATTGGGTGTCGGGGCTCAGCGGGCAGCTCGGCGTCCACAACGGTGTCGAGCAGCTCGTCCTCTCCCATGCGCTGGTGGCGTCCATCGATTTCCCCGGCCTCGCCGCCGCGGGCACGTATATCGATAAGCTGACATATCAGCGGATATCGGCGGCATCGGAGGAGTCGCCGGCTCCCGCGCCCATCGAGGACCCGGCGGTGAGATCGGTCGATCCACTGGTGGGGAGCTGGTTCGCCATCGACGGCACCGCGCTGCTCATATCATCGGTCGTCCCGTATCCCGGTGACGCGTTTGGCTGGGTCATGGGAAGGCTCGTCTGCAACGGAGGGTCGACGCTTCTTTACGGTGTGACCGATATCAATGCCCAGAGCGGCGGCTTGCAGCGTCAGTCGGTATCCATCGTCGGATTGCCGGGCGGCGCCAGCGGTCCGGCAATCTCTCTGTCTGGAACGCTCGATCTGCGCAGCGGAATCCTCTCTCTGTTGAACCTGCGATCGCAGTCGACCTTGCCGGGAAACGGCTACCTGCAGACGCTGGTCTCCTCGCTCGAGTTCTCCAGGCGGTGAGCCGCCCGCAGCGCACCGGCACTGCCGCGGGCCAGCCGGCACAGCGCGCCTATCCGGTTGTGTCGGCCTCGCCCGGCGGCACCAGGTGCTTCTGCAGCGCCACTTTGACCGCGGCGGCGCGCGAGTCCGCGCCAAGTTTCCTGAAGATGCGCTTCAGGTGGAATTTCACGGTATTCTCCGAGAGATCGAGAGTCTCGCCGATTGCCTTGTTTGATCGCCCGTTGCACAGCTCTCGCAGCACGGCAAGCTCCCGGGCGCTGAAGCCGCATGCTTCGCCGGGGTCCCCATGCTGCATCATGCCGATCGCCTGGGAGATGAGATCGCGCTGTGCGCCGGAGAGAATCAGCTCCTGGTTGCGCCGCAGCGCGAGCAGCAGCAGGCGCTCGAGGCTGCCGCCCTGCTCGAGTAGCAGTCCGATGGCTCCCTCGGCGGCCACGTACTCGAGCAGCCGCTGCAGCCGCGAAAGCGCTTCTTCCTGTGCGCCGCGCTGCTTCAATACTGCGATGGCGAGGGTCTCGAGCCGCAGGCTCGGCAGCAGCAGCCCGGCGTCGAGGAACTCCATGGCGGCGCTCTCCAGCAGCTGCAGTGCCCCCGCCGTCGCTCCCTCGGTTGCCGACAGTCGAGCGATCGCCATAGTTGCCGCAAGGCGAAGCCGCCAGCGCATATCGGGCACGCCGCGCGCCTCTGCAGCCGCGAAGACCTCGCCCGCCGCGGCTTCGCGTCTGGCTTCGCACCGCCGTCCCGCGAGGGCGAGAAACTCCACACGCCAGGCAGCCGCTACCTGGCCGAGCCGCGGAAGATGGCGTTCCTGCGCAAGGCGATCCGCCTGTGCGGTGATTTCCAACGCCCGGGCCAGTCCGCCCCGGATGAATGCCTGGCGCGCCTGCAGCTCGTAGGCGGTGGCAAACAGATCGACCCAGCCGTCTGTCGTCTTGGCAAGGGATTTGAGCAGAGGGTTGGAGGCGGCCTGATCGCCCCTCAGGTACAGGCAGTAACCCAGGAACACGCCGCATAGCGCCTTGAGACCCGAATCGGCACCGAAGTTCTCCTCGGCCATGACGAGGGCCTCGCGGAGAAGTCCCGCCAGATCTTCCCGCCGGCATCCGCGGGGGCCGCTGCGGCGAGCGCCAGCAGCTCGCGCGCGGCCTCGAGCCGGCCCAGCTTGATATCGAGGTACGCCTGCGTAATCCGCATCGTCGGGGTCGACCGGATGATCGCCGGGTCGAAGAGCATGAGCACGCTGCGCAGGTAGCCGATCCCCTTGCGCAGGATCAGCTCCCAGCCGCCCGCCTGCTGCGTGAGCGCCACGGCAAGCGCGGTGTCTCCGGCGGCCATCCCATGCTGTACCGCCTCCGGCAGATCGCCCATCGCCGCCAGCGCGCGCGCGGCGTTTCGGTGCAGCGTCATGCGCTTCTCCACCGCGCCCCTCTTCAGCCGCTGGCCGAGGAAATCAGCGAACAGATGGTGATATCGGTACCATTCATGTGCGTTGTCTAGCGGCACGAGCAGCGCATCGAAATGCCTGAGCCGGTCGAGCAGAGCGTCGCTGTCGTGGCGACCGCGCACGGCGTCGGCCAGCGGCGCGTTGAAGCGCTCGAGAATGGAGGTCTCCAGCATGAACTCGCGCTGCTCGTGCGGGAGATCATCGACGATCTGTTCCGTGAGGTACTCCGTCATCTCCGTCGTGCGGCCCGAGAAGTCCTTCAGTGCTGCCGGTCTGTGCCGGCCGCGGTCGAGCCACAAGCGCGCCAGCTGCAGTGCCACCGCCCACCCCTCCGTGCGCGTATGCAAGAGCTCCAGGTCCGCCTGTGATACCTCCGGACCCACCAGCTGCGCGGCCTGCTCAAGAGACAGCGCAAGATCCCTGGCATGAAGCATCGTGACCAATCCGCGCGCCAGCAGTGTGGAGATCTGCAGGTGCGGACGCGACCGGCTGCTCACGGCAATATGCAGACTCCCGCGGCTGTACTCGATCAGTGTCGAGACAACCTCGTCGACCGCCTGGGTCTGGGCGCGATGGAAGTCGTCCAGAATCAGCACCACAGTGCTTCCGGAGCGCTGGATGGCATCGAGCAGGGCGAGCGCGATCGGGCGTACGTGGGTGTCGATCGACTGCTGGCGCGCCGCCACCTCCAAAAAGCCCACGTCGATGCCGGACGCGGCGACGGACATGATCAGGCCGGCCATGAAGCGGCTGACTTCCATGTCGATCTCATCCAAGGTGAGCCAGCAGGCGTGCAGACCGGGCCGTGATTTCAAGCTGCGCCACCACTGCGTCAGCAACGTGGTCTTGCCGAAACCGGGCGGTGAGACGATGACCGACAGAGGCTGGGTGAGCCCGGCTTCGAGACGCCCGATCAGAGACTCCCGCGCGACGACGGTCACCCGCTGCTCAGGCGGCGCCAGTTTGCCTACCAGCAGCCATTCGCTCTCGCCGTCCGTCTCTGGCGTCCCATCGAACTCCGGTCCGCCGGCGCCCGCCTTGCCCGCAGATGGAAAATTCATGGTTGCAACGATACACCGGTGCGAGCGGTTTCCTCCAAGCCAAGCGGTCCGGGCAGCGCCGTGCGCCAGATTGTGTGCATAGGAATCTGACTTTAAGGGAATTCTCGTCCGGCAGCCCATGCCGGACCTTCAGGGCGGCCAATGCATCGCCCCGGGCATCCTGCCCGTTCCGCGTGAGCGCCTCGCCTCGAACGGGCTGGGGACTGCCTGCGGCGACGTAGACACCGCGGCGCCTGTCGACGCAAATTGTCCAATGGGTGGGGCATACCACCCCCGCAGGAGGCGACCCCTGCGGGTAGGCACCCGCTGGGCGCCCCACCCGTACTGGCGGTCTGGCCACCCGATGCAGGTGTCGACACCAGACCCCGTGCGCCCTACAAACGACGACTCAGGGTCAACGACATCGGCAACCCAAGTCTCAGCGCCGCCCAGACAACACAGAGAAGCCAATCCATGCGCATCGCCGAATCACGCCTATGCCCGTCCCCGCCTGCCCGCGACGCCTCGAGCGGCCCGCCAGTCGCCGGGTCCGTCGAGCGGGCCGTCTCCATCGAACTCCATGGCGCGAGCCCACGGCCGGGTCCCCGGTGCCGCGGCGCGCTCGTGACTTACCTGCTGCTGCTGGCCGCGCCTCTTGCCAGCGTGCGAGCCGCACATGCCGGCGGAGTCTGCACGGGAATCCCAGGGACCGTCCGCGCGCAGGCCGCCTCCGGCTGCCCGAGGCACGCCGTGCGGCTCGCACAGGCCGGCCCGCGCTCAGCGCCTTCCGGTACGATGGCGCCGCCCGATCCGGCGCAGGCCGCCCCGGGCGCAGGCGCGCAACCCGAAGCCAGGCTCGCCGAGGTCATCGTGACCGCGCACGGATTCGCCGAGTCGAACTTCCGCCTTCCGGCCGTCGACACCGCATTCACCGCCAAGGATCTCGGCGAGCTGCGCAGCCCGAACATCGAAGGGCTGATGAACCTGGTTCCCGGAATGGCCTTCACCCAGTCCCAGCAGGCGGGCCTGAGCTTCATCTCGATCCGCGGCATCTCGCAAAATCGCAACACCACCTCGCCGGTCGTCACCCGGCTCGACGGCGTCAACGAGATCGACCCCGAGCAGTTCAACCAGGTGATGTTCGACTTGAGCAGCGTGCAGGTGATCAAGGGCCCGGAAGGCGCCTTGTACGGTCCGGACGCCGTCGCCGGCGCCATCATCATCAATACCGTCAACCCGACCAACTACTATACCGGCTATGCGGACCTCAACGAGGGAGACTACGGCCAGTACGGCGGCTCCTTCGGCGTCGGCGGCCCGATCGTCAAGAACGTGCTGCAGTTCCGCCTGGCCGGCATATACTCGAACAACAGCGGTTTTTTCAGCAACGCGACCCTGCCGGGCTTCGGCGAGAATCCTCAGGAGCGCTGGGGCGTGCGCCTGAAGCTGCGCCTGTTGACCGGCAGGTACCTCCAGTTCGATCTGAACAGCTCCTTCCAGCGCACCCTCGGGACGGCAAATTTCTACCATTACGAGCCGGCCCTGGTCACTCCGGCCGGCAAGCTTGCCCCGGGGACAGACCCGTTCAACTTCTCGCTGGTAAACGCCGACACCGTCAGCTACACCTTCTACAACAACTATCCGGGTCTCGACGACTACAAGCTCGATCAGCAGTCCTTCAAGGCCACCTATAGGGGGCTGCCGTTCGCGCGAATCAGGTCGACCACGTCGTACACGTACCTTACCGAGCTCACCGAGGCCAAGGCATTCCCCTACACGGGCAGCCTTTCGAGCAACACCGTCATCGGCACCGTCGACGGCGCCCAGACACAATACTTCAATATCCGCGGCTGGACGGAAGAGCTGCGCATGACCTCGACGAGGTCGGCCACCGCGCCCGGTCTGCACTGGCTCGCCGGCCTTTATTACTCCTACGTCAACCGGTTCATCTCATCGACCACCAGTCAGGACCTGGGTCGCGGCATCATTCCGATCTACTACGTTCCGCAGCCAAACAGCGCCATCAATCCGACCGACACCTTCTTCGCGGACGACAATCACAATTTCACGCGCTCCGTTCTCGGCAGCGTCGGATATCAGCTGCCCTATCACGTCGGCATCGATATCGCCGACCGATGGGACGAGGTGGAAGCGAACCAGTTCGTCTCGCCGCTGCAGTTCGGCGGCGGCGTGCCCGGCGCCGTGAACCGCGCGCGCTTCATCCGTAACAGTCCGCGGGTCACGCTGCAATGGCTGCCGATGCGGAATCTGAGCCTCTATGCCACCTGGGGCGAAGGGATGCGGGCAGGGGGGTTCAACCAGAACGGAACCGGTGCAACAGCAGCCCTGCTCGGCCTGAACGGCGTCAGTGACCGCATCAAGGCGGAGGTCACCCGCACCACGGAGCTCGGCTTCAAGTCCAGATGGCTGGACGATCGCCTGGAGGTCAACGGCGACGCCTATGCCATCCACGATTCCAATCAGCCGTTCTTCGTCTTCGTCGGGCAGGTCGGCGCCCAGATCCTCATCAACATCAATCGGGCGAGAATGTACGGTGGCGACCTCGATGTCAGGGGCATTGTCTTCTCCAGTCCCTCGTTCGGCAAGCTCACCGCATACGCGAACGGAAGCTACAACCACAATTTCATCACGCGGTATTCCCTCAATCCGGCCGACGTCGGCAACATGCTGCCGCAGGCGCCGCGGTGGCTGTGGAACGCGGGCTTCCAGTACGAGCGGCACGTCTTCGACGTGGAAGACGACCTCTTCGGCCCCGTGAGCCTGTTTACCCGCTGGGATCTCGCCGGGCGTACCAAGGAGGCCTGGGATGCCGACAACTCGAGCCTCCAGGGCGGCTATAGCACCCTCAACGTGCGATTCGGGCTGAGAGGACGGCGCATGTCGATCACGGCAAGCATCCTCAATGCCACCAACAAGCGGTACAACGAGGAATTCGTCGAGGGAGGGTTCACCGAGCCTGCGCTGCCGCGCACGGCGATGGTGACTGTGACCATGAAGTTCGGCAAATGAGAGCGGACGCGCCCCCGCCGGCGGTGACCGTACGACGCGGCGTCTACCTGGTACCGGCCGGGGGCGCATCGGCCGCGGCGTCGCCGGTCCGGTCCGGCGACGCCGGATAGGTATGCGATGAGCGCAAGCAAGATGAGCAGAAACAAGCTGCGGGTGGCGAGCGATGTCGGCGGCACCTTCACGGACGTGGTGTGCTACGAAACCGACGCCGATACGGGCGAGCTGAGGGCGATCCGAACGGAGAAGGCGCATACCACGCCGCCTTATTTCGAGGACGGTGTGCTCACTGCGCTGACCCAAGCGGGGGTGGACGCCGGCAGCGTCGATGAGTTCTTCGCCCATGGCACGACCGTGGTCATCAACGCGATTACCGAGCGTCGCGGGGCCAAGACCGCGCTGATCACTACGCGGGGATTCCGCGATATTCTCGAGATCGCACGCGGTGACCGGCCGGACTTCTTCAACATCCGCTACCACAAGCCGCCCGCCTTCGTGCCGCGCCATCTGCGCCTGGAGATCAGCGAGCGCATCGATCATCTGGGCGGCGTGCTCGTGCCGCTCGAGCTCGGGGAGCTGCCTGCTCTGGTGAGCCGGCTCAAGGAGGAAGGCGTCGAGGCGGTCGCGGTATGCCTGCTCAACGCCTACGCTAACCCCGTGCACGAGCAGACGCTCATGGCGGCCCTGGAGCGTATCTGGCCCGAGGTTGCCGTCGTAGCCTCGCATCAGGTGACCCGGATGTGGCGTGAGTACGAGCGCACGAACACCGCAGCACTGAGCGCCTATGTCCAGCCCATCACGCAGCGCTATCTGGACGGCCTGCAGTCGAAGCTGAGGCAGCGCGGCCTCGGCGGACGGCTCTACATCATGAAATCGAACGGCGGCATCGACACGCTCGAGGCCGCCCGCGCGACGCCCATCACCATCATCGAGTCCGGCCCCGCGAGCGGCGTGCTGGCGGCGGCCGCCCTCGGGCGCCTGATCGGCGAGCGCAACGTCATTGCGCTCGACATCGGCGGCACGACCGCGAAGTGCTCGCTGGTGGATGACGGGCGCGTGCAGGTGGTCAACACCTACCACATCGATCGAAGTCGGCTTTCGAGCGGCTATCCGCTGCTGGTGCCCGTCGTCGACATCGTCGAGATCGGCAACGGCGGTGGCAGCATCGCCTGGCTCGACGCGCAAGGGAAGCTGCACGTGGGCCCGAGGAGCGCCGGCGCCGTGCCTGGGCCCGTCGCCTACGGGAAGGGCGGCACGGAGCCAACCACGACGGATGCCAATCTGCTCACAGGACGCATCAGTCAGGCGAGCTTCTGCGGAGGTGAGATCGATGCGGACATGGCGGGCGTGCGGGCGGCTTTCGCGCAGCTCGGAGCGCGGCTCGGGCTTTCGGCGCAGGAGGCGGCCCGCGGGGTGATCCGCATCGCCAACAACAACATGGTGAATGCCCTGAGACTGGTATCGATCAACCGGGGCTACGATCCGCGTGATTTCGCGCTGTTCGCATTCGGCGGGGGCGGCGCGCTGCACGCGGTGACGCTCGCCCGGGAGCTCAATATTCCCAAGGTCGTGATACCCCCGCACTCCGCGGTCTTTTCGGCCTGGGGCATGCTGATGTCCGACCTGCGCAGAGACTGGGTTCTCACGCAGCCGACGCCCTTGACGGCCGAGCGCATGGCGGCCGTGAATCGCAACATCCTCGATCTGGAGCGACTCGCCACGGAGGCCTTCGCCTCTTCCGGCTACGAGGCGGTGCAGCTGCGTTTCGAGCGCATGGCCGACATGCGCTACGAGGGGCAGGAGCACACGGTGAGTGTTCCGCTGCCGGTCGGATCGCTGGACGAGGCCGCCTGCAAAGCGATCCTCGACTCTTTCCATGCGCAGTACGAGCGCCAGTACACCTACCGGCTCGACAGCCCGATCGAGCTGGTGAGCTACCATCTGGCCGCCTTCGCGCCGATCCACCAGCCGCGTCCGCCGACCCTCGCGCCCGGAGGCGGCCGGGAAGACGAGGCGCTGAAGGGCAGGCGGCAGGTCGACTTCGATGAGGAGGGCCTGATGCAGGCGCACGTGTACGATCGGGCGAGGCTCGGTGCCGGAGCGCAGGTGGTGGGACCGGCGATCATCGAGGAGTCTGCCAGCTCCGCGGTGGTCCCGCCGGGCCTGGGGGCGCATATCGACGATTACGGAAATCTGCACATCGAGATCAGCCCTGGAGGCGGCCAAGCCTCATCCAACCGAGAGCGCGCGCCATGAGCGACCATGCCGGCTACGACCCAGTGACGATCGAGCTCATCCAGAGCTCGTTGGACGCGATTTCCGATGAGATGTTCGCGACCATGCGCAAGACCGCCGTGAGCTCCATCATCTACGAGGTGCTCGATTTCGGCGTGGCGATCACCGATCGCAACGGCTTCCTGGCGAGTTCCGGTGCGGGAATACCGAGTTTTGTGGGCATGCTCGACTACGGCGTGCGCGCGATCATCAAGAAGTTCTCGCCGGCGGGGGATATCCATCCTGGGGACATCTTCGTGGCCAATATTCCCCATTTCGGCGGCGTGAGCCACATGAACGACGTGGTGCTCATCCTGCCGGTGTTCGCCGAGCACAAGCTCCTTGCCTGGGTCGCCAACAAGGCGCACTGGGCGGACATCGGCGGCATGGCCCCGAGCAGCATCCATCCGGACGCCACCGAGGTGTTCCAGGAGGGACTGCAGCTTCCCGAGATCAAGCTGTTCGAGCGCGGCGCGCCCATTGCCTCCGTGATGGAAATCATCCTGGCCAACAGCCGCATGCCGGAGACGGCGCGCGGCGATCTGTGGGCGGGCGTCGCCTCGATGCGGGCGGGCGAGCGGCGGATCCAAGAGCTCGTTGCCAAGTATGGGGCCGCCACGGTCCTGCATGCCATCGAGCGCTTTCTGGATTACGGGGAGGCGGTCTCGCGTGAGGCGCTCAAGCGCCTGCCGAAGGGGACCTTCCAGGCCGAGGATCGGCTCGATGACGGGCGGGTGCTCACCGCGAAGGTGACTATCACCGAGGATGAATTCATCGTCGACTTGCGCGGCAATCCACCCCAGGACAAAGGCCCATTCAACTCCTCGTTCGCCTCGACGGAGGTGGATTCCAAGGTTCTCTTCAAGGCGATCACCAGCCCGGGCACCCCGGCCAACGCCGGGTCGTTTCGGCCTCTGAGGCTGATCTGCGACGAGCGCTCGATGTTCAACGCGCAATACCCAGCGGCCATGGGACTTTACTACGAGGTGGGCATCCGGGCGCTCGATATCGTCTGGAAAGCGCTGGCGCCACAGCTGACCGACCATCTCACCGCCGGACATTACGCGTCGGTCTGCGGCACCTTCATCGGCGGTACCCACCCCGATACGGGCAAGCGCCACGTGTTCATCGAGCCGCAGCTCGGCGGGTGGGGCGGCGCGGAAGGCGAGGACGGGGACAGCGCCCAGTATACCGCGAGCCACGGCGACACCTTCAATTGCGCCGTTGAGGTGACCGAGGCGCGCAATGGCGTGCGCATCGACCGGCTGGAGCTCAACGACGAGCCTGGCGGGGAGGGCAAGTACCGGGGCGGCAAAGGGATCCGGCTCGACTATCGCATCCGCGGCGATGACTTCTGGATCACCGCCATGTATTCCCGAAGCAAGGTCGCTCCCTGGGGGCTGAACGGGGGCCACGGCGGCTCGTTGAATTACATCGAGATTCTGCGTGCCGATGGCGGCGAGGAGCGGTACTCGAGCTGCGCGGTGCTGCCTTTGCGCCGGGGGGACGTGGTGCGCATTGTGACGGCAAACGGAGGCGGATACGGCGAGCCTGCCGGGCGATCGCGCGACCGCGTGCTCGCCGACGTAAAGGACGGATACATCACCTCGCGAATCGCCAAAGAGATCTATGGTCTGGACATCGCCAGCGGATAGGGGTGCCCCGCACGGTGCACCGGGGATGGTGCCGATTTTCCTGCGCAATGCGCGGATCGAGGACGGGTCGGCGCCCGGGTGCGATGTGCGGATCGAGGGCCCGGGAATCCGGGAATTCTCCGACATTCCGATCGAAGCGGCGTGCGCGCGAGCCTTCGACCTGCGGGAGGCGGTGCAGCAGGGCGGGCATCCTGTGCCGATCATGAAGGCCGGCGCGATCCACACGCCCGCTCCCTAGGGCGCAGGCCGTGGCCGAGACCGTCATGCCTGCGCCTTCCCCGGACGACCCCCGCGCGCTCACCGCCCTCTCGGGCCTGGGGGTGATCAGCGCCCTCGGCACGTTCTCGTTCCTGCCTCTGGTGGTCAGCCAGGCCATCGCCCAGCTCGGCATGAGTGCCCGCGCCGCCGGCCTGCTGGCAGCGGCGGAGATGGCCGCCAGCGGTGTGGCGACATTCCTGGCCTCTTTCGTCGTTCATCGGCTCGACCGCCGGCGACTCTCCCTCCTGAGCCTGTGCCTCATCGCGGCGGGCTCGGCGATCTCGATGTGGGTGGGTCACTTCGCGGTCATGGTGTTCGGCCGCGTCGTGACGGGTCTCGGCGAGGGCGGCTTGCTCGCCGCGGTGATCGCCTCGATGGCGGGCACGCGTCTGCCGGAGCGCAACTTCGGCATATGGACCATCGCCAACATGGCCGCGGCCACTGCGCTGCTGTTCATCGTGCTGCCCGCAGTGATTGCGTGCTGGGGAATCGACGGTGTCTTCGCCGCGTATCTGTGTCTCGCGCTCCCGGGCTTCGCGCTGCTCGTCTGGTATCCGCACAGCGCTCCGGCGCCGAAGAGCGCGCCCGTCGCGGCGGGGTCTGCGAGCCGCTCTGAAGGAGCGGCCGTGATCCTGTGCCTGCTCGCGATCCTGCTCGCGCATCTGGCTCACGGCGGCATCTGGGCGTACATGGCGCGGTTCGGGGAAGGTTCCGGCCTCACGGCGCAGGCCACCGCGAGAGCCTTGGGCTTCGCCGCCTTCGCGGGCCTTCTCGGCGGGATATGGGTCACTCTGCTCGGCACCCGCTACGGCCGCGTGTGGCCGAACGTGGCGGCGCTGGCGCTGTCCGCTGCGAGCGCGCTTCTGGTGGCCGCCGCCCGCACTCCCGCCGTGTTCGTCATGGCGGCCATGTGTTTCTACCTAGCCTGGGTATTCGGGCTGCCCTATCTCATGGGTATCGCCTCGGCGCTCGATCCGCAAGGGCGTGCGGCAACGCTTGGGATCGTCATGCAAAACATCGGCCTAGCCGTGGGCCCTGCCGCCGCGGGCGCCCTCGCGGGCGTCTATGAGTATCGCGTCGTCGCCCGCATCGGCTTTGCGCTCTACATCCTCGCGTTGCTCGTCACGGCGCCCCTCGCCCGGCGTGTGGACCGCGGGCGGCTCAAGTCAGCGGATGAAGATCGCGCACCCGCTTGATCGCTGTGCCGCGCTCCTTTACCTCGAGCTTGGAAAAGATGCTCTTGAGATGAAACTTGACGGTGTTTTCCGAGAGGTCGAGCGCGCGGCCGATCTCCTTGTTGGACATTCCGTGCATCAGCTCCCCGATGATCTCCCATTCACGCGGGGTGAAGGTGACTTCGATCGCTCCCCGCTCGCCCTGCCGCCACAGGATCTTCTTGTCGAGGGATCCCTGAATCAGGGTGCGCCGCGTGGAATCGCCTTGCGCGTCCGAGACGAGCATGGCGGCAGTCGAGGGATATAACAGCAAAGGACGGCGGATCTGGGCGGCGATGCCGAGGTCCAGACCGTCTTTCAGCGAGGCGAGCGCATTCGTGCGCCGCCCCAGCCGCCGCTCGAGGTCGGCCTTGACGGTGAGGGCGGCGAACAAGTAGGGCGGGGCCTGAATGCTGCGCATGCATGCGATCAGGTCGTCCGTGAATGCCACCGCTTTTTTCCGGTTCCGATCCAGGTGGTGATGAGCCAGGCTGAGCGCGATCTGGTAATAGGGCCGCCAACGGTACGGCTCGGACCGCCAGCACTCGATGCTGTAGCGGGCCTGGATTTCCTGCGCGAGCGCTTCGGCCTTGGACGCTTTCCCTTCAAGGTCGAACAACCGCAGCCGGTAGCCTGCCGCGAGGTCCGCGAGGCGGCCGATGCCGCGCGCGGCCGCGATGCGGTCCGCCCTGTCCACCGCGGTCCTCAGGGAGTGAAGGTCGCCCGACTCCATGGCGACGCCGGCTTCGACTTCGAGTCCGCCGGCATACAGCTCGAACCAGCCGTCATTTTCCTCTATATACGACAGCGCCTTGTGGAAATTGCGGCGTTCCTCCTCATTGAAGGTATTGCACCAGTAGTGCACCGTCGCGAGCAGCAGGTCGGCTGCATTGCGCAATCCGCTGTCGGCGCCGAAGTTCTCTTCGGCCATGCGGCGCGCTTCGCGCAAAGTCTGATCGGCGAGATGCGTCCGGCCCTGATAGAAGGCCGCGAGTCCGGCGTGCAGGTAGCAGTAGTTGAGGCCCAGAACGGTGCCTCCATGGCGCATCTCCCGCATGGCCTGCTCGCTGACGGAATGGGCCTCCTCGAACCGCCCCAGGGCCATCGCGGCCATTGCCCGCTCGCAGTAGATCACGCCATGGGTGACCCGGTCCTCGGGCGCGAGCGACTCGGTGATGGAGGCCAGCTCGTCGTAATTCTGGGGAGTCAGCCAGTTGTCCTCGTAGCCTGAAATCAGCGTGCCGACGTTGAGAGCGTCGCGCCGGAACGCCGCGGAGACCGTGTCTGCCTGGCTCGCCGCCGTGGCCGCATTGAAGACGGCCCGGGCGGCCACGATTTTTCCGTCTTTGAGGTGAAGGTAGGCTTTGGCCATCTGCAATCGTGGGTATTTGGCCAGCTCGAGCTCGGGCACCGCTCCGAGCAGGTTCCTCAGATAGGCGATGCCCCCGAAGAGAATGAGCTCCCATCCGCCGGCGGCTTCCGTCAGCCGCGCGCTGCGGGGGACATCGCCCGCCAGGCTGGCATGGCGGACGGCCTCCGAGACCCGGCCCTGGCCCTCGAACCAGAGCGATGCCCGGGAATGCAGCTCCCGCAGCAGCTCCGGGTGTTTTCTCGCCAACAGGTTCTGCAGGCACTCGGCGAACAGATGATGGAAGCGAAACCACCTGTGCTGCGCATCCATCGGAATGAGCAGGGCATTGAGGTGATCGAGGCGCCAGAGCATGTCCCAGGCGTCCTGACGCCCGCAGATGGCGTTGGCGAGCTCGGCGTTGAAGCGCTCGAGAATCGAGGTGCGCATGAGGAATTCCTGCAGATCCTCGCTCAGGCCCGCCACCACCTGTTCCGCCAGGTAATTGGCGATATGACCGTGATCGCCCGTCAGCCTGCGGATCCGGTCCGGCTCATCGGCACGGCCGGCGAGCAGCAGGCGGGCGAGTTGGATCGCGATGGCCCATCCCTCGGTGCGCTCGATCAGGGCATCGAGCATCTCCTCGCTGAGCTCAGTCGCGAACGCCGCCCGCGTCTCCTCCCGGGAGAACCGCAGCATCGCCGCAGTGAGCTCCGCGCCCTGGCCGGAAGCGATGAGACGCGGCAGCTCCAATGCGGGCCGCACCCGGCTGCTGATGGTGACGTGCAGGCTGGGTGGCGCGCAGGCGAGCAGATCGCGCGTCACCCGGTCGACCTCCTCGCATTGTGCCCGATGGTAATCGTCGAGGACCAGATGGACCCGCGTGGGCTCGGTGGTGATGAGCTCGAGGAGCCTCGAGAGCACCGCCCGCACGGAGACGTCCTGAAGGCCCTGCTTGGCCTGGTGCTCGAGATCGGCCATCGGCACCCCGGCCGAGCCGAGCGCAAAGATCAAGTAGATGAGAAACTGATGTGGGTCGCGATCGCCTTCATCGATATTGAGCCACGCCACCTTGTCTCCCATGCGCAGTCGCCGATGGCACCACTGCGCGAGGAGGGTTGTCTTGCCGAAGCCGGCCGGAGCGATGGCAAAGGTCGCGCGCCGTCCGGCAGCCGCCTCGAGGCGCTCGAGGATCTGCTCCCGCTCGATGTGGATGACCTGCTCTTGCGGGCGATCCACCTTGGCTCGGATCAACCAGGAATATGGGCTCATCGTGTCAGTCCCGCCGTGCAAAATCGGGGCCGTGCCTGTCCGCGCAGCTTGCGGCCCGGTCCCTTACGGAAAAGGTCGCCGGTGTCGGGCGCGGCGCGCACGGTCCGTCGTTCCCCCTTTTTGGCACTATCCGGCATTCTACCTACCCGGGCGGGCCCGATCCCCAGGAAGATGATCTTTCCGTTGCCACAATGCCCATCGTGACGGCGCGACCGGTGTAATTCCTTGAATTGGACGGCCCATCTCCCGTGCATCGATGTGGCAAAAATCACTGCGCGGGAGCGCGGACGCCCGGGCCCGCCACGATCCAATCACTGCCGGTGTCGCGCTCGTGCGCCACAACGGGTCACGGCAGTCCGTGCCGGGCACCGGCCGCCTCGCCCCGCCTGGCACAAAACTGCGATTTCCCCGGCCGGTCCCTTGAGCGTAATCTTGCTCTTTTACTACAACGAGCAGGGGCGTCGATGCCGGACGACCATTCGACTTTGGCTGCCGCGCGCCAGGCGTGCCCGGCGAGCGGCGTGGATCTGCGGCGCACCGCCGCCAATCCCGATTACTGGTATCCCCTCGCCTGGTCGGATGAGCTCAAGGCCGGCCAGATCCTCGGGCGCCGGTTCGCGGGGGACCCGATTGCGTTGTATCGCGGGGCGAGCGGACGGGTTTTTGCGCTTGAGGACCGCTGCGCCCACCGGCAGGTGCCGCTGCATCTCGGGGTCGTCGCCGGCGATGTCTTGAAGTGCCACTACCACGGGTGGGCGTATGACTGCGCCGGAAAGTGTGTGGACGTTCCCTACCTCGGCAAGGAGCGCAGGCCGAACGGGGTCCGAAGCTATCCGGCGTGCGAAGTCGACGGGCTCATCTTCGTCTTCCCCGGGAACCCTGCCCTGGCCCGCGAGCGCATGCCGTCCTCGCTCGGTGCCTCGCAGCGACGTGACTACAAGACGCGGCGGCTGAACCGCGAGGTGGCCTGTCATTACACGTTCATGCACGAGAACCTCTTCGACATGAACCACCAGTTCCTGCACCGCAAGCAGATGGGCTCGATCAAGGCGAGCTGCCTCGGACGCCGGCACGGGGAGCAGTGGGCGGAGGTCGAATACAGCTTCAGCCGCACGGAGGGAAAATCCTCCGTCGGCGAGCGCGTCATCGTCGACCTGATGCGCACGCGGGGTGACGAGCGGCAGGACTTCCGCGACCACATGCGTATCCGCACCGACTATCCGTCGCAGAGCCTGAAGGTGTGGGTGGGACGCAATATCCAGGAAACCCAGGACCCGGTGCTCGACGTGTGGCTCTGCTATACGCCCCTCGATGCGGAGCACCGCACCAACCGCACCTTCGGCTACCTGTCGGTGAAGAAACCCCCGATACCGGGCATCATCCACCTGGTCTGGCCGTTCGTCACCTGGTTTACCGAGAACATCTTCCGGGAGGACAAGGAGATCGTCGAGTTTGAGCAGCGTGCCCACGATGCGCAGGGCAGCGACTGGAACAACGAGGTGTTTCCGCCGCTGCGCGACCTGCGGGAGGTGCTTGCGCGCTGCGGCGTTGCGTTCTGATCCGGGTCCTGCGGTGCGCGTCCGGACATCGTCGCGACGACGGCGATCGGGATGAGAGGCCCGGGTCGGGACCGGTGCTCCTTCAGGTTCCCGCCCGCAACGTGCCGATTGGCGGTTGCTTCACCACCGTGCGGGTCGCCAGCCAGCCGCTCGTGGCCACCAGCACGACTGCGCCGGCGAATCCCATCACGCAGGCCCACGGATCGAATGCGTAGCGCAGGTGCAATACGTGCGTCGTGAGGAACCATGCGCCAGCGGATGCGCCGGCCACCGCCAACACTCCGGCGAGCGCGCCGAGCGCCGCGAACTCCGCCAGCACTCCTTTCATGACCGTCGCGCGGCTGGCCCCCAATGTGCGCAGCATGGCGCTCTCGTAGCGCCGCTCGTCGCGACTCGACTGAACCGCGGCCAGCAGCACCGTCAGGCCCGCGAGCAGCGTGAAGAGAAACACGCTCTGCACGGCCAGGATCGCCTTGTCGAGCATGGAGCGCACGTCGGAGAGCAGATCCTCGATGTCGAAGATCGAGACGCCGGGAAAGCGTCTCGCAAACGCGGCGAGCGAGCGCGCATCCGCCGGTGTCAGGTAGGCGCTGGTGAGATACGTGCCCGTCTCCTTCTCGAGCAGCCCCGGCGGGAACTCGATGAGGAAGTTGGGCTTGAAGCTGTCCCATTCGACCTTGCGGACGCTCGCGACGCGCACGGAGAGCGTATTGCCGGCGATGTCGAAAGTCAGCTCGTCTCCCAGACGCAGACCCAGCCAGTGCTCGAACTCGGTGGCCACGGACACCAACGGCTCGCCGAACTGCGCGCGGGTCCACCATCGGCCGGCGACGATGCGGTTGTCCGCGCCCAGGTCCGCGGTCCAGGTGAGGTTCTGCTCGCGCATCGCGAAATGCCTGCCCTGCCGCTCCTGGAAGTGGACCGATCCGACCGGCCGGCCGTTGATCTCGGTCAGCCGTCCGCGCATCATCGGCAGCATGCGCGCCGTGCGTGCGCCGTGCGAGTGTAGAAAGTCGAGGACGGCGCCGCGACCGCGCGGCGGAATGTTGATGAAGAAGTAGTTTGGCAGATCCGTCGGGAGCGTTCGCCGCCAGCCCGAGTCGAGCTCGTTTCGGATCAGCCCGAGCAGCAGCAGCGCCATGGTCCCGACACCGAACGCCACGATCTGCGCCACGCTCTCGGTGCGCCGCCGGCCGAGGTTGGCCATCCCATAACGCCAGGCAACACCCACGCGGCCGCGAAGCCGGGTCGCCGCCGCCGCCAGCATGGCGCCCGCCGCCGTGAGCAGCCCGACGAAGACGGCGAGGCCGGCCGTGAATTCGACGAACAGCTTCCAGTCGAGGACCACCCAGTAGATGAGCGCCCCGATCACCGCCACGGCGGGGCCGAAGGCGAGCAGCACGGCGGGCGGCGGCGGTCCGATGTCCCGGCGCAGCACGCGCACGGCCGGTGTGCGGGACAGCTGCCACAGCGGCGGCAGCGCGAAGCCGGCGAGCAGCGCCACCGCCGTCAGGGCACCGATGCCGACTGGTGTCAGGCCCGCGGCCGGCAGGGTCCCCTCGGCGAGCACGCCGCGCAGCGCCCGCGCCAGCCACGCCTGCGCCAGGTAGCCGATCGTGGCACCGGCCAGGGTGGCGAGCATCGCCACCGCGAGGAGCTGCAGCGCCGTCAGGCGCAACGTCAGGTTGCGAGAGGCGCCGAGTGTTTTCAGTAGCGCGACCAGATCCAGATGACGTGCAACGTACCGCCGGGCCGACATGGCCACCGCCGCGGCGCACAGCAGCACCGCTATCAGGCTCGACAGAGTGAGAAACCTGCCGTCGCGCTCGACCGCACTCTCGATCTGCGGACTGGCTTCGGCGATATCGCGCAGGTGCTCTCCGGGGCTCAGGTGCGCCTCGAGCCAGGTCTTGAATGCCTTGATCGGTGCGTGCTGGCCTGCGAACAGGGCACTGTAGTGCACGCGGCTGCCCGGTTCGATGAGCCGTGTCCTCGGCAGATCCGCGGCATTCATGAGCAAGCTCGGGACCAGCCCGGTGAAGGTCCCGCCCTGATCGGGGCGGGAGATCAGCACGCGGCCGACCCGCAGGGTGGCCGCCCCCACGCTCACCCGCGAGCCCACGTGACCGCCGAGCGCGGCGAGCAGTCTCGAATCGAGCCACACCACTCCGCGCGGCGGAATGCCTCCGGCAGGCTCTCCGCGGGCGAAGGGCTGATCGGCCACGAGCACCCCGCCGCGCAGAGGATAGCCTGCCGTGACGGCGTAGATGTCCGCCAGCTGGCTTCGTTGCCCGTCGAACACCACGCTCAGCATGTCGGCGGTGCGTGCGCTGCGCAGGCCATCCAGCCGCGCCCGGGCAAAGTCGGCATTCGAGATGGGCCGGGGCGAGCCCACGCGGAGGTCCGCGGCGAGCACCTGAGTCGCCTGCATGGCCACTGCGGTGCGGATCCGGCCCACCAGAAAGCCCACCCCGGTCAGCGTCGCCACCGCGAGGGTGAGCGCGAGCAGCAGCACGCCGAGCTCGCCCGAGCGCCACTCCCGGCCGAGCATGCGCAGCGCGAGGCGGATCGGGCGCATATCAGAGCAGCCGGCCGGCTTCCATGTGTACGACGCGCCGGCAGCGCTCGGCGAGGTCCTGATCGTGGGTCACCAGCACGAGCGTCGTGCGCGAGCCGGCATTCATCTCAAACAGCAGCTGACCGATGCGCGCGCCGGTGGCGGCGTCGAGATTGCCGGTGGGCTCGTCCGCGAACAGCACCGCAGGCTTCGTGACGAAGGCCCTGGCCAGAGCGACGCGCTGCTGCTCGCCCCCCGAAAGTTGACGGGGATAGTGGCCGGTACGGTCGGCCAGCCCCACGCGGCGCAGTGTCTCGAGCGCCGGCTCGCGCGCACCCGCGTGCCCGGCGAGCTCCAGCGGCAGCATGACGTTCTCGAGCGCCGTGAGGGCGGGGATCAGGTGGAAGGACTGGAAGACGAATCCCACGCGCTGGGCTCTGAGGCGCGCGCGCCCGTCCTCGTCGAGCGCCGTGAGATCCTGCCCCTCGAGCAGCACCCGTCCGGCCGTCGGCAGATCGAGCCCGGCGAGCAGGGCCAGCAGAGTCGATTTGCCCGCGCCGGAAGCGCCGACGAGGGCCACCGACTCGCCGGAGGCGATGTCGAGCGAGACGTCGTGCACAATAGTCAGCGGACCTTCCGGACTGCCGACCTGTTTGGAGAGACGCTCCGCCGTGAGAACACTGCAGACTCCCCCAGAGGCCTGCGCGCCCGCGTGTGGCGCGACATCGCCTGAGGCATCTTCCCTCCCGGCGCCGGTCCGGTCTTCCCGGCCGTGGGCCGCCGCGGTGGGCATCGGCTTGCTGTTCATCGCGCTCCAGTGTGCGGCGGCCGCAAACCGCACCATCCTCGTGTTCGGCGACAGCCTGAGCGCCGCGCATGGCCTGCGGCTGCAGCAGGGCTGGGTGGCGTTGCTGGCCCGGCGGCTGCGCAGGCAAGCCTACCGGTACAGGATCGTCAACGCCAGCGTGAGCGGCGAAACCACTGCCGGAGGTGTGGTACGACTGCCGCACGAGCTCAAGGCGTGCCGGCCGGGCATCGTGATCCTGGAGCTCGGCGCGAATGACGGGCTGCGGGGGTTGCCGCTCACCCTCGCCGAAAGGCACCTCGCCGCCATGATACGCATGTCGAAGACCTCAGGAGCGCGCGTACTGCTGGTCGGCATGCTGATCCCGCCGAACTACGGGCCGCGCTACACCAAGCAGTTCGCCGCCATGTACCCGCAGCTGGCGCGGCGCTACCACCTGCGCCTGGTGCCCTTCCTTCTCAAGCAGGTGGCGCTCGACCCGCAGCTGATGCAGTCCGATGACCTGCATCCCAATGCGCGCGGCGAGCCGCTTGTGCTCGATACGCTTTGGCCTTATCTGAAGCCCATGCTGACCCGCGGACGCTGAGGTCACCGACACACGGACCATCAGGCGGCAAGCATCCACAGGCCGAAATCGGCCGTGCCGAGCAGTGCGCGGAAGCCCTCCGGCATGCCCTCGTGCAGCATGGACCGGAGCAGGCCGTGCACGCCGAGCGAGCCGAGCTCACGCCACATCTCCTCCGTCAGGGGCGCGGACGCCGACTGCATGATCAGCGCCAGCAGATAGAGCACGATCAGATGGTTGTAAGCCGTCGTCAGGTCGAAGGGAAAGGAGTACACCTTGCAGTACAGCGTGTTGCGCAGGATCTGCGTCAGGATGGGCGCTTCGCGAACCTCGAGCGTGGACAGCTCGGGCGGGATCCGGCGCGGTAGGCGACGCAGCGTCGCACGGTCCCAGCCGATGATGCGCGCCAACATGCCGTGCATGGCCGCCCTCAGCTCCGCGGTGATCGGCTCCGGCGCCCCCGCCGTCCAGGTATTCAACTCGATCGGCTCGTTGCTCCTGAGCGCGCCGAGCAGCCGCGCGCCGACATACAGCCGCCGCCGCATCGGCAGCTCGCCGGCGGCCAGGCACTCGCACAATCCCCGCTCGATCTCACGGAAGCGCGGCCAGGGGATCTCGAGGCCGGGGGCCAGACGATACACGTCGGTCGAGCGGGGCGCGGCGTGCACCAGGCGCTCGCGCAGATCCTGGGCGCGGTCCCGGGGACTGATGCCGAGCCCGAGCCGTGCGCTGCCGCACACCGGGCTCAGGCCGACGGCGATCCCCTCCGGGGTGCGTGCGAAGGAGAACGGGAAGACGCAACACGGTCCGAAGGGCTGACGGCCGAGCGTCCGGTGAATCAGACAGTGCCCGCGGGAGTCGAGAAATCGACACGTCTCATCGAGGCGCTTCAGCTGCAGTTTACCGTCGGGCCGCGGCGGCAGCCGCGTTCCGGTGAGGCGCGGCTCGAGCGTCTGCCACGGCAGGGCATCGATGAGCAGCTGCGCTTCGGCCGGCAAGGTGATCTCGAAGTCGTGCTTGCAGCAGGCCGTGCTCATTTGGCAGCCGAAGCGCGCATCCGGCAGCGCGTCGAACCGCACCGTGGAGGGATGGCGCCGGAAGTAACCTGCATCGAGCAGAGCCCGGGGCGCGGCCGGATCGGCTGTGCGCATCCAGGGATAATCGGCGAGCGATTGCAGGAGCCCGTCGCGAAATGACCACGGCTCGCGCTTTGCCGCCGGCGTGCACCAGACCACCCGCTGCGCGCCGGCGACCGTGCGGGTGCCCAGCGCAACCACCAGTGAGTGCCGCTGACGGGCTTCGGACACCTCAAACCATGCAACCGCCTCGGACGCAATCGGATCGGCCGTCGCGTGCAGGAACACCGGGTCCGAAAAGCGGGGCAGCCGCTCCCCGCCCTCGAGGCTGATGTCGCGGTGGCGGCGGGCAAACTCCTCCGCCACGATGCGCTCTGCCGGTGCAATGCCCGCGGAATCGCGCACGGGTGCATCTGCGGCATGCATTCGATACAGGTCGAGGCCACCTTCCGGATCGCAGAGCGCCTCTAGAAACGTCGACAATAACGCGAGCAGCTCTTGCGCCGGTGCACCGGCGTCACGCATGGGAACATCGTCACGGGATGGAGGGGTCATTCGGTACTCGAGCGCTCAGGGTATGTCAGGCGGTGCCAATCGGCACGAAGACCGTCGCCGTGAGGCCTGCTCGGGCAGCGGAGAACGCCACCGATTGCCCGTGGTCACCCCCGGCCGCCGCACTCACGCCGCTGACAGCCGGGTTCGCACGGTGCAGGGCATCCATGTAAACGAGCCCGCCACGCACCTTGAACGCCCCGGTGGGGGCGTGGTTCTCGTGGGTGACCCAGACCCCGCAGCCGATCGCTGCCGCAAGGCGCGCCCAGGCATACTGGGGCGTCGGCGCAACGATGCGATGCCCCCGCACTGCGCCGGTACGCAGATCCTGGAGCGTGAAGAGCGCGTCGCGATGACTCATAGGGCAGTCCCCTGAGGAAGCGGTCCTCGGAAAGTCGATGCCACGGCGCGGCGAATCGGGCAGGGTCGTCTCGATGGCGAAGTGCGAGGCGGAAGGCTCGTGCACCCGGTTCACTCGAGGATCTTCTCGAACCAGTGATGCGCGTAAGGATTGGCGTTGAACCGAGCGATTTCGCGGTACCCCGAGGTGCGATACAGCTGCCGCGCTTCGGCAAGGGACTCGTGGGTGTCGAGGCGTACGCAGCGCAATTTGCGCTCGCGGGCCGCCTGCTCCAGCGTCTCGAGAAGCCTGCGGCCGACGCCGAGTCCACGCACCTGCGGTGAGACCCACAGACGCTTGATCTCGCCCATCCGCGGCGTGAGAACACGCAGCGCGCCGCAGCCGACGGACTCGCCGAACAGACTCGCGAGCAATAAGCACCCTTCCGGCGGACGGAACTCATCCAGGCCGGCCGCAACGTCGGCACCGCGGTCGTAGCCTTCCGGGAAGCGCGACGCCAGCTCCTCGAAGTATCGGCCGAGACACCACTGTGCGTTTGGGCCATAGGGATCCACCGGGGTCATCTCGATGCCCGAAGCGCGCAGCAACCGCTCGACCTCGGTCATTGCCGCGACCAGCCGCGCGGCCTGCTCCCTGGTCAGCGGCTCGAGCATCGACTGCGCGAGATCGTCCGAGAGCGCATCGATACGCCGCAGCTCCGCATGGCCGGACCGAGTGAGCCGCACGTGCTTCACTCGCCCGTCTTCACCGGCGCTTCCGCTCGTCGCGGCCAGCCCTTTGCGCTCGAGCGCGCGCAGCAGGCGGCTGGCGTACCCGGAATCGAGACCGAGCCGCTCGCGCAGCTCGCGGACGGTCGCGCCGCTCGAGCCAATCTCGAACAGCATGCGCGACTCGACGAGCGGCCGGTCCCGTCCCAGATACTTCTCGTTGAGCACGCCGAGCCGCCGGGTGACCGTGCGATTGAATCGGCGAATCGCTGCGGTGTCGGCACGCATTTCCTGACTGTAGTCAGGTATTTCTGACTTGGCAAGCTCAGACCGTTCGGCACCTCCATCGGCGCACCGAGGATCTGCAGCGCCGGCAGCCGCTCAGCCGCCCCGGCGCGCGAGGAGCAATCCGCAGCCGACGCCGATCAGCAGCGTTCCGGTGATGCGCCTTTGCAGCCGGTGCCGTCCCGGAGCGGTGAACCAGCCGCGGGCGCGGCCGGCGAGCAGCGCATAGGCGCTGTCGGAAAGCAGGGCCAGGAGGACCATGGTGGCGATCATCACGAGAAGCTGCGGCCCGGCCGGCAGATGCGGATCGATGAACTGCGGCAGGAAGGCGATGTAGAAGACGATGGCCTTGGGGTTGGTGATCGCGACCAGGATTCCCTGCAGGAAGACCGCGTGGGAGGACCGTTTCGCCGCCGGCGCGAGGGCCATTGCTTCCCCGCCATGGGCCCGCCACGCCTTGATCCCGAGCCAGATCAGATAGACCGCTCCGGCCCAGCGCACGACCTCGAAGATCTCGCTCAGCAACGCGAAGAACGCAATCAGGCCGACCGCGGTGGCGATGAGCAGGATGGCGTTGCCAAGGCTCGCGCCCGCGACGGTTGCGAGCCCGGATCGGCTGCCATGGCGCAACGAATTGGCGACGACCAGCGTGACCACCGGTCCCGGTATCAGCACGAGGATCGCAACGGCCAGACAGTAGGCAAGAAAAAGATGGGTATTCATCTCGGACTCCCGTGCCGGCGCCCACGCAGCCGCTGGAAGGATGACCTTGGCGCGCGGCCGGCGCAACCGACGCGCAGCCGATTTCCTCTTCGCGCAAGCCCCCGGGCTTCAGCCCCGCGGAGGCTCAGCGGGACCGGGAAGCGGATTCCGGCGGAGCCGAATCTTTGATGAAATCGATGAACGCCCGCAATGGCGCGGGCACCAAGCGCCGTCCGAAGTAGTAAAGAAACGGCCCTGAGAAGCTTTGCCACCAGGGTTGCAGAACGGGCTCGAGCGCGCCGCTGTCAAAATGCGGCTGCAGCCAGCCTTCGAAGAGATTGATGATCCCGACTCCGGCAATCGCGGCGTCCAAGGCGAGATCGGTCGCGGTACCCAGGCTCACGAGCAATGGCCCCCGGGGGTCGATTCTCACCCTCTTACCGGCGCGCTCGAACTCCCATAGTGGCGGCGCGCCGCCGCTGAAGCGGCCGCACAGACACGCGTGTCCGAGGAGCTCGCGCGGATGCCGCGGACGGCCCCGGCGATCGAGGTAGGCGGGAGCGGCAGCAAGAGCGAAGCGCTGGCTGCGAGGACCGATCGGCACTGCGATCATGTCCTGCTCCAGGCGCTCGTCATAGCGGATCCCGGCATCGAAACCGGCGGCGAGCACATCGACGAAGCGATCCTCGGCGACCACCTCCAGACGAATCTCCGGATAGGCGGCGAGAAAGGGCGGCACGATCCGCGGCAGGACGAGCCGGGCGGCGCTGATCGGGACATTGAGCCGGAGTGTGCCCGACGGCTCGTCGCGCAATGCGCCCACCGCATCGAGAGCCGACTTCACTTCAGTCAGAGCCGGAGCGACTCGCTCCAACAGCCGCCGGCCGGCCTCGGTGGGCACGACACTGCGGGTCGTTCGATGCAGGAGCCGGGCGCCGAGCTGCGCTTCCAACCGGCGCACCGCCTCGCTCAAGCCGGACGCGCTTGCGCCCGTCGTCCGCGCAGCGTCTCGAAAGCCGCCGGCGCGGACGACGCTCATGAAAGCGCTCAGGTCACCAAGATCCGCCTTCATTGTTCGAATTTCCGCACGGCCTGTGCCGATTGTGCCCGATTATCACGTGCTCCGACAGCCGCTACTGTGCGCTCAGGAGTCAGAGGAGATCGATCATGCCCCGAATCAACGAGCCCGCCGCATTCCCGCTCGGCGATCGCGCCACCAAACGGCTCGGCTACGGAGCCATGCAGCTCGCCGGCCCCGGGGTCTTCGGCCCACCCAGGGATCCGGATGAGGCGCTTGCCGTCCTGCGCGAAGCGGTGGCGGGCGGCGTGAACCACATCGATACCAGCGACTTCTACGGTCCGCACACCACCAACCGGCTGATCCGCAAAGCCCTGCATCCGTATCCCGACGACCTCGTCATCGTCACCAAGGTCGGGGCGCGGCGCGGCGCAGACGCCTCCTGGCTGCCGGCTTGCTCCGCGCAAGAGCTGACTCAGGCGGTGCACGACAACCTGCGCAATCTCGGCGTCGATGTGCTCGATGTCGTCAACCTTCGCAGCATGTTCGCCATCCACGAGCCGGCCGAGGGCTCGATCGGGGAGCCGCTCAGCGTGCTGGCAGAGCTCCAGCGCAAGGGGCTGGTGCGTCACATCGGCCTGAGCAATGTCACGCCCGCGCAGATCGAGGAAGGGCGCGGGATCTGTGAGATCGTCTGCGTACAGAACCACTACAACCTGGCGCACCGGACCGATGACGCCCTGATTGACGCGCTCGCCCACCGTGACATCGCCTATGTACCGTTCTTTCCGCTCGGCGGCTTCGCTGCGCTGCAATCGTCCACCTTGTCCGAAGTGGCCCGGGGCCTGGGAGCCACCCCGAGGCAAGTGGCACTCGCCTGGCTGCTGCGCCGCGCACCGAACATCCTTCTGATTCCGGGCACCGCCTCCCTCGCGCATCTGCGGGAGAACCTCGCCGCCGCTGAGTTGGATTTGCCCGAACACGCGGTCGCGGCGCTGGAGGCAATCAGATAGTTGCCCGGCACGCAATCCCTCCGGTCCGTACCCCCTGCACGTCCAGGAAGAGGGTCCGCCCCCGGAGCCGGCGCCCGCCGCCGCGCCGGCGCAGTTGGTGCCGGCGGCGATCTGCGCTATCGTTGACGCCTTTCGGAACCGGAGACCGCGTCATGACTTCGCCTGTCCCGACCGTTTCGCGCACCCCCCGCCGCCGCTTTCCGGGTATGATCTCGGCGGCGCTCAAGCCGGCGGCCGGCGTTCTCACCGCAGCGGTGCTCGCGTGCAGCGCTCCCGTAGTCTTTGCGGCCACGCCCCCTTCCGTGCAGCGGGCGCTGGAGGCGGCCATTCACGGCTCATGGCGCACGCCCGCCTACGTCCAGCGCGACAAATACCGGCATCCCCTGCAGACGCTGGAATTCTTCGGGATCCGGCCCAACATGCGCGTCATCGAAGTGCTGCCGGCGCCCGGCTGGTACACCCAGATCCTGGCGCCGTTTCTGCGCGCCCATGGCCAGCTGATCGAGGCGACGCAACCGGTGGCCGGCACGAGCGGCTACGCGCATCGCTCGGCCGTGGCCTACTACCACATGCTTGCCGCCGACCCGGCCGTGTTCGGCAAAGTGCGTACGGAGCCGTTCGAGTTGCCGAACTACCTGCGTCTCGGGGCTCCGGATTCCGCCGACATGGTGGTCACGTTCAACAACATGCACGATCTGATGTTCGAGAACGTGCACCACGACGTGACTCCAGTCTTCCTGGAGAGGTTTCTGCGTAACGCCTATCACGTGCTCAAGCCGGGCGGCATACTCGGCATCGTCGGCCATCGCGCCGCGCCCGGCACGCCGCTCGCCAAGTGCTTCCCGATGGCGCGGCTCCCCCAGGCTTTCGTGATCCACGAGGCCGAGGAGGCCGGCTTCGAGCTCGGTGGGACCTCAGAGATCCTCGCGAACCCGAAGGATCCGCGCAATATCCCGGTCTTCTTCCTGCCGCCGACGCTGGCGGACAGGAGTGCGGCGGCCCGCCGCCACTACGCGGCCATTGGCTACGCCGACGACTATACGTTGCGATTCATCAAGCCGGCGCGCTGAACGCATCGGGATCGGCCGGTCCCGCCCGAGCGGCTCCGGCCGTATCAGCGCTCGGCCGAGATACTTGCGAGCACCGCGCTCTTGGCCTCCTTGCCGAGCAACGTCGCTACCGTCAACGCCACGGCGACGATGCCCAGCGTCCAGGCCAGCATCCACGCATAGTCGTTCCCGTGCCGCTCGGCGATCCCCGCCTGCACCGGGGCGAGCAGCGCCATCGCAAAGTTGCCGAACTGGTAGGCGAATGCCGGCAGCACCGCGCGCACACCCGGCGGGGACAGCTCGTTCAGGTGAGCGGGCACGATCCCCCAGGCGCCCTGCACCATGAACTGCATCAGGAAGGCGCCTAGGGCGAGCAGGGGGACGGTGGGCGCATAGGTCCACAGCGGGATTACCGGCAGACTCAGCACGGCGGCAAGCGCGACGGCCTTTCGGCGTCCGATGCGCTCGGACAGCGATCCGAAACAGATGCCGCCGAGCAGCGCCCCGACGTTCATGACCATGATCAGGTCGTCGGCCGTGGCGTTGCCGAGGTGCAGCTGCTTCAACAGGAATGGCTTGTACAGGTCCTGCGAGCCGTGCGAGAAGGCGTTGAAGAATGCCATCAGCACCATCATGTACAGGAGCAGCAGGACGTTGGCTCTGACGATGCGCCACAGCTGCGCCAGCGAGGCATGCCTGCGGTGGCGGCCGGCGAGCCATGCCGGCGACTCCGCCACGCCGCGGCGGATGTAGAGCACGAACAGCGCCGGCGCCGCTCCGATCACGAACATCCCCCGCCAGCCCACCACGGAGAACAGCAGCCGCGAGAGCGCCGCGGCCAGCAGGAAGCCGAGAACGTATCCTTCCTGGAGCAGTCCGGAGAAAAATCCCCTGCCCTGCGCCGGGAGCGTCTCGAACGCCAGCGCCGCCCCCACGCCCCATTCCCCGCCCATGGCGAAGCCGAACGCGGCGCGCAGCGCGAGCAGCACCGCCAGATTCGGCGAGAACGCGGTTGCCAGCTCGATCAGCGCATAGGACAGCACGTTCAGCATCAGGACCGGCCGGCGCCCGTACTTCTCGGCCATCCAGCCGAACACCAGCGCGCCGACGGGGCGCATGGCGAGCGTCAGCGTGATGCCGAACGCCACCGCCTGGATCGTGGTGCGGAAGTTCGAGCTGATCGCATCGAGGCAAAGAATGAAAATGAAGAAATCGAACGCGTCGAGCGTCCAGCCGCCGAGCGCGGCGAAGTATGCGTGGCGCTGCGCCGGGGTCAGCCGGGTGAAGTTACGGATCAGCTTCATACCGCCCCCGGGGCAGGTGCGGCCACTACCGGACGCCTGCCATCAGCCGCTTCACCGGCGCGGTGACCAGCAGCATGACGGCTCCGCCGATGGCGGTCCACCAGAAAAGCCTCAGGTACAGCGCCGGCAGCGTCGCGAGGTGATGGGCGTTGTAGTCGCCGGAGAACAGGCCCGCGAGAAAGCTCCCGAGCGTCA